>CAZKWF010000011.1:0-39609 GCA_964556565.1 uncultured Candidatus Bathyarchaeia archaeon
GCTGTTGCGGATAAAGTGTTCCCAGTGAGTGCAAAGACTGGAGAAGGATTAAGCGTCTTAAAGAGCACGATTCACGAGAAGTTGGTAGCAAAGGGGTATAGAACGCCGTTTAAAGTGCGATGAATTCGGGCTTTAGTAATATCGATCGTAGAATATTGAAGTATACTCTGCGGTTATCTTGTAGATAACAATAATTTGCGCGCGCGAAAGTGACGTTTGACCGTGCGCGCAAAAGAAGAAAAGATAAAAAAGAAAAGGATTGTGAACGAAGAATAGGAAGTCATCTTGTGAGTTTAATATCCATTTCTTCTTGGGGGTCTTCTCTTTGCATAGCATTCTCGGCAGTATACGGGTCTGCTTCCATCAGGTTTGAACGGAACTTCACATTCCTGGCCACACTCAGCACAAACTGCCTTATGCATTTCTCTTGGTTCCCTTCTTCCATATGACATCTAGATTACACCTCCGATTCGCTGAAAGAACTAGTTTCGTCAGAACACTAATTCTGGAATGCTTACCTTAGAGTTGCTTATAAACTTGCGCGCGTGCATTTCGTTTGGGTTTGGGAGTTAAATGCACGCACGTGTGCGTTTCTAGATGTAATACCGTTTGTCCTCTGTCTTCCTTATTCCGCCAAGGAACGTCCCAGTAAAATAGTCTAACCATTGTTGTTCTTGCAAGTCTAAATCAGCCTCTTCAACTGTCACAGCTTTCTCTTTTGAAGTGGCCCCTGCTTTCTCAAATTTAGAAATAATTCTGTAATTCATTTTGAACTGAATCCCAGAAAGAGACAAATTATGAATCCCCCCTTATGTATGCGTGCTTATTTGCCGATTTCATAGTTTTCACCTCGTGTTTTTCAGTAGAATGGTCAAGAAAAGCGACAAAATGCAGCAAAAGCTTTTGTCGATACTCTCGAAGAGAATTCCACCTGCTAATGTAATACACTTGGTCACATATTAAGATGTGCGTGCATGCATTCAAATTATTCTCTTAGTCGACAAAATCTTAAAAATTGTGAACCATTAGTTGACAAAATCTTATCAAGTCTAAATCATAGGAAAAATCCAATCATTTATGTGTAACCAGTTTTCTATTTTGTCTGCTGTTCTCAATCATCAGTTTTTTCACATCACTGTACTGTAAAAGTTCGAAGAGTTGAAGTTTGCAAGTTAAAGCAGTTCTGACGGAAAGCCGATCAGTTACAGCAGAGATTCATTTTTTACACATGGAAAAGCCCAGAAAGCGTAGCTTGTCTTACGCTGTAAGAAGAAACAAAAAGAACTCTTTTATTGGCACTGTTAGTTGTTGCTTGTTATTTGTCCTATGAGGTGGACGTACTCTCTGATCGCCTTTTTACGCTCTTCGCCTTCGTCGCTGGAATCAATGAACCTTCGCAACCGAAACGCACGACGTTTCAAACTTTGAATGTTCAAAAACATCTCCTTCTTTGAAAGACTCTTCTTACCCGCTCTGCAAACCTCACTTATAAGCGTTATGCTGTTCGAATCCGATTCACTAATCAATTTTGTTTCGCAATCTCAAACGTCAGCAATATTGTGTTGTTTCTTGAATGTTGACTTGAGACCGCGATTCAAGGTTTCTATGCTGAATTTGAGATGAAAAAGAAGTCAAAAAGGTTGCACGAGTTCTTCGAAATCACGAAGGTAGCTAAGAAGTTCGACCGCTGTTCGAGAAGATTCTACACCAACATAAGCTGTAGGACAGCCTATATTGCAGAAGTCTGAATCGCTTAACAGGTTAGATGTAGTGCGGCTATTACTTTTTTCCTCGATTCTACGAGGCGGTTGTACGTTGTACAGGCATCTCGTGTTTTCTGGGCTATTAGTTCAACCCCTTTAGATTTGAGGTACTCAATGGTTTCAGCTGGGATTTTTACAAGCCCGTAGTAGCCTGAACCTACGACCAGCACCTCTGGCTTCTCTTCAACTATAGTCTCTATGTCTTTGACTTGCAACCGATGGCCCTGTTTTCTCCACCAGTTGTCTTCTACTCGGTCAGAAAACACGATCACGTCATTGGTGTAACGTTTTCCATTTATGGTGATGTACCCGAAACCATAGGAATCAATCATGTTGCAGTTTCTCACTAAAACTATTTGGTTGTTTTTCATTTTTCCCCAATATGAATTTATTGTTCCGTAACGTTTCTTTATGTGGGGGGCGGAGAGGGTTGGCTAGGAAGGTTAGGCGGTCTAGGCCCTTTAATCGTGCGGAGTGTAAGGGCTGTATTATGAAGGGAAGCGCCTACTGTTGGAGGCAGTGCCCGTACAACGTCTGGCGTCGAAGATATGAGTGAAGCAGAGACGAATGTTTTATTCATAGAAACCTGATCTCAAGGCAAATGACACGCCTAGAGTTGAGTTTGCGATTTTTTGGTTTAAGGTTGAGATTGTGGCAAGAAGCAATATTTTTGTAAAACACTATAATTGGCAATGTGGTATAACATAGGATTAGATGAAGATATGAGTACTCTAGACTTGAAGTTAATACGTGTGTTGGAGGACAAGTATGGCCCAATTTGGTGGCCAGAGGACATGTACCCAGAAGACTTGTCGTCCGATCCCTTCAAGCGTACAATAATTACAGTTCTTTCTCAGAACACAAGCGAAATCAACTGTATCAGAGCGTACAAAGGACTGTCCGCCAGATTCGAGATTACACCAGAAGCTCTAACACTTGCAGATCAGGAAGAGTTGAAAGATGCTATCAGAAGTGGCGGTCTCTACAACGTGAAATCAAAACGAATCAAACAGCTTTCGAAGGTGGTCTTAGAAAAATTTCGAGGCAACCTAAAATCTGTTCTTTCTCTTCCAAAAGAGGAGGCAAAAGAGAAACTCATGGAGTTGCCTGGGATCGGAAATAAAACCGCAGATGTGCTGTTGACAGACACATACTCTTACAGAGAGGTGATTCCTATTGATACTCATTATGATAGATTAGCCAAGCGACTGGGTTTAGTTAAACAAAACGCAAAATACGACGAAATCCAAAAGGCATTAATAAACTTCATACCAAAACAAAAACGGGACAGAACAGCTGGTTTACTTTGGCTCCTCGCCAAACACACTTGTAGAGCTCAAAACCCAAAATGTTACGAATGCACCATTACCCAATTGTGCGCTTACAAAAAGAAACTGTGTACACATACATAAGAATGGTGAATTTCTCTTTTGTCTAGCCATGGTGTTTATCTTTGTTCTGATTTAACCAAACTCCTCTTGAGGGAATTAGAATTCCATTTTTCTTCTTGAGTTTGTCAGAATCGAAGTTTCTTGGTGGGTGGATTTTGTCGATGAGTTGCTTGTCTATTGAAATGACCTTTATCAACCTTACAGCATAGAGGAATCGTCTTATGTCATCTCTTAGTGTCTTGTTTCCAGTGCCTAGGTCAAATTGCTTTGCTATGGTTTTATTCCAAGGAGTCGCATTAGGTTTCTCTACAAGGTAGAAGAAGAGAAATTCCAAGAGGCTTCTCAAACCTTTGTCTTGTATTTGGGATAGAAGTTCCGAATAATCACTCAACTTCTTTTCTAGAGATGTTATGAAAGCTTCGGAAATTACGATTTCTTCTGGATCTTCCATGCGTGCATACATGTAGTGTTCATCCCGAGACGTTAAATCGGGTATCGTAATATATGTTATAACCACATATCAATTGAACAAACTATCGTATAAAATTATCGGTGCATGCATGTCTTTCATCTAAGGCTGTTTATGCATGCTTAACCAAATGAGCAGCAATGCTGCGGCTACAGAGACTACTGTCGACACCATGAAGCTGTATTCTAGCCCATGTTGAACAACCACACCTGCTGTAATCAACGGTGCTATTCCTTGTCCAACGTCTATTCCCATCATGTAAAGCGAGTTTGCAAGTATATTTCTAGAAGGATGAATGTGTTCTGCAATAAGCATGGAGCCTACGGGGAAGAGTACTCCTTGAATTGCGCCGATTGAGGCAAAAATTCCTGCAAAAACGAATTCATCTGTGAAAATCGCTAAGGCAATAGAAAATAACGCTGCGAACAATGTGGCGAGAGTCATAAGCGTTGGTTTGCTTACTCTTCCGACAATTCTCCCTATGGAAAGACGCATAACAGTTGTTGCAGCGTAGTATAGGAGAAAGAGCACGGAAATATATTCAGTGCTGAAACGGAGCGTTTCTTTCGCGTAAAGTGGGGCATAGGCTAATATCACTCCGAAAAGAATGAAGAAAGCAAAAATTCCAACAAAAGCAATGCCAAACCCTTTGTTACGCATAATAGCTGATATTTTACTTTTGAGGGGTTCCCTATTTGTAGCCATATCGATAATTTGCCAGTTCTTTTCAATCAAGGAGAGCTTCCGGTTAAGAAAGAAAGCTGCAAAAATTCCAACAAATCCCATCAACCCAGCAAAATAAAACGTGTTTGAAACACCAAACAACGGAATAGAAAACGTAGTGATTGCTGGTCCAGCTAACAGGCCGAGACTTAAAGATGCAGTGTAAGTGCCCACGCCTTTATCTCTCTTAATACTTGACATTGTTAAAGCAGCCAAAATTAGGGATGCTGTCCCGATAAAAGCGTACGCAAAACCTTGCAGAGCACGCAAAAGGATTAGCATGAGTATGCTGTCTGTTAAAGGGTACAGTGCTGGACATATGGAAAAAATCACAAAGGCAAACAGTAGAAAAGATATTGTCTTTTTTCCACCCGCAAAAACGCCCAAAGAAATTTTCGCCAAAGCAGAAACAATAAAAAACACGGCGGTTACCAAACCAACTACTTCAACAGATGCGTTTGTTATGTCTTTCACGTAGATAGCCAGTATAGGTGCAATAACTGAGGAAGAGGCGATATAACTGAAACCTATCATGCAAATTATTGAATGAGGGGTTAATTGCAACTTTTTCAATAGGCATACGCCGCTGTCTTAAGTTTTAGCCAGTTAGACGGGAATATCTGAACAGAAAATCCCACCATTTCTCGTCTTTAACCTTCTCGCCTTCGCAAACAAGAGTACACATACGCTTTGTTATTGCATGATGCTTCTTTTCGTCGCTGATTATTTCTTGAAGAATAAATCTTATGCGTTTATCCTCTGTCTTATCCACAAGTTTCTCGAAACCCTCAAGCATTCCTCGTTCAACTTCAACATGCTTTTCAATAGTTTTGCGGAATTCTTCGCCTTCGCATTTAAACTGTTCTTTTGTAGGAGGTTCTAGCAATTGTGAAACGGCTTTTAACATTTTTTCATGTTTAGCTGAGTCTAATGCGAGTTGGCAAAACAGAAGCTGAATAACTGGGTTGCTTGTTTTTTCCATTGAATGTTGTAGAAATTCCACGGCCTTTTTCTCACTTTCAATCCGCTTTTCAATAATCATCTTGAACTCTTGCTTGTCCATTGACAAAATGATCCCTTGAACCCATTTTGAACGCCAATTCTATTTAAACATTTCAAAATTCGTGCTCAATTGCAGTAGCATCAACGCAACGCATGAAAATTAGACTAATTCTTGCCAGACGTTAGACTAGACCAAGATTTGCAGTGGCTTCTCTCTTCTCTTTTTGGGAGCATCAGGCACCAGGATTTGCTTAATCACTTCCAAGGGTTCTGTTGTGATTTCTGCTGAGGCTTTTCCAAACTCTGTGAGTAGTACGCGGATTTTTTCAAGAAGTCTGGCGGTCTGTGTTCCTTTTTCGGTTAGGGAATATGTTTTTGGACGTTTCCGTTTAAATGTGAGTTTCTTGCCTCTGAGTTTTCTTAGATACTTGTAGGTTCTCCGTAGGGAAATGTTTGTTTTGTTAGCAAGTTTTTCGGCTGTTATGCCTTCTTCTGGGATACTTTGGTAAACGCGTTTTTCCGTTGATGAAAGCTTCTCTTGTTGAGGATCTCTTCTTGTTTTGAAGTAGAAGATGTAATTGTTTTCACCATCTTTTGTTATGAGTTTTGCCGCGTGAAGACGTTTAAGAACTCGTGATAGGCTTTCAGTCGGGACTAGGAGTTTTAGTTCTTCGTATGTTTTTGAGCTTTCGAACAATGTTTTAACCGTCTTTTCTTCATAACATTCGGAGTGAGGCGGCAAGAGTTGCCCAATGTCATCGAAGTCTCCTATTAATTCGTTAAGCTTGTAGCCGAACTCTGTCGTGTGGTACTTGTTGTGGTTTTCTTCAACCAGTCCAACCTCTATCAAGGGGGCAACGTATTCTTCAGCTATGGTTCGTTGGCTATGATAGTAGCCTAGTTTTTTTAGTTTTTGTTGAAGTCTAACTATGGAATATCGTCCTTTTGAGAGTGTTTCCAAAAGTTGTAGGCGTCTTCTGTTCTTCAGTGTATTTAATAGGTTTATCACAAAGTTGGGGTTTTTCATCTTTCGGTCTAGTTTTCTGAGTTCATTCTTCAGTTTCCAAATTTTGCATCTTGTTACACATATCATTGGAGTTAATGGATGGCAGTCTTTGCAGGTTTCTTTCGCTTCTTCCAGCACTTCTGTTATGCTTGTTCTTCTTTGTGTCACTTGTAGTGCTCTTGAACGAATTTGGGTTATCGTTGCGCCAGACTTCCGCTGACGTGTGTCATAAGAATCGTTGAAAATGTTTTCAGAAACAAGTTGAGGAAAAAAGAGAGGGGGTTTTTCTGTGGATTTCACGGCTCTCACGTCCTCTTATGACATACGTCATAGTTAATATGACATACGTCATCCTTATATACTTTCCCCGTACAGCTAAATAAAGGTGAAAACCGCTTGATACTCCCCTGCGAAATCGCCGTAAAGTCAGTTATACCCGCAATAAGAGCAACATTAGCCAAAGAGATCGTGGAAACATACGGCCTAAAACAGGACCAAGTAGCTGAAATCCTAGGAGTATCTCAATCTGCAGTAAGTAAATACACTCGGCAAGTTAGGGGCCACGTGATAAAAATTGACAAGACAGAAGGTTTACAACCCCATATGAATAATATGATAAAACTGCTCGTAAATGGAAGCTCAAAAAGAACCGAATTTCTAGGACTATTCTGCCAAATGTGCATAATGATACGAAAAAATGGTCTGATGTGCCCGTTTTGCCAGAAAACAGACCCAAAAATCAAATTGGAAGATTGTAACTTCTGCCTAACCTCCAAACCAACTTCAGAATGAAATAGAGGAAAGTTTAGAGCATCAACTTTCCCTTCATAATTCTTCATGACACAAACTCATTCAGGATGTTGCCAATAGACTACGATGAATTGTCTGTTGACAAACTTAACTGCATGTTACACTTCTTATGCAGGTTAACGCTCAGAAAGCTTTATTGACACAGATGTCTTTCCCTAGTTTATGAAAGTGCTTATCCTAGGTTGCGGAAATATAGGTTCAGTTGCTACACAAGATCTCGCTGAAAGCATGAGCTCAGTTGAAGTTTTCGTGGCAGATAAAAACATGATGAGAGCCAAGGATGTTGCCAAGGCGATTGGCAGAGACAATGTTGCAGGAATTCAATTGAACGCATCAAACTACAATCAGTTAGTGCACACTTTAGAAACTTTCGATCTGGTGATGGGTTTCTTGCCAGGAGACCTTGGCTATCGTTTGGTAAAAGCATGTGTTGACGTGGGAAAGGATTTAGTGGACGTTTCATATATGCCCGAGAACCCTTTAACATTGAACGACGAGGCTGCAAGAGCAAATGCGACTATAATTCCAAGTTGTGGTTTAGCGCCCGGCATTAGCAACATTCTTGTTGGCCATGCCATAGGACGACTTGACGAAACTCAAACAGTGCACATAATGGTTGGTGGTCTGCCAGCGACACCTGTGCCTCCTTTGGGCTATATTATCACGTTTTCTGTTGAGAGCGTTATTGACGAGTATACGAGAAAAGCGAGAATAATCAGAGATTCTAAGGTAATTGATGTTGAAGCTTTAAGCGGGTTAGAAGAAGTTGAGTTTCCGGGTGTTGGGAGACTTGAAGCCTTCTATACGGACGGGCTGAAAACCTTACTATATACGATAAAAGATGTGAATGATATGTGGGAGAAAACGCTTCGATATCCGGGACACGCAAAGAAAATAGAATTGCTTAAGGCTTTAGGGTTTTTCGATGAAGAACCAATTAACGTTGGTGGGGTGAGTCTTTCACCGAGAAGGCTGAGCGCGAGACTTCTTGGGCAGAAACTCCTGATGGCCGAAACAAAAGACATCGTGGCAATGAAAGTTGAGGTTTCAGGAGTCAAAAGCGGCAAGCATGTTAGCTACACTTATCACCTTTTAGATCAATATGATGGAAAAAAAGGAATAACGGCCATGGCAAGAACCACTGCTTATACAGCATCAATCATTGCGCAGTTGATTGTAAGAAAAGTCATAAGAGAAAAAGGCATTGTTCCTCCTGAAAGAATAGGTATGAGCGAAGAGTTCTTCTCTACATTCTTAAAGGAGTTAAGGAAGCGGGGAATAAAAATCACAGAGAGCAAAACGTATGCCTAGTTATAGCATTTCAAAACAACCACGCAAGATCTAATTCGCCAATGCACACATGAATATCAAGGGTATTTACAAGAGGTGTAGTAGTGAGGAATGAATATGGTAGAATATATTCAGGTAATTACAGTTACCGGTAGCAAGGAAGAAGCGGATAAGATTTCGCAAGTAGTAGTTGAAAAACGATTAGCAGGATGCGCGCAGGTTTTTGGTCCAATAACCACCACCTATTGGTGGAAAGGAAAGATCGAGAAGGCTGAGGAGTGGTTATGTCTCATGAAATCTCGAACTGACCTTTATGAAGGACTAGAATCTACGATTCACCAAATTCATTCATACGAGATACCTGAGATACTAGCCATGACTGTAACAAAGGGCAGTAAGAGTTATCTTAATTGGTTAGAAAGCGAACTCAAGAAATAATCCCGTTAAGCCTTTAGCTCAGTGCTCTGTTTAATGCATTCTCTGTGTTTCTTAAGCATATCATCAAGTATTCCCTTTAGATGTTCTTTAGGCATAAAACCCAAAGCCTGGCCTACGGGTCTTCCCTCGCAGAAGAACATCAAAGTTGGCGTACTCATAATTCCATGATGGACTGCTATCTCCCGATTACTTGTATTCTCTAAAATATTCAACTTAACAAATTTGATTTTGTCTTTGTATTCTTCAGAAACCTCGTTGAATATCAGATTGAGTTTCAGGCACCAAGGGCAATGGTTATGCCAGAAGTCAACAACCGTCAACACGTCAGACTGTAAAACCTCGTGCTTCCAATTGCCCGCGTTTACTTCCAAAACGTTTCCCATAGCTGATCACGCTTAAGTTATCGTGAAATGCAGGTTTAATACATTTTGAACAAGACCACTCTATTCTCATCAGTTGAGATGAAAAATAATCTGCTAACGTTTTTGCCTCAAACAATTGAAGAAAGCCCAGAAAATGGGCTGAAATCGTGAGATTCATGTTTTCTCATAAAATTCAAGTTCTCGTGGCATGCACATGGAATAAGCCCTAAAGTCAACCGCTTCTGCTTCACGATTCCAACTCCTTCTTCACCTTCAAGAATTGCGCTCTTGTGACCTCGCCTTTTGCGTATCGCTCCCGGAGTATTTCGACGGCGCTTCTATCACGGCTGGATCCATCAATCCTTGAAGATCCGGTAATGAGGTAGTATGCTCCCAAGGTTATCAACACAAGAAACACTATGGGTACCAGAACCATGGAGCCCCACCCGTATTCCATCATGTCCATCATCCCTGACATGTACCCGCCACCTAACCCCCACATCAGCACCGCCAGGATACTTATGGACACAACGAGAAACATGAAGAGCCAAATCAAATCTCTATTCTTTTCAGACATATTCATTCACCTACATTTATTGCAGAATGAGTAATATTTAAATATATCTGCTTCCAATATATTTCTAGGTAATATATAATGTTGAGCGAAGACATTGCTTTAGACATGATAAGATCCTCCATAATTCTACTTCTCAGCGAAAAACCTCTCCATGGATACGGAATCATGAAAGAAGTTGAAGACAGAATCGACAAACCAGTCAACCCAAGTCTGCTTTATCCATTTCTAAAAAAGCTTGAAAAAAATGGCTTAGTAAAATCGACTAGAAAACCGGTGGGCCAGAAGCCAAAGAAAGTGTATGAGTTGACGGCTACAGGAAAAGAATTAGCCACCCGCATCTACAAGCGAATTGCGTCAATGGTCTCTATGGCCATCGAGCCGAACCTAAGTGCATGTTTCCACTGCGGCTGCAAAATTTACGAAGGAGGATACAAGGAGGTTATAGGCGACAAAGAAAGGATCTTTTGCTGCGTTCACTGTGCCCAAGCCTACAAGAACGAATTATCATCAGCAACCTGACAATCTGAGAGATCATGAAGGAGAAGACTTGAATGACCAAACAAAAAAGCCAGATTAAAATCAGTGGAATGCACTGCACCGCTTGCGCGCAAACAATAGAGAAGGCATTGTTGAAAGCCGAAGGAGTCGATAAAGCGGTAGTCAACTTCACAACAGAAACCGCATACATTGAATACGAAGACGACAAAGCAAATGAAAAGGAACTATCAGAAATAATCAAGGAAACAGGGTATAATGTAGTCGAAGGGCCTCAGAGGATGGTGCTGAGGATTGGCGGGATGACATGTGCTTCTTGTGCCCAAACCATCGAAAACGCTCTAAGAAAAACGAAGGGCGTAAAAGAAGCGAATGTTAATCTGGCGACCGAGAAGGCAACCGTCACCTACAATCCAAATGAAATAGCGTATGAAGAAATTAGAATTGTTGTCGAAGATGCTGGGTACCAAGTTCTGGGTAGAGAGGATCAACGGGCAAAGTTTGAGGAAGAAGAAGCTAGAGAGCTCCAAGTATTCTCAAGCGCAAGGAGAAGAACCCTCATCGCATGGGCGCTTACGATACCGATTATGGTCTGGATGATCCCTGAAATGATCTTTGGAATCAGCTGGCCTAACTCGACGGTGTTCAACTTCGGCATGATCGCCTTAGCAGCTCCAGTTCTCTTCTATCCAGGATGGACCACCTACAAATCAGCCGCAAAGGCTATAACCCATTTCACAGCGAACATGGATGTCCTTATCATGCTGGGAACGCTGGCTTCCTTCCTAACAGGTCCACCATCTTTCTTCACGCCCATAGCCAACTATGCAGGAGTCGCCGCGATGATCATGTCCTTCCACCTCGCGGGAAGATATATTGAAGCAAAGGCCAAGGGAAGGGCATCTCAAGCCATCAGAAGACTCCTAGAGCTTGAGGCGAAGACCGCAAGGATCATTCGAGAGGAAAAGGAAGTTGAGGTTCCCATCGACGAGGTTGAAGTAGGCGATCTCATGATTGTGCGGCCAGGAGAGAAGATACCTACAGATGGCGTAGTCATAGAAGGTGAGAGTGGCGTAGACGAATCGATGGCTACTGGAGAGTCTATGCCTGTTCTCAAAAAGCTGGGCGACGAGGTCATTGGTGCCACAATCAATCAAAGGGGTCTCCTGAAGGTCAGGGCAACTAAGATCGGAAGGGACACCTTCCTTTCTCAGGTCATAAAAATGGTGGAAGAGGCCCAAGGTTCTAAGGTGCCTATTCAGGAATTCGCTGATCGTGTGACTAGCTATTTCGTTCCTGCAGTCTTAGTTCTAGCCTCCTTAACCGTTGTCCTATGGTTAGCCTTTCCCGGAGTTATAGGTAGCGTTGGTGGATGGGCGAGTCAGTTCCTTCCTTGGGTTGATCCGACGTTGAGTGTATTTTCATTGGCAGTATTTGCGACTGTGGCGACGCTGGTTATTGCATGTCCCTGCGCACTCGGGCTGGCGACACCAACGGTTCTTATGGTTGGAAGTGGGATGGGTGCTGAGAATGGTGTCTTGATCAGGCATGGAGAAGCAATCCAAGCCCTCAAAGACGTGAAAGTGATCGTTTTCGACAAAACTGGCACAATAACTAAGGGACAACCTGACGTTACGGACACAATTCCTGTGAAGGAAGTTCAAGAGAAGGAGGTTTTGAGGTTAGCCGCCAGTGTCGAGAAGGGATCCGAGCATCCCTTGGCTGAAGCCATTATCAAGAAAGCTGAGGAAGAACGACTGAAATTAATGAAAATGGAGAAGTTCGAGGCAATAACCGGTAGAGGAATCAAGGGGGAGATCGAAGGACAGAGCACTGTTCTGGTCGGTAACAGGAAACTTATGGATGAAGAGGAAGTTGACTACAGCAGCTTAGAATTGGAGCTTAAAAGGCTGGAGGAGGAAGCGAAGACCGTGATGCTAGTTGCTAAAAACAACAAGTGCGTCGGAGTAATCGCAGAAGCTGACACCCTCAAGGACGATTCTGTGGACGCCATTGCTGAACTGGAAAAGCTGGGTCTTCAGACAACGATGCTTACAGGAGATAACCGACGAACTGGGGAGGCCATCGCAAGGAAAGTCGGCATATCGAAAGTATTGGCTGAGGTGCTGCCAGACAAGAAGGTGGCGGAGATTCAGAGGCTTCAGAACGAAGTTGGACTCGTAGCTATGGTAGGAGATGGGATAAACGATGCACCAGCTCTTACTCAAGCCAACGTGGGCATCGCCATAGGCACTGGAACAGACATAGCTATCGAAGCAGGAGACATTGTGCTCGTGAGAGGTAACTTGTCAGACGTGGTTAAAGCTATCAAATTGTCTCGAGCGACTTTTCGAAAGATAAAGCAGAACTTGTTCTGGGCGTTCTTCTATAACGTCGTGATGATCCCATTTGCGATGTTAGGCCTTGCCCACCCCGTAATAGCCGAGATTGCCATGGCCACCAGTTCAATAACCGTGGTCACCAACGCAAACCTTCTAAGAAGAACTAACCTACAACCAGATTACACATGAAGGAGGTGAAACAGTGGCAAAAGATCTTGTCTGTGGTATGCATGTGGACGAGAACACGGCAAAGTACAAGACGACACACAAGGGAAAGACATACTACTTCTGTGCGCCAGGATGCCAGAAAGCCTTCGAAGCAAATCCACAAAAATACATTGAATAGTATCAAAAACAAGCAAGAAGGACCAATTATGACACACACTACCTAAAAATATGTGGGCAAGTGATTTGATATTGTGCGTGAATTACGTAGAAATGGTGAGAAGTTATACGCTTTTGAGGTCTGCAAACTCTTGTATAAGGAAAAGGCATGGGCTGAAAATGCCGAGATTTCTGCGAAAAATTCAACGCTTGTTCTCTAGAGATCACGAGTCACGCTGTCAACATGGCGGAAAGGTGAACTTTGGAATTATCCTTCAATATCACGATCTCAATATGAGCTAACTTGAATTCTGCAAAGGATGAGATTCAGCCTATATACTGAGGATCTAAATATGCACGAAATGTCATGACCACAGTGAAAAGAGGCTCGTAAAAATGGTTTAAGAAAATGGGAGGACTATATTGATTGGCCAATTTTTGTTGGTTTTCAGAGAAGCCTTAGAAGCGGTGCTAATAACAGCCATAGTTTTGGCGTATTTGGCAAGAACAAAGAGAAAACCATTGATACGCTATGTTTGGTACGGTGTCTACCTCGCAGTCGCGGCAAGTTTTGCCCTTGGAGCCTTCATATGGTTCATTTACGGTGGTCTCTCCGGACCTGCCAAGGCTTTGTTTGAGGGAGTAGCCGCCCTTATCGCAGTTTTCGTCTTGTCTTCTATGATCTACTGGATGGCAGGCAAAGGCAAGGAACTCCGTAAAGAAGTGGAGAGACGGGTAAAAACCCTTGTGACTCGAGGAACAACTCTTGCTCTAGCTTCATTTTCGTTCATTGTGGTGTTTCGAGAGGGGTTGGAAACCGTTCTTTTCTTGACTCCTTTCTTATTAGATGATGTCACAGGCACATTAATCGGAGCTTTTCTCGGATTAGTAACAGCACTGGTTCTCGCTTACACAATATTTGTTGTGGGTATGAAAATCAACATTCGAAGATTCTTTTATTTCACAAGCATATTGCTCGTGCTTTTGGCTGGGGGATTGGCGGGTTATGGAGTTCATGAAGTAGTAGAGTATTCCAAAGATACCGGGATTGAATTGGGCTGGTTAGGTGAGTACGCTTATAATTTAGATATACCATCGGAGAGCCCATTTCATCATAAAGGCATGATTGGCTCAATATTTGCAGTGATGTTCGGATACACAGTAAAAGCTGAATGGATAAGAGTAGCAGTTCACCTTGCTTACTTGGCGATAGCGCTTCCACTGGTAGTTTGGGTCTACAAAAAGCAAGACCCAGGGAAAGACATGCATGCCAACATAATGAAGCTAGTGATACCAACGAGCGAAGCGAGCGAGCGCAACAATCGTTCGAGGAAGGAAGGAATTGAATTTTAATCCTACACACAAACCACAAACTGCGGCCTATTTGTATTCAGCTTATTTTAGGGATTCGTCGCCGTCGTTGAAGCCTACTTCTATGTGGGTGCCGTCGCAGAAGGGTTTGTTTTTCGATTTGCCACATCGACATAAGGTTTGACTATTGCGGATTTCGTATGTGCTTCCGTCAGAGGATTCGACAGGTATTCCGCCCTTGAGCCAAATCGGGCCACTCACCTTTTTCTGAGGATCTTCAACCAAGCTTATCGATTGTTCAAAATCTCTTTCGAAAACTTTTCCAGTCTTCTTGTCGCACTCAACTAGTCTACCTGAAGGACAGTTGCAGGCTTCCTCAATGGCTAACTCCCTAGCCTCTGGATTGTCTGAATGATGTGTTAGTTCCCATGTTCCTCCGCCTCTATGGCAGAATCTAGCAGCAGCACACAATGAGTAGGCATCCTTTAATTTCAAAGTGGGTCCGTCCATGACTTGGGCCTGCTTGTCATGCGTTTTTTTGCTTGCAGTTTCAGTGCCGTTGAACCCAACTTTGCCATGTGTGCCATCGCAGAACGGTTTGTTCTTTGACTCGCCACAACGACAAAGTGCACAGGGCTCACCAGATGGCACGTTCTTGCCTTTAATCCATTTTTCAGGCTCATTTTCTTTTCCTATTCCAATTATTTGCTTGTCAATAGGCAAGCCTCCAGAAATTATGTAGGGACCATTTTTTGTAATCGTTATTTTGCCATCTTTCTTCATGCAATCGGCTATAAAATAGGGAATACTTATAGTTTCCGAACGCTAGGAACCTAGTGGGTAGCTGGCTATTGACCAAATTGGTTCAGAACATTATTCAAACGTGCACGTTCCTGCAGCCAGTGCATGCATGCTTTGTGTCATTCTCTAGAAACCTGTCTCGTCTTCACGCGTTATTCTTCTCTCTTTTTCCGATAGCTCTTAGCACATACTTCACAGCAGAAAACATATTCTTTATCATCAATAACTGTGCGATAGGTTGCAAGTTCACATGACTCTAGTGGAATTTCTTTTTTGCATAACTCACATTGGATAAATCTGGCTTTCATCTCCTCACCTCTTCGTCCCTTTACGTTTTTCATATTCTTCTATTGCTACGTGCAACGCGTCCGCAGCAAGGTTAGAGCAGTGCATTTTGACTTTAGGAAGCCCTCCCAAAGCCTCTGCTACATCTGAACGGCCGATCTTCTTAGCTTCCTCCAATGTCTTTCCCTTGGCTAGTTCCGTTACCATACTGCTTGTGGCTATTGCTGCACCACAACCAAAGGTTTTGAATTTGATGTCATCTATGTGGTTCTCTCTGACTTTAATGTAAACTGTCATTAAGTCCCCACAAACAGGATTTCCAACGGTTCCTACGCCATCGGCGTCTGGAATTTCACCCATATTGCGTGGTTTTCTGAAGTGTTCCATCACTCTTTCGCTGTACATTATTCTTTCAACTCCTTTGGGGTTAAGGGTGACATTCTTCTTAGTCTTTTAACTATATCGGGCATTATCCTTATCACATGGTTTACTGCTTCTTCAGTGTTTTGCTTGCCTAGTGTAAACAATAATGAACCATGAGCCTCTTCATGTTTCAACCCAATAGCTCTTAGCACATGAGAAGGTTCTAGAGTCTTTGCAGTGCATGCTGAACCTGAGGACGCCGCAACTCCTTTCATGTCCAAGTCCAGCAATATTGATTCGCCCTCAATGAAGCTGTATCTTACCGCAGCATTGTTGGGTAACCGTTTGGTTGGATGCCCATTCAGAAACGAGTATGGGATGTGGTCAAGTAAGCCGTTGATGAGTTTCTCTCTCAGTTTCTTCAACCGTTCACTTTCAGTGAGCATTTCTTTTCTTGCTATCTCTGCGGCTTTTCCTAACCCTACGATGCCAGGAAGATTTTCTGTTCCCGACCTTAAGCCTCGTTCTTGTCCTCCCCCATGAATTGACGGTTCTAATCGTGTACCCTTTCTTATGTAAAGAGCACCCGCGCCTTTGGGTCCGTACATATCATTGGAAGACATGGTAAGCAGATCTATGCCCTCATTGTTCACATCTATTGGAACCTGCCCATTTGCGGCCGTAGCATCGACATGCAGGTAGGCTTTTTTCCTGTGCACCATTTGACTGATTTTTTTTATAGGTTGAATTGTGCCAATTTCGCCATTTGCATACATAATAGAAACCAAGGTTGTTTCGCTGGTCAATTCTTTTTCTAGACTTCTGAGGTCCACAAATCCGTACTTATCAACTGGAAGGGAAGTAACTTTGAATCCCTTTGTCGTTAAGAGCTTGCACGGGTTAAGAACTGACATGTGTTCTATGCTTGACGTTATTATATGTGTTCCTCGGTCTTTGTTGCGGTAAGCGACCCCTTTAATTGCCATGTTGTTGCTTTCCGTTGCGCCTGACGTGAAGATTATTGATTCTTTTCTTTCAGCGTTGATTAATTCTACAACTTTTGTTCTCGCCTCTTCTATAGCTCGCCTTGCCTCTTGGCCAAATGAGTGAACGGAAGAAGGATTACCATAGAGTGATTTCATATAGGGCAACATAGCCTCTAGTACGCAAGGATCAACAGGTCTCCCCGCCGTATGATCCATATAGATGCGTTTTGCTCTTGACATACTCATTCACTCAAAAACATAGAATTGCATCAGCATCTAGTGTCAAATCATTCAACGTTGCAGCACCGACAACTTCAGCTTCAGGTATGAAGTCTCCGCGGGAAAGCCCTAATAGTTGCGTGCTTTGTTCACAAACGAGCAGTCTAACTCCTGCTTTTGTCGCCTGATCCACTACCTCTTTGAGTGATGGGAAGCTGCCTAGTTTGATCTTTTCCGCTTCTCCTTTTTTGACTACAGTGACGCCCTTTATGAGGAAGTAGATGGTTGCTTCTATGTTCATCATTGCTGCTGTAGTAGCCAAAATAAATGGCGCATAAGTGCGTTCCGGCGTGTCAACTCCGCTTGTTTGAACGTACAATATCTTTTTTTTCTGTGACATACTATTCCTCACTTCAACTGGTCATTTCACCTTTTTTATCAATATTCGAACAGTATTTCCATCCTTACTTACGTTTACTATCTCTTGTTCTAAATGCTTTACGAGACTCCGTATATCCACCTCTGCTGCTGGATCATCAGCTAGAACTTCCAGAATTTCTCCGATCCTAATGTCATCCAATTCCATTCTTGTTCTAAAGACAGGCTCAGGACAGTATAAACCCAGACAATCTAAAGTCCTATCAGGTTTAACCTTCAAGATGCTTCCTCAAACAAGAGTGTTCAGAAATGAAAATAAAGATTCCCTGTGAGTGCTTATGCTCGCGCTTAGGCTACTTGGACACATGCATGTGAGATTGGGACGTTAAATAATGTTAAGCGTTCAAGAACCCTTCACGATCTATGTTAGACCACTTATGCATGCAATACAGAGCTTTTAGGTGCACGTTAAAAGGAGTGAACGGTTATTTTGGTTCTAACTCTTTGTGTTCTTTCAGCCATTTTGAAACTGCTTTGTATATGGGATGTGCGCCGACATTAATTATCGGGACTTTTACATTTGTCTCTTTTATAATAATCACTTCTTTAAACTCAGGCATTAGTGCCCATTCTACTGATGACCAATGAACTACACCCTCTAATTTTTCTTTTATGACATCCTTTGTTTCAAACATCGTTGAACTAGAAAACACAATCCCTCCCACCCAAAGTAAGGGGTCACCCAATCCACCTGGTTCCACACCTAAACTCTGAAGTTTCACCAAATCGTCTAAAGCATATTTGACTATTTCATGTATGACTATTTTTTTCCAAGGCTCGTAAACAACTTCCACCATTCTTGACCCCATTAATGACAGTTAAGAACCCTTATTATGGTTTACTAGCGTGTGCTATATGCCTTCACCAAACGTTTTTTGGTTTTGACTAGACCACGCAATAGGATTCCAATGGGCTATCTTGGTTTAACAACCATACCTTAAGTGGACCACCAAAAAAAAGAGGATAATGCGAAAATGTTTTCACTCGTCTGTCAGATTCTATTTTGATTTCCAAAGCCCGTGGATGCTACAGTATTCTCTTGCCTTTATTTTCTCCGCTGTGGTTTCGAACTCTGCTTCTGGCTTGTCTCCTGGTTCTAAGAATTTTCTGCAAGTTTTGCCGTCGGCAATTATTTCTATCCACTCAATGTAATGCTTCTGCTCCATGGGATGCGGAACACTGCCAACCTTAACCTTCACTTTGTTCCCGACCTTTTCCATTACTGGAACATGTTTTTCCAAGCCAACGTCTTCGATTTTCTCTGTAAGTAATTCCATTGGTTGACCACAGCAGACGAGTTGTCCTACTCCGGTGTGTATGACTTCGACGATGTTGCCGCAGACGTTGCATTTGTAAATTTGCTTTAGTTTGGTCATTCGATTATCTCCTCAACTTCTTCTTTACCTTTCTCCAACTCTTCAACTTGTTCCTTGTCTTCTTTTAGCAGTAAGGTTTGGAACTCTCCCACATGCGTTTTCTCTTCTTTGGCCACATCAAGCAGAATCTTTTTGATGCCTTCGTTATCCGTCGCGGCTGCCAGTTGTTCATACAGGCTTATTGCGTCCAGTTCAGCTATCACTGCAACTCTCAGTATTTCACGGTCCAGATGCTTCTTCGAAACTTTCTCTAACTGTATAGGTATTTGGGATAACACTTTCTCAAACCACCTTCTTGACTTCGTTCACAACTATCTATTATTTTTTTTGACAAACATAAGAGTAAGCCTCAAACAGGGTAGCACATACGTCAACGCATACTCCGTCGCCGCTACATTCATCCTCCAGGCGCTCCGTGGAATGGAACATTTTTCCAGAGAATCTCCCACCAATCTTCCTCTGTGATTGTTTCTCCTCTAACGAGAATTTCCAGAACTTCCTTCAAGAGTTGATGATGCCTTTTCTCATCCAGCAATATTGCACTCACGAGAAGCTTAACCTTCTCGTTTTCAATGTTTGGCATTTTCTTTTGGATTTTCCCAATCAGCTCTGCTTCCATGCGCATATGCTTTTCCACAAGTTCTATCTGTTTGTCAAGATTTTCTTGTGTCAGAGCAGGGGAAACACTAGTTAGCAGACTAATGGCCGCACCGTACATCTCCGCATGCTTTTTAGAATCCAAAGATATTCCTTTTAGAACTCCCTTGACAGCTGGATTTCTTATTTCACTCAAGGCTTCCCTCAGCGAGTTTACAATCTCATTTTCAATATCAACCTGTTTCTTGAAAAAGCCTACTAATTCATCCTTTGAAATCAAGCATTCACCTCCTTTTGGTTGTTTCACTACTCTCCCGCTACACCCTCTTTAGATGTCGCTGGGGGCGTAAACACACGTGCTGCAAGTTCTTTGTCAATCATAAACAGTCCATTACCTTCTTTTCCAACAAGCTTCAGCTTAGAGACGATGTCATTGTCGTTAGCTTCCTCTTCGATCTGTTCGGTAACAAACCACTGGAGAAAGATGTTTGTGGCATGATCCTTTTCCTTAACCGAAAGGTCAACGAGATCATTAATGCACTTTGTAATAAACCTCTCATGTTTCAAGGTCTTTTCAAACATATCTAAAGGCGATCCGAATTCTGCAGGTGGCTCTGCAACAGCCATGAGTTTTACCTGTCCGCCTTGGTCGTTGATGTAGTCGTAGATTTTCATAGTGTGCGTCATCTCTTCCTGATACTGAACCATAAACCAATTGGCAAACCCCTTAAGTCCAATGAAGGTGCTGTAAGCAGACATAGACAGGTACAGATATGCTGAATACAGCTCGTTGTTGATCTGCTCATTCAACGCCTTTACCATTCTCTTATTTAGCATATCGTCACCTCCTTTTCAGTTCGTTAAGTTATGTTCCTTATGCTTGTTTAGGATTTCATCAGCTAATCTGTCTAACGCCCCAAAATCCTGTTCTTTTGGAAACCCTTTTATGACAACGGGCTCAAGCAACTCAACCTTTAGGTTAGACAGCATCCGTGTGATTTGTTCCACCATCTTCCCACCCCAGCCATAAGACCCGATTATTGATGCAAACTTCAGTTTTGGCCTCAAAGCATTTGCAAGATAAACCGCATAAACAACATTCGGATGCGGTCCAACTAAGACTGTGGGTGACCCTATCACAATTGTAGCGGCGTCCACTAATGCCATTGCCAATTTTCCAATATCTACTTTAGCCAGATTGAATTGTTTCACGGTTATGCCTCGTTCAACTAAAGCAGCAACGAAGTATTCCACCATCTTCTTGGTGCTGCCGTGCATTGATGTGTAAGGCAATACAACGATGTTTTTAGGCGGGGCGTCAACCCAGTCTTTGTACGCTTCAAGTATAAACCCTGGCTTATCATAGAGTGGCCCATGGCTTGGCGCTATCACGTCTATTTGTATATCTTTCATTTTCTCTAGATTCTTCTGAATTACCGTTTTAAACGGCATCATGATTTCGGCATAATATCTCTTAGCCGCCTCATAAACTGTTGCTTCATCGGTTACGTACAAATTGGATGTTGCAAGGTGAGAGCCAAAAAAATCGCAGGTGAAGAGTATCTTGTCTTCTCTTAGGTATGTGAGCATTGTTTCTGGCCAATGAACCCAAGGGGCATAGATAAACTCTAAGGTTTTATCCCCCAACGAGAGGGTTCCCCCATCTTTCACAGTTGTGATTTTGCTTTCAGGAATTAGGAGCAAGTTCGTGAGCAGATCTTTACATTTAGGAGTTGTAACAACCATGGCATTCGGATAAAGCTTCAATATTTGAGGTAATGTTCCTGAATGGTCTTGTTCCGCATGATGTGCAATAACATAATCTATGTTTTTAACACCCAGCTGATTCAGGTTGTCTATCAACACGCTTGCCATAGGTGGGTCAACAGTGTCTATCAAAGCTGTTTTTTTGCTGCCCTTGACTAGATAAGCGTTATAACTTGTTCCATCAGGAAGCGGAATAAGCTCGTCAAAAAGTCGCCTATCCCAATCGACTGCTCCAACCCAGTAAATATTTGCCTTCAATTTCCTCGGCTTCATTTCCTATTTATTCCACCTTTTCAAACTGATCTTTCGTTACTCCGCAAACTGGGCAGATCCAGTCATCTGGCAGTTCTTCAAACGGGGTTCCCGGTTTTATTCCGGATTCGGGATCACCCTCCTCCGGGTCATATATATACCCGCAAACAGTGCATCTGTATTTAACCATTTTATCGCCTCCTTTCTTCTTTTATATAAGTTGGAGCTGCCTTAGGAGTTACCCCCCTCTTCATATCATGGTAATAAGCATAGGTCATAGGTTCCTCATTAGTCAAGATTTCGGCATCAACCAATTTACCAATGAAAATGATGTGTGTACCTGCATCAACTTCTCTAATCACTTCAGCCTCTACGTATGCAACTGCATGATCCAAAACTATTGGTGCACCAGTTCTGCCAACTTTATAATTTATTCCTTTGAATTTGTCTATGTCCCTTCCAGATCGGAATCCGAAATGACCTATAAACTTTAATGGCGTATTCTTTGAAAGAACCGAAACGGCAAAGACGTTGCTTTCTCGGATAAACTCGTGCGTGAAGTTTTGCTTATTAATACTCGCCGCTATTGTTGCCGGTTCAGATGCTACTTGAAATACTGTATTAGCAATCTGACCGTTGAAACTATCACTTTTTCTAGAAGTTACGACATACAAGCCATAACTAATTTTATGCAATGCTTCAAGATTCATGTCTCTACCTCAGATTCTTTTGAGATATTCTACGTCATTCATCTTTGTCATTCTTCTACATGCTTTAATTTATAGCTTATTTTCACACCGGGCTTCTCGAAAAGCTTCCCAACAGGACAGTTTTCACGAGTCAGTTCAAAAATTCTCGACATCCAGCCTAGCCCTCTCTAAATCATACACGATGCTTCCCTCAAAGGCGATTGCCTCACCTTCCGTCTAATCTCCATAAACTAACCTTTTATTCTTTGCATACATGCCTATTCAAAACTGACTACCCCTCCCCCCGTATAGGGGGTCTAATAAGAGAGAATAACACAAATAACGTAGCAAACACGCGCACACGCAAAAACACAGCACATATAAACAACCACGCATTATATCGAACATTCCACGAGGAATCAACCGTGACAGAACAAACAACAACCACCATGCCCACATGCACATCATGCCACAGAATCATAGCCCCAACAACAGAAGCAACAAAATTCCCATGCCCAAGCTGCGGAGAAATAATCATATGGCGCTGCTCAAAATGCCGAAAATTCGGAAGACCATACCGCTGCCCCAAGTGCGGATTCACAGGACCTTAGGAGAAAATTCTTAGGCATTTACTGCAAGCACTCCTACACACATCATAAATAAACTGCGCTTCGCCTAGTGAGATAATTTTAAATGGTTTCTATCCTCTGTTTTCATTAGAGGCTTTATGATAGATGAAATTGCTAGATGCAAAGAACTGGGTTTCAGTCTATAGCATGAAGCTCCGCAAAGCCGTTGAAAACAAGATGTTCCCACATTTTCTAGCTACATTTCAATGGGCCTCACTAGTCGTAAGCCTAGCTTTCAACCTGAACATCTCGGTTGCCGTGACTGGAGCAATAGCAAACGGCGGACTCAAAGTAATCATGCTTTTCCATATTTGGATGCTTTTGTTTGCAGCTGTTTTGTGCCTAATATTCTATAGAATAAGAAAAGAAGGAATCGCAGAGAGAAGCATTATCAGCATATCAATGATAACAATCTTATTTTCAACTGTAAATATTTCTCTCCATTTCGTTAACGATTTCGTTTTGTTAATGAAAGCCACAGAAGTGGTTACGTGGTGTTTATACAACAGCATGTTTTCCGCGAGTATTTACAAGATCTCAACTGTGTTTCTATTGCCAGCTCTAATGAGACCTAAGAAAATTGAGAGAGAAACACTTCACAACGACAAGAAATAATGGGCCAGGGTTGAAAATGCGAAGATCGTCATCAGTACTGATTCTACTGATTCTACTCGTTTCCCTGTTCCTTCTTTCAGTACTTTCTAACGTCCTAACTGGATACCCTGAACCCGCACGCCTACCTGAGATTGAGAAGGAATGGACAGTAAGAGAGACTGAAAGAGAACCGTCTATTCTCTTGTTCAAGGTTTCACCAGTTACGCCCCAACTATATTGGAGGGTTTGGAGCGCCGACTATTACACGGGGCGAAATTGGCTTAGAACAACGGATGAGAAAGTTCCAGAAGAGCTTCCTCAGATTCAAGATACCAATGCAACCAGAGTCTTCACCGTAGAAATTAACAGTAGTCAACGAGAAATTTTTCTTCCATTGGCTTCAGCTAATTCGACCTCAGCAAACATATCTTTTGAGCAAACTGAGAATTTGGAGTTCTTCACGGATACTATTGGGAACGTCTATAAGGTTATAGAACACGGGGAAGCGACAGAAGAACCGTTGGTTTATAAGGTTTCATGGCATGACACTGAAATAGACGACAGATTTATTTCGCTTAACAACATTACAGAAGAGATCCTAGACAAATATCTGCAATTGCCAAACATACCCATTGAAATTCGGAAATTAGCTAGAGACCTAGAAGGCGCGTCTTATAGTGTCCTTGATCAAATCCTTGCTGACATCCAATTTTTAAGAACCAATTTCGTATATGACGACCAACGTTCAAAGTATCTGTACGAACGCATCACACACGGCTCCGATATTTCTTCCTACATAGAACAGAGAAGAGGCGTTTGCATAGACGCTGCAACTGCACTTGCCATCATCCTAAGAATACAAGGAATACCAGCAAGAATAAGTATTGGATATAAACCAGAAGGAATGGAAGACGGCAAACTCTTATACTACACAACTGGAGCACATTCCGTAACAGAAACTTATCTTCCCCCTTACGGATGGATTCAATTTGATGCAACACCGCCACTCCAAGAAAATCCCCTTGTAAAAGTGTCGCCGTTCAAAAAAGAATCCTCCCCTAGAAGCAGACTTTTCTATCAACTCTCGATCACAAACAGGCGCAGCATAGCGGAGAACTTCGAGCTGTTCGTAGACAGTAGGCAAGAATGGGACGTTGAGGCTGCTCCACAAGAATTAAAGATCGAGGCTCTGCAAACCGTCGATGCCTTGCTCGAAGTTACTATACCGGACGATGCAGAATTTGGCGAAAAAGATATAGTGACCGTAACTGTAGCTTCTCAGAGTACTCCGGAAGTTGCATTTTCAATATTGGTCATCGCACAAGTTAAGGGCATTCTTCATATCTCCACAACAACAGCGCTTAGAAAAACAGACGAAACTGCCATTCGGGGAGACACATTCTGGATAAACGGAACAGTTCTCACAACCAACGAAGAACAAGTCGATAACATGGCCCTCTTTGTATTCCTGACAAAAACCAGAAGAGCTGAAGGCATAATCATTGGAAAAGGATACTCCAAACAAGGGAATTTTCAGATTGAAAGTGTAATACCGTATTCCGTGGAAATCGGAGACTACAAAGTGATTTGCATCTCTTTGGGAACCGCGAAATACGCCGCATCCAACAGTGATTTCAACATAAGAGCACGTGCAACAGCGAGAATAGAACTCGGCTCTGAAGAAGTATTCTTATTAGGGTATGGAGCAATTCATGGTCAACTATTATGGGATAATGGAACCGGCTTTGCAGAAGCGTCCATTTCGCTTAGAATGACCTCTTTATCTACACCACCGCAGGTTTGGGAATCGCAGAACTTAACATTCAACGACGGCTCCTTCAGGATCGAGACCACATTTGAGAACCCAGGAACATATGAAATGGAAGCGATGTTTCCAGGAAATGAATATGTCTTGGGGAGCAACGCAACAAGTGTCGTGGAATTGAAACGCGAACTACCTGCAATCCAAATCTTTGGTGAAGACATTGCTGTGAGAGGCAAAGTTTTCAACATCTCCGTGACGATTCAATATGAGGATATAAGAGTTTGGGGAGAACCAGTAACCATGATCTTTGATAATCAACTGTTGGCGACCATCGAAACGAGAGATAACGGTTCTTTTATATGGCCTTTTCTTGTGGATTCCGAAGAAAAACTTGGACCACATATTTTTACTGCGTCTCTCAAAAATGACAATGCATCCGCAGTTCACAAGGTTTTGGTAAAATCAAAGACTAGATTAACTACAAAAGTTTCTGATGTAGCAGGGGGGATGTTCCTTTTATTCTCAGCATCCCTTTCTGATGACCACGATCTACCTATTCAAGGAGCAGAAATTGTTGTAGATAATTACGGCTTGTCGTGGAAAACTGATAAGAACGGAAACTTAACATTTCTTCTGGGTCCTGTCGAGCTTTGGCCAGAAAACTTAGTGCTAACCGCAGGGTTTGAAGGTTCGGAGTTATGTTTACCTGTCGCGACCGAGAAAGAGATTATTCTTGAACCATTGATCAGCCTTCCTTTCCTCATACCATTAGTTGCCCCAGCTTTAGTCGCCATGGGTCTTGTGTATACCAAGCATTACATGGGAAGACGACAAACACTCCGACAAACCAGTGTCATGGAAGCTGCAGAAGAGGGGGTAATGGCAGAGGAAAAAACATATAGACCGCAAGAGATGCGACCGCTTAAAATCGTTCTTCCTGATATAGAAACTCAGTTTCCTAATGTTTGGGGCATCAACGACAAGTTGCGCATAGAAATCGTGCTTAACAATAATGTTTTGGAGAAAATACAGAAGAGAGAGGCTGAAGCTCTTATTGACGGAGAAAACGTTGCTTTCGTCAAACTTTCTCAGCAAGGACGCGGTGGACTTTCACATGTGTTCACTAAAAAGGGTGAACATAAGGTGCAGGCGATTCTACCGAGAACGTCTGGGCGTCAGCCTTGGAGTGCAGAGATCAAACTTCACGTTGTTGAATACGTAGAGGAAATCATCAGGCTTTACAATGAATTCGTAGGGGAGTTGGCTAGTTATGATATTCATGCACATAACAAAATGACAGCGCGAGAAATAGAAAGTCTCATTTTGAGGACTGGAGATTTTGATCCAGAAACCCTTCGCAAGGTAACGACCTATTTTGAAAAAGCTGAGTACAGCAACCATTTGACAGGCAGAAAAGACTATGAAATTATGTATCTATCTTTAAAGGAGTTGGATATCAATGTTGAGTAAAAAGAGTAAACTTGCGGCTTTGATACCCTCAGTTCTTTTCCTTACAGTTCTTAACCATGCAATTAGCAATAACGCGGAGGCTCTCCATCAAGTTCTTCAGCTGATCGTCTATGCGTCTCTACCTATTGCAGGCGGGTTGATTGCGCTTAGCCTTTGTTCTCTGCTCGGAAACTTCACAAGAGTAGAAAACTTGGCAATGTCGCACCTGTTAAGACGAGCTTCAGAAGACCCAGCGAGAAATTTCTTCATAGGTTTTCTCATGACAGCCTACTTGAATCTCATTAGGCCACCTTTAACGACCAATCTGCTTTTTCTTCCATATATGGAATGGGTGGTCATAGCATTAGCAGTTTATGCAGTATACGACATGACGAGACTATCTACCAAGGAATTCTATGGCAACTCTAAAGACCTAGATTGGAAAAGGCACATTCAAGAGGTCAAGCGTGAGACTGGACGTGACTTGGTACGCGTAACTGCTGTTATGGAACAGTTCGTTGACCATGGATTAAAAGAACCATTGCTAATTTACTTGGCGTTACACCTACAAAGGTTAAGAGAAACTGAAGAAGGAATCCTCAATACATTAAGCCCACTGATAAATTACCAAAAAAATGCGGGAAGACACAAATTGTATTTCTTAGTTTTTCCTTGGACAAAAAGAAAATTCGCTATGAGAAACAAGGAAGCTAGAGAGGCTCTGCTGAAAACTCTCCTCAAGAAAATTGATGGGTTGTGATCAAAATGAATCTGGAAAAAGCAAGAGCTGCCTGTGATACTATAGAGGGGCAGATATGTAGCCTGTACGTTGGAGATGAGCTACTAATCAAAAAGATGCTCGCTGCAGCACTAGCCAATGGACACGTTCTATTTGAAGACAACCCTGGACTAGGCAAGACTTTGTTAGCTAAAACACTAGCCTTTTCAATCGACTGCAACTTTTCTCGAGTTCAATGCACTCCGGATCTTTTGCCAACAGATATCCTTGGAACTAAGGTCTGGAGACCAAAAAATGGATCATTCGAGTTATTTAGAGGCCCAGTTTTCACCAATGTCTTGCTAGTAGACGAGATTAACAGGTCGCCGCCCAAGACGCAATCTGCTGTTTTGGAGGTTATGGAAGAGAGGCAAGTTACTATTGAAGGAGAAACCTATAGGTGTGAAGAACCGTTCTTTGTATTGGCAACGCAGAATCCGATAGAGTACGAGGGCACATATCCCCTACCTGAGGCCCAAATAGATCGCTTTATGATGAAACTTTCCACTGGATACCCAAGGACTCTAGACGAAGAGAAGCTCATTGTCAAAAGACGCATAAAATGGAAGAAAGACGACCCGACAAGGGATTTGAAGCCAGTTATATCTGCAGAAGAATTTAATTCTTTGCAAAGAGCTGTGGAAAATGACGTTTACATAGATGAAGTTGTTATCAAATACATAGCAGAAATCGTCAGAAAGACAAGAGAACATCCACAAGTAGAAGTAGGATCAAGCCCAAGAGGAAGCCTTGCGCTACTTAAGGCCTCTAGAGCAATGGCACTTATAGGAGGAAGAGACTTCGTCACGCCTGATGACATCAAGGCCCTTGCTATTGACGCTCTTGCTCACAGACTGATACTAAAAGTAGAGGACGTAATGAAACGAGTAGACGAGCGAGAAATAGTCAAAGAAGCCCTCGACACAGTAAGCGTGCCAAAGGACTACCATCCAAGGTGATCCTTCTTGCCCTTAATCACAAAGGAAACCAATCTACTCTTGACAGGGTTCACCATAATCTTCTTCTCAGGTTTCCTTCTCGCCAACTCCATACTAATCTGCGCTTCATTTATTCCACTTTTCATATATTTCATGAAAACTTTCATTGCTCCTCCGGAAGTGAAAATCAAAAAAACTGGTCTTCCGAGTTCTGCAAGGCTCGACGAAACAATAGAGGTGAAAATAGCGGGCGAGATAACTGGCGGCCCTGGTGCAGCCGTCATCTGTGACGAGGTCCCAGAGCCTTTTCAACTCGTTGAAGGAAACAACTTCAAAATTGTCTCTAAGGGGTTCAAGGAGAAAACATTCAATTTTTCCTATAAAATTCGATGCACAAAATGTGGCACCTATAGGCTCGGGGTAGGTTGGGAAACGAGACATATTGTTGGATTGACTCGAGCTCAAGTTTCAATTGAGGAGACTGGACAGTTGAGAGTGTTTCCTATATCGCCCAGAATAAGGAAAATGAAGTTACCCCTACGTACGACCCATAGGATACATCCCAGTGAAGGCATCGCCAAGATCGGTCCGCTGAGCACCGACTTTAAGGAGATTCGTGACTATTTCTATGGTGACCCATTCAAAATTATCAACTGGAAAGCCTCAGCTAGGGCGGCAGGCCGTGGAAAGCTGTATCCAATGGTTAATGAATATGAGCGAGAAGGAAAACTGTCAATCTGGCTATTCTTGGACGCCAGTCCTGATCTAAGGGTTGGCACTTCATTTGAAAACGCCTTGGAATATGGTATACGGGTCGCATACAGCGTCTCTTACTATTTTGTGAGCAAAGGTTACAGCCTAGGCATGTATATCTACAATCATCAAGGAGAGACACTTCATTTTGATACGGGAATAAAACAATTCAGTAGAATTGCTGACAACCTTCTCAGACTAACCCCTCAAAAAGTTGGATTACAGGTTTTCTGGGACGAGGGCTTTTCAAAAGCTGTGGAACGGAATCAGAGATATTTGATTCCCCAATCCCCAGAAATAGTGATTATCACTCATGTGACCCCAAGTAATTGGAGCAACCTCCTGAATGGATTGAGTAAAATTTTGGTTTATAAAAGAAAAAAAAGACGGCCCAACGTTTTGCTAATAAACATTCTGCCTTACGATATTATTCCAAAAGTTAGCAATTGGGAGATATCTGCAGCTAAGATGCTTGATGTAGCAAGCAGAAGCTTCTCCAGTCAGTTACGAAATTTGGGATTGACCGTGTTAGATTGGGACCCAAGAAAAGAGAACATGGAAACCACACTGTTGAGTACTATACGGTTAAGGTGAATATGATTGGAACTGACAAAGAGAACACTAATGTTACTGCAATTCACTGTTATCGTATTAATGAGTGTATCTGCCTCCTATGTCTTTCAGCGTACTGAGACCACATATCAAATTAACGGATTATGCTTCTACCGCTACTTGGCATACGCCATCACCATCTTTTTTAGCTACATCTGCTTCGCCAACTATAAAAAACACGTTGCTTTCACCTTCTCCCTTGGGCTTTCTGCAGTAGCTCTCTCTCCTATTGGTCAGAAAGCTTTAGAGTTGTTTCCATCAGTAGTTCCTTTTTTAGCTGTGTTGATGGGCGTCACTACAGTTTTGGTTATTCCGCGCTCTCAGGGAAGAGGATTCTTTGAATTTCTTGTTGTTCTAATTCTACCTGCTATTTTGGCGGAGTCACGGATAGGAGGATCGTTCAGCTTACTTGCCACCACTAAGTCGATCGGTTATTACGAGCTTTCAGCTATAACTGTAAGCATTGTGGGGGGGTACTTTTACCTTAGATATGCGACCTTGGCAAGTTTGAAGAGTTTTGAACTTTTGTCTAGTGGAGGCAACAAAATTGATGTAGCCGAAATCGACAAGCAGTCCAATATCCTAATTATTGCCATTGTTATCGGTGCTTCTGGAATAGCCGCGTTCCTAATGATTACAGCGCCAATCGTTGCAGATGCTCTTCGAGCTGTAGTTGGTGCGGTACCACTTTATGTTCTCGCCTTAGCGTTGGGCACTGGAATAGCCATAACAACAGTCTTCTACATTTTCCAACGCTTTCAAAAAGACCCCACGCACGCGCTTCACAAAGGGTAGCCGCCGTCGTATGAAATAGTAACAAAAGGACTTCATGTTCAAACTCTCAATCTGACGCAGATGCATGCGAAGCATTTGTCTGCATTCCCACTCTAGGGGTTGTAGAACCTTGTATTCAGCAAGAGGTATTTTGAAGGCTAAGCCTATCACCCTCCCCGTTATAAGGGAGTTTAAAGAGAGAGACATACGCGAATAACATTGTAGAGCTTCAACTCAAACTAACATAACTCAACCTGTATCCCTCGTATGTGTTTTTGGAGGATGTTGGAACCTGACACCGCAGAAAAAAGATGAATTGGGATGATACAACGCCAAAGCGTTTACTCTCACCGTCATTATATTCCATAAAGTTTTAAGAAGGCGAGCCCTAGTAAAGGCAATTTGAAAAAGAGGGAAATTGCGGAGATGTCTTCGTAATGTTAGCGAAATATGGATTCACGGAATAGGAGAAGAGAAAATGGCGAAAGTCCTCATATCCTACAAAATCCTCCCATCCGATATCACAGTTGATCTAAACCAGCTGAAAAAGAAAATAGAAAAAGAATTACCAGAATACGCCTCAATTCGCAAATTCGCAGAAGAGCCTATAGCCTATGGGCTCGTCGCATTAATCGCACACATAACTATTCCCGAAGAAAAACCTGGAGGGTTAGATGAACTCGAAAAATCGCTCCAAAATATGGAAGAAATCAGTCAAATAGAAACATTAATGGTTCACAGAATTTAGGACCCCCTTTAAAGTTTATATAAGAACGTGTTCCTTTCCAAATTAGACATTTAAATTAATAGAGGAGGCTAAGACATGAGCGAAGTTCAATTAAAGGTTGGAGACGCTAGACAACGCGATGTGGGCAGAGGAATCGCCAGAATCAACCAGAAAACCATGCAGAAACTAGGCATCTCCGCAGGCGACGTGATCGAAATTTTAGGGAAAAGAAATACGGCGGCGATAGCTTGGCCGGCCTACTCTGAAGATCAAGACAAGGAAATCATACGTATCGACGGGTTCAGCCGCAAGAACTCTGGGGTAGCAATAAACGAGTATGTGATAGTCCGCCCAGGTAAAGTTAAGAACGCAACAAGCGTCGTCTTAGCTCCAATTGATATGCGGTTAAACGTTGATCAAGACTTTACCAATTTTGTGAAAAACAGGCTTATGGAAAGAACGTTTGTAGAAGCAGATACCACACTGGTCATGATGCTAGGCCACGCCATACCGTTCACGGTAACCAAAACACGACCCCACGGAATTGTGAGGATGACGTATGAAACAAACCTGCAAATCTTAGCTGAACCTGCACCTGAAACTAAAGGCATGCCCCGTACCACCTACGAAGATATAGGTGGACTCCATGAGGAAATCCAACGAATACGAGAAATGGTTGAACTTCCATTACGCCATCCAGAGCTATTCCAAAGGCTTGGAATAAGACCACCACAAGGGGTTTTGTTACATGGTCCACCAGGCTGTGGAAAAACGTTGTTGGCAAGGGCTGTGGCAAACGAGTCAGAAGCCAACTTCTTTCCCGTAAATGGTCCAGAAATAATGAACAAGTTCTACGGAGGGTCAGAGCAAAATGTTCGCGACATATTCCAGCAAGCTCAGAAAAATTTGCCCAGTATTATTTTCATAGATGAGCTTGACGCTATTGCACCTAAAAGAGGAGAGGTCACCGGCGAAGTTGAGAGAAGAGTTGTTGCTCAGCTTCTCGCGTCAATGGACGGACTAACTGGAAGACAAAACGTCATCGTTATAGGTGCAACAAACAGGCCAGATGCCCTTGATCCTGCACTACGAAGACCTGGAAGATTCGATCGAGAGGTAGAAATCGGAGTTCCAGACAAGAAGGGACGACATGAGATATTGCAAATACACACAAGAGGGATGCCGTTAGCCAAGGATGTTGACTTGGAAAAACTTGCAGATAGGACACATGGCTACACAGGGGCAGACTTGGCGGGTTTATGCCGTGAGACCGCTATGAAAGCGTTGCGTCGATACCTGCCTGAGATAAACGTAGAAGAGGAGCGAGTTCCGCCCAGCGTTTTGGAGAAAATGGAGATTAAAATGGAAGATTTCTTGAATGCCTACAAGGAAATCACGCCGACCGCTATGAGAGAAGTATACATAGAGGTGCCTACGGTTCAATGGACGGATGTAGGCGGTTTAGAGAGTGTGAAGGAAGAGCTTAGAGAAGCTGTTGAATGGCCGTTAAAGAATCCACAGGTGTTCACGAGGATGGGGATACGACCGCCAAAAGGGATTCTACTTTTTGGGCCGCCAGGCTGTGGAAAAACATTGTTGGCAAGAGCTGTAGCCACTGAGAGCGAGGCTAACTTCATTACCATAAAGGGTCCTGAGGTATTTTCTAAGTGGGTTGGAGAGTCGGAGAAGGCGATTCGCGAGGTGTTTAGAAAAGCGAGGATGGCTTCTCCAGCGGTGATTTTCTTTGACGAGTTTGACTCACTCGTGCCTCGAAGAGGGTTAGGTTACGCTGACAGCGGAGTGACAGAACGTGTTATCAGTCAACTCTTGACAGAGATGGATGGCATCATCACATTGGCGGATGTGGTTGTTATCGCCGCAACGAACAGACCTGACATTGTGGATCCTGCTATCCTTCGGCCGGGTAGGTTTGATCGTCTAATTTACGTTCCTGACCCGGATGAGAAGGCTAGATTAGAGATTTTACAGATTTATACGAAGGAAATGCCTTTGACCAAGGATGTGGATCTGGCTCAACTAACCAGCATGACAAAGAACTATTCAGGAGCAGATATTGATGCGGTTTGTCGGGAGGCTGGTTTGAATGCATTACGTAGGGACATTAACGCTAAGGAGGTCAGTTTTGCTGATTTCAAGGAAGCTTTGGGCAAGATTGGGCCGACTATCACGTCTAATATGGAGGCGTGGTACAAGAGTTTCATGAAGAAGACTTGGCGGATGGAGAAAACTGCGACGCCTGTTGCGTAACACTTTGGGGTGCTGTGGATGTCTATTAGAACTTGGAAGCCTCATCCAATTGATGTGGCGATCGTGGAGTCTTTAGAGAGGAAAGGTACATTGACTGATATTGAGCTTTTCGATTTGTTGAGAGAACGTTATGGGCATGTTGGTTTTGGGGGTTTCAACAGGGTTTTGATGCGTTTGGAGATCGAGGGCAAAGTTCATGTTTCGTCTTTGATAAGAGGAAAGAGAAGAATTGAGTTGGCTAAAAAAGAATAGTTTTTTGTTTTGAATAAAAATTTGTGGTACTTAGATAGCAGGAAATGGCCATAGAAACTGACATAGCCTCGTCCAAGAAGAGTCTTTGTTGTTTTGTGGCTGAAAAGAGATAAGGCTACATGAGTGCTGTGGAGAAGGTTTCGGTCGGGTTCGGTTTATAGCTGTTTTACCGTCTTGACAAAGAGAAAAATAGGAAGTAAACTTTCTCAGCGGTTTGTGATTCGCTATTGAGAGGTTGAAATGAAGGAAATGTGGACATAAATAAGTTTACAGAATGTTCCGTCAAAGAGTTTGTTCAAACACCTCGGACTTGGAATAAAGTCTACGTACGCAAAGAACCATGAGCCGATTACGAAAAGTATAAAGGATTTCGTCTGCCGTTTAGAATTATTAAGGGCCGGTAGTCCAGTGTGGTTAAGACGTCGCCCTCACGTGGCGAAGATCGCCGGTTCAAATCCGGCCCGGCCCACTGCGGAAAATTCCATGGTATCTAAGCGTTAGAAAACATTCATGTCTCGTTTAGTCTTGGTGATATGGCGACCGCAGTCTGTGTTCGTTCAACTCCTTTTACGGATTGGAACTTATCTAAAATCTCTTTGAGCATATCCATGTCAGCAAATTCAATGTAGGCGATGATGTCAAACTGGCCGGAGACCGCATGCGCCATCTTTACACCTCCAATTTTGAGCACATCTTCAGCGATCTCCAACAACCTTTCCGAGCCAGAAATAACAAAAATGTAGGCTTCCATTTGAAATGCCACCTGCACGAATTTACAGATAAAGGAACATATATTAGCTTTGATAACCACCGAAGCGTCAATTGGAGTAGATGCTGGTTTGAAATCCGATGTATCATAAAATGAAGTTGCCATTACTTTCCTTTTATGGCGCCACCAATCAGTCCACCAATTAATGCAATAATGGCTCCACCCAAGCTCAATACGATTGCGATAAACCCTGCAAAGATGCCAAGTAAGGCGCCTATGGGGCCAAGAAATGCTACTCCTAGAAACGTGACAACTATTCCTATAATTATTCCTCCCAATATCCCGGCTAGGAAGCCAGCCGCAGCACCTCGACCCGCACCACCACCTGCAACAAGTCCCGCAGCAAATCCAGCTATCAGTGGGCCAAAAATAGGTATCCAACCAAGGATTATCATCACTATGAAGCCAACGAGTGTCCCTGACCCGAGACCCATATACATCACCCGATTAGCTTAAGCGATAAGATCGATATAAAAACTTTTCAAATAACCAAATAAGAAAACTATGTTCAACTCTCACTCACCAAAACAAGGGATCACCAATTCAAATACAGCTGATCAAACATGTATTGCAAGGAGCCTAGCATAAATTTATAAGGAGCATAGCAGTGCATGAATAAATACGCAAGAACCAAGATTTTAAAGAAATCTGATTTCTTGTTCAAACAAAGGAGTGTGAAATAGTGGCATATAGAGAAAGAAGATCCAGCAGACCCAGAGAAATGCATAAAGCCGTCTGTGCAGATTGCGGCCAAGAATGCGAAGTTCCATTCAAACCCGATCCTAGCAGACCAGTCTACTGCAGAGAATGCTGGGCGAAGAAAAGAGAATCGAGAAGATATTGATTCTAGGTTCATTATAGAACCAATTCAACATATTCTAAATATTTTTTCTCAATTAAGAGAGGTAACTTTGCTAAACTCGAACTTTATGATTAGTCTGCATCCAACATTTAATCCTTTACCATGAGAAATAAATACTGCTTCAACCTTTATCAAAAAACTAAGACAGAAGGTATTTGCAATGATTACGAAAGAAAAAATTGAGAAGTGCGCCGAATCCATCGTAAACGGTATGAACCTCAAGAAGGGAGAAGCCGTTCTCATACGCGGAGGCACCCATACTCAAAAGCTGCTTGAAGAAATCGGCATCCTCTGCTACAAACGTGGCGCCTCTCCTATAATTTCAGCTACCTCCGACAGCTACACAGCAAGAGTGTACGACGAGATTCCCAAAGAAAGCCTTGAAATCACTCCAAAACACTACTTAGGAATGGTTAAAAAAATAGATGCATACATCATCGTCGAACCCTTCAAAGACCCAGAGATTCAGACCAAATTCTCCCGAGAAAAAATGGCTACAAGGCAAAAAGCCACTGTCCCCATTCGAAAAGAGCTTTACGGCGAAGAAACTGGTAGAGGCAAAAAATGGACATATGCTGGCTGGCCTACGCCTGAAGCGGCAAAATTCTACGGCATAGACTACGACGCGTTAGAGCGTTTAATCATCGAAGGCATGATGGTTCCTGCTTCGACACTGAAAGAAAACTGTTCTAGGCTGGCTAAACGTCTACGGGGAAAAGATGTGCTTCACATAACTAACGGAAAGGGCACAGATTTCACCTGCAAGATTAAGGGGAGACGCATCAACGAGGACGACGGCGTAGTCGACGACCATGACATAAAAATTAACGATTTAGGCAACAATCTGCCAGCTGGAGAACTTTTCATTGCACCACATGAAACAATAGGCGAGGGAACCATATACTGCCCCATCACCGTTGACCGGTTCAGCAACAAAATCATCAAAGACGTGACGCTTCACTTTAAGAACGGAAAGTTGTTGCTAGACGAGTGTAAGGCAGGAATCAATCGTGACCAAATGATTGATTCTTTTAATCGATGCTTGGAAATCGACAAGAAAGAGAAAGAAGTCCGAACAACGAACATCGCAGAGCTGGGTATAGGCTGCAACCCTGCAATTGACAGGGCAATTGGCTATATTCTCACGGACGAGAAGTTAGGCGGTTCAGTTCACGTTGCCTTCGGCTCAAACTTTAGCTACGGTGGAACCTCGAAGTCGGGCATGCATTGGGATTTCGTAACTGATCCAAGTGCAACAATTGAAGTGGTTGATACTAAGGAAATAGTAATGAGAGATGGAAAGATTCTTTAAAAATCGCTGTGTCTCTGCCCACATTCAGGACACAATAAGGTTCTACATAAGTTACGATAATTGGAAACTACAGAAACGCGTCTCCCACATCTAGGGCAAGTTAAACATTGTTGAAGAAAAGGATGCGAGAGAACAGCTCAGACTCCGAGCTCAACTTAGCTACTGCACCCACAACACAAAATGCACAGTCTATACTATTAGTTTTAACCCAGTAAAAGATGTCCTCCGAAAACTTAAAAATAAACGTGCGGGTCATGTTGATTACCAGCCGCGGTAGCTCAGACTGGGAGAGCACCCGACTCAATAGTAATCTATTTGAGGGTGAAGCTGAAGACCGGGTTGTCGGGAGTTCAAGTCTCCCCCGCGGCACCACTGACCCCTCGCTGAAAAACTCTTTCCTTATCTTGTCGAAATTTTCACGAGCCGTTCCAATGTTCTATGTCTTAAGTCAGTATTGTTCTTGAGAAAGATTTTTAGAAGCCTTGTTAAACTTGTAGCTTAGCGGAAACGCGGCCGTAGTCTAGTTTGGTTAGGACATCAGCCTGCCTATCACGCCTTAGTAATCTTTTATCCTGTGTTTGTATTTGTTGTTTGTTATCATTGTCTTTTGAGGTTATACCCTGTGTTTTTTGTTGTTGGCGGGTTTGCTTTTTCATTGTTGTTTTCCTCTCGTTGTAGAGAAGGGTTTGTGAAATATAAGGGTTATTCTGCCTTATACCCTGTGCTTATATAGTAGTGTAGGGCTATTATGAGAGGTTGATTGGAATGGATAAGATTAGTTTGTACGTTCGTACTAGGAAGCAAGGTTCTCGTATTGAGTCTGTTCCTTTGAAGCAGTTGGTTAAGTTGTCGAAGTTTCGTAAGAAGCGTTGGACTTTTGAGGATGGTTGGTTGATTCTTGAAGCATTTTGAATTTTGTTTTTTTGTAGAATCATGCGTGGTCTCAGAAAGGGGTATCTTGGAGAGATGTAAGTAGGGGGAAACAGAATGTTTCCTCTTAGATTTGTTGCGCTGGAGTTTGGGATTTTTGTTTAGAAACTTCTCAATTTTGTTGTTTTTTTATTGCGAATGGGAGCGGAGCGACCATGAGCAATGTCTGAATGACTTGATGATACAGAAAAAAGAGGGGTGTTATTTGCGTTTTAGGAGTAGCTTTTGTTCGTCTGTTTCGGTTGCGCCCGCATAATAGACAAGTCTGCCTAATTACTCGTCCCCAGCAAATCTGACTCTTTGTTTGCTTCCCCAGCGTCCCCCGATCATGTACAAATTATCCTTCTCCACGGCTGTGCGGGCTTTTTCTGAAACTGCTTTTATTCTCTTGGCCATAACAGCAGTCACATAAGTGGTTAAGACAACTTCTCTAGCTGTGAACCTATGTTTTCGTCTTGGTGGTAAAGTGAAATCATGTTTGCCTGGAGTATAAAGAAACTTGTTGTACCTAGTGAGAGTTTTGGCAATTTCTTGAATTTCTGGCGAAAGATTTGACTTCAATAATCGGAAGGCGTTTTTTCCAAGTGAGCTTTTTCGAGAGTTGCCACCCAGATATTCAAAGGCGAGTTCCTTTGTGAGTAAGTCAAGATAATCTCCCAAGTATCTTATGCAATCTCGGGTTCCTCTAGGTAGACCTTGAATTAAGGGCATAAGGTATAATAATGGTCGGGTTGGTCTGGTGCCTATCTCCATTATTAATTTTGCATGTGCCCACTTTCTCCTTTTCCACGGCTTTAGAAGTACACTCGCGACTTTGTTGGTCTCTTCGTATTTCTCTGGGGTAAGCACTTCTTTCGCCAAGCTGTCTATTTCACGTAAAGCTTCAAGTGCTTGCTCACGTGATCCAGATTGCCAGGGACTACTCATTTCTGTTCAGTTCCCAGTGCTCGTGGCTCCTTTTGCCATTTATAGCCGTATACTCGGTTCTGACTATATCTATTGTTGATTCTGACTTATAGTATCTACCTTTCTTCCGACCTGAGTGAAAATGGCTACGTTCTGAATCCTGTGTACGCTCTTTTCGGACCCTCTGGCGTGCATGCAGGCATGGGTGGTTATTTGCGTTTTCTGTATAGTTTTGTTCCGTTTCTTTCTGTTATGTATTGGAAGCCGTTTTCTATGAGTTTTGCATCTTCTTCGATTGTTTTAGAAGTTCTGCTTATCCATTGATCATCTTCTTCGTAGTCTAAAACGATTGCTCTTATGTAGTGCATTGTTGACTCTAGTTTCTTATGTCGTAGGTGTCGCATTAATACAATAGGGTCTCTGATTGGTAAGGATTTGTAGTATGTTGACGCTGAATAATTTCTTAGGTTACGCAGTTCGATCTTTTCTAGTTCTGGTTTACATAACTTTTTTGACGCTCTACGTCTTGTATCTACCCATATTTGGCTCATTGCGTGAGGGTTTGGAAATGGGTGTTCGTTAGAGTGTTTGTGTATGTAAACTCTTAGCATTTCTGCGGTTTGTGGCTTTAGCTTGTATGCTCCCGAATCGTGTCCTTTTACTCCTTTGACTCGGATTATTCCTTTTTCCGTGTTTAAGTCCTTTTGCGTAATGTCCGATAGTTCTTTAGGTGCTATGCCTGTTTCTTTCATTATTGAAAATATCGTTACGTACTTCTCTGATGCGTGGTTTATGATTGCGTTCACGTTTTCAGTTGAAGGAATTAACGGGGTCTTTTCAGCTATTTTATAGGTTGGTTTCGTCCATTGTAAACCGATTGTCTTACAATAATGGTCGTAAGCTACTGTAAACTTGTGCTTGGTTGCGTTGTCCAAAGGCTTTTGCGTTCTGTGGTGCTTCGCATTTGCGATAAAGTCCTTTACCTCATCGGGGTCGTTGAGGTTGCACTTCTTGGCTAATTGTCCTAGCTTATAGCTGATTGTCTTAATCGTGTTCTCAGATTTTCCATTGTTCTTTAGTGCTATTAGCGTGTTTATGATGTTCTGCTTTGCTTCTGCGGAGATAGTTTTAAGAGTGTTGGTAAAATACTGATGTCTCGGGCGGCCGTAGTCTAGTTTGGTTAGGACATCAGCCTGCCACGCTGACGACCCGGGT
>CAZKWF010000012.1:0-38974 GCA_964556565.1 uncultured Candidatus Bathyarchaeia archaeon
CCCAGAATACTATGGCTTTGTCAAAGCATGCCTAGACAGAAAGCTGGGAAAGACAGAGAATCACATGTAATTCTAAACACGGTTGATAATGTTATCAGATGTTCTTCGTGTCTTATTTTCGTCCTGTAGAAACTTCTAAGATGAAATCGTGAAAAGGCTCAATGCATGCATGGATTATTTTGATGTTGGATTTGAAGCTTTCCACAACAATATGCGCACACGCTAGACTACACGCTTGTAAGGTAGACATTTAACGCTAGTACGAAGATATATTGGACATTTGTTGTTACTACTAGTCTTTCGGTTAGACCCATTATTTCGGTTCCAACATTTTTTGATGCCAACAATCCAGTGACGACAGAGATTATGAACGTTATCAGTGAATATGTACCTAACCACTCCCATCCACTTGTATTGGTTAATCGATACCACATTGCTAGCATTCCTACTGGCGCCAATATGGCCATGACCTTTACTAGATTCCAATGCATTTTCGCTCTGGGCGATTTCATCTCTCCTCCTTCATCAAGGGGATAGAATAGTGCAACAACAAGTTCTATTAGATTAGCTAATAGGAAACAGGCTGGACCAATTATCAAGCCATGTCCACCATCTATAGCCCAGTGAAGAGTGCTGAAGAATATGATTACCAAAACGACATCCGTGACATGCATAATATCAAATAACCTTTTGTTAGGAGCCCCAACTGCAAGAAGAGAGCTCACATCATCACGGATATGACTATAATTGGACTGTAATATTCCACCGAGAATCCATATCATCGTGTATAGGATTGCCCCAATCATTCCACCAAGTGCAATCAACTGCTGAATATTCATGCTAATTTCCCCGGAGTATCTGACAGATTAGCTCGATTAACCAATATTGAACCTTAGAAAGTAAAAAGTTATTATCATTTTTGGCATGCCTGCAGAAGAATGAAGGATTCTTGTCTAGATTGTATTTAATGAGCAGGAGCTGTTACCTCTTCGATTGATGAGCCTGTTCCGTGAAGGTGTTACCTTTCGGTTGATAGGCTATCGGAAAAATCGGTTGATAACAATCCTACGAAGAGCCACTATAACCTTTACGCAAGGTATGTTTGACTGTTAGATGACGAGCGAGTTATTATTCCATGTGCGATTCTATGCCTTCGGATATATTTCACTGACGGACGAAGAGTTTTGTCTTGAGGAAGATGGATTTTCTGCCCTTCCCTTTTGACAACCTCTTGTTTCAAAACTGGATGTTTCAAACGCTTGTCATGATTTACTACAATAGTATAGTCATCCAGCAACCCAAAATAGCCCTTTTCCAAAGCTCGGTCATGTAAAACACAAAGAAGCAAACAATTTTGTCGATCGGCTGCTATACTTGGGTCTATGTTTACAGCAATAATGTGAGCTGCAACCAAAAACTCTTGTCTATCTAATCCACATACGCAACAACGCCCGTTATACATCAAAAGCATATCTCTTCTAAGTTGCTGCTGAAACTTCCTTTCTGCCCTAGTTCCAGAACCAAAAGTGCCTCTTTTATCTTGTGGATTCACAATCTTTGTGGGAATGGGTTTAGTCTTGGCAATTGCTTTTCTGCCTCGTATCGCCATAGGATTGGAAATTTTGTTATTTACGTTATCGAACAGAATCTCTGGGTCTGGGTTTAAGTCAGAATATGTCTCTATGAAAAACTGGTTTCTCACATCTTGACTATTTCCTTTAAATATGAACGGTGGTTTACGATATGAAAGGAAAACTTGAAGCTTCGTCAAGGTATTAATATCTTGGACTATAATTCTATCATTTAGGAATATAAGTAAATCAAAATTGCTGATAAACAAGCGCCCTCTAGAAAATAGATGGTTAGCTGCTTCCTCAAGCCCTCGTTTTTGACGTTCAGATTCATAATTGTATCCCTTTTTTCGATTTTTGATTATCTCAGCACAATTATCTTTGATGACCGACTGAGCATGACCATCCGACTTCATTAAAAATTGGGCTATTTCATACTTTGTAAGGTAAGCATCTTTTAAGTTGCCTTTCATCTTTGCTAGCAAGTCTAAGTATTGACAAATCAAAACCACAGGCTGTATGAAGACTCCGTTCTTTATGTAATGGTTATGTTTAGGAATACTGAATGGATACTGAAAGCTTAATGCCCAATAGTAATAGTACGCAGCAATGTTTTTTGTGTCAGCCACATATCTGCTTAGGTCAGTTGCTATTACCCTCGTTTCAGCACGTGCCTTTGACGTTACTGTGTATCCTAATCCTCCTTGGTGCATAATGTTAACCCATATCGAAAGCCATGTATGCTTTAAGATGTCGATGTCTTTTGTATTGGGTAAAACAAAATGTAAAATATCTGGAAGTGACAGGTCTAAATTCGTGTTGCTTGAATCAACAAGAGCATTTGCAAAAGAAATTAGGTCAGCATCGGTAGTTGCTCTTTGTATAAATCTCCATCTTTGATGCTTTGGGTAAGTCGATGGTAATGGCTTAGGCATGGTTATTATATTGCATAAACCTGTTATATGAATTTAATTCAAATGTCGGACAACTTGGAGAGTACAATCACATGGTGAAGCTTCTTATTGTTGCTAATTCCTTTAATAAATCGTCTAGAAACGTGCTTCAATGGTATTGAACTTTTTGATATTACCTCAAAACCCGAGAGTTTTGCTTTTTCTGCTATAAGTTCATCTGCTTTGATTCTCTTACCTTTGACTATTCCATCACCAATTAACAGAACAAAGTATCCCTTAGGTTTTAGAGTCTTATTAACGCCTTGGAGGATTTGTGTCATAGATCTTTCATATTCTTTTGTTGCTTTTTCATACGTTTGTCGATCCACCATATGATGATTACCGATTTCCAACATGCGAACCTTCTTAGGGTCCTTGCCTAACCAGTAAATTCTGTGCTTATGATATAGGTAATAGTCATAACTATTAATGTAAGGTGGAGAAGTAATGGCAAAATCAAACTTACTCTCAAGGTTGTTTAATTGCTCTCTTGAATCCCCTTCAATAACGTCTATCTTTACATTACATTCTGAATTGACGGGTGCAAATTTCTTCAGTACATCGATGTAATCTTCAATAACCTTCATGTAAAGCTTCAGTGTGTATCCTAAAGGTAGCTTTTTTTCTATTGCCTTATATCTCGATTCTGATTCTTGATTGGAGACTGTTACGATTATTCGTGAAAAGCCAGTTAATAGCAGATTGTGGACCTTGACATTCTCTTTGTACTGGTCAATAACCGTTTTGATACCATGCAATTCCTTTAGTACATGTGGCTTAAACCAAAATTCTTTGTTAGGGTGATTAGGCAAGATTTTTTCCAGCGAAAAAGGCTTTATCCATTGGTTTAGTGTTAGACAGTGTTCTTTTAATTGCGATAATGCTTTAAGAATTAAGTCTAGATCTTCCTTACAGTAGTACGCTGATTTAGCTTCAGAAATTAGCGTGCCGACTGGGTTAAGCTCTATTCCAACAGCATTTCTGCAAAGTAATCTACATTCTACGAGGGTTGTTCCCGACCCACAGAATGGGTCTAATACGGTATCAAAGGGTTCTGAATATTTTTCAATTAAACCTCTTATGGCGTAAGGTGGGAATTTGGCTGCGTAAGGATGGAAGTTGTGAGTATATGTGTTCTCAATTATCATTATGAAATAGTTCACCACTAATATTTTTTCTAAATATTAAAAGGAATGAATGCCCTATGTTGAAATAAAGCCTTCGACATTTTTTTCCTCCAAGTTTCACTAATTTGCGTTCTTTAGTCTGGTCCCAAATTACAACATCAAACAAAACCCATTTGGCTTTTATTGCAAGGTCAATGATTTGACCATGTAAATTAACGTATGGATTATGATTCTCCATGTCTCTATAGTCCCTTACTACCCATACATTATAGGACCCCTGCCTAGCAACAGCGTAAAGTTCTTTCATAAGTTTTCCAACGTTAATGGAAAAACTGTCGAAGTCCATATTTCCAAAATCTCTTTCGTTTTTGCTGTAAGGCTTCGCAAGTTTTCTGCCAGTGTATATATTTTTGCTGTAAACGGACCCTGTAAATTCTCCTATGGTTTTGTGTAATAGATTGCAGTAGGGTGGACTAGTGATTATTAAGTCAACTGATTCAGCAGCAACATACTTTCTGAGATTTAGGCAAGAATCAGGTATAATTTGAATATCAACCTTATCCGTAGAATCATTTTCAGATCTGTCTATGCTGTCCACCCCTGAAGTAGCATGTTTTAAGAATTTCTGGTTAATTTCAAAACCTACACCGTTTCTGCCAAGAAGTTGTGCAGCATCTGTAGTGGTTCCAACTCCCACAAATGGGTCTAAAACTGTATCTCCCTTGGCAGTGTAAATAGAAATAAAATGTTTAGCCAATGTTATGGGATATGCTGCACCATGGATTTTCCTTTTTTTTGCTATTTGTCCAGTGTAAACGTTTATGCTTTTACTTAGTTGTGCCCATTCTGACCCGCTCAAATCGTTGAGTCGTTTGTTTTTCTTTTTACACTCTTCGGATAATCGATTATATTCTTTCCAACGCTTAGCCAATTGTCATTTTCGCTCCATCATCTTATTTTTTCGCCCGTCTAATGCTTTCGTTAAATCCTCGCCAATTGTTTGCTCTAACTCCTTTCTTACATTAAGGCTATCATATTTGTTCATTCTGATCAACCAGTCTCGTTATTGTCATCATCTGTCGCACTTTCAAGCAGAACAACTTTAACCTTTTTTCCCACCCAACCTTTCGGAACATAGACTCGTCCAGAGTTGCCTGATGATTTAACTGTTTTTTCTATGATCTGGTATCCTTGAATCTTGATTTCCATTAATTTATTCATAGTTGCTATTTTGTGACTACAGAATATATATTTTGTGTATGAAAACAGCCATTTTGTAAGTACTAAATATCGACACACCAAAAAGCTTATATTATGTAGCTACTATGTAGCTACATAGTGATTGAAATGATGGGTCTTCAAGGACTCTAAAAACTTCGTGAAGAAAGGGGGTTGGAGATTTTTAACAAAAACAGAAACGGCATTAGAAGTGTTAGCAATTTTTCTTACCGAGTCGTTTCTCAGAGCGGTAATGGCAGTTATCTTGTTTCTCGAACAGAGAGCAATTGGACTTGCGAGTGCCCAGATCATAGATTCAGAGGAGTGAAGTGTAAGCATATTTGGGCTGTAGAGTTTAATCTGAAACTGAAAGAGCAAGTGAAGAGAGATACGGTTATTGAGCAGGTTACGGTTTCAAGCTGTGTTTACTGTGGTTCTCAAGATGTAAAAAAGAATGGTGTTAGACACAATAAGAGTGGCGACATCCAACGATTCCTATGTGACGATGCGGAAAGACTTTCAGCGTAAATATTGGGTTTGAGAGGATGAAGCATAATCCTCAAGCGATAACCTCAGCTATGCAATTATACTTTAGCGGAGAATCATTAAGGAACACTCAGAAATCTCTTAGGCTCTTAGGTGTTGAAGTTTCACATAAGACGGTCTATATGTGGATTAAGAAGTATGTTGCTTTGATGGAGCGTTGCACAGAGAAACTCAGACCTAATGTGTCAGACACTTGGAGAGCAGACGAGCTTTGGATGAAATTCAAAGGTGATATGAAGTATGTTTTTGCTATTATGGATGATGAAACACGGTATTGGATAGCTCAGGAAGTGGCTGAATCGAAATACAAGCATGACGCAAGAAAACTGTTCCAAATGGCGAAAAAGGTTACAGGAACAAAGCCTATGACTCTGATAACTGATGGGCTAAGGGCTTACCAAGACGCTTACAGGAAAGAGTTTAGGACACTCAGAAAACCGAGAACCGAGCATATCAGGCACATCAAGCTGAAAGGCGATATGAACAACAACAAGATGGAAAGATTGAATGGAGAAATCCGCGACCGAGAGAAAGTCATGAGAGGACTAAAGAAGAAGAATACTCCAATACTGACAGGTTATCAAATCTTTCACAACTACATTAGAGAGCATGAGGGCTTGAAGGGTAAGACCCCCGCAGAAGCATGCGGAATAACGGTCAGAGGAAAGAACAAGTGGCTGACGTTGATTCAGAATGCCTCTCAGAATTTATAAATCGTCGTAGCCTTGAGACCTATGGATCACATCGAAATAGACGACAGCATTATCTTCTTTTGCTTCGCAGTCTAAACATTGGTTGAACCTTTCGTAGTTCTTCACCCTACAGTCTTCGCAATACGCATAAAGCATCCTGTAGTCGCCTACTTTCATTTTCCATTTACCCTTCAAGTCGGCAATATACTCTTTAGGGTTTCTTGGCTTCTCAGTCTTCATTTCTTCAATTCGTGATTTGAGTCTGTTTCTTAGCTGATTATCCTTTTTTGTGAGCTTCTGGAAATGCTTTCTAAAATCGTCAGAAAAGTAAGCGTCATACAACTAAAACACTTCGTCAAAGCTTAGGAGAGGCTTTCGCTTTGCACTTTCGGAAGCCTCAATAACGCTTCTATAGCTTTCATCATCCAGATAGACGTCAAGTGTTGCAAGTTCTTCTGGAGTTATGTCAAATATGGTTTTGGCTTTTCTTTCGACTAATTTATACAATATCTTTGTTCCAAGTTTCAAATCATCAATTGTATGACCCTTTATGTAAGGGTGTGGCAAGTTATGGACATACTCTACGATTTGTTGTGAGTTTTTAGACGCAAACTTACGATTTGTTTCAGCTATTTGCCGAGTAAAAATGTTGTTTCTGGCGAAAAGTTCATGGAAATCGTTTAACAATTTCCTTCCAAAACGTGATTCATGAAAGACTTTGGCATCATCACTGATAGGAATAGGCACAGCATTTATCAGTTTTTGTTCTTCAAGCCACTTAATGTCTTTCTGAAGGTCTTCACTATATGGTCCATACGGAAGTTTGACAAAGTCATAGTTGAAACCTTTTTCTCGGTTATCAATCATCTTCTTCTCGGACAAGTACGTCAATTTTTGGGTCTTTGTATCGCCGAAAAGTTTGTACATCATTGCATCATAAATTAGCCAAAGTAGCAGTAGACGGTCAGATAAAACCTCACCCTTATCTCTTCCCAAAGCAGTGACCAAAAATAAAGAAGTAATAGTTTAAAATAAAGGTTTGTATGTATCAATCGATTTTTGACAGGGTTTCATGTCAACCGAAAGGTAACACCTTCACGGAACAGGCTCATCAATCGAAGAGGTAACAGCTCCAATGAGCATAAACCATAATATGCAGTAACCGTTATCTGCTTCTATTCGCGCGTTGGGTGTAGCAATAAATGGCGTTAGAAAGGCGTACAATGATAACAAAATCCATTCCATTTCTGCTCATCGGCCTACTGGTTTTTGTTTGCTACCTGTACTTCTTCGTCGACATATCCGAGATGATAGCGACCATTCAAAGCGTCAATCCTTTCTACTACTCACTGGCGATAATCGCTTTTTTACTAGACATACTCTTCTACGCCCTGACTTGGCATTATCTTTTGCTTCCTCTCTCGGTAAAAACTTCTTTTAAGAAGACTTTTCTTCTCGTTTGGGTTGGAGCTTTCGTTGACATCTTGGTTCCTGCGGAATCGGTTACAGGAGATGTTTCTAAAGCTTATCTAATGTCCAAAGAAACAAACGAAAACACTGGAAGAGTTGCAGCATCCGTTGTAAGTCATAGAATCCTCTCAACTGCGGTAACCCTTGGAAGTCTGATCATCGGTTCTCTCTCGTTCCTTTTTGTTTTGAAGCATGAAATCTCCGGGTTTATCCTGAACCTAATATTGCTCGTATCGTTTGGCACCGTAATTACACTGGCTTTCATGTTCCTTCTATGCTTCAAAGAGCACATAACCCGCAAAATAACCGATTCTCTGCTGAGACTGATTGCGTTTATTTCTAAAGGCCGCTGGCGGTTAACAAATTTGACCTCTGAGGTACAGAGAGCCTTGAAAGCTTTTCATCAGGCAATAGATATCTTAGGTGCGCATCCTACGAGCTTGGTTCCACCAGTGATTTTTTCGATAATATCTTGGCTCTTTAGTTTGCTCATATCTCTGCTGATTTTTCTCTCTCTTGGCTACCAGTTCAGTTTCAGCATAATAGTTACCGTGGTTACCGTGTATTCCATCAGTTGCGCCATTCAAGCCGTACCCGTAGGAATCCCTGCTGAAGTGGGCATTGTAGAACCCATTATGATCAGTCTTTACGCGTCACTCGGTGTTCCTGTCGATATTGGTGGCGCTGCAACCATTCTAACAAGAATTTTAACTGTTTGGCTCCGACTCTCCCTAGGCTTTGTAGCAACGCAGTGGGTTGGAATCAAAACGTTGGCCGGTAGTTCATCCAGTGTTCCAACGGAGTTATGACTCAGTTTTGGGAAGTATGTTGAGTATAAGAATGAAATACGAGATTTACGCTGACATTTTGGGAACTGTTATGAGAAGAAGTCTTGTCCGCTTACAAAAACCCTTAACTCGACTAAACCTTCGTTACCTCTCCGTATTTTCCGACGTTCATTCTCCAAACTCCTTTGAATGAGGTTACAAAGCCATTTTCAATTTGCAAGACATCTCCAACCTTCAGTGGAATTATCTTTTCATTCCACAAATCCATCGCCATCGACCCGGTTTCATCTTCCACCCCTAGCTCAAGGATTTCGTGCTCAACACCCTTACCCGACGTAACATGTTTGAGTTCTGAAACGATTACAACCTTCACCTTGATATTTACGTGGCTCATGCCAGGCTTCAAGTCCCGTATATTCAATAATTATTCCCTCAGGCACTCTTCACTAGCGATGTTTCGCTCATAACTCGTCTCGGATTCTCTTAAACATTTACTAAACAACCGATAAAAGTTAGGAGAACACAACTATTTCATGGAGTTTATTCACTATGACGATTTTGCGGTGTACCCAGTGTTCAACAACGCTGAAGCCGTATCCTCCACGATATAGATGCGAGAAGTGTGGAGGCCTTTTGGAATACGCTCTTGATTTCAAACAGTTAAAGTTAAGGGGAATCAAGCTCGCTGAGGCCATCTCCTTTTGGAAATACAAACAACTTCTTCCAGAAGTCAAAAACACCGTGACACTGGGCGAAGGCGGCACCCCCCTACATACAGCTACGCGTCTTGCAAAAAAGCTTGGTTTGAGTGCAGTGTATCTTAAGGATGAAACACGAAACCCTACGAATTCCTTTAGAGACAGATGCGCCGCGTTGATGGTTTCCAACGCTTTGGATTTGAAGTACAGTTCTATGGTTTGTGCTTCGAACGGGAACCTAGGAGCTTCTTCGGCTGCTTACTGCGCAAAGTCTGGACTCACGTGTCACATTATTGTTCCCAAACTCGTTGACATGGGCAAGCTCGCCCAAATGCTGATCTACGATGCCATCCTTGACGAACATGGTGAAATTGTTGACGACTCCATAGAACGGGCAGAATCATTGGGAAAAGAGACAGGCTGGTATCAAGCCACCGCTGAATTGAACCCCCTCGTAATTGAAGCCCAGAAAACCATAGCATACGAAGTTACGGAACAATTTGGAGTACCCGACTGGTTCATCGTTTCTATGGGGAGCGGCGGAATCATATACTCCATTTGGAAAGGTTTCAAAGAACTACAAATGCTCGGAAAGATTGAAACGCTACCAAAGATGGTCGGCGTACAAGCTCACGGATGCGCCCCCATCGTCAATGCGCACCTGAAAAGCAAATCAAAACCAACTGCTGTTCATAAGCCGTCCACACACGCTTTAGGAATCCTTGTGCGCAACCCGTTTAACGGAATATGGGCACTAAAGGCGCTAACAGATTCGAAAGGCATCGCAATCTCAGTCAGCGATTCCGAAATCTTCACCGCTGAACAAAAAATCGCAAGGCTTGAAGGAATCTTTGCAGAGCCAGCGAGCTCAGCCACAATAGCCGCGCTCGAAAAAATGGTTACCCAAGGCACTATCAACAAGAAAGACAGCGTTGTATGTCTCATAACCGCAAGCGGTTTGAAAGCAACCGATGTACTACAGGCCCTGACGAAAAAACGCAAAACCGCTGTAGTCGGCCTAGAATTAAGCACAAAAGAGAAGATTCTGCGCAATCTCAGCAGAAAAGACACTTACGGCTATGACCTATGGAAAAAACTTGGAAAAACAATGACACGAGCTGCTGTCTATCAACACCTAAACGAACTCTCAGAAAGAGGGTTGGTGATCGCCTATGAAAGGGAGAAAAGAAAATACTTCAAAATTACCAAGCGTGGAAAACGAGCTTTGCAGGCCATCGATGAGCTAAAAATGTTACTGTAACCTTCTGTAGAAGACTTTAATGTAAAAAATCACTAATGCGTGCATGAAGAGGTCGGTTTTTCTTCTAAAATGGAGTTATCGCGTAGCCTATGAAAAAGGGTACAACTCCAATGATGCCGACCAATATCAACGAACCCGTGATGCTACTCTTTTGGTCAAATGACGTTATTGGTGTAACGGGTGTTCTCTTCTTTGCCTCCGTATCAATCAGTGTTTGAGAGAAAATCGCTGTCGCAATGAACGCGAATATAAACCACCCTATAATGCTCACCGCCACTGCAACATGCGAGGTTGGCAGCAGGAGTCCATTAAAGAAAGCCCAAACGAAATCAATGACGAATATTTTTGTCATCCTACCCACGCTTTCATTCCCTTTCACACTTGCATACATGCAAGATTATGAGGATCCCTGACCCATTTTCTTTCCACACTCTGTACAGTATATTGCTTCTTTGAGGTTCATTGTTCCACAGTGTTTGCAGAGGACGCTCTTTTTCTTCGTAGCCATTTCTATTGCTCCTTTTACTGCGAAATAAACTCCAACAATTGTTGCTATGATTCCCACAAGTAAGAGGATATGGGAATAATAGTATAGTTCAATCCAGTATCCAACCGTTTTGGTTGTAACCAAGCTTATAGTATTGTCAAACTTGAAATGGTAGATGTCGTTGTACGGAACTTGCCATCTAAATTTATAACCACTGTATATTCTTCCAGGATTGAATAGAACATGGTCTCCTGAATCCGTGATACGGAAGTCTATATCATCATTTGCCCCCGAACAATAGATTGTACCATGAACACAGGTTCCCCAAATTAAGTCACGTGGAAATATACCAACAACATTGGGATGTACTTGCCAATCAAATCTTTGTTCTACTTGGAAAGGTGGTAGAAACATGTCCCAAGGAACAAGAAAGCTCAGAAAGAGAATTACAATTCCAGTTATCAGAATTATAGTGCCTTTCCTTATGGGTGTATACAAGTAAAGCATCCCCTAGCTCCCATGTATATATAATAGGGTATTTAGCGCTTTCCTATTCAATACGAAACATACTACAAAGGAAGATTGCGAAAAACAAAAGAAGAAAAGGGCTGCGAAATAATGCATGCATTCTGGTTCTTAGTAAGAATCCAACTCCTCATGCTCCCGAACGTTTCTCAATATCAAAGGTTTTCAAACAATTTCTTTATCAACCACAACTAATAAATTTCGGGACTTTTTATTCTAGTTACAACTATACTATAGCTGATTCATATGTCTCAAAGAACATTTGCGTCAAGACCAATCCAATTAGCTATCACAGCCATTTTCACATCGCTTGTATGTGTAGCCACTATGGTCTTCTCCATCTATGTACCGCTCACAAAAGGCTTCTTTAATATCGGCGAAACCATGGTGTTCATTACGGCCCTTCTTTTCGGTCCATTTATCGGTGCTTTCGCAGGAGGAGTCGGCTCTATGTCCGCAGATATCCTTTTAGGCTACCCACATTACGCGCCAGCAACTCTTATCATAAAGGCATGCGAAGGGAGCATCGTTGGCATCCTCAGTCGCAAAAGAATTAAGTTTAGATCTAAACTTCAATGGAAAGCCTTTACATTCATTGTCGGTTTGATAGCAGGAGTTTTGTTGGGAGGAATCGGGTCCCTTTATTATAGCGGCACGGTAGAACTTTCTCTTGGCATCCCTCCACCTGAAAACCCCACCGCAATTTTGTTTATTCCACCAGAATTTTGGTTCTCTCTAGGGGCTTTAGTGATTGTGTTAATCAGTTTAATGGGTTTTGTTTTTGAACCGGAATTTGGTTGGTTGATTCTCACGACACTTATAGGGGGTTCAGTGATGGTAATAGGTTATTTCATTTATCAACAGTTTCTTCTCGGTCCGTTGTTTGGCTATTATGTTATAGCAATAGCTGAGATTCCAGTGAACATCGGTCAAATGACAATTGGTCTCATAGCGGCTCTGCCAATAGTGAGGGCAATATGGCGTTCCTTACCGTCCCTCAAAGGTTAAAAGGCATCTTAAGATGTTCAATTTTTAAGTTACAGAAGCAATGGTTAACATTAACATTGGAGGTTAAATATGACTAGGCAATCACTGTCGGTTGGAAAGCTTGAACCAGACGTGCTGAAGCAACTTGTTTTCAGCTGTTTAGGAGCGGCTAATTCTCGTGTGATTCTTGGTCCAAGTATTGGAGAAGACGCTTCGGTGATTGATTTTAAGGATAAGGTTCTTGTTGTTCACTCTGACCCGATAACTGGCGCTGTGGAAAACATCGGCTGGTTGGCTGTCAACATTGTCGCCAACGACATCGCAACTCGCGGAGTTAAACCACTTTGGATGCTCATTGTGCTTCTTCTGCCAAACAACATGGACACTGCAAAGCTGAAGCATATAACTCAGCAAATTGACACTGCAGCAAAGGAGTTAGGTATCGCTATTGTAGGCGGACACAGCGAAGTCACACCGGGCATCAAAAGACCAATTATAGTTGCAACCGCTATGGGCGAAACAGAAAAGGGAAAGTTTGTGCAATCAAGCGGAGCAAAAGTCGGCGACCATCTGATTATAACTAAGGGCACTGCCATCGAAGGAACAGCCATCCTATCAAGCGAATTAGCTGAATCGCTCCAAAGAAAGATCAACTCAGGAACTGTTGAGAACGCCCAAAAATTCATCAAAAAGGTCAGCGTGGTAAAGGATGCCTTAACTGCAGTCAAAGCTGGAGGAGTTCACGTGATGCATGACGCTACGGAGGGAGGAATTGCAGGAGGACTACAAGAAATCGCATGGGCATCCGATGTAAGCATCCAAGTCCACGAGGAGAAAATACCCATTTACAGAGAGACAGAGGCGATTTGCAGAGCCCTGAACATAGATCCACTTAAAACCATCGGCTCCGGATCACTGATAATTTCCGCGCACCCCGAGAAGGCTAAAGAAATAGTGGGCGCTCTTCAGAAAAAAGGTATTCAAGCGTCTATCATTGGCAGGGTGAAAGACAAGAAAGACAAATCCTGCATTTTTCGAATAGATGGAACAACGCTCAATCTTTCTAAGCCTATAAAAGAAGAAATCTGGGGAGTCTTGGGAAAGCACTACAGATGAAAAAGGCAAAGACGCAAAACTCGATTCGAGAAAAAATGCTAGTAAGCCTAGAACTGAGTGCAAAGGATGCTGTGAAAGCGGTAAGCAGAGGAGACGTGCTTGTTGTCATTGACGTTTTGAGGTGCTGCTCCACCATTGTCACAGCATTAGCGAACGGTGCCGAAGAGGTGATTCCAACAAAAACCATCATAGAAGCCCAAGCGCTTAGCAAGAAGCATCCCGAGTTTTTGCTAGCTGGCGAAAGAAGAGGAATAAAGCCCAAAGGATTCGATTTAGGAAACTCGCCGCTGGAATTTTCTCCCAACATAGTGAAAGAAAAGCATGTAATTTTGACCACAACAAGTGGGACAAAGGCCATCTGCTTATCCAAAAATGCAAGGTGGGTGCTGATCGGCGCCTTCTGTAATGCTGAGGCTGTTGCCAAGACAGCTTTTAAGATTGCTGAAAAAGAAAAAATTGGGATTTCCTTTGTGCTTTCAGGGGCACATGGACGGTTTTCATTAGAAGACTTCATGTGTGCAGGGGCAATCGTGGAGAACCTACTAACCGACAAAATCGAATGTTCAGATGCTGTTTTAGCAGCGTCGTTAACTTTTCAACGGTCGTGTAGACAGATAATTAAGATTATTCAACGTGGAAGCCACGCACGATATCTCAAAGACATAGGATACGAAGACGATGTGAAGTTCTGCTGTCAGCTTAATGCTTATCCAGTTGTTCCAGTATACGAAGCTGAAAGCATTGGGTTGCTTAGTTTAGACGAGGAGAGTACGTTCAGTTAACGCTTTGATTTTCCTTCTCACCATGATGCTATCGACTATTAAGACTATGACTGCCACCAGCAGAATCCAATTGATAATAGGCATCGAAACTACGGTGTGAATTAAGCCTTCAAGCGTTAGTATAGGAACCTCGCCCACCCCCCAGCCCCAGTAGGCAGCGATAAGATATTCATAAGATTCTTTGGGTTCTCCCTGTTCTTCCGTCTCCTCGGGCTCAGAGTTTGTAAATTCCTTGTATATCGGAAGATAATAGTATGGAGAAATGAGCCCCACCCGAACGATGTCCCGAATATATCTGTCAGAAATCGTAACCTCTAACGGAACCCATCCTATGTTGGGCATGTACACCTCACACCACGCATGACCCCCGCTAAAGACAACGCCAACAGTTCCACCCATGTCGGAAAAAACCAACCCATTAAAAAGGTTACAAGGAATCCCAAATCCCCGCATAATCGCAACAAAAACCTCAGCAAAATGTCTACAGACGCCATATCGCTTTTCTCCATCACCCGTAACCTCGACGGTTTCGTTCAGTATCCGGCTGGCCTTCAACCTCTGATCAGGGTAATCCTCGTGCTCCCTGTAGACCATATGAGTGGAAAACCAGTCTATTGTCGCGTAGACTATGTCATACACGTTGGATCCACCAGCTGTTTGGTTAATCTCTTGAATCACGTCTTGAACACCTGCGTTGCTGTAATCCCAGTAGTATGTTTCGTTCACATATGCTTCATAGTCAGCACCAAGTTGACTACTTGCCTCAGAAATATCCCCCACAGTCTCATTCAATATATCCGTCATATCAACTTTCGATATGGAAAGCTTAATCCAAACGTCCGTTCTGATTTCCTGATACGGCTTAACATCAGTGAAATTAAACTGCACACCATAAATTGAATTGTGATCTTCCCTTTCTGTCAAATCGTATTTTCCACTAGTAACACTTTGTTTTACGTAACCGACTCCTAACGTCCGCCCACCAGAACTTGACGCAGTTTGCAAAATCCTTACGTCTGACCAAAAATTATTCGCCCAAACCTCTACAAAAATCGGAATCGGAATTGAAGCAGGCGTTGGACAATTGTATTTGTAGACTAGGTATCCGTGAATGTATAATGTTCGTGGGTCAAACAATCGTGCTTTGCTGGGAACACTTGTAGTGTTTACTCCATGAATGGGAACAAAAATCCCAGTGCATAGACAAATCGCTACGGCCAATGCAACAAAGGCTGATTTATGCATCCTTACACACCTCTACGACTGCCAAGTTTGAACGTATCACAAATGGCTTGTTCTTATCATTTAAACCTTTTAAAAGCACTAACACCTTTATTCTAAGATTCGTTTGACGAAACATAGCAAAAACTTGATATTGCCTAGTTCGAAAGTAGGGAAAGAGGATGGATGCAGATCCTCAAGACCCACATAAGAGAAAAGAAGATGATTTCTGTAGTTATCCCCACCTTCCAAGAGGAGAAATTCATCGGTGCGACGTTAGCCAGTTTGCTTAGAATCAATCCAAGCATGGAAATCATAATGGTGGACGGAGGAAGCACCGATAAAACTGTTGAAACCGCTAAACGTTACGTGAATAATATCTATGTTTTTAAGGAGAGAGGAGTGTCCAAGGCTAGAAATTATGGCGCAGCTCGCACTGAAGGGGATATCATACTGTTTATTGATGCAAGCGTTATCGTTCCACCCTACCTCATAAAGGCAGTTAACAATATTTTTGCTTGCCCCAACATCGTCGGTGCAACCTGCAACAATATACCTCTAGACCCAAAAGCATCTGAATTAATTTTTTTCAAAATTTTGAACACATGTATCCGATTTTCCATGAATGTTTTGCCACCGACAAGATTTAAGTTCTATCCAAGCGGAGCGTTCATTGCAGTGAGAAAAGAAATGTTCAAGAAAATCGGTGGGTTCAACGAAGCCACAACAACATCAGAAGATTCTGATTTAATATACCAATTATCTAAACGCGGAAAATTCGTTTTCATCAATGACTTATCCGTCTACGAATCGATGAGACGCCCAAGGCAGGTAGGATTGTTCAGGCTATTTAGGACATGGATCAAAAATTATCTAATATTTCTAGTCTATGGCGTGACATCACATGAATGGACGCCTATACGATAACAAACTACGAATAGTGTATGAGACGACACGATACATTTGAAGGCTAGAGGGACTATGGAAACAAAAGTTCGAACCGTCTCGGTGGTCATTCCCGCTTTTCAAGAGGAAAAATACATAGCGGCAACATTGTCCAGGCTGGTTAACATAGATCATCTCATCGAGATCATAGTGGTTGACGGAGGAAGCAAAGATAAAACCGTTGAAGTCGCAAGGCGCTTCACGGATAAGGTGTACGTACTGCGAGAACAAGGGATAGCTAGGGCGAGAAATTATGGGGCCAAACGAGCATGCGGAGACGTTCTGGTTTTTCTTGATGCAGACGTGATTACCACCGCTGATTTCGTGGAAAAGGTGCTTGAAACGTTTAGCAACTCTACAGTTATAGGCGCCACGTGTTTCATTATGCCCGTAAAACCAAGATTTCATGAAAAAGTTTTCTTTGACCTTCATAATTCTCTTACCCGAATTTTGGCTAGGTTCAAACCTCACTGCCGTGGAGAATTTTTTGTAGTCCGAAGAAGCGAGTTTTTGAAAGTCAACGGATTTGACGAAAGTTTGCCGTGCAGTGAGGACCATGAACTTGCGTTTCGGCTGTCAAAAAGAGGAAGATTCGTGTTTATTAAAAGCCTCACCGTGTATGAGTCGTTAAGGCGGTTTCGAAAACTTGGACTTTTCAGGGTTGTCGGGATATGGCTTGCTAACTATCTCTCTTTTGTTATACGTGGAAAGAATGTTTCGAAGGTTTGGTCACCCGTACGATGAGTCTCCAGCTGCAACCACATGTATGCCCTGAGTATTTCATAGACAGCACAGGCAACTGAAGCTCTTCACCTCATCACCCAACGTTCTAACACATTTATAACGCTCATAACACTGACAACAAACAACATTAAATTCTCACGCAATCAAAGCGTAAACAGAGCCTCTACAAAGCTTAGGAGCAGAACCCAAAAACAACTCTGACAGAAGTCGCGACCCCTCCCCCCTAGGTAGGGGGTCTAATAAGAGAGAGAATAAGGAGCTGCAAAGAATTAGGGGGGGCTATAGGGGGGTCTAATAAAAGAGAGACACACAAATAACATAACAAAGAGCAAACACAAAAACGTCGAAACATTCATAAACCTAATCACTGATAAAACCAGCACACAAAAAATTTAAAAAGGGGTGAAGGATCACGTCCAGACCATTCTACGTAAAATTTGAAATTCCAAAAGAAATAGCAGACGCCGCATATGAAGCCCTACAAATAGCTGCACAAACAGGCGCCACATGCAAAGGCACAAACGAAACAACCAAAGCCATCGAAAGAGGACAAGCAAAACTAGTAGTCATAGCCGAAGACGTAGACCCACCAGAAGTCGTCGCACACCTACCCATACTCTGCGACGAACACAAAATCCCATACACCTTCGTACCCAACAAACAAAAACTCGGAACCTCCGCAGGAATAGACGTACCCGCAGCCTCAGTATGCATAACCGAAGCCGGCAACGCAACAGACTTAATCAAAGAAATCTCCAACAGAATCGAAGAACTGAAAAAGAAGGGCCACAGCGAATGACCGAAGAAGCAGAAGGACTAACACCAGCCGAAGTCATCCAAATAATCGGCCGAACAGGAACAACAGGCCAAATCACACAAGTCAGAGTCCGCATACTCGAAGGCAGAGACAGAGGCCGCATCATAACCAGAAACGTAAAAGGCCCAATACGCACCAACGACATCCTCATGCTAAGAGAAACAGACCGCGAAGCAAGGAAAATGAGACGACGATAACGAGGTTTCACTGATGCCAAAGCCTCGACAATGCTCATTCTGCGGAAACGAATTCCCACCAGGCACAGGCATCATGTACGTAAAAAACGACGGAACAACCCTCTGGTTTTGCTCAAGCAAATGCAGAAAAAGCTCAACAAAGCTGAAACGAGATTCGCGCAAGGTTCGATGGACAAAATATTTTGGAAAAGAAGAGAGAGGAAAGGCATAATCAAGTATACACCTGCCTTTTCAAAGCATAACCCACCAAAAACAGTCACGAATATGCTGTGAAAGGCAAAGCATTTTCAACGCACTCTCTGAATAAATCTCCTTCCATACAATACTTGAAGTAAATACTTTTCCTCAAACATCTGCTCTAATGAAACTTGTTACTAATATCCATCATGAGTTTACGACATTAACTTGATGGCGAAACAATTTATAACGTTGATACACTATTCATGATGAGACTGGTTGGTCACGTTTTCCAATGAGAAAAGAGGGTAAATCAGATGCCTGTAAGGCAACCCATCGTGTGCGTGCTTGGCCACATCGACACAGGCAAGACCTTGCTACTGGACAGAATCAGAAAAAGCAGCGTCCAAGCCCGTGAAGCCGGAGGCATAACCCAGCATATCGGAGCAAGCTTCTTCCCCTTCAAAACACTCAAGGAAATATGCGGGCCTCTCCTAAAAAAATTTAGAAGTAAAATACAAATTCCCGGATTACTTGTAATCGACACCCCCGGACACGAAGCTTTCGCCAACCTGAGAAAAAGAGGCGGCGGGGTAGCAGATATCGCAATCCTCGTTATCGACGTCTTAAAGGGCTTCGAAGCTCAAACCAATGAATGCATCGACATCCTTAAGGCAAGAAAAACCCCATTTCTCGTCGCAGCAAACAAAATCGACCGTATACCCGGCTGGAAATCCAAACCAAACGAGCCATTTCTAACATCATATCAAACCCAAGACCCATACGTTCGCCAAGACCTTGACAACCGCCTTTACACAATTCTAGGAACATTTTCCAGAATCGGTTTCCGAGCAGACCGCTTTGACAAAATATCCGATTTCACTCAAACGGCAGCCGTTGTTCCAGTAAGCGCCAAAACAGGAGAAGGCATACCCGAGCTTCTAGCAGTTCTAGTAGGCTTAACTCAACAATTCTTGCGAACTCGACTGAAAGTGACAAGAGGCCCAGCAAAAGGTACAGTCCTAGAAGTTAAGGAGGAACCTGGACTTGGAATCACCATTAATGCAGTCATCTACGACGGCGTGCTCAAAAAAGGCGACATAATCGTTGTTGGAGGAAAAGAAAAACCCCTCGTAACCAAGGTCCGCGCAGCACTTCTGCCCAAACCGCTTGACGAAATCAGAGACCCCAGAGACAAATTCTCCTCAGTAAACACGATTTCAGCTGCAACTGGAATAAAAATAGCGGCACCAGACCTTGAAGATGCTCTAGCTGGCGCACCATTGTATGTAGTTCCATCCGAAAACCAACTTGAAAAATACATCAAAACGGTTTCTGAAGAGATAGAAAAAATCAGAATTGCTACCGGTATAGAAGGCATTGTGCTAAAAACTGACACGTTAGGTTCTCTTGAGGCAATTGCGGATATTCTGAGGCGAAGCAATGTTCCAATACGATTGGCAGATGTTGGCGATGTTTCTAAACGAGACATTATGGAAGCAGTCGTAGTTAAGGAACACGAACCACTTCACGGAGTCATCATAGCCTTCAACGTAAAGACACTACCAGACGCGGAAGAAGAAGCAAGAGATCGAAGAGTCCCGATATTCCAACACAACATCATTTATCATTTAATCGACGATTACACTAAATGGGCGAGAAGCAAGAAAGAAGCACATCTTCAAGAAGAATTCAACAGATTAATTAAACCTGGCAAAATAAAACTTCTTCCCGGCCATGTGTTTAGACGGGCCAAACCTGCCATAGTAGGAATCGAGGTTTTAGCTGGGCGAATCAAACCTAAATATATGCTTGCCAGAGAAGACGGAAGTAACATCGGGGAAATAATCCAAATTCAAGATCGTGGACAAACCGTCTCAGAAGCAAAAACTGGAATGCAAGTAGCTATCTCACTAGACAAACCCACTGTAGGAAGACACATCTACGAAAAGGATATACTTCACGTTAAGGTTCCGGAAGAACACGCAAAAAAGTTGCTAACAAAGTTCCAAGATCGCTTATCCCCAGAAGGACTCAATGTTCTGAACGAGCTTGTCGACGTGATGAGACGCAAATCTCCTTTTTGGGCAGCCTAAACGCCTAATAAGGTGAACAAACTCTGCTTAGGCAGTTTCTCGAGCAACAGTTAATATTTTGACGTAGTCAGCAGTGTCTGCGCAGCTGTCTGCTACTTCCTCCATGGACTCCAACAAGTCTTTAAGTATCATTAATGTAGCAGGATTGACATCTTCACCGTGTTTAAGGAGTAAACTTTTAGTTTCTAAATAATTGTCGTCAACTTTTTTCTCTACTTGGTCAACCTTTTGTGAAAGAGCTCTGGCTTCATGCGGAGCGCTCCCCAATTTCTCAAGACTTTTTCGTAAGGTAGAGGCGCAATCCACTAGGTTGCCAGCCATGCCGACATACATACCCCAAACATCTTCAGGCACCTCAGCCTCGGTCAGGACAAAAACGCTCCTTGAAGAATCCTTCACGTGATCTGCCATCACATCAAGTCTCTTGACCAAATGCATGATATCTTCACGATCATTAGACGGTAGACTTCCCCTTGTCAACTCCTCGAAAACTGATCTTCTAAGGTTATCAATTTCCTCCTCTATAGGGAAGAGCCGTTCTATACACTTCTTCGCCTTTTCTTTGTTTCTCTTCGAGGCGGCAATGATAGATTTCTCAAGTTCAGTGACGGTGTCGATAGCAAGCGTCATCTGCCGATACGCAAGATCCAAAACCTTAGACTTACGGCGATTCACAAACCATTGTTCCATCTAGTCTGCCTCCTCAAGGAAACATCTATATGTAAAGCGGGAACGCCTTTAAAAAACATCTTATTGTTACCATTAGAAAGGGAATAAAAGACATTTGTAGATGCTATTTTCCAGAATTTTGAATGTCTGCAAAATGTTGGTGTAAGTGGAAACTTAAGTGATTTAACATTCATAGAGTTTATTAAGTCTTGTGACACACTATTCTCGTGAATGTACATTCGCCTATAGCAAACGCATCCCTAGAAAGAATGAGATTGGCGAGAGTGAACGCTAAATGGTACATGAAGCAAAGGCAGTGAAAGAAAAAGAGCCTTCAGTGTTTCGAGAAGTTTATCCCATAAATGAGCCCTACGTCTACGCTGCAGTTGTTAGGCAACCCAATACACAAAAGATGTTGTATGAAATAATTGAGCCTACGCTTCTTGAAGAAGAAAAGACCCAACTCAAAGAAATTAAGGCTCTTCTGATGGAGGAGATAAATGTCAATTTTAAAGACCTTGAAACAAGAGAAAAGGCTGAGCAGTATCTGAGAAACAAAGTTCGGGAAGTCATAAAGGACTACCACTTAAAGATTGCTGATGAAGCCATCGACAAGTTCATGTACTACATCGTACGTGACTTCATTGGCTACGGAAAAATCGACCCTTTCATGAAAGATCATTTGATCGAAGATATTTCTGCTGATGGCGTCAACATTCCCATATACATTTGGCACAGAGAATACGAGTCTCTGCCTACAAACATCATATACAAGGACGTTAACGAACTGAATTCGTTTATAATCCGGCTAGCTTACCTCGCCAAAAAGAATGTTTCCATCGCAAGTCCAATGCTTGATGCCTCCTTGCCAGATGGAAGTCGTATCCAACTCACTTATGGAACTGAAGTCACTAGAAGAGGCTCAACATTTACGATTCGCCGGTTTCGCGCGAATCCACTCACCATTTCAGATTTGATTTCCTTCAACACTCTTTCATCGGATCTGGCCGCGTATTTCTGGTATGCCATTGAAAATCGAGCATCTGTTCTCATAGCAGGGGGAGTGGCATCAGGGAAGACGACTACGCTCAACTGCCTGTCGATGTTCATAAAACCTGAATTGAAAATTGTGAGCGTAGAGGACACCGCTGAGCTTAATTTGCCCCATGAAAATTGGATTTCATCCATTGTGCGACCTGGGTTTTTATACGAACAAAAAGCGACGGGCGCCATTACACTGTTTGATCTTTTGAAGGCGGCAGTGCGACAGAGACCTGACTACATCATTGTAGGTGAAGTCCGTGGCGAAGAGGCTTACACTCTTTTTCAGGCGATGGCCACTGGGCATTTAGGCATGAGTACTGTTCATGCTGAATCTGTGGACGCCGTTATTCACCGTTTGGAGTCTGAGCCCATGAGTATCCCACGGCCTCTCCTCTCTATGATTGATGTGGTGATGATTCAGTTACGGACTGAGATCGAAGGAAAACCCGCTAGAAGAGCTCTCACCGTGACCGAGATGGTGGCTCTGGATCCGAAGACAAAGGAGTTTCTAACAAATGATGTATATCGATGGGATGCGAAGCACGATGTTTTCTTGTTTTCTGGACGAAGCTACATTTTGGAGAGGAACATGAAAAAACTGGAGCTTGATTCCAAGAAAATTCAAGAGGAGCTTCATCAAAGAAAAACAGTGTTAGAATGGATGGTTAGAAATAAGATTCAGAGATATACTGATGTTGCTGCCATAATTCGAGAATATTACGCCAATCCTATCCGCATTTATCGAAAAGCAAGGATGGGAGCGCATTGAGTTTAGGCGACACCAAAAATAATCTTAAGAAAGCGTGCATGCTTGCTTATCGAGTTGTTGGGGAAAAAGCCGCTCGACTCTTGCCTTTGTTTAGAGACATGGATAAAAACTTACGAAAATCAGGAATAAAAATCAGTTTCAGGGCATACGTTAGCTTGACTGTTCTTATGACCTTGCTGGTTTCCATTTCCTTCCTCACAATATTATCCTTCATTCTAATTTCATTTCTTCATTTTCCATTAATTTCTTCGCTTCTCTTTGGAATAGGAGCAAGTTTGCTTGTGGGGGTCTCAATGATCATCGGTTTTTACGCCTATCCCATTTATCGCGCAGATAGTTTGAAAAGAAACTTAGAGGATGGGCTTCCCTTCACCGCAGGTTACATGGCCATATTAGCCGGTGCAGGAGTACCTCCTGATCTCATATTTCGTTCTTTGGCCCAAGTTGACGCCCCGCTGGCGGGTTCAAATGAAGCTAAAACCATAATACGGGATGTGGAACTCTTCGGCTTTGACATCTTTTCGGCCTTGGAGTCTGCCTCTAATCGAACACCCTCTACAAAGTTTAAAGAGCTGCTTGAAGGCTTCATCGCTACTATTCGCTCTGGAGGAAGCTTAACGAAGTATCTTGTGACTCGATCGCGTCAATACATGAAATTGAAACAAATCGCTATGCGTCGATTCTCTGATAACCTTGGAGTTTTGGCGGAGTTTTACGTTACTCTGTGTGTTGCGGGCCCCCTCATTTTCGTCGTGATGCTTGCAGTAATGGCGATGTTAGGTGGAGGCGGGCAGGGGTTACTCAATCCTCGTTTGTTGCTATATCTTCTGTCATACCTCGGCATACCAGTGGGATCAGCCGTATTTTTGATAATTCTAGATGCCGTTTCACCAAGGCGGTGAATATGCCTAGAATTGAAAAGTGGGAGAAGAAAATCGCTTGGATCGTGTCCAGTATTTTAGGTGGAACCATAATCATAACGGCATGCATAACACTTTGGGATAGACCACTCTTTGACGAATACATATTGCTGGCAGTGGTAGTCACGATTTTTCCTACGGCGGTGCTAGATTATATCGATTATCGTTGGAGGAGATCCATAGATGAACACCTGCCTGACCTTTTCCGAAGCATTGTTCAAGCTCAACAAACTGGAATGACCTTGCCACAAGCATTGGAAGAAGCTTCCAAAAGAAGTTATGGGCCCTTAACTAAGGAGTTGAAGAAGATGGTGGCTCATATGTCTTGGGGAATGTCATTTGAACAAGCGTTTGAATCCCTCGGCAAGCGTGTTGACACCGTGTTAATGCGACGGACAGTCCCGCTGATTGTGGAGGCCAGTCAGTCAGGGGGGCGAATTGAAAAAGTCTTCGATCCAATGGGTAAATTTATCCAGTCAACTTTAATGTTAGACAAAGAATGCAGAGCTCAAACAAGGCCCTACGTCGCAATCGTTTACGTTGCTTTCTACGTCTTCCTATTCACCGTGATCTTGCTCTTCAAAAGCTTATTTTTCCAAGTGGCAGAACTCTCAATTTCAGGGTCAGTCCTCTTGACGCCAGAAACTACTTTAAGAATGTTTTTTCATATGAGCGTGATTCAAGCTTTCTTTAGTGGTCTCACAGCTGGAAAGATGGGTGAAGGAACCGTTAATGCTGGTCTAAAACACTGCGTCATCCTTCTAGCATCAGGGTACCTAGTCTTTAAACTCATCCTGTAGCGGTGAAAAGAAATGAAAAAGATATTATTGAATAGAAGGGGAATCAGCTCTGTTTTAAGCAATCTATTGCTGATGGTTATCGCAGTTGCTGCTATGTCAATTGCAACAACCGCCACGTATTTCATCACCGAAAATCTTCGCGAAAATATGAGTGAACGGTTCATCATAGAGGGAGTGTGGTTTAAGACAGGAGAGATTGCGGTTTATCTTCGCAATGTGGGTAAGATATCAATCAAAGCATCCGCTGTCTATGTGAATCACACATCACGGTTGTTCACACCGCTTGAATTTAAGTTGAAAGTAAGTGAACATGGATGGTTGAACGTCACCTACGACTGGGATTTAGGCAGTACGTATCACATTAACGTTGTAACTAGCAGAGGGACAAAGTTTGCTGACTATTATACGTCTCCTCAGGCTTAGACGCAATCTTCGAGGCTAAAGCAACCTAACAGTTGTTATCCTAGGTCTTGTATCATCGTCACTGTGCATCAAACATTTTTCTATGGAGTTATGAAATGAATCGATTAGACTTGGGAGAATAGAGGAAAACACTTCCGTTTACTTCGGAAGTTAAAACCCCGCTTCAACTGAGACCATTCTAATTGATCAGTACCTTTAAGGCCTTAAGCACTCCCTTCTGATCTTTTGCTTCAATCAACTTAATTTTGTAAAGGGCAGCCAACTTTTTCCCACTTTTACATATTTTCGGAACCGCAATCAAGCATGCCCTATAGGGATTGACATCAAAAATCTTAGCGAACATTGCAATGACGGGTTGCTCAGAAACCTCACCATCAGTTGTTGCTGTGAGGTCGATCACAGTTATGTTTCGAGGGCCATCTCCATGGGAAGCCTTGATGTCAAACATGTGGCTCGCACCAGATTTTCCCTTCAAGAAGCCGGGGCTCTTCACTTCGAATCCGCGCCCCCGCAAAAAATCTCGTATTGGAGCAATAAGAAACAAGCCAAGTCCCGTTTCCTGCATTACGTTCTGATTTAAGCTGTAAGAATATGCGTCTTTGTAAATGGATTCTTCAAACCTGAAGGTTTGTTTGCATTCACGACAGAAATGAGATGGAACCGGAATGTCAAAGCTCTTGCCACACTCGGTACAGGTGCACCACACACCTGCTTTTCTATAGTCCACATCAGGCTTGGCCAATTCCTTGTGGCATCTTGGACACGTGAGCTTTCCTTCTATTTGAAAGTGCTCTTCAGTATCAATGTATCCGCATGGAACATGTTCGATTAACGAACTTTTCCTAATGTCAAACGACTTGCAGTGAGGGCAACAGTAATGAACTGAGACACTGGCTGAACTACAATGCGGACAATAAACAATCTTGTCGTAGAGTTTTCTCTTCAGAATGCCGACTTCAAAGAGGCGCCTCAAAAACTCCTCCGTGATATGGGGCTCACCTACAATCGCTTCAATAACTGGATACTTGTACCCATACTTGGGATCATAAACCGGGTTTAGTTCACTAAGCTCCCCACTTACGAACTTGCTGAGAAACAATTGGGCGCGGTGGTCTTTGTATACCTTAGCCCGCTCAGCTTTTGAAGTTTTAGACATTCTCTCTCCAACCGAACAATGAATGAACTTGTGTTGGTAGTTTTGCGTTCAAACGCTGATAGTTTATCACATAATGTCGTTTAAAACTTTCTTTTTCTAGCTCTCATAATCTGACTTGATGGGGCTTCCAATCTTCAATCACCTTTCAAGAAAGATTTTGAAACATTATAATTGCATCGTAATATTTAAGATACTCTCTTCCTTATAATTTTCTGTGGATATACACACTGGAAAACTTTCAAGTGGAGCGACAAGGATTGAAGCGAATTCAAGTACGCGCAACAGACCTGGCAAAAATCGAAGGAACTAGAGATTTCTATTGCCCTAATCGGCGGGTCACGATTTCTCCCGAAGATGAAACCGAAAGTGTTCACAGCGTCCTAGAAACTAAGGTTCGAAATGTGTCTTTAAAAGAGTTGACAATCGTATCTACTGAATGCGGAAGCAACCTCTTTCTTGTCGGTTTTGTTTCCATTGGAAGGCGATGATCTACGGTGAGGGCTGCTTTAACGACTCCTCTTTACATATCTAGCGTATGGGTATTGCTGATTACTTATCAGATGTTTACCAGTGTAGCTGTTATCAGCGTTGTCCAATCTATGGGTCCGTTTTTTCCATCAATTCAAGAATTTTTGATGCCTCGTATAGATCGCATTGAATTTATGTACTCTTTTGCTTGGATTTGGGTGATGACTTCTCTTATTCCGTCACTTATCTTGAAAAGAAGGAGTGCTCTTTTACAATTTGTTGTGGTCTTGGTACTGACTTTTTTAGCCGTTGAATTTCAGAGTATCCTATTTTTTGCGTTTGGGGGCGAGTTTGTGGAGCAGATTTTTGGAGTGGCTGTTTGGCTTGGAAATCCATGGTTGGCTACGTTGTACCTGTTGTCACCTTTCCTCGTTATACTTTCTGTAGACTTGTATGCGAGAAGAAAGAAGAAGTTAGAGGAGAAGTCCCAACTGTTAAGTCAAACATCTGGGTCTGAGTGAAAATGTCTTGTGTATATTTGTCACATTATTTTCGTTTGTGAATAGATTTTTGTGAAGACCCTAGATGACGGTGGTCTAGTCGGAGCATTTCGTCTGTTTGTGTCTTGGGTTCTGTTTCTTGAACTGGAGTTGGAGTGGGCTTTGTTGGTAAGCGCAGAAACGTGCAGCATAACGGGGCAAAAAACTAAGTCATTGTTATCTGAAGAATTTCAAATCTTTGACTATCGATGACCAAAACATGCGATTAACTTCTCATTCACATTGTCAACTCGTACAAAACCAAAACGTTCAAACTGAATAATGTCATCAGGATGCAAATTCTCACAGGAATTTTCAGCAAGGCCTTTGACTACAGAAGCATCTGGCATCACAACTTCGCATGGAATACCGGTATTATGTGGAAGCCAGTGAATCAAGGTAGCACCAACTTTTTTCGCTTCCTCATGAGACTTGCTATGGAAAATCGCCTTAACACCATGCTTTGTAACTTTTTCAACCTGAAAGTTAAGCAATTCCATAAAACGTATTTTTCCATTCTTCTTCATAAGTTTCAAATCGTTGCTGGAAATCCAGAAGGATACTCTACCCTCTTTTGGCTTTATCTCAAAGCAACGAAAGCCTCTTTCCACCTTATCTGGGTGCAGAGAAATCTTTGCGGTGAATGCATGTGGAACTTTTGTTACTATCAGTTTTTTCGGGTCACATACAAAGAAGTACCGATTTGCGACGGGGTCAATTATTTTCCGATTGTAGGCATAGAGGTTCTCCCAGCTCAGCGTCACATCAGCGGTCTTAGGACCAACATCAATTATTAGACGCCTTATCGCTTCAGCCGTTATCCCCCTCCTCCTCAAAGCGGCAAACGTGGCAAGCCTTGGGTCATCCCAACTCTTGAAAAGACCACTCCTAAGTCCTTGTACAATCACGGATTTGCTGAGAGAAGCTCCTGTTATCTTAAGTCTGCCATAATGAATGGCCTCGGGATACTTCCATCCAAAGTGCTGATACATGTACTCCTGCCGTGTCTGATTGGTTAAATGCTCTTTTCCCCTTATGATGTGAGTTACGCCCATTAGATGATCGTCGACACCGCAGGCGAAGTTGTAGAGAGGCCAGACACGGTATTTGCTGCCCACTCTTGGATGGCTATACTTCTTTGTGTCAATGATCCTCAGCGCTGGCCAGTCTCGAACTGCAGGATTCGGGTGTTCCAGGTCTGTTTTAATTCTCACAACGGCTTTCCCTTCTCCATAAGTTCCGTCTAGCATATGTTTCCAGCGTGCAAGGTTTTCTTCCGGTGTTAGACTTCTACATGGACATGGTTGCCTTATTGTTGCTTTTTTTCGAAACTCTTCGCGCTTGCAAGTGCAGACGTAGGCATTGCCATCCCTGAGGATTTTTTCTGCGTGTTCATAGTATAAGGGGAGTCTGTCGCTTTGGATGAACTCGGCATTCCATTTACATCCGAGCCACATTATATCCTCTCTTATAAGATCGTAGAATTGCAGGGCAGATTTTTTCAGTCTTGGGTCTGTGTCTTCGAAACGGAGGTAGAACAAACCGTTGTACATTTTTGCATATTCATAACAGAGGATTATGGCTCTAGCCGACCCCAAATGTAAAAGACAGTCTGGATTTGGTGCAAAACGAGTGACAACCCGCTTGTAATTTTCAGCATTTGGCAATGACGGAAGTATCCTCTTGACCTCAGCTTTTTCCTTAACCAAAGCCTCCGGCCACTTCTCCTCAACTATCCCTCTCTGCTTATCTGGAGAAAGCTTGTTTACCTCTTGGACAACCTCAGCAATGATGGAGGCCACCTCCTTTACCCTCGTTTTAAGATGTGGGTCTTCTGCAAGTAATTTGCCAAGAACTGGCCCTGTTTGAGCTTTTCCCCCGTAGCTAAGCGCATTCAGAAGCGCGATCTTCCGAATGATTTCCCTAAGTTTCGCATTTGAAGTCAAGTTTGCCACTTGATTTTCCGTGCTTAATCAGATTTTTCTTTCAACGAGATAACTAGCGAATGCCTTCAACTCTTTCTTTGCGTTTGATGGTGGTAGAAACTCATTGATATCTTCCCAGCTTTCCTTCATCATGTTTCGTGCATACTCTTCTGCGTATTCTATTGAACCATATTTTCTGATGATGTCGATCGCTTCGTTTCTTATTTTTTGATCGGTTGTGTGCATGTTGAGAATTTCTATCAACCTCTCTTTGTCTCCAGCCTCCGCTTTTCTTAATGCGTGAATTACCATCAAGGTTCGTTTTCCCTCCGTAATATCTCGGCCGAGTCCGCCCTTTCCTTCGGCGAATTTTTCATTGACTAGATCGAGGATGTCGTCCCGTATCTGAAAGGCTACGGCGAGTGCCTCCGCGAATTTTCCTATTTTTCCAATCAAACCGTTATCAGCGTCTGCTAGTACGGCAGCCATCTTCGCTGACATTCTTGCTAATGTTCCAGTCTTGTATACGCACATCTGGAGATACTGGTTTTCTGTGATTTCGTCGGCATTTACTAATCCTCTGTGCCATGCGATGTCTGTTGCTTGTCCAAAGCTTATGTTGATCATTTCTTGCCCATAGATTTCGTAGAGTCTAGTCAGTTTTTCTTTAGAGAGTTTGTCCTTGTTTTTGATTAAGGTCAACAATGGCAGATAGTACATTGTGTTTCCCACATTGACTGCGATGTCAAGGCCGAACAATTTGTACGTGCAGGGTTTGCCTCTCCGTAATTCCGACGAGTCTTCGATATCATCTATCATTATTGTTCCGTTGTGGATGACTTCTGGAATTATGGCTAACTCTAAGAACTCGTTTGGGTTTTTGCCGAGAGCTTCGCAGACCAAAAGGAAAAGGGTTGGTCTCCATCTTTTGCCGCCTCTGTCTAAAAATTCCCATATGGGGTCTGCTATTGCTTTGTTTATAGCTTCAGAACTGTATTCGTATGCTGGTTGACCAAGTGTAAAAACCAAGGATTCTTTGTCGTATGTTCTTGGAATGTATTTTTTTATCATTTTATCAATTATTGGAGCTTTCTCATTCAGAAGTTTTTCGATGTCTATTTTCATCTAATCACTTTTCCTTCTTCTTGTTGCGTACTGTTCAGGCTGGAAGCCTCGTACTCGCAACCACTCAGCCGTTTTTCCGGTTACCACGACGGGAGCCTGTTTCAGTTTTTGAACAGATTCTGCTCCTACGAGGAACATGGTGTTTCTCAATTCTTCTATTATGAATTGAAGCACCTTTTTGACCTTGTTTGAGTTGTTTGTGGCGGGGCGTAAGATTGGCGAGGCCATGCCAGTTAAACTTGCGCCCAGTGCTAAACTCTTTGCAACATCTATTCCAGAGCGCACTCCGCCTGAGGCTATAACTGGGAGATTAACGGATTGAGTTACCTCAACGAGGCTTACAGCGGTGGGTATACCCCAATCCCAGAAATCTTCACCGAGCCTTTGACGGAATTTGTCTTGGATTTTTTTCGCTCGGTGATATTCAACTGCTGCCCAGCTTGTTCCTCCGACTCCTGCTACGTCAATGCCTGCTACACCTACAGCTTCAAGCATTCTTGCTCCTTCGACTGCCATACCTGTACCAGTTTCCTTAGCTATGACCGGGGCATCTAGTATCTGTGTCATTTCTCTGATTTTTTTGAGAACGCCGACATAGTTTGTTTCTCCTTCTGGTTGGATGACTTCTTGCAACGGGTTTAGGTGGATGGCTAATGCGTCGGCGTCTATCATTTCCACAGCTCTTTTGGCATGCTCGACACCATATCCTCTGACGAGTTGGGGTGCTCCAATGTTGGCTATGAGGAAAGCTGTAGGCGCTTTTTTCCTGGCGACCGCAAACGTGTTTTCTAGTTTTGGGTTCTCAATGGCGGCTCGTTGGCTTCCAACCCCCATTCCCAAGCCTAGCTCCTCCACCGCTTCGGCTATGGCTACGTTAATTTTCGCTGTTTCTCCAGCTCCACCAGTCATGGCTTCTACGATAAGTGGGGCAGAAAGTTTATGGTTGAAAACTCTTGTTGAAAGGTTAATTTTGTCTCGATCAATTTCTGGTAGAGCCTGGTGAACAAGGAAGATGTCCTCGAATCCCGTCGTTGCCTGTCGGGCTTTGACGTTTTCTTCTATACATATACGGATGTGGTTAGCCTTCCTCTTCTCAGTTGGGTTAGGCAGTTTTTTCACCCCTTTTCAATGAAGGTGCCGACAACTTCTCCTCCTTTAAGCGCTCGATAAACATTGCTGGGTTTTAAGGCGTTCACGATTCTCACATTAACTCCATGTTCTAGTGCGGGTATTAGTTCAAGTATTTTTCCAAGCATACCACCAGTGACATCGGTTACGTTTGTTTTTTCGATTTTGTTTTGCAATTTTTTCAATTGTTGTAGGGTGATGTGTTGGATGAGTTGGGCGGACGGGAGGTTTTTCGGGTCTGCAGTGTAGAGGCCGTCTACGTCTACGCCTATTATAATTCGGTCTGCGTTCAGTCGTATTGCGAGTTGGGAGACAAGTTGGTCGCCAGACAGGATGGCGAATCCGTTGCTGGAATCTGGAACAGCGTCTCCGTAAAGAATCGGGACGAATCCTAGTTCAAGCAGTTTCGTTAGCGGTCTTTTTTCCATGATGTGGATTCGACCTGACTTTGTGATTATGATGGAGGAGGGTTGGATTTCTACTGCTGGGATTCTCCAGTCTATTAAGGAATTTATGATGTGTTTGTTTAGTATTGTCATTGCTTGATGTGTTTTTGCGAATCCTATGATCTGTGACGAATCTTTGTAACCCTCATATATCCTGTACTGTTTTGCGGCTGGATGTCCGAAAGAACCACCACCGTGAACTATGACAAGAGAGTTAACATCAGCTCGTTTGATCTCTTCCGCAAGTCTCGTGATTGCTCTCTTGTTTAGAGTAAAGGATTCCTTCTTTATTGTAATAACTGATCCTCCAAGCTTTAGAATAATCGGCTTCGGTATCTGCGTTATCGTCTTTTCCTCCATTTTCATTGAACGTTATTCGGATTTAACTCGGATATTTTCTGACGTTATCATTTTTTACCAAGATTTCATGCTTGCTTTCTATTTGGAACAACGAAACTTTAATCTTTTCTGTAGTTTTGCGAAAGTCATGTATGTACGTTTTAAAGACATTAATATTCGGGCGAAATATCTAGTCGGGAGAAGCAGAACAAAAGACAAAGGTTTCAATGTTCAGGATGCGCATAATCCAATAGGTGTAGATTGACTTTGTTTTTTATAGCGCGAATGAAAGCGACGACACCTTGGGGCGAAATGCCCATTTCAGAAGCGGTCTCAGTCAGGCTTTTCTTTTTTTCGATTCGCTTCTTCAAAACCTCGATCTCTCTTTTTGTGAAGCTACATTCTAGACTCCAGACAGGCTTTGTCACAAAGGCGTTTATATATATATCTGAAATCTTATCAGTGATTTCGTTTCCGTTTTCCAGCAACATCAGCTCATATACGTAAACCTCTCCAAAATCCTCTAAACCCTCTATCACAAAATCTTTGTCAACAACCTTTAGTTCAAAATTCAGTTCCATTCCGTAAATCCGAATTCTTAGCCATTGTTCAATGTCAAGCTTTGCCATTGCCAAGGCTTGAACCACATGTTTCGGTATAGGTACGTACCTTTTGGACATAGATAACATTATAATGATTAGGGAAAATAAACTTTACGTACCTTAGAATGCACATGCGCCTTAGAAAGTAAATAAACCTTATAAGGGAGATAATTCTTATATTGATATATTACCACACTTGGAGAAGAAGCAAAAATGACGCGAAAGAAAACACCCCACGACAAAGGCTTAGAAATGGCTTTAGCTTATGCTGAAGACATTAAAGGCTTTGAAGATTGTGGTAGAGATTCCGTTTTCGTAGAATGTGCATGCCCTAGATGTAACCTGAATTATGATTTTCCGCTTCACTTCATAGTTTATCAAAACGAACTAGGCGAAATGCGTTTCAAATATCATCGTTTACCTAGAAACATATCAAAGAGAAAAGGTGTAAAGGACGAAACTTTTTTTGATGAATTTTGGAAACTAGAATACAAATACCGTTTTGGAAAACTCGAAATAGAAGAAAAAACCAAAGAAGATCAATTCGCATCCTTACCAGACCGCTATAACAGAGCACTCAGAGCACACTTCGAAATCAAAATGAAGCCTTCTTTTAGCTATCAAGAAACCTTGAGAACCGCTTCAAAGACTATATGGCTTAACAAAAAGAGCATAGACCTCAAATACAAACATTCAGTAAACAACAAAGATGAGCTTTATGTTATTGTAGTCTTCTTTTACGATAAAGGCTATTATGTCATTGAAGTTTCAAAAATCGTTAAACATTGCTGTAGCCGTTGTCCTCCTTATAGTAAAGACCTAGTTTATGAAATCCCGCTAAGCTTTCTCTGGCCAATCAAAAAATTCGTTGAAAACCGCTCTTACCTAATAGAAAGAAACATCTGAGCGGGAAGAAATGAGCGGAGATTTTAAATGGATTCCCCTAAACAAACTCGTTTCTCCCAAACGTGACATTCGCACCAACCGCTCGGAACTCTTCATTAAAAAACTAATGAACGACATTCGCAATGGAAGAATCATTGACCCTCTTATTGTGCGTATTCTCCCAAATGAGAAATACGAAGTCTTAGACGGCGAAACCCGTCACATCGCTCTTGAACGACTTAAATGGAAGAAAGCTCCTTGTATGATCTACAATGTTCCAGACGTTGAAGCATTACTTATTCAATGCAAAATGGCAATTCTGAAACGTTCTTACGACCCCATCGGACTTGCACATCTAATCAAATACCTCAACAAAACGAAGAAAATGACCCTTATGAGCATCGCTAAAGAACTCGGTTATAAACACCGCTCTTTTGTCAGCAAATTGCACGCTTTAAACAAATTGAGCGACGAAGATAAAGAGCGAGTTTCAAAAGGCGAGCTTTCAATTGAAATGGGTTACTCAATCGCTTCAAATCGCCCTTATAGTCGTTTCGAAGATAAAGACCGCCCCAAACTAAAGAAACAATGTGACATTTGCGAACAATATTTGTCCGAAGAAGAGATTTTCAAAATCCGAATTTGTCCATTATGCTTTGAAGCCCTCAAACAAAAGGCTAAAAAACGTCTTGAAGAACCTCAACAAACACAACTTTCATAATTTGTTTCTTCGAAGAAACATTTTTGCTTTGCGCCGTATTGCGTCAGCATGACGGCGCAGTCGATAAGAAAGGCATATGCACGCTCCATCACGAAAGATCAATAGATGTATATGATGCCAAACTCTAGCACACATCTAGTTATCTTTGTGGGAAAAGCCAAGCCAGAAAAGCGACCATAAGGCTTACGACGATTAAGATGTCTTTGTAGTGAAGTCTCAAGAATTCACTCGCAGTTTTTCTGGAGGGCAAGCGAACTGGTTGCCGATAAAAACTCTTCTTAGATTTTTGAATCATATCATTGACAAGGCGTTCGTTCTCAGTTTCAAGAACTGTGAAATTTTTGCTGAGTTGCAACCATTTCATTAAAGTCTCTCCAATTTTCCTCACCTCATCATGTCGTGTCCTCATTGGAATGTCATTTTTGATTGTATGCATCACGAAGACTACATCAGTTTTGTTCTCTCTAGGTTGAAGGAAAATTTGCAAGACCATTCTCTTCATCTTTGAAGGAAGAACTCGCAATTTTTCAAAATATAATAGGTCGGGCTTTGCGAGAGGTCTAACTTGTACAAACCTAAAGTCTTCTTCAAGCTTTTCCAATTGTTTCGACACTGTAGGAATGTCAGCATCAACTTCAAGGCAAAATGTGGAACCGTCAAGAACTAGTTTGTATCCACACTTTTCAGTGAATCGTGGAACAAACGATGAAAAGAAAGCCATCAGAAAAACATGAAGGAAAACCATGGGAGGAACCGCTTGAGTTAACCTTTCGATACCCTCATACTGGGGAAAAATCAACTTCAATGGGTCTACATAGAATATCAGACTTGCGAAGAAGAGAAATGAAATAGAATAGGCGTACCAACTTCTACGTGAAAAATCTGGTGCCTTTATCGCTATGACGTAGGGAATATAAGCGAAAATGGGAAACCCAAGATAGAATATTAAAAACAAGATGCCAACAACAATTTTCACAATTTCAGGAAGAAGTGTAATGGAGCCAAGAGCGTTGGTTGTATACAAAGCAATGTATATGGAATTCCCAATAATCGCTCCGTATCCTATTCCAAAAAGAACTGACCATAGAAGATGATGGGAATATAACCAACTCGTCTTTTGCAGATGCAAATTTTCTTCGAGTCGCAGGTTCTTATCTCTAAGTTTCTCTAGTTCTTCATCCTGTCTTTCTGAATTGTCTTCCGTTTCATTAGTCAAACTTTGTCGGTTTAAAATTACATCTGAGGGTAGTAAATAGCTTTTGGTGAATTAATGCATGCACAAAAGCAATATCTTTCAGGCACCAACGGCATCCTTTAGCGCTCTTTCCAATTCCTCAGGTATCACTACTTTCTCTTCTTTTCTCACCAGTCTTGCAATGCTTTCTGCAAGCAAAACTTTCCATTTTTTGTCCAACAATTCTTGTTTTTCTCCTAAATCTATCTTATCTGGTGACAACTCACCGCTTCTTATCTTTGTCATTAGGGTGTCAACATCCATCTTTAGAGAATATCTTTGATTCAATTCATCCAGTGTCTTTTCTAATAATAGCAGAGGGTAGTAGCTTTCAATTGAACCTCGTTCCCAAACATGAAACCTTCCTGTTTCAATTAGCTTGCTTGTTTCCAGTTGTTTCATTTCAGTTTCAGCATCTTTGTCAAGTATCAGAAATATTGGAAGCATTCCACGAGTTATTTTCAACCAAGTTTTAAGATTGAGTCTCGCCTTGCTCTTTCCTTCAACGGCTATTATGGCAACATCCTCTAGACCTATGCCCAGCTTTTCAGCAAAAGCAGGAATCACTATCTCCTCACTCAAACCTTCTACAAATAGAATTTGATTAGCAAAGAAAAGGACGTCGCTTGGTCTTATGCCTAGTTCTTCAACAATTTCTTTCAATTCGTCTGCCTTTTTGAAGATCGTTTCATTTCCTACAAGTTTTGTAACCCAAGCTGTCTCCAAATCAACTCTATCAATGAAAGTTGGTGAATGGGTAGTTATGAAGAGTTGACAATATTCGGACAAAGACTTTAGCTCTCTGAAAAGTCTTGTCTGAAGCTCGGAATGTGAATGGGCTTCAGGCTCCTCGATTCCAAACACGGAATACTTATCCATTTCGTCCCTCAGACCAAAAAGTAGTTGAATTGAAGCCTGAATTCCTGCGCCTTCTAGATGCAAAGGAAAACGACGTTGCTGCCTCCTAATATAAACTTGTCCTTGTGCTGGATCCAATCGCTTACCCGTAATACTTGTGAAGCTTGTTTCGATTTCCACGCGTTTTTGTTCTTCTTCACTCTTTATGCTCTGATCCAACGTCCATAAGGAACTCTGCAATTTAGGATCAATTAATGTCATCCGATGTGCGATTGGGTTTTTAACATCTCTGATCTGGCTGAATAATCTAAACTTCCCCTTAATAATTCCCATGCATGCTTGTAGCATAGCATTCAATTGCTCTGCAGAAAGAACAGGAAACGGAACTTTTCTCGTAGCTTTTTTTCTCTTCATGTACGCCGTGGCAAGAAGTCCAAAGATATTATTTGGTGCTTGAGAGAGATTGTCTTTTATTAGGGATAGTCCTGAACAGTCTAAGGTAATCGTTTTCCACGCTCCTTGGACATCTGTAATAATTCTCTTTACAGTGAGTGTTTTCAATGACGTGGAATAACGCTTGACATATTTTAGTAACTCTGGGGTGAATATTGTTTCGATTTCGTTATCTGATAATTCAATATTGATCTCAAATTCTATTGGCTTCTTAGTGTTTTTGTTATACCAATAATAATCATTCAGGCCTGCGGTGTTTCCTCCTATAATGGAAAAATCGCTGAAGAAAATACTTAGTGCTTCAAGTAAGTTAGATTTCCCTGAGCTGTTTCTTCCAACGAATGTGTTCAAATTCCTTAAATCCTGCAATTCAACGTCTCGTAGACTTCTGAAATTTCTGATATGAAGGGTCTGTATTTTCATATCAACCACTTTTTGTGATCTCGGTCATGTTATAATCGTTTTGAAGAGGCATCTTGTTTCTAATCTAAATCCAAGGTATATAAGAGTTGCATAATGCATGCCTTACAGCACATAGCTTGCATGTATGTCCATAGTTTTTCACAAGACTGAATGAGAGCTTAGAGGGTGTTTGCTAGGAGATTTTTTCGGAAAAATTGAATGTAGGGGGGTCTTTTTAGCCTTCGTTTCGGACAAGGTTAAGCGATGAATAAGCCTTAAATCATAGCCTTTTATGAGAAAGAAGGTTAGATTAGGTTTAGAATAAATGCCTTACTGAATTCCTTTATTGAACGATAGCAGATATATTTTACTCTGTTATCTTGAATCAAACACTAGAATAATAGGTTCAGAAAAAAAGATGAGAGGGCGCAATCATATATGTGCATTAAGTTCTTTAGCTAGCCATTCAATGATCGTTCGTGAAGTCTCTTTAACTTTCTCTAGTTCATTAAACAATTTCAAACCTTGCATTTCCAAAGTTGTAATTCTTTCTTTGAGCTTTCTCACTTCTTCTTTTTCGGGTATACTATGCGCTGTGTTTACGGTAATTAACGGCAATACTTTTCGATAGTCTTCTTTTAATTCGAAAGGCTTTACGTAGCTTGATTCAGGCACGGATTTGCCGACAACCATTTTCCAACGGTTTGTTTCTAACAGCTTGGATAACCGTGTTATGAGGAAAACGCGCAATTGATGAAACCTCACGTTTTGGCCTGCTGTGTTTATTCCTGCACGCTTGATTAGCCGCTTAAGTATTTCAGTTAGTTCTTTTTCTCCGACTTCAAGCATAGGCTTTTGAGGATCGTATTTGCCTTTAGATTTGAGAACTTGAAGCCATTGTTCAACAGCTTGTTGGCCGTCGTAGCCTAAGAATGGCATGGCGTTTACGCCTTCCTTAACCGTGTAGACTTCACCTAAGCTTATGGGAACTTCTTCGTTCAAGTGTGCCGCGAATGTTCCTTGTTTCAGATTCGTGAAGTCAACAGCTCGAAGGCCTAGCTCTTTTCCGACAAGCAGAATGAATCTTTCTTTTGGTTTGCTTACCGAAGCCATTCTTTTGATATCATCTAAAGTAAACTCGTAATATTTTCGTTTTGGCTTAGCCTTCTTTCCGACTTTAACTTTTTGCTGCCTAGTTAACTTCACGTCTAACCTGTGATAAGCAAAAAAACTTCGTATCGCAATCAGATAAGACTTTCTCGAATTGTCGCTTAGGTTTGGATCGTAAGTTTTTAGCCATTCGTGAAACTGAGTTATCTTATGTTCAAAAGCGTATGTCCGATTTGCCACATCTTGTTCTCTCTCTTCCACTAGCCTCTGATCGTTCCATTCTCCCTCTTCAGACTCATTCATAAACTGTATGAACAAGTCAAATCCGTTTCGGTACACTCTAGCAGTGTTTTTCGAGTAGCCTTGCAGCCAAGCTTCTTTTCCAACTTTTTTTTTCACGGTTAACAGTTTTTTCACCTCCTAACCTTTTTGTCTATATAGTTCTCACGGTTAAATTTAAAGATAACGCATTAGAAACTCTGACGTATTCGGATATATCAGTTCTTCTTATTTCTCCTGAACAGAAGAATGGCAAGAGCT
>CAZKWF010000013.1:0-15515 GCA_964556565.1 uncultured Candidatus Bathyarchaeia archaeon
CATGCATGCAAAGAAAAACGGGGTTCATTTTGATAGAAACATTTTCGATGTAATCCCAGCATCTCTTCGACGAAGAAAAACATCAAAAACCACGATGGAATAATAATGATACACTAGGCCAAATAGAATTCTATCTTACTAGCCGCAAGCTCCTTTCTTATACCGTTCAGCGTATTGACCTTATGTTTTCTTAATCATAGATTTTTGTCAATACAAATAACAGAAAGCAAAATTAACTATAACCCACCTAAAATGTCATCATAAATGTTCAGTTGAGACAAATGAAAAAACTACGTGCATTTCTACGATTAATTAGACCTGTAAACTGTGCGATGATGGGGCTTGCAGTGATCGTAGGAGCCTCATTAGTTTCCTCCCTAGACCTTTCAACAAATCTGCTCTTGGGGTTTATAACATCGTTCACACTGACAGCAGCTTCTATGGCAATAAATGATTATTATGATAGAGATATCGACGCAATAAATGAGCCGCAACGTCCAATTCCAAGTGGTGCGATCAGTCCGAAGGAGGCGTTATTCCTCGTCCTTGTTTTAAGCGTAATAGGGTTCATGGCAGCCTATGGTACGAATGTAAATTGCTTAATAGTTGCAGTGATCGCTTGGATTGTATCCGTGACCTACGTTACTAAGGGGAAACGAACCGGGTTTCCTGGAAATCTTTTAGTCAGCACTTGCGTTGTGATTCCTTTCATCTACGGAGGCTTCGCTATAGGAAGCCCTGAGTTAACCACGATAATATTTGGGGTTATTGCCTTTCTTTCAAACACTGGCAGAGAAGTAGCAAAGGACATAGTTGACATTGAGGGAGACAAGTCTCAGGACATAAAGACAATTCCAGTAGTATACGGAGATAGAGTCGCAGCATTTGTTTCTTCCATTTTCTTTATTCTTGCTGTAGCTTTGAGTCCCTTACCTTGGTTGTTGGAACTTGTTTCTCCATGGTTTCTTCCGCTAATCATTTTGACTGACGCTGGACTAGTCTGGTCTTCTTTTTCACTTGCTCGAGACCATTCTCGAAACAACGCTAGAAGAGTCAAGAACTTGGCTTTGTTATGGTTCCTTACTGGGCTCTTGGGTTTCGTTGCGGGCAGTATTGGCTGACAAAGATTACCTGATTTTGCTCCCTATTTCCACGTCTTTTTCAGGTTTTATCAAGATAACGTTGCCTTTAGTGTCTTCGGCGGCAAGTATCATGCATTGGGATTCTACGCCCATCATTTTCTTTCTCTGCAAGTTCAAGACAAAGGCGTATTTTTTATCTATCAGTTCTTCTGGTTTGTAATATCGTAGTAGACCTGCGACTGACTGCCTCTTTTCAGAACCAAAATCAACAATCATCTTGGTCAGGTTTCTCGACCCGGGTATCTGTTCAGCTTCAACAACCTTGCCAACCTGCATATCAAGTCTCAGGAAATCCTCAAACGAGACTTCCATTCTAACCACCAACAACCATTTCCTTGATATTCCTTTAGCTTTAAATTTTACGTATCAAATAGAAGTGTCTAACCAAAGAAAGATAGATGACAAAGGTACATTGAGCATTGATTCAATTGGGCATGGTGAAGAAAGATGGAGATGCGAACGTTAACAATAGACGATTATGAAGATATGATCAAGCTCTGGATAAAATCGGCTCTCCCCTTCAAACCTAAAGGTCGAGACCGTAGACAAGCAATTGCAGACCAAATGGAAACAGACCCTAGTCTCTTTTTAGGAGCATTCAAAAATAACACACTAATCGGTGTTGTAATTGGCAGCTACGATTATAGGGGAAAAGGCTGGATCAATCGCTTAGCTGTGAATCCAAAATACCAGAGACAAGGCATTGGTCAACGTTTGATCGCCAGCATGGAGAAAATTCTGAAGGAAAAAGGCGCAATGGTTATTTGTGCTCTAATTGAGGAGAGAAATCAAGAGTCAATTGCAATTTTTGAAAAACTGGGATACGTCTCTGAGAAATCGATCCTTTATTTCAGCAAGCGAGAAAGTGAAGATGCATGACGATTATCTGGAACTAGAAACGTTTTTCCTCAGCAATGTATCTCGAGCAACTGGCAATTTCTCAGGGTAGTCCAAGAAATAGTGAATCCCCCGACTTTCTTTTCGCATCATCGCGGAGTCGATGATGAGTTCTGCGACCAACGCCATATTTCGTAGCTCGACAAGATCTGCGGTAAGGATGAAATCCCAATAATACTGATTGATCTCTTGTCGCAGGAGGGTTATGCGTTTCTTGGCGCGAGTTAGACGTTTGTCAGAACGCACGATTCCCACATAATTCCACATCAAACGGCGAATCTCATCCCGATTTTGAGTGATGACCACTGCTTCGTCAATGTCCACGGCTTCTCCCGGTTCCCAAGGAGCAAATGGTTGTAAAGGAATCTCTTTCTTCAGCAATCCTTTACATCTCTCAGCCGCATGGTGGGCACAGACTAAAGCCTCAAGTAGAGAGTTGCTGGCTAATCGATTGGCTCCATGAAGACCTGTGCATGCTGTCTCGCCGATTGCAAACAGATTTTTCACATCTGTTTCACCTGCGATAGTAGCTCTTACACCCCCGCAACAATAATGGGCTGCGGGAACCACCGGGATCGGGTCTTTTGTGATGTCAATCCCGAACGAGAGACATTTCTCATAAATTCCTGGAAATCGAGATCGAATAAACTGAGCGTCTTTGACGGATATGTCGAGAAGAACATATTCATCTCCGCTTTTCTTTAGCTCTTGATCAATAGCTCGAGCAACCACATCTCTGGGAGCTAGTTCTTTCATTGGATGATAATCACCCATGAATCGTCTTCTACGTTTGTCTTGAAGAATGGCTCCTTCGCCTCTCAGGGCCTCTGAGATGAGAAAAGGTGTTTCGTAGGACTGGTACAGACACGTCGGATGAAATTGGGTGAACTCCATGTTCATAACGGTGGCTCCGGCGCGACAAGCTATGGCAATTCCGTCTCCAGTGGCTATGTCTGGATTGCTTGTATGGAGGTAGACTCTCCCCATTCCACCCGTTGCAAGCACAGTTATCTTTGCCACAAAATTTCGAATTATCAATTTTTCTCTATTTAGGACATAGCAGCCTATACACTGATTGTTTTTTGTGACAAGGTTAATTGCTATATGATTCTCAAACAGTCTGATGGATGGATGTTTGCCAACAGCGTTCAACAGAGCGCGTTCTATCTCTTGACCTGAAAGATCTTTCGCGTGGACGATCCGTCGCTTTGAGTGCCCACTCTCCATTCCTAGGTCGAGCTCACCTGTTGCTCTTCTAGAGAAATTGACTCCAAACGTCACAAGCTCTTGAACACGTGCGGGACCTTCTCGTATAATCTTTTCAACCACATTTCTCTTGCTTAATCCGTTGCCACAAGTTAGAGTGTCTTTAACGTGATTTTCGAAAGAATCTACTGGGGAAAAAACCGCGGCAATTCCACCTTGTGCATAATTTGTGTTCGACTCGGACTTCTCTTTCTTGGTAATAATTACCACTTGGGCATGGTCAGCTATCTTTAATGCAAAGGATAGCCCTGCAATTCCGCTTCCAATCACAAGTACATCCGAGACAACATCGGTCAAATCCATATGATTCCCACAGAGTTCAGATGGGATGCTTTTACGTCGTACTATAAAAGGTTAAGCGCGCATGCATGCACGCGCGCGACGAAAGCTTTAAGTACTCCAGTTACGTGATACTTATTACACGATACCTGTTACATGTTGCGAGGTTAAAAGGATGGATGAAAGTGTGGAAATAGACGAAGAGGAAGGGTGTTGCCCAGACCTTGAGGGGCATGAAGGCGAAAAGAAGAAAATGAAATGCCTGATAAAGATGCGTTGCCCCGAAGGTGAAGACGCAGAGAAAATCAGAGAGAAGGTTCTAATGAGGTTAGGCAAAGAGTTGGGCGGTCGGAGCAACGTAGTTATGACAAGGCTGAATGATGATGACTTGAAAAAGATTGATGCTCTTGTCGAGGTGGAAGCGTTCAAGAGCCGATCTGAAGCAGCTGCCTTCTTCATCAAAGAAGGAGTCCAGGCACGAAAGGACCTGTTTCAGAAAGTTATGCCAACAGTGGAAAAAATCAAAGAGCTGAAGGAACAAGCCAAAGAGTCACTGAGCCGAGAAGAAACACGATAAATCCGCAGACGCACGAAAGGACGTGTCAGTGTGGAAGCGGAAAAGATAAAGAAAATAGTTCGGATGCCAGAAACTGGAAAACGTGTAATGAAACAAAAAGTACTGCCAAGAAAATTGCCTGAACTCAAAGAATTAACCCCTGAAACTATCAGGGAAACCATAGCAGGAATTCAAAAGACCATAAGAGAAAAATATGTCTTCCCTGAACAGGCGGAAGACCTCTGTCGCTCTTTGGAAACGCGTCACACGAACAGTGACTATGATCAGATAACTGACCCTAGAACCTTCTGCAAGCATTTGACTCAACATCTACGGAGTGTTGTCAAGGATAAGCATCTACAGGTCTTGCTTCCAAAAGATATGCCAGATCTTATCTCTCATGCAATGAAAAAGCCAAGGGAAAAGGATAAAAAGGCACATTCCGGTTTGACCAACGCAAAAATCTTACCAGGCAACATCGGCTACATCAACGTTACCATGTTTAACCCACTGCATGATTCAGTAGATACGATAGAGAGAGCTATGCAGCTCATCAAAAAAACAGACGCATTGATTATAGATCTGCGCAAGTGTCGTGGCGGTAGCGCGGATTCTGTCAATTTTCTATTGAGCTACTTCTTTGACTCTAAGGTTCCATTTACACTTCTAGAAACTTATTTCAGACCAGAAAATCAAACGTTTCAGTGTCAGACGACGAAGACACCTTTCATCTACACGAAACCAGTCTATGTGCTCACAAGCAGTTTCACTTTCTCTGGAGGCGAGCATTTTGCTTTTGCCCTGAAAATTCATAAAAGAGCAACACTAGTCGGATCAAACACTGGCGGTGGAGCTCATCCTGTAGCCTTCATAGGTTTAGATACAGGTATATTATTGAAGTTGCCGATTGGTCGTACCTACAACCCTAAAACGAATGAAGACTGGGAAGGAACTGGTGTTACCCCCGATATCAGATGCTCAGAGGGTAATGCACTCACTGAAGCCCAGAAAGACATACACACTTTGCGCACACGCACATAATTGTCTTTTTATGAAATCAGCAAGAAACAAGCGTGCATGCAAATTGGAGTCAACGTAAGTCATCATTTTGTCTTTTTTGCTAGGTCTGCCATCTTTGTCATAGCCATTGCGAGTGAGACCTTTCGCTCAATGAACTTGAAGTTTCCTGCGGTTAGATCCCATTCGACGAGGTCGTGTCCATGTTCACCTATGTATATGGCAAATATTGTGTCTCCAACTTGAACATATCCAACTTTACTCTTCGTCTTCTCTGTTGGATGTTTCCACCACTCAAGTTCTTTTTCTTTTTTCACACATTCACCTCCTTACCAACAGGTTTCTAATCAGTGACAATTTGATAAACCTTCTTTCCCATTCACGCATAATGGATGATCCCCATAGCGAAATCTCATAATTAACTTTTGTCATGAACTTTCACAATGAGAATGAGTGATATCCTTCTGCAAATCCTCATGATGAACTTGATTTTCTCAATTCTCTATTAACGTATATGTAGCTCGAATTAAGGATGCATGCATTACAGTGTTTACTCGATTCTCATATCTATATCTAGTCGTTTCTGATACTACCTATCCTTTCCTATTCCATTAATATCCATAGATGTATGTCAAATCGGGTATACAGTCCATAACCGTCTTTTTGGAAGCCTATAACTGGTTGTCCATTAACCGTCGTCCGTCGTTGGTCGGTTGGTTGGATAAAACTTTAATTCTGCCTTTCCCGTTTTTCATGTGGGTCTAGGTAATGCCTGAGCGGAAAAAGAAAAGGCGATTTTCTGATCTATTTGGCTTTAATAAAGAAGATTTTCTTTTTGGACAAGAACCTATCAAGGGTGGGTCTGGATATTCTATATCTGTAACCCACGATAACAGTGGCAAACCTGTTGTTCAAGTACAGACTCGTGGAGATGTGAACACGACGGAGTTACAGAGGGATATAGAGCAGCAGTATCCTGGGGCTAGGATTAAGGGATTGGAGAAAAAGCCGTTAATTAAGATAGTGGGTGAAAAAGACACGAGAAAAAAGGAAGAAAAGCCAAAGAAAAGCAAGGTTAAGAAAGAGAAGAAGCCTTTGATAAAAGTGATAGAGTGAAAGAGAAGAAGTTGTTTTCGCCCCAAAATTTAACGTTGAAGTCCGAGATTGAAATTAAAGTTACTACTCTCTTTTATATCTGTTCCTTTTTGGAAAAATAGGGTGACGATTTATTAGTGGAGCTAACTATTTTTGTTAGTGATAACCGATGAGCGAAGAAGAGAAAAAAGAAAAGGCAACAGCGTATCAATCTTCATGGCCGAGACGACCAGAGAGACCATGGGAACGGCCATTGCCCTCACCAACCCCCATGCCTATAATTCCAGCAGAAGATGTCAACAGAATACTCAAACAAATATTAGATCGACTGGGTGCAATAGAGAAACGGCTGGAAAAGATCGAGAAGTTGTTGGCTGAAAGAGCAGCGTCTTCCACATAGAGTTGCAGATAGTGTTGTTCTCGTCTAGAAGAAGAGGTTAGCCTACTTTCTGATGTGTCTACCCGTGATAGAAATCAATTTCCCACATTTAGGACAATTTTTATCATCAGTAACTCAGTATGTGCATGCATTATCTGTTAGCCGTTTTAACAGCGTAAGAAACGCGTCTCAAATATTCTAATGCACATTCGTACGTAGGGAATCCTCCAAGTCCACATTCTGGTCCTGCGTACAGAATCCTCTCCACGCCAAACTGGTTAACCATCTTGATCAATCGTTTCTTCATCAACCTGTCGCTTTCAAGAAAGACTTTTGAATCCAGGTTTCCGCTTTTGACTCCCCTCCAAGCTTCTGCAATTTTTTCGTTTACAGTATTTTCTCTCATCTTCTGTTGGGAAGCAACTGTTATGCTTTCTCGGACCAAATGGTCAAAATCCGTGATACATACACTCGCTTTCAGGAATTTGTCTGTTGACTCCAAGAGTTCTTTGGTTTTCCCAGTTTGGTAGATGGGGTCGTCTACGTGTGACTCGATTATGTTCAGCGATTCTACATCCCAAAACAGTTCATCCGCCGTGTTATGAAGGTGTATGCATGTCTGTATGCCTTTAGATCTAGCTCTGTGAAAGATGGATTCCCAAGCCTTTCGTAGATGTTCTCTTCCTTCAGAGCCACGGTCGATTAACGGGTCGTCCAGCAACCCAAAGATGGGGTCGTCCATGACAACTAGGCTTACGCTTCCATATTTCCCATCGAAGAAATTGTTCTCTACTATCTGCGAAATCATCTCTCCTAATCTTTTGAAAATTTCGCTGTCTCTGTAAACGAAGAGTGAAGAAAGCGTATAGGGACCTGTGACGCAAACCTTGACTTGAAACGGCTCGCTTATCCTTTCACAAATCTGCTGAGAATTCTCTTTTATCACCAAAACTTCTGGTATACAACTCCTCGCAGTCCTCAGAGACAGAATCCCCGTCTCTCTGTAACCGTCCTTCATCTTCTCCACGCCGTCTATCATTCCCAGAAACATCTTGTTCATGTCCCTGAACTGGGGATAGTTTGGAATGTCAATGCCTGCTCTTAGTTTATCAAGAAAACCTTTGACTACCCTTTTCTCAAAGTATTTAGCGGAGTCGTCAGTAGGCGAGGATTCGAAATGTTCTGCACCTTCCAAGAATCTTTCAACATCACCGATAAGAGGCAGGCTTCCTACGTCACACGATTTAATCATGAAAACTCACAAGCCTCTTGTGTTTAAGCTGTTTTGAAGTGTTCCCATCCCCTAGCCTCGATAGGAATAATCTTTTCTTTCGCTCTGAGGAGGAGGGTTTTCTCCTTGGTGACTTGACCAATTTTGGTTAGGGACGCCCCGATCTGTTCAGTGGCTTTTTTTGCTTTTTCCCAAAGTTTAGGTTTTAAAGTTACTACAAGCTCGTATTCTTCCCCGCCGTATAAACTCAGCTCTACCGGGTCGAAATCGTGAATTTTTGCGAATTCCTCTACTTCACGGGCGACTGCAAAGTTGTCAATGACGAAACCTACGTTGCTTGCTCGTGAGATTTCATGTAGGCTCCATGCTAGTCCGTCGCTGGAGTCGATAGACGCGGTTACAGCATGGGTCTGGGCGAGGGCTAAACCTTCTTTGAGTCGTGCTGGGGGCATAAGAACTGCGTTGACAAGTTCTTTCCTCATTTCAGGAGGAGCTGTGAGGCCTTTAAGCAGAATCTTTAGGCCAGAGGATGTTTTGCCGAAGACACCTGTGACCGCAACTAGGTCGTCGGGCTTCGCACCGCTGCGCTTCATCAAATAGCGTTTTCCAACAATTCCAAATGCGGTGCAGCTTATCACTAGGTCAGAAGCCTCGTTGGTGTCTCCGCCCAAAACATAGGCGTTGTATTCGCGAGCACCAGCGTTTAGTCCCTTACCGATTTGTTCGATGTCTTTCTTTGCGAAGCCTCTTGGAATACCGATGGATGCGAGTAGGGCGATAGGCTTTACTCCTTTAGCAGCCAAGTCGCTTATGTTCATGACTACAGCTTTGCGTGCCGCTTGCCAAAGGTTCATACTTGGCGGAACATCGGTTTTTCCAACAAGCATATCAGTTTTTATGACGGCGAATTTTTCGTTTCCTATATCTACGGCTGAGACATCGTCTCCGAAGGGTACCGGCATATTTGGCATATGGTCTAGGCATCCGAGAATGATTTCGATTATTTTTCGTTCACCCAGTTCTTCAACCAAGCTCAAACCTAGGTCTCCTCAGTTAATGAGTTGCGTCCGAACGTCTTAAAAATATGCGCTTCCCTCAATTCACTTGAGAAGCCTCGGTGGCTCAGCTGGTAGAGCGTCAGCCTCGTAAGCTGGTGGTCGGGGGTTCAAATCCCCCCCGAGGCTCCACTCTTCAAATGTAAAACTATTAATACTAGGTATTACTTGTATTACCTTATGATTCGAACAAAGGTGACAGAGAAGTATCAGACAACTATTCCGAAGCGCATAAGGGACGTTCTCAAAGTGAAAGCTGGAGAAAACGTTGAGTGGTATATAATCCAAGGCATGGTGGTTCTCAGAAAACCTGTAAAACTTGAAAAACCCGTTGAGTTTCTCACCTCTCAAACAAGGCTTAGCGTAGACGCCGTGAAACTCGTGAGGGAAACTAGGGAGGAATTCGGGTGAAGTACCTCGACACAAACGTAATAATCTACGCGATAGAGAGCCATCCAAAATATGGAGAAGAATGCAGAAACATTTTGAAAGCTGTGGAGAGTGTTGAGCTTGAAGTCTGTGCTTCCATGTTGATACTTGTGGAAGTAATTAACGTTTTGTGTAAGCTAAACAGGGTTCTAGAAAAGAGAGGCGAGGAAAAGTTAAACATAAGAAAAAACATGGACGCGGTACTTTCTCTTCCCATAAAATGGATCGAACTAGATTTTGCTATTATACGAAGGGCCTCTGAATACGAATTCAAAGTCAGCGGGATAGATTATGTTCACGTAGCTTCAATGGAACTTAACTTGGTCGATGAAATAATATCCGCTGACGAAGAGCTTGACAAAATAGGATTTGTAAAAAGAATTGATCCTTTGACATTCCATATATCAAACCATTAAGAATTTCCCCAAAATATTCAATAGAGCTGAAAAGACAAAAACATCTCTATACCCGTCTGTCTCTGGGGCTCTCTTTCTACAGACTAGCAGATACCAATAAAATATATCAGACTACAGCTAAAACCATACACTTCGGAGGCTTCAAGTTCACAACAGATCTAATTCAAATCTTAATCCTTGCTATCATTCAAGGCATAACCGAATGGCTACCAGTCTCCAGTACCGGTCACCTCAATATCGCACGGAATTGCATGGGCTTGAGCATGAAAGAGCCTTCCTACATATTTTTTGATTTCGCGTTGCACATGGGAACCTTGTGTGTCGTCTTAGTAGCATTTAGAGAGGACATCGTGAAAATTTTTAGAGCTGTGATTAGACGGGATTTCAACGCGGATGAAGGAAAACTAGCCTTATTCATAATCGTAGGAAGCGTACCCACCGCAATCATAGGCTTTATCTTCAATTTTCTTTTGCATGAGAAATTCGAATCTCTTTATCTCAACTTGCTAACAGTGGGTGTAGCTTTGCCAATCAATGGTTTCTTTCTGTACGTTTCGCAGCTTAGAAGAGACAACGAAAAATTGAGCTATATGGACTCTTTGTTGGTAGGAATAGCACAAGGTGTCGCAATTATTCCAGGTATTTCAAGAAGTGGTGTTACCATATCCACAGGGTTGTTGAGGAAGGTGAAGAAAGAGACAGCCTTCAAGTATTCGTTTCTACTCTCCGTACCCGCGGTGATGGGAGCAACAATCGCAGAATCCAGAAATCTGGTAATCAGCAACGTAGACATGGTCACTATGTTTCTTGGTGTAATAACATCAATGATCGTAGGCTACATATTTCTCAAAGTGTTGCAGAAAATAGTCATGAAGGAAAAGTTTCATCTGTTCGCGTATTATTGCTGGATAATGGGATTGGTTATCATCATATACTTGTCTTTGTAGAATGTAGTAATTTTTGCTGGGTGTTCTAAAAGGAGAACAGCTCGATTTTTCATGTTCTAAAGTGTAGTATTATCTATCGCCAAACAGACATAACAATTAAAGTTGATGCTGAAATGAAGCTGCTGTTCAAGGTCTGTTTTGTCATTGGAGTTGTCCTCGTGGTCAGCGTTCCCCTAGTGTGGTATCTCTGTCCGAAGCCCATCGTACAAAGTGAAAGTTTTGAAACAGGATTTAATAACTGGATGATCGGCGCCGATGTTCCATTAGATCCGAACAACCCTGGTCATCACGTTGCTTGGAACGTTTCTCGAGTAACGACTCGAGCTTATTCAGGTCAATATTCAGTGGCGTTGTTTATTGATGGCAGACAAGACGATGGCACAGTGTGGATAGAGCGAAAAATCTCGGCGAAGAATAACTCGGAGGTTCGGGTTAAGATTGCTTTTCAATTGTACAGCGAGCAGGAAAGTTTTAACACTATAGCGGGTGTCTGTGCTCACGTCGGACTTTCCAACCCTGAAGAAGAAGCAGACTTCTCGGTTATTGGTAACGCAAATGAGATTGCGGGATGGAAAGCTTACAGCCATACAGCAACATTAAACACAGGTTCTAACGGCGAAATATGGGTTGCCGTAGGGATTACAGTGCGTTGGGAGACTGAGATGACGTATAACATAGATAACGTGGAAATAGTCATAGGTTGAAGTGGAGCATGTGGATAATTCAAGCCTTGATTTGACATTGTTTGGATAAGTGACTTCCTAACGACGGTAAGGTTTAATAAAGAATTGATTGCGGTTTAGTTCCGTGGTGTATACATGAGCCTTGCTGTTGAGGCAGAGAAACTTGTCAAGGTCTTCGGTGAAGTTAGAGCTCTTGACGGTTTAAGTTTTCAAGTCAAGAATGGAGAAATCTACGGTCTTATTGGTCCTAATGGCGCTGGAAAAACAACTGCACTCAGGATTGTCTCAACTTTACTAAAACCTACTTCGGGTTCCATGAAGGTTTTTGGTCATGATGTTGTCCGCGAGGCTTCAGAAACTCGTAGAGTTATAAGCTATCTTCCTGAAGAAGCAGGAGCTTACAAAAATCTGTCTGGTCATGAGTACTTGGAGTTTATGACGAAGTTTACCACTAAGAGTGAAAAAACTGTTAAGGGGACCGTTGAGGCTGCAGCAAAGATTTCTGGGTTAGAAGACCGCCTTAAAGACAAGGTGAAGACTTACAGCAAAGGTATGAAAAAGCGTCTTCTCGTTGCAAGGGCTCTTATGACAAAGCCTAAGCTTGCAGTGTTGGATGAACCAACCAGCGGGCTAGATGTTCTTCACTCTGTTCATGTCAGAGGAATCATAAAGCAATATGTGGAAGAACAAGGAGTTACTGTGCTTCTTTCAAGTCATAACATGCTTGAAGTTGAGCATCTATGCGGCAGGGTGGCTCTCATAAATAAAGGTAAGATAGTAGCTGAAGGCTCTCCAGCTGAGCTTAAGAAAAATGTGAATGCTTCAAACCTTGAAGAAGTGTTTGCGAAGGTGGTTGGTTTTGTTTAAAGGTTTGTTCAATATTATTGTGAAGGAAGTCAAGGAGTTAGTCAGAGACCCGAAAATCCTCTTAGGCATGATAATCGTTCCGTTAATAATGTTTCCACTAATGGGATTTGCCATTCAAACTTCAATGGAGACAGCAGAAGAAAGCATGAGAAGCATCTCAATTGCAGTAATGGACCTTGATGAAGGACCTGTTGCTGAAAACCTCACGGCCTTCTTGATAGCTCTGGACGTCACGATTGTTGAGGTTGATGATTTGAATTTCACTGAAGCGGTTAATTACGTTCAGCAATCAAACGTCACTGGACTTGTAGTCATACCTTCTGGTTTCAGCAACAACATCACGGAGGGTTTAAAGGCAGAATTAGATGTTTACACGGTGTTTAGGGGCGGGGGCATAGTTGAGTCTACCAGTTCCTCGATGATAAGTGCTCTGTTGAAGACATTCGAAGAAAGTCTGGTTGTTCAAAAAGTCGGTGAAAAATTTCCTGAAGCTCCAGAAAATGTTTTGGATCCTGTAAAGATGTCTGAAAAATCAATAATTAAAGGAAAACCCGTTAACGTAAACCCAAGTGTTCTTTTCGGGTTAATGATGTCGCAGTCCACGGGAATGCCAGTAGGTATAATGATGCTGCTTATTTTCGCGATGCAGCTTGCAGCAACGTCTGTTGCGTCGGAGAAAGAAGAAAAGACTTTGGAAACTTTATTGACCTTACCCATCAACAGGTTCACAATTCTGGCGGGAAAATTGACGGGTTCTATTGTTGTCGCAGTTATCGGTGCGGTCGCTTACATTGTAGGCTTCAATTATTACATGAGCTCTTTCATGGGGATGATGCCGGCTGAAACGGGTGTAGATCTTGCAACAATAGGGATAGCGCCAACACCGATATCATACTTACTACTCGGGGTTTCGCTTTTCGTGTCGTTGCTTTCAGCGTTAGCATTAGCAATTTCAATATCCATTTTCGCTGAAGATGTGAGAGGCGCCCAAGCCTTAGTGGGGCCGCTGTCCATGTTACTTGTCTTTCCAATGATTATTATGATGTTCACTGATGTCTACGCCTTGCCGTTTCCTTTGATGATTGTTTTGCTTGCGATACCGTTCACGCATCCGATGCTGGCGTCTAAGGTAGCTTTCACTGGCGACTACCTAACCGCTGTAATAGGCATCGCTTATGTATCAATTTTTACAATCGTGGTGCTCTACATTGCGGCGAGGCTGTTTGGCACTGAAAAAATCTTGACAGCAAAACTAAAGCTTAGAAAGCTGAGGTTCAGGAAACTGAAAAAATAGCCTGGAATTCATTCGTTATTTCACAGAGTAGTTTTATGAGTTTTCGCCAAAACGTATCCGATAATTAATCCTGCCACGAGTCCACCGAAATGTGCGATTATGTTGACACCTGCGGACGTGCTCAACATCAAAAGAAAGAATGAAAAGATTAATGCCCCTATGACTGATTCGCCGAATGTTTTTCTTAGGTAAATCACACACGCGCCGAATATTCCGAATATTGCTCCTGAAGCACCGGCAGAAGCTCTGAACGGAGACATTAACAAAGTTAGCAAGTTGCCAAGTAGTCCAGATGCAAAATAGATTGCGAGAAACTCTTCTGTGCTGAAAAGGTCTTCAGCTCTGATGCCAAAGATGAGAAGGAAAACCATGTTGCCGAAAAGATGAAGTAGGTTGATGTGGACAAACATGGATGTGAAAAGTTGCCAGTAGCCGCCGTTCATAACGAAAGCGTTGTCTTGACCTAACCATAGAAGCACGTCTTCGTTTATGATGAGAGGGTTGCCACTGACAACTGCTGTGTAGGTATAAACCAACACGTTTGCAATAATCAAGGTGCTTGAAGGTGAGAGTTTGAACAAGGACTAACCACCTAGTCTTATTTCATACGAGTGCTCACGAACATATATACACATATCGTGTCAAGCTTGACAAGAGCGCCGCAAAACAATTTTAGTGAGTTAGACATTAAGTAGAGGTATGAAATTCGATGTTTCACTTCCCCTAGCCCTCTTTCTGATCACGGCGGCTGTACTCTTTCTCTACACTAAATTTGGAGAAAAAGTCAAATCTCTTCTGGGTGGAAAGGAACTCACGACTCGACACACGGTTCTGTTAGTGGTAGCAATGGGCGCCATGGTATCTGTTCTCGGGTGGACCATTATACAAATTCCGGATATGGCTATAATGGTTTTGTTCTTGTATGCTTATTCTATGATGCTATTCTTGTTTACTTATTTGGTTGTGCCAAAATGGTACCTAGCTGTCTTAACTCCGGCCTTGTTCGTCGCCTTATTCATCTTGTTTAGAGATACCTTTCTGTGGGCGCCTTACTTGATGAACCTCTTTGCAATAATATTTGCCATATGTATCTCAGTTTACATGGGAGGGTTGTTCTCATGGAAAACCACTACGCTCTTCGTTGTCCTTCTAACTCTTATGGATATAGTTCAGGTTCTAATCACAGGGTTTATGATAGGGGCAAGTGAGAAAATGATTACGTTACGGTTACCTGTGATGATCATCGTGCCGACTTTTCCTTCCAGGGATATCTCCCCCTCAGGACTTATTGGTCTTGGATTGGGCGACATCTTTCTAACTGGTCTTCTTTGTATTCAGACTATGCAAAAATATGGAAAGAAGTTCGGGCTTGTATCGGTCGGGACGATTGCCATTGTCTTCTTGTTACTTGAGACCATTTTGGTAAATTACAGCGTTGGATTTTTTCCAGCTACAGTTTTTGTTATTAGCGGCTGGTTGACTGCGTTAGGAGCAAGATATCTCCATAAATCACGCATATTCAGCGTGACCAGTTAAAAGAGTGGTTCTTTGCCTGATTTAGGCTTTGATGAAATTGATAAGTTTTGGCACAAGCTCTGTACCATGTTCTAAAACACCTAAGCTTCCTTTTTTACATTCTTTTTCACAGAATTTATAGACATTATCCTTTTTGATTTTGTTGCCTGATATGACTATTGGAACAGGGTCGTCGCTGTGGGCTTTTAGTCTGCAAGGAGTTGAATGATCCGCCGTGACGCAGATAACGTAGTCTTCTAGTCTTATGTCTTTTAGTAGATTTCCAAAAAAGTACTTGTCGACCGTGGCGATGAGTTGAGTCTTGAGCCTGAAATCGCCATCATGACCTGGTTCATCTGTGCCTTTGATGTGTATGTAAAAACAATCATAGGAGGGTAACAGATGAAGTAAATTCTTTACTCGTAGTATGCAGTCCTTCTTGAGGTC
>CAZKWF010000013.1:15615-38718 GCA_964556565.1 uncultured Candidatus Bathyarchaeia archaeon
AGGGTAACAGATGAAGTAAATTCTTTACTCGTAGTATGCAGTCCTTCTTGAGGTCGTGAGACGGTGGTGGAAGGTCGACAACGTGCATACCAGTCAGTTTGGATATTCCTCTTTCGACAGGCATGTCAACGAGAGAAACGAAATTGACGCCATATTTTTCATTTATGTTGAAAAATTTCGGCAGACGATGGCCTGCATCCCTCATAAGTATAATGTTTGCTTTCAACCTTCCTTCAGTAACGCGCCTCTTGTTTATCTCATGTTCATCCAAAACCTCATGACTTTTCTGGGTGAATTCGTTTACAAGTTCTGCAGACATCTTGGCTTCGTCGGTTTGGTCCAGTGGTTCGCATCTTCTGAGCATCATTTCAACCTTCATTTCTGCTACGCCAAGCTTCTCCATTCTGGAGTAGGCTGGGTCGGTGTTTGTAATTTTGCTTGATAGAGTTCCTTTTTTGTCTCGTATGACCAAAACTCCTCGATAGCCGATGGTGTTTTTGAGTTCAAAATCTACTGGATGCGACTGCAATTTTGCCTTCTTATTTACAGCTTTACTTAACGCTTCAGCTTCTTTGGTGGTTAAATCTCGTCCCACTCTTCGATCAATAATCTTGTTTTTACTACCTAATGTTGCAAAGTTGCATCTTAAGGTGAGGTCGCCGTCTTTCACAACTACGTCTGCGCCAAGTGCCTCTAAAATCCCTCTGCCTGTGGAGTATTTGAAGGGGTCGTATCCTAGAATGGAGATTACGGCTACGTCGCTTTCAGGGGCTATTCCCTTTCCAACGGTGTACATTATTCCTGTTTTTCCTTTTTTTGCGAGAAGGTCCATGTTAGGGGTCTCAGCAGCCTCAAGCGGAGTCTTATTTCCCAGTTCCTCAATTGGCAAGTCGCCCATACCGTCTATGACTACGTAGATCAACTTCACAAGTTGTGCCTCCACTTTATGTTGGGAACTTTCTATACAGAGTATTTGATATATTGACAGTGATTATTTAGGAAGCTTAATAATTCTAACCATGTGCGTGCAAGAGATAGATGCAATTCAGAGGTTATTTCAGCCAAGTTTCTGGATGTAAGTGTCTAGAGGATAAATAGTAAGTCGTGCATGTATGTGTTCTAGGAACCGCTTAGTCTGTTTACTTCCTTCACCGCTTCTACTGCAACCTCTATCATATCATCATCTGGCTCTCTCGTTGTCAGGCGTTGAAATGCTAAGCCTGGAATTGTCAGGACTCTCATAATTGCAGAGTCTTGGTGTCTGTCACTGAGCTTCAAAAGCTCGTAAGATATGGCTCCAATCACTGGGATTAAGAGCACTCTGTATACAAGTCTTACAACAAATCCTAAATCGGGCATGATCGAGAACAGCAAGATGCTTACAAACACAACAATGAAGATGAAAGAGGTGCCACACCGAGGATGTAGTCTAGAGAATTTTTTCACATTCAAAACATTCAATGCTACCCCGGCTTCGTGTGCGTTGATCGTCTTATGCTCTGCGCCATGATACTGCAGTATTCTCTTGAACTCACCCCACATAGCCACTAATGTTAGGTACAGGATAAAAATCGTAAGACGCACTATGGCTTCTACAATGTTGAAAACTACTCCTGTGAGATTAAACAAGGTAGTTAAGAGGAAGGGGCCTATCATGAAAAGAGAAGCTAACGCCAGAGCCATGGCAATTGCTATTGCAAACTCCTTAATGGTGAACTTTTCCTCTTCTTCAAGAATTGCATTTGCAGAGTAGTAGAGGCCTTTGACACCGAGATAGAAAGTTTCAAACAACCCAATGATGCCTCTTAGAAACGGTAGTCCAAGAACCCTGTATCTTCCAGACATGGATTTTATCTCCTCTGTGTGTGTCAATATCTTATTGTCTGGTTGTCTAACACACATCACCACGTGTGTGCGAGAGCGCATCATCACACCTTCTATCAGAGCTTGTCCACCAAATGCCAGTGACGGCTTTTCTCTTCTTTGGGCGAACAACTTCATCATTCCCAAGAAGATTCTGCCGGTCTTATATTCCTTTGTTCCTTTTCAATTGTGCATGTAGGCACAGCTCAATAAGAACTCAACAACACGAAATTGTCAAGCATTAAAGATATCAATAACTCTGCATATTCTAACAGCTAGAATATAGTTAGATGGAGAAAAAGATGCCGAACGAAATCCGAAAAGATTACATCCTAGACCGCTGGGTGATAATAGCCTCTGAGAGAGCGAAACGCCCAACAGATTATTCAAGTAAGCCATCTGAAGGAACAGAGACGAAAGCATGCCCTTTTTGCCCGGGAAATGAGAGAAAGACACCACCCGCAGTCCTTCTTTACCTTACCTCTGATGGAGGCATAAAAAGGGAGAAAGACTCTGACGGAGAAAGAGCTAAAAATTGGCTCGTAAGGTGCATTCCAAATCTGTATCCAGCTCTTAGTCCTCGTAACTCCATTTCTTTAGTTGAAGATGATCTTCGCAGAAGAAGAGACGGTGTTGGAGCGCATGAAGTCTTAATAGAGTCGCCTAATCATGATGAGCATCCGAGCAATGGTAGACTTGAGCAAATCGAGTTGGTTGTGCAAGCTTACTTGGACAGGTTGAAGAGCCTTTCAAAGTGGGAATATGTTTCTATTTTTAGGAATCATGGAAAAGAGGCTGGGGCTTCACTTTCTCATGCTCACAGTCAAATAATGGCAACTCCGATGGTTCCTGAACGAATTTTAGATGAACTTGCTGCTTGTAGGAGCTGGTTGGAAAAAAAGGACGCTTGCCCTTACTGTGAAATGATCGAGGCAGAACGCAGCAGTCCTAGATTCATTTTTGAGAACCAAAGTTTCATTGCATTTGCTCCATGGGCGAGCGTCTATCCATTTGAGTTTTGGGTTCTTCCCAAAAAGCATCAGCATACATTGTTGCAGCTGGACGAAAGAGGGAAGAGAGATTTTTCTCGTGCTCTTAGAATGTGTTTTGGCAGTCTCGCAACGATCCTGAATGACCCGCCGTACTCCTATGGATTTCACGTAGCTCCAACTCGTGGGCAACATGAAAGTTTTCACTGGCATCTTGAAGTTTACCCTAAATTGTCAATTCAGGCTGGTTTCGAGGACAGCACGGGTATGTTCATAAACGTTACGCCGCCGGAAGTGGCTGCGCAGAGTCTGAGAGAATCGCTTCCACGCATCTAACCGAAAAAGACGCTTGCTGTTTCATAAAGGTTCATATCGACGGTCTTTCGTTTACCGACAACGTCTTTTAACGGAACAGAAACAATCTTATTTCCTTGAATGGCAACAATACGTCCAAACTGGCCTTGGTGGACAAGGTCTATGGCGGCGATTCCGAATCTTGTGGCTAAAATCCTGTCAAAAGGCGTTGGAGAACCACCTCGTTGAAGGTGGCCGAGAACCACGACCCTTGTTTCAGTATTTATGCGTTTTTCAATTTCTTTGCCAAGATAGTAGCCTACGCCGCCGAACCTAACGTGGCCAAACTCATCTGTACTGTCGCTGTAGAGTATTTCCTTGCCTTCTTTGGGTTTCGCTCCTTCAGCAACGACGATAACGCTGAAGTTTCTACCACGACTTTGCCTATGCTTGATTAGATTGCAGACTTCGTTGAGGTCGAACGGTTTTTCCGGAATCAAAATAGCATCGGCTCCTCCAGCTAGTCCAGCCTCCAACGCAATCCAGCCGGTATATCTGCCCATCACTTCAAGAATTATTACTCTCTGATGTGACTCTGCTGTGGTGTGAAGCCTGTCAAGCGTGTCTGTGGCTATGGAAACTGCTGTGTTAAAGCCGAAAGTGTAGTCGGTGCCAAGCAGATCGTTGTCAATTGTTTTAGGCACTCCAACGCATGGAAGCCCCATTTCACAAAGCTTATGAGCTACTCCGAGGGTGTCTTCGCCTCCAATAACAACTATTGCGTCAAGGCCGTTTTCCTTAGCATTTCTCAGAATCTTCTGCACTCCACCTTTGTGCTTGAAGGGATTAGTTCTCGAAGTTCCAAGGATGGAGCCTCCACGGGGAAGTATTCCTGCAATTTCGTCTAAACTCAACGTGATAAATTCGTTTTCGACTAGCCCTTGCCATCCGTTTCTAACGCCGACCATCTCATACCCGTAAGATTCAATTCCTTTCCTCACAACAGCCCTGATCACGGCGTTGATTCCCGGAGCATCTCCTCCTCCGCTTAAGACTGCAACTTTCATTCTTTTTCTTCACTTCTAGAAGGCTTTAGTTGAGCTTCCAAATAAACGCATCTTACCTTTGATAACCTCTTTAACAGCCTCTTTTGCTGGGCCTAAGATTTTTCTGGGATCAAATTCTTTCGGCGAACTGAGTAAGATTTCTCTGATGGCACATGTGAAAGCCAACCGTAAATCGGTGTCTATGTTTATTTTTGTTATTCCTAAAGATATAGCCTCTTTGATGTGTTCGTCTGGGATTCCTTTAGCTCCACTTAATTCAGCCCCATACTTTGTGGCTTTCTTAATCATCCATGATGGAACGTTGGATGCTCCGTGCAAAACTAGTAGAACCTTTACCTTTTTTCTTATAGCTTTCAGCCTTTCGAAGTCGAGTTTCGGCTCTCCTTTGAATTTGTAGGCGCCATGTGACGTACCAATTGCAACTGCAAGCGCGTCTACACATGTTCGTTCCACAAACTCTTTAGCTGCTTCAGGATCCGTCAATACCGCTTTCTTTTCTTCTACGGTTGCTTCCTCTACGCCAGCGAGTCTTCCTAGCTCGCCCTCAACAGAGACACCTTTTGAATGAGCCAAATCTGTAGCGCGTTTTGTTAAGGAAATATTGTCTTCAAAATTCAGATGCGAGCCGTCAATCATAACAGAAGTGAACCCGGCGTCGATGCATTTTGAAACGGTTTCTATATCTTTTCCATGGTCTAGATGAAGGGACATCGGCACTAGAGCAGATTCCGCCGCAGTCTTTACCATTCCAGCCAAATATTCTAAGCCTGCATACTTGATCGTGCTGGGAGTTACTGCAACTATCACAGGCGACCGCTCTTCAGTGGAGGCCTCAACTACGGCTAACAGAGTTTCTAGGTTTTGAATGTTGAAGGCCCCGACGGCGTAGCCTTCAGCCTTAGCAGCGGATAGAAGCTTCTTGTTTGTGACAAGCATGTTTTCATCTGAATACGTATTTGGCTAACAGGGTATTAATGGATTTTATGTTATCCAAGAGATACGTAGCTGCTGGGACCCAGATTGTTAGTGTTTCTGGGTTTCCGAAAGGCATAAGTGATGAAAAGAGGCTCATTAGAAGAGTAAATGTTAACATCGTATAGGTGAAAAACAGCCTGTTGTTATAGGTGATTATTTTGGTTGACAAAAAAGCAATCGAACTGTTGAAAGAGCTTTGCGAATCATTCGGACCCACAGGCTTCGAACGTGAGGTTTCAAGAATCGTTAAAGAACATGTGAAGTCTTATGCAGATGAGATAACCACAGACAAGTTGGGTTCTGTTGTATTCAAACATCGTGGAGACGCTGGTCGACCACGAGTGTTGCTTGCAGGTCACATTGATGAAGTCGGCTTCGTCGTTTCAGGGATACATGAAAAGACAGGGTTCCTAACATTTAATCCACTTGGAGGCTGGTGGGACCAAGTGCTCCTGACGCAAAGAGTGACCATAAGAACTAAGAAAGGAGATGTTCCCGGGGTCATAGCTGCAAAACCGCCTCACTTACTCTCTCCAGAAGATCTGAAAAAAGTGGTTGAAAAAACGTCTATGTACATAGATGTTGGGGCTTTGAGCAAGAAGGAAGCCGAGGAAATGGGCATCAGAATGGGCGATCCGGTGATACCTTGTTCACCTTTCTCCTTGATTAGGAACGGAAAGATTGCAATGGGAAAAGCGTTTGACGATCGAATTGGTGCATTCGTTGCCATGGAAGTTGTCCGCAGGCTCAAAGAAAACAAGATTAAACATCCTAACACGGTTTTCGGTGCGGCAACGGTTCAGGAAGAAGTTGGAGCCCGAGGCGCCATAACAGTTGCGCACGTGGTTGATCCAGACGTGGCCATCATAATCGAGGTTGACATAGCTGGAGATGTGCCAGGGATTAAGACGTTTGAAGCGCCAGCCAAGATGGGAAAGGGCCCATCGATCTTGACGTTTGATTCTTCGATGATTCCGAATCAGCCATTGAAAGACTTTGCGATTAAGACGGCTGAAGAGATGAAAATTCCATATCAGCTTTCGCAGGTGGCGAAGGGCGGCACAGATGCTGGCAAAATTCACATCAGTAGAGCCGGCTGCCCCAGCATTGTGATCAGCGTGCCAACTCGACATATCCATTCACATGTTGGTTTACTCAGCCTTGAGGATACTGAAAACGCGATAAAGTTGACGATTGAATTGGTAAAGAGATTCAACGGCGAGGTTGTGAAGAGCTTTACCTCTCTCTAGTTTACGCTTTTTGTTTAATTCAAACTCTTTCACAGGTTGGTTTAGGAAGAATTTGATTCAGTACGCTTGAGATGGTAACTCTTATCTACTGTGTTAGGTGTAGGCTTTACGGTTTATGCGTGGAATGGTGACTTGAAGAAGAAGCGGACTTCGTTGGAAAGGTTTCGGTTGAAAAGGGCACTGGATACGCTGGCTTCAAAGGAGGGGAGAGGAACTGAACTTGTCTCTCTCTATGTGCCGTTTGGTCGTCAGTTAAGCGAAGTTGCCACCATGCTTAAGCAAGAGTACGGAACCGCTTCCAACATCAAGTCAACCACTACGCGGAAAAATGTTCAAGATGCCATCGTTAAGGTTACCCAGCGTCTGAAACTGTTCAAAAAGGTGCCTGAAAACGGTTTGGTTATCTTCTGTGGGGCCATACCGCAAAACGGTGGTCCTGGAAGCGAAAGAATTGAGACATATGTGATTCCTCCGCTTGAGCCCATTCAAGTGTACCTCTATCGTTGTGACTCTAGATTTCATACTGAGTATTTGCAGGAGTTTCTGAAAGCGAGGGAAACTTATGGAATCATGGCCATTGACGCAAGTGCAGCTACGTTCGCCACCCTTCGAGGTAGACACCTAGAAATCGTTAAAGAGATCACCTCAGGTGTGCCTGGAAAGTTTGCAGCTGGAGGTCAGTCTGCGAGAAGGTTTGAGCGACAGAGGGAAGCTAAGGTGCAGGATTACCTCAAACGTGCTGGAAAACATGCTAACGACACTTTTCTTCCGATAGAGGATTTGAAAGGGTTGATTATTGGGGGCCCAGGCTTCACAAAATTTGACTTTGAGAAAGGAGGTTTCCTTCATTATACGTTGAAGGATAAGGTCGTCGCCACCATCGATACTGCATATGTGGGAGAGCAGGGCGTGGATGAGATTGTGGAGCGGTCTCCAGAGATTATGCGGCGTGTTCGTTACATTGAAGAGAAACGGGTTATGCAGAGCTTCCTTTACGAGGTTGGGCATGATACTGGCTTAGCTACATATGGTGAGGGCGAGGTGAGGCGATGTTTGGAGTCAGGGATCGTGAAGACCTTGTTGTTGTCCGAGGCTCTCAAGCTGGCTAGGGTTACTGTGAAATGTACAGCGTGTGATTACGTCAAGCAAGAGACGATAGAAGAGCGGGCACTTCTCAACTATGAACAGACTCTCGCTGAACAGCCATGTCCAAAGTGCAAATCGCCAAACCTCAGCATAGAAGACAGTAAAGACCTTGTCGATGAATTAGCTGAGTTAGCGGAGCAAGCTGGTGCAAACGTGGAGGTTATATCTGTTGAGACTGAAGAGGGGGAGATGTTAACGAAGTCTTTTGGTGGTGTTGCGGCTATCCTTCGTTTTAAGCCTTCACGCTAATAATCAGCTGTGTAATGGACGTTTGGGTATCCTTGTATTTCTCTGCCTTCGCCTTTTTTTGGGAGGATTTCGATTTTTTCTGTCTTACAGGTTCCAGCGATGTCTTCTGCTGTCTGTTCTAAAATGTGTGTGCTCTTTTCACTTCCAGCGTAGATGGTTAGTTTTTTGACGGGTGTGTTCAAGGGTAGTCTTTTTTCTGATTTTTCTCTTCGAATTTCTCCTATAACTGCAACTAGCAGATCACCGTATTTTTCTGCTTCTTCGTCGATCTTTTGCGGGGTAGGCCAAGGCGAAATGTGGATGCTTTTGTGTTTCTTGTCTTCCGCATACATGAGTTGGTATATCTCCTCGGTTATGTGTGGGGACACGGGGGCGAGAAGCTGTAATGTCCGATAAATTGCTGCGTACAGAGTGTGTTGTGCAGCTTTTCTTTTTTCTTCGCCGTAAGTCTCAGGCTTGTACAATCGGTGTTTTATTGCTTCGATGTAGCGGTCGCAGAGTTCGTGCCACGTGAAGTTGCGGGTTTCTTCGGTGGCTATGTTGAATTGGCAGTCGTCAAGGGCTTCTGTGGCTTTCTGGGTTACTCTGTCTAGTTTGCTGAGCAACCATCGGTCTATCAGTTCCAGCTTCACCTTTTTCTTTGTGGGAGTATAGTCCTGTAAGTGCAGGCTAGCGAAGCGGGTGGCGTTCCATAGTTTTATGAGGAATCTCCATGCGTATTCTACGTCTGGCCAACGGAAGGGTATGTCTGAGCCTGTTGCTCCTCCAGTTGCGGACCATTGTCGTGCAGCGTCAGCGCCGTATTTGTCTAGCACCTCTGGGGCGGGTACGTAGTTGCCGAGGGATTTGTGCATCATTCTTCCGTCGGTTCCGAGGACCATGCCGTTGATCAGGCAGCTTTTGTAAGGTTTTTGGTCGAAGAGTGCGAGGTGGCGAACCATGAGGTAGTATGCCCATGTGCGTATGATGTCGTAGCCTGATGGGTGTAGGTCGGCTGGGAAGAAGTTTTGCCAATCTTTTTTGTCTGGCCATCCGGCGTGGACGGCGCATGAGATGGATGAGTCGAACCATGTGTCTAGTACGTCTGTTTCGGGTGTGAAGCTGGTGGAGCCGCATTTTGGACACTTTTCGATCTTGGGTGGTTCTGTTCTTGGGTCTATTGGCAGCCAGTCTGGTTCCGCGAGGATTATGTGTTCACATTTTTTGCAGTACCATATTGGAATTGGTGTGGCGAAGATTCTTTGGCGACTGATTACCCAGTCCCAGTCGAGTGATTTAGCCCAGTCTATTAGGCGTTTTTTCATGTAGTCTGGGTACCATGTGATTTCAAGCGCGTTTTTTTCCACGAGTGGTGTCAGCATACGTGTTTTCATGAACCACTGTTTTTGCTCTAGGATTTCGATGGGGGTGTCGCATCTCCAGCAGACTCCGACTTCTTGTTGGAGGGGTTCGGTTTTTTCTATTAGGCCTGCTTTTTCCAAGTCTTTTGCTACTGCTTCTTTTGCTTGGCCTATGGTTAGTCCATTGTATTTTCCGGCGTTTTTGTTCATTTCTCCTTTTTCGTTGATAGTCGTGATAACGGGTAGTTTGTGTTTTTGGGTGCATTTTACGTCTGCTTTGTCTCCGTAGGTGCATATCATGACTACGCCTGTTCCGAATGTCGGGTCTACGAGGTCGTCTGTGATTATCTTGACTGTGCGGTTTGCTGCGGGTACGGTTATGGTTTTGCCTATGTGTTGTTTGTAGCGTTCGTCGTGTGGATTGACTGCCACTGTGACGCATGCTGGGAGGAGTTCTGGTCTTGTTGTGGCTATTGTTAGGTGTTTTCCGTCTTTTAGGTGGAATTTTATGTAGTGGAGTGTTCCTTGTTTTGTTTGGTGTTCTACTTCTGCGTCTGCGATTGCGGTTTCGCAGCGGGGGCACCAGTTGATTGGATACGTGCCTTGATAGATTAGGTCTCTTTTGTGGAGGAGTATGAAGCTGAGTTGGGTGCGTCTCCAGAAGTCTGGGTTCATGGTTTTGTATTCTGTTGTCCAGTCTACGGAGATTGCGAGGCGTTTGATCGAATCCTTCATCACGTCTATGTATTTACTGGTGAGTTGTTCGCAGAGTTTTACAAAGTGATCTGGTGGGACTTCACGTTTCTTGATATTGTGTTCTTTTTCTGTTTCCACTTCTGTTGGCAGCCCATGGCAGTCCCATCCCTGTGGAAAGAGAACGTTGTAGCCTCTCATGCGTTTGTAGCGGGCTACGATGTCGAAGTAGGTCCAGTTGAGGACGTTTCCCATGTGGAAGTCGCCTGAAGGATAAGGAGGAGGAGTGTCTATAACGTAGGTTGGGCGTTTACGGTCTTTCCAGTCGAAACGGTAGATACCCATCTCTTCCCAACGTTTCTGCCACTTCTCCTCAATCCGGAGAACCTTGAATTCTTTAGGCAACGGTTTCATGCAGTGAATCAACCCTTCAGCCATGATGGTGATTTGCTTAGTGGATAAGCACAGATGAAAATAATAAAGATTCTTCTGCACGCATGAGAGGAAGGAATAAAATTTTAATTCCCTCCTTCCTCCACACGCAAACGTTGGAGTCGCTCACTTCGTTCGCTCCACTCGTTGCGGGCGTAAACGGTGAAGATTAAAATATTAAATTTTACTTTCCTTCCTTCGCGTCAATCTTCTCATGTGTTGCACTCCCTAAACATTTTTAGCTTTTAAACAACGAAAGGTGAATGGAGGGGGGGAAGTGAAGAAACATAAAGTTATTGCATGCTTGTGTGTGTCTCTGTTTCTTCTCTTTATGTTTAGAATCGTCATTCTATCCCATCCTGTTCTTGCTATGTCAAGCCCATCCGAGAATGAAGAAAGATATCGAGAGATCCTTCTGCGTTTTTACAGTCAAGAACTGGTTGCTCATGGAGCAATGCTTTTTGCAGCTTCAGCGGCAACGTTTAGGTTTATCACAGGTCTAATTGGAAGAACAAATAAACGGTTATCGAGCAAAATCGTCTTCTTATTCTTCAGTGGCATTCTCATAGGACTTGCTGTGTATCTAGGATTTAGACTTCTTTATTATGGTGCTTTAACTAGTTCAGTGACGACTTTCGATCAGCCAGTTGGAAACAAGTCCTACGCAGAGTACGCGCGCGCAATATCTGATTACACCGAAACAAGGGTAGAGGGGAATATTCTTATACAAAATTTTTTCGAGACAACTCGGAGAAGTATCTTCGATATCAACCCCTTCAACATATTGCCTATAAGCCTTTACATAGGATTTGCCTTGGCATACTCAATTTTCTATGCTTTTGGTTGCCATCCACTAGACAAAAAATCTGTACATGTGCGTGCTGGTCTGTTTTTTTTGTTTGGTTTACCCGCTGCGATGGGTCTTGTTCTAATGTTATTTGCAGCGCCAGAACTCGCTGATAATGCAGTTGTCCATCTATGCGTGTGCGCGCGCTTAGCTATACCGTTCTGGTGGTATTTTCTGGTGCCAATCCTTTGCTATTGTCTTGTGCCAATCCTATGGTTCTATGGCGCGCACATTATTAATATCCTTGGCAAAATGAAGAAGAAATAGCATGCATGTTGACAGTTTAAGGAGTCTTGTATGTGACTTATGGTGAGTGGATATCGAAAGCAAATGCTTCAGAAGATTATGCAAAAGGTCTTGATAGGAAGGCACACTTGTTTCCAATAAACACTGATATGTTTCTGGAAGCTGCGAAATATTCGAGGAAAAGTGCTCAATTTCAACTCTTAGCGAGCCAGGTCACTAACGACCTCTTGCAGAAATCTGTTGCCTTATCGAATCACTATTCGATGATTGGAAACGTCTACAAATCCCTTGGTAACTATTTTTATTACTCGTTGAAGCTCTCTAGAGCTGCAACTTATTTTGAAAGAGCCCGTATTCAATTTGCCCTAAGCCGGTCTCATGTTCCAAGAGAACTGGACAATTATAAGTCACACATCCAAGATCTGGCAGTGCAGGAGACCCATTTAGAAGCTATAGTCGCTGACTGCAGAGGTGGGTTAGCTAAGAGCAGCGAAAAGTGGGATACAGCTATCACTCACTTCCTCGTTGCGAAGGACAAGTACAAAAGACTAAGAAGTTTTGGTGGTGACTATGTTCGTTCCCTCAACATAAGCGCTGTGCTCCATTCAATAGAGCGAGAAATCGAAACCTGTCAAGTGGTGATATCACTAAACAATCTTCAACTAGCTGAAGCACTGAAACACGCAGAATCTGCCGTAACAGCTGCAGAAGAGTCACTCAAAGAATATCCAGATTGGATATACTTTCAAAAGACTCTAGTTTCCACAGTTGAACTGAAAGAACATATGAAGCATGCCATTGGTTTGAAGAAGGTTTCTGCACTTATTCGTAAACAAGAAGCTAGATTCTCGGAAACAGTTGGGAGTTTCATCACCAACTTGCTGTCCTACAAATTTGAAAAGGAAGTGGAATACTATCTAAGGCAGGAACATCAATATTCAAGAACTCTAACTAGATACAAACCTCCGTATCTTAACCGTGAAATTGATGTCTATGCTTCCAAGGGAGATAGAAAGACCGTAATCACTGTGTGTGAATGCAAACTAAGGCTCAACAATCAACCAATTTCAGCGGAGGAAGTCGAGAAATTCGCTGAGACCGTGGAAAGGATACGCGAATATGAGCACCGAAGAGCTCAAAGCGAAGGCAAACAAGTAATGATACGCCTGTGGTTAGTCACGAATACAAGTTTGGTGGAGGGGTCTGCATTGGAGGTTGCGAAAAGAAGCAAAATAAAAATAATGAAGGCTAACCTCCCAAAGGGATTTACCTCAAATCCTAATTGGAGATTATCTGGGTTACAGCCCATTCACAACAAACAATAACGCATAGCACACGATGGATTTGTCAATCTTTAAATTGCATGTTGTCTTCTGGAAGTGATTGGGAAACGGAATATGGATGCAATGAGTTTTAACTCATTTCTCTAGTCTCCAAACGCGGAAATTCAAGTCGTTAATCTTTTAAGTGGGAACCGCTATCGTGGAGGAGGATGCACATGTATCATAGAGCCTTCCGGAATGCAAAACGGAAACTAACCTGTGAGGGTGTAAACATTGAGTCAAAAAGAGGACAAGCCACGTTTCGGCTTCATGACACGCAATTACTTAGTGCTAACCCTCACATCAACTCTATGGGGAATCCCCACAAGCATCTGTAACACCTACTTCTCCCTATACGTCTTCGGACTAGGCGGAACAGAAATAACCATAGGCTTAATCACAGCCCTAGGAAGCACCGCTTTCGTCATATCCGCAATCATAGGCGGCCACATAGCCGACCTGTACGGCAGAAAGAAACTAATCAGCATAATGACCATAGTCCTCGGCCTAAGTCAATTCCTAGTAGCATTCGCACCCAACTGGCAATTCCTAGCCCTCGCCTTGATCATAGTAAACATATGCTTCGTATTTGAACCCGCATTCTGGGCAATACTAGCAGATTCAATAAACGAACAGAAAAGAGGAACAGCCTTCGCACTCTACAGCTGCCTAAGCTTCCTCCCATGGGCTATAATGCCCTCCATCGGCGGCTACCTAATCGACGTCCACGGCATTCTAGTTCCAATGCAATGGGCATACGTCTGCTTGGCTATAGCCGGCGTAACTGCTGGAATAATACGATTGTTTATGCTTACAGAAACCATTTCCCCTCAAAACAGACAAGCTGGTGGGCGATATAGCCTTAAAGAATTAGGCAAACTCGTAAAATACGCCTTCAAAGGGCACCTACAAACATGGTCATGGATGCCACACTCAGCCCTCGCCCTAACAGCCATCTACATTCTATGGGCATTCGAATACGGCTTAGTCGAACCCTACTGGATAGTCTACGCTGAAAAGGTAATCGGTGTCACATCTACACAATGGGGCATCATCACAGGCCTAGGCAGCGCAATCAGCATCGTATCAAAGATACTCATAGTCGGCAAGCTACTAGACAAATTCAGTCGGAAAAAAATTCTGTTGGTAACAACAGCCTTAGACGTGTTCACTTACCTCCTTTTCATTCGTTGCGGTATGTTCATGCAAGTCCTAGCTCTTTGGATCGCAGGTTCTTTCATATGGTCCTTCTATGAACCCACATATTCATCTTTAGAAGCAGACATAATCCCGGGAGAAAGAAGAGGAAGAGTATTCGCTGCTTTCGGCGTTGCTTGGTCAGCCTTCAGCGTTCCAGCAAGTCTCTTAGGAGGATTCGTCTACGAGCAAGTCAACCCTGAATTATCGTTCATCATGGCCTCAATTGGCGTCACGCTATGTTTTATTCTATCTGCACTATTCATTAAACAACCACAACATAATGAAAAGAAACGAAGACGTAAGCATGATTAACGGCGTGCGGTTATCGAACTTAATGTGATTCCTGTACCTTCTTCTTCGCTTCCTCGATATCAGAATATATCCGCCATTCAGCAACAAGACCATCCCGAATCTCAGCAGTCCAAAGAACCGTCTCATGCTCTTCAACTTCAGGCGGAACATGTGAACCCGTTGTCTTGCCGATGATTGCCACACCATTGCCACTTGTTAGGATGTGTTGCACATGAATTTTGTAATTTGGATAAGCTGAGAAGTAATCTTGCCAACCATCTCGACCACGGTATACGTCTCCTCCCATGTCAATCAATGCAAAATCCTCGGTCTGAAGCTTGACGAGTTCCTCAGAATCTCCAGCATTGATAACCTCTACAAACTTGAGTGCGACTGACTTGGGTGCTGGTTTCACCATATTTTCGACCCGTCTTGGGGGCGTCTCATCGGCTAATAAGTCTATCTCTCTGCTGCAAATACATGCGTTTGTCTAGGATTCTCGTAGCCTCATGTGTTGTTGTTTGCTATTCCTGTGGCACACGAACAACAACAAGGGTGCCTCTCAGTAATGCATGCATGCAGCGCATAGATCAACATCTTTGACGTTTTTTTGATGCTACTAATAAATCATAATGAGTAGAGGAAAATTATTAAGCAATAAAGATGTAAAAATAGCGCGCGCGTATTCAGCCAATATAAATGAGAGGAAATTGACAGATTTTGTCTGAGAAGAAAGAACTTGTAGAAAAGGCAAGACGGTTAGGCAGAGAATATATACGAAAATACGGAGGATGCGCCCCAGGCACGCTCCTAGCAGTAGCACACACTCTTAACTTGGGAGTCAGTGATGAAGTGTTCAAGGCTATGACCGCTTTCTCAAGCTTTGCGGGAGTATGCGGAAATGTATGTGGAGGGATAGCTGCGATAGGCTTAAGGTATGGGGTAGGCCTAAAGGATTTTGTGAAGAACCCAGAAATCCTTTTCTTATCTATGCCGAAGATAATGAAAACCGCGAAGGTGTTGCGGGAAAAGTTCGTTGAAGAGTACGGCAGCTACTTATGCGACGACATTCAAACGAAATTGTTCGGCAAGTGTGTAATGCCCACCTCTCCTGAGGAACTTGAGGCCTTCAGTAAGATGGATCCTAAAGAACTTGAGGCCTTCTATGAAAAATGTTCTCATGTCACGGAAAACGCTGCTGGATGGACAGTAGCTGCAATACTTGAAATGGACGAAAAATGATAGGTTTTCAGTGCTAATATCGACTAGATAACGTATACGCATGCATGCGCGCTAGCGTAACACCTGCATGTCCACATTTTGAAATTAACTTTGACATTAATCTAATCTCCTACTAGAGATGCAGAAAAACATGGTTTACAACAATAAAATAGTTTTTCATCATCTTACAAGTTGATTGCATGCATGCACGCCAGCACTCTTTACAATCTATTGCAGAAACTATAAGAGTCAGAAGGTTATGCATGCATGCAAAAATTGCAGGGGAGGGTTATAGGGGGGTCTATAAAGAAAGAGATACACGAAAGAGATTAACAACCTTTCTCTTTTTAAGACGCCGAAACAAAAAATATCATACCAACAAGGAGTAAAACGTCAACTTGAAAGAAGTACTCAAAAAACTGGGGAAAAGAACTCTGGATAGCACAAGAAAAAGAATACGGCGGAAAAATCCTCATCATAAAACAAGGCCACCACACAAGCCAACACTACCATAAAGACAAAAAAGAAACCATATACTGCTTCAAGGGCGAAGTAGATGTAATCCTAAAAAACCGCGTAGTCACGCTGAAAGAAGGAGACGACGTAACCCTCAACCAGAGAACAATCCACAGAATAATCGGCAAAAAGAACTCTGTCCTATTCGAAGTATCCACGCCTCAACTAGCAGACGTAGTAAGACTAGAAGAAAAAACAAAAAACACCTAACAAATCACCGTCCCAACCTTTTTACCCTTCACAGCCAACAACACATTTTTCGGCTTAAAACCGTTCACAACAACCGTCTTAGTCCTACTTTTCTGAAGAACACGAACAGCCTCAGGGTCCAAAATTTGATTTATCCCAGCCTTGTGCTTATTCTCATCAAACAACCTAAACAAATCGTCAAAACCTAACCTATCAATCTTTTCTGCATCTGGATACTTCCTCGGATCCTTACCATATATGCCATCTTGATCCGTAGCCTTCACCAACAATTCAGCCTTCACCTTCTCAGCCACCAAAGCCGCAACCGCATCAGTAGTCATCCCAGGCTTCAAACCACCCATAACAACAATCTTCCCACGCTTCAAACACTCAACAGCCTCATCCAAAGAAACAGGCACAGAACCACAGCCAACGTCACCTAAACGCATAACAAACAACAAACCAACCAAACGCGACACAAAAATCGCAACCCAATCCCTACTTGACTCATCTAACCCCAGTTCACCCGCAACCCTAATAAAATCACGTGCCAACATGCCGCCACCAACAACCGCAACAACCTCATGCCCCTGCTTCTTCAAATCCTTCAACAAATCCACATACTTGACTATAAGCGGGGACTCCACTGGAGAGGCCACCACCGAACCGCCGACACGAACCACAACCCTCAACTGAAACCACCTTACCACCTAATGTTCGTAATAGAGCATAAATAAAACTCTCCCTGCTACCCTCTTATACGTGTCTGTGTCGCCATCTGTACATCTAAGCACCCGTACTCTAACTCACATAGTACAGAAAACAAAAAATCGTCAAACCCAAATAACAAGTCCAAATCTCAGAGAGATAAAAATGCCCAAACTCGAACTCATCTTCCTAGGAACCGGAGGCGGAAGATTCGTAACAATCACCCAAAAAAGAAGAACCGCCGGAATCCGCATACTCTCCGAAAAATTGAACATACACCTAGACCCAGGACCTGGCGCTCTTGTACACTCGCTAAACATGGGGTTAAACCCCCAAAAAATCCGAGCAATACTGGTTTCCCACAGTCACCCAGACCATTACACCGATGCAGAAGTTCTCATAGAAGCCATGACACAAGGAACGACTAAAAGAAGAGGAATTCTAGCCGCACCCCACAGCGTCCTATTTGGCAATGAAACATATGGACCAGTAATTTCAAAATATCATCAGCAAATGCCCGAGAAAGTGATAGAGTTGAAACCAAGTGTTACTTTCAACATTAACGACACGAAAATAACAACCACTGAGACCAAACACACTGACCCAGACACCGTTGGATTCCGTCTAGAAAACCGAGATTTCGGAGACGTCGCTTACAGCTCTGATACCGAGTTCTTTGAGGGCGTTGGAAAACAGTACAAAGGGGTTCGGCTCCTGTTGTTGTGTGTTATGAGACCTTCTGGAAAGCCTTGGAAGGGGCACATGACCACTGATGATGCAATCAAAATTGTGGAGGAAGCGAGTCCAGAGATGGTTGTGGCGACCCACTTCGGGATGCAGATGATCTTTACCGGACCTTATCGCGAGGCGAAATCAATCGAGCAGAGAACTGGAGTTCCTACCACAGTGGCTTCGGATGGGATGCGTATAAGCGTTGGTGAGGAAATTCGGGTGCGAAGGACGGAGAGAAAACAGAAGGGTCTGGATGAGTTTGTAAAATCGAGGAAATAGACTTTTGTTTTTGTCTATTTGAGAACTATCTGAACGTAGGGATCATCAGGCTCTCGCGGGAACTCCACTTCTTTGCCACCAATCTCAATTAGTCGTTTCTCTGTTTCAGAGAAGACCCCAACTATTTTGGCGTCAAATCCTTGACTTGAAAGCATGTCAACTATTCTGTCTCTTTGGCTAGGTGAAACTGCGGCTAGAAGTGTTCCAGTCGACGACATTGACATGATTTGCTTATGTGTGAGACGGAACTGTTGGGTCAGCTTTTGTAGTTCTTGTGTGAGCGGGAGCTTGCTGAAATCTATGGAAAATCCGACGTTCGAAGCGTCGGCAATCTCGTTCAAGGCGGCGACAAATCCTCCTTCTGTTGCGTCATGCATCGCGGACACTCCTCCGGTTTTGGCTAGTAGCAACGCCTCTTTCACGCAGGTTTGCATCTTGACTTGTTCCGCAAGATGTTGTGTTTGCTTCGGTCCAAACAGTTTTTCCGCAAGGGTTTTGTGGGTTAGCACAAAATTGATGAGTGTTTCGAAACCAACTGGCTTTGAGCAAAGGATGTAGTCATCTGGTTTGGCTCCGGCTGGAGTGATTAAGTTGCTTCTCTGTATCAACCCGTACGCTGTACAAGACGCAACAAGGGTGGTCAGTCCATCGTAGGTTCCAGTGTGCCCCGTGATTATAGTCATATCGAGTTCATCTGCTGCGTCACAAGCTTGCTTCATAACTTCCATGAAAATCGTACTCTTGGTTTTTGGAGGGCCTAGCAGGTTGACAGTGCAGAACTGTGGTTTAGCACCGAACAAGGCTACGTCAGAAGCGGAATAGTTTATGAGAAACCATCCAAACCATTCTTTTGGAACACCGATGCAAGGGTCCGTAGCTATAACCATGCATAGGTCATCTCCGATTTCGTGAACCCCTGAGTCGAAGCCCGGCATCGGAGGAACGATGACTTTCGCTGTTTTCTTAATATGGCTCAATACTTTCCGAAGGTCGTCTGGTGCAAGTTTTCCCAAGAGTCACGTTCTCCAAAAAAGTAGCTAGGAGAGCAACGTAGTTATGTCTTTAGCATCTCAATGCCTTTGTTGGTGATTTTGAATGGTAGCCACTCTAATGGGTGGGAATAGCCTTCCATTTTCACGATACGCATCTCACGCTGAAGAGTTTTCTCGTTTAAACGGAAGAAAATTAGGTTATGGGCCGTGTTGAAGTCTAGGTCTGTTGCTCTCTGGGTTGCAAGGTCTTTCTGTGTGGCGGCGGTCATGATGTCTATGTTGGCTATATTGTCGAAGTGGCACCAGTTAATCGTCCAGTTTTCTACAGGAAGCATATATTTGAGTTCGTAAAGGGAGAACATATGTTCACTGAAGTCTCCTGCTGCAAACCGCGTCACGTGATTGTCAGAGATTAGTTTGTCTATACGTTTCATCTCTTCAAAATCGTCTAGCCCAAAGTAGATTACACGAGGGTCTCGAGGGTATGGCTCAAAGTGTGGAAAGGACTGGATAGAAATGAACCTCTTCTTTGCTTCATAGGGTCCTATGTCCCAGCCAAAAGACTTGAAATACCACCTCAATCGTGGGAAAGGCTTGTCCATAACATCAAATGACACAGCTTCTTCTTTAAGAAGACCTTGCCACAAAAACTGCATGGCAAACACGGTTTTCCCAGCGCCAGGAAGCCCATATAAGATTGTTCTGGAACCAGACTCGATTCCTCCAACTCGGCGGTCGAATTCTTTGATTCCTGTTTCTAGCTTAACCATGTCTACCAACCTACTAGAAGGTTTTTACATGTAGATTTCTAACAGTTTCTTCTTAACAAGTATGTACATTAGAATCATGCTGATTATGCATTCGCCGGTCATGAAGCTGCCATTGTAAATTGCTGAGTAAGTTATCGGGTCTATTGGAGCAAACATGGCCCAAAAGATTATTCCCGAAACAAAGTGTGCAAGGAATTTTGCTAATGAGGCTACAGTCACTCCAACCAAAGGCCGAGTTTTGAATAGACCAGCCAGTCCGAGCACTCCGAAAGCTATTGGATAGTCAAGTAGCAAACTTGCTGGGTTAGGTGCTATTGGAGAATATGGAAGACGTATTACATCGATAGGTAGTGCAACAAGACCGAAAATCAGGCCTGCAAATAGACCAACATGGACTCCTCTTCTTAGAGATATCCAAAGAACTGGAATCATACTCCCCGCAGTTATAGCGCCACCGTATGGTAGTGTGAGAAATGGAAGTGTTATGGTGTATAGAACTGCGGAAAGAGCTGCAACAACAACGACTTCTGCTATTATCCTAGTTGGAAAGATAGATTTACTCACATTTTTTCCCTCCGCCAGTATTATCTGGATCAGGTTCTAAGGGTCGACGACGCATTTTGCCGTCCTCTCAGCTGGGTTTTGCCCCTAGCTCCCCTCTTTTCTGACAGATGTTGTGTGAGTGATAGTTTGCGTTTATAATTGTTGCGGTTTTTGGAAAGGATTAATAAGAAAGACGTGAAAGTTTCGTTGAAAAGAGCGGCGGTAGCGAAGCCAGGTCAAACGCGGAGGACTCAAGATCATGGTTGATGAGCTATCCTCTCCTGTAGGGGTTCGCCGGTTCGAATCCGGCCCGCCGCACCAATCAATTCAGTGTCTTCGAAAAATTTTTCTATACGATTCACTGATTAGCTATTGATGACAAAATGTCTAGAGGTCAGTATCCTTTTTGGAAAGATCGAGAGATAGCTCATTACTCCTCTGAAGAAATGCAACGCCGCCGTGAACTGGAGGAAGCAAGAAGGAAGCTTAAGAATATTAAATGCCCTAAATGTGGACACATTTTCAGCGTCGAATAGAGAATCCACACTGCAAATTATTGAATATCTACCTCTCCGAGAAAAACAACTTCGCCAGGTTTTTTAGGTTTGCGTAGCTTTACGTTAAGCACACTTTCTGTAACAGCCAGGTCCACCAGCCTCCGTCTGTCTTCTACACTAGTTCCGACTTGCTTTTTGAGGAATTCTATCAACACACCTCTAACAATGTTTTCAAACCAAGTTAGGCTAGGTGACTTCATCTCTTTTCCATCGATGTAGTGTTTAACATATTTCAGTCCAGCTTTGTCTGCTGCTAAAGACCCTACTGAGATGCTCAAGCCACCGTGTGTAAAACCAGATCGATATTTCCTGTAAATTTGCTCCAGTAATTCTGTAAAGAGATCCATGTCAGTTTCTTCAGCTCTTATTTCGGATGGAAGGTATTTTATTATGAAATCACGGAATTTTCCAAAATGGCTGCTTTTCCCTCTAATCTCTACATTTGACAGGCATTCTATAGCGACTACCAGCATAAAACAACCTAGCGTCGGATTATTTGGCAGAAGAGAGATTGCATTTTGATAAGCTGAACAACTTCGCATGTATTGGACAAACAATTTTTCATTCAATGAAAGCAAGTTGTTGTAGATATCATCAAAATCTGAGGGAAGGTCAAGTCGTCCAATAAATTGCTTGTAAGCACGGGAAGTGCGAAATGTGACATTCACATTATTTATTCTTATTGAGTTAAAATCGATTCTCGTTCTTCCCAAAACAGACAGTAGCGATAGAATATAATGTGCCTCTTTTTCCGGATTTGAAGCTGTTTGATTCTTGATCCATACGTCATCGAATTCAAGCAACATCTCTTCTGCTGTAGAAGTCACTGAATCTTGTATTGAAGGGATTGATCGGATTTTATAGCTACCTAGCTCTATTTCGCTAATGTCGGGGTTTATCTTCTTTGAAGACGAAAAACGTATGACCACATTCAAGACGGATTCTTTACTCATAAAAGTCCTCCTTCAAAATTATCTAGAAACGAGTTCGACGTCTCCGTCGCCTCAGTTGATCAATCCATTCAGTATCAAGACGAAAGGTCAATATTCTTCTTATGCCATCATGCTGAACAGGTATGTCTATATACTCAAAAAACTGTTTTTTGAAATCTAGCATGCGCATGCGATCTCTATAGTTTGCCACCATTTCTCTTGGGATACTTATGTAGAATCTAATTTGCTCAGCATCTTGTGGCACTATTTCTAAACAGTTCTCTGTTCCTATATGGTAGTATATTCGACAGGAGATTTCATCCATGGTTCCAAACAGGCGCCAAGGAATTTCACTTCTTGACAGGAGATGAATGGGATAGATTCCACTTGCTGTACCTAGATATGAAGTTCTTATATTGCGTATCAATCGAGTATATTCTCCAAGAATAGGGCCAAGTCTTTCTGTCGAAAATAGGCTATCTTCTTCAAATACTTCTGTAGAATTCTCCATTTTAGCATAAATCCATTTCTTAAAGGCAGAACTATTCCTCGCAGCATTCCTTACATTGAGGGAATCAACGAGATTATCGGAGAGTTCAAGCAATGGAGACAGAACCGGATTATCTTCATAAGATACCAAAAAGACTCCTTGAGCGTAAGCATAGTCTTGAGCTTGAGGTGTGAATCCGCGGGCTGAGAAAACAGCACCTGCGTCAGTGTACCGCCTTGTGAGTAGATAATTGGTAGGAGCTCCTAACCTCTCTACGAAATAGTTTTCAGCAATATCTTTGAATGCCCCCACAAAATTGCGAATAACAGGCAGTCCTACCTTGCCATCGTAATTCTTTGCCTCACAGATTATCCTGATTGGATAGAGACAGGGTACACCATAAGAATAATATCCAAAGGCGTCAATCTGATGCCACCCTCCTCTTCCACGTATTTTATCTTCTCTTATTAATCTGCCATCTGGTTGAATTGGCTTGTATCCACTTCTTTCAAGCAAAAATCTAACTTGTGCTTCGAATAATGCACCTTTGACTCTGTTTTTAGCTCTTTGAGACATTCATATTCACTTCTTTTAGATAGAGGTTCTCAAGATATAAGGGTTATAATTAGTTAGAAGAATCACTAAAGTTTGTTCCGCGCGCAAAAAAAGTTATTGGCTGAATGCGAAGTGCTCATGATCACTGGTGACGAGCTATCCTCTCTCGTAGGGATTCGCCGGTTCGAATCCGGTCCGTCGCACCACAAAATGATGTCTTAGAGTTTCTTCGAAACTATTTCTTCTACGCTTTGCGCGAACTCGGTTTCCAATAGCTTCTTTACGTCCCCCATCGAGTCTTCAAGCCTATAGTCAAAGTTTATCTCCCCCAAAAAAGATACATCATATTTTTCGACCTGTTCTCGGATGAACAGTGAATCTCTCATCTTCATGTTCTCTACGACGCCTAGGATGG
>CAZKWF010000014.1:0-33229 GCA_964556565.1 uncultured Candidatus Bathyarchaeia archaeon
ACATCCTCATTAACAACAAAAGCAGTGTCTGTTGCCATGCTTTCTTTTTGGCAAAAAAACCGACACATTTCTGGGAAAAAACAAAAGATTTTTAAGATAGAAGCGACAAGTCAATAAAAGCTTTTGACATAAGGGGGGAGATGAGCAAAGGGACAGAGAATGGAAGTTAGAAAATTAGGGATTTTTCTACTTTCCCAAACTCCTTTCTCTTTCAGCGTCCTAGCTTCCATTCGTCCAAACCAAAAGAATTAACCTATTTATTTTTTGCCAAAAAGTCGCTTGTACTTACTCTGAGACATTTCCAAATACGATTTACGGAGGTCCTAGCTAAGAAGTTAGCTTTTCAGCAAACTCCAACAACACTTTGTATGGGTCCTTCGCTTTCACAACACCGCTGGCTACAAGAACCCCTTCGGTGCCAAGCCTCAACGCAGCAGCTACGTCATCCGCTCTTGTGATTCCAGCCCCGCATAGGATCACCACTTCCGAGTTTATCTGTTTCACAAGCTCCACCGTCTCCGTAACAACTTCTGGTTTTGCCTTGGACACTGAAATCCCTGTTCCGATAAGCTCAGGCGGCTCTACAGCAATCATGTCTGGTCCGAGTGTAGCTACGGCTGCGCTTACAGCTTGGTTGTTGGTACAGACTACAGAAGCTAGGTCGACCTCACGTGACCTTTCAATGGCTGTATCAATTTGGGCGAGTTTTAGTCGCCTTTCCGAGTGATTGATTAGTGTTCCCACGGCGCCAGCTACTTTTACGGATTCGGGGAGGATATGCCCCGTGAAGCTTCCAGGTGCAATAGGATCGATATGTTGTGCAAACACGGGAACTGATATAGTACGAGCGATAGGAGCAATGTCCACGAACTGTGGGGCCAGTCCGATGCAAGTTTCAGTTTCTAAGCTTACGTTTTCTATGATCTTGGCGAGTCTTATGGCATTCTTTCCAGTTGCTTCGGTGTACGTTTTGAAGTTGATGAGGATGAGCGGAGTGCGGACTTTGGTCAATATAACCATCCGCTATAGCGTATGTCTCAACTATTAAAAGAATTTTGGAATTGAAAAGAAAACTTTGTGCATCACTTCTCTCTAGTGGACACGTAATAGTATTCTCCGATTTTTTTCTGATGCCTATCCAGCTTAGACCCTTCTTTGTTCACCCGCGGTCTCTTTGTCGTAGGATCTCTCCGAAAAGTAATCTCCATGTCCTTCAGAAATGTGTTCATGCCTTTTCGAAGGCTGGTAGGCGGATTGGCAACGCCGTAGACTCCTGGCTCTCCGGTGAATATCATGAGGCGGTCGGCAATGAAATCTTGAGCCACCACGTCGTGTTCGACGACAAAGGCTGTTACGTTTCGATTCTCCACTACTCTTCGGATGGTTCGAGCCATCGACAATCTTTCTTCAACATCTAGAAAAGCGCTTGGCTCGTCAAGTAGATATAGTTGAGCCTTTCTTGAAAGGCAAGTGGTGATGGCAACCTTCTGAAGCTCGCCTCCACTGAGCTCTGTCACGTCGCGATCAAGGATAGGTTGCACATTTAGGGGTTGCAGGATTTCGCTTCGATACCAACTGGAGACAAAGTCGTCTTTGGCTACGCTTTTTAACAGGTCTTCCACGGTTCCTTTATACTCCGCCGAAATGTATTGAGGCTTGTAACTAACATCTAGTTTATATGGCATCGAAGTTGCCCCCTCGTCGGCTTTTTCATTTCCAGCCAGCAGTCTCACGAAAGTCGTTTTTCCAATGCCGTTGGGCCCCAATATCCCAATAACCTCGCCTTGTTTTGCGTCTCCAGGCACCACCGACAGCGCAAATCCCTCAAACGCCTTCTTCATCGCATCCCACTTCAACAGTGTTTCGCCAGCCACTAAACCCGTTGTTGGAGGCTTCACATGAAAGATGATTGCACTCTTCCTAAAGCGAACGTTTTCGTCTGGAATGTACCCTTCCAAGTGGATGTTGATCCCAACTCTTACTCCATGAACGTGAGATGCGATACCGTAAACTCCTGGGGTTCCGTAAAAGACGCAAATTTGATCAGATAGATAATCAAGGACTGCGAGATCATGCTCTGCCACTATCACGGTTTTTTCGTCTTTTTTGAGACCACGTATAGCCCTTGCAACTTCAAGACGCTGTTTCACGTCTAGATAGCTTGAAGGTTCATCGAAAAGATAGACGTCTGCCTCCCGACAAATTGTAGCAGTGACAGCGACTCTCTGAAGTTCACCCCCGCTTAAAACATCGAGAGTTCGATCCCAAATGGTTTGAAGCTGAAGCTGTTTGGCGAGAAGTTTCAACTTGTCCTGTTCATCCACTTTTTCGAGGAGGCTTCCAACATCTCCTGAAACGACGCGTGGAATCTTGTCTACGTACTGCGGCTTGTGCACCACTCTGAGTTCATCATCACTCAGCTTTTGAAAATACTCTTGAAGAGTTGAACCTCGAAAGTGTTGAACGATTTGTGGCCATTTAGGGGGCTCCTCATGGTTTCCGAGGTTTAGCTTGGTTTCTCCTGAAAGAATGTTGAGCGTAGTGGTTTTTCCAATGCCGTTTTGACCTAGGAGCCCTAATACTACGCCGGGAGAAGGCGTAGGTAGACGAAAGAGTTTGAAAGCGTTCGGACCGAACCGGTGGCTGCATTCTTTCTCAAGCTCGTCGGGAAGATTAACAATAGAAAGTGCTTTGAACGGACACTTCTTTATACAGATGCCACATCCCACACATAACGCCTCAACAATAAGAGGCTTATCGTTCTCAAATCGAATGGCCTCGATCTTGCTTCTCACTTTTGGGCAAAAACGGTAACATGGTCTACCGCAACGTTTCGGTTTGCATCGGTCCTTGTCGAGCACTGCAACTCGAATCATGTTTCTCTCCGTTCACACATCGTTTAGAATAAAATGAATAGAAGGAAAGATAATAAACTTAAGCCATAGACTATCAGAACGAAGGCCTAAACTTCTATAATAAAAAATATAGAATACCAATTATTCAGAAAAAAAATATCATTCTTCATCTTCCCACTCTTCTTCCTCCTCTTCCTCCTCTTCTTCCTCCACCGTTTTCACCTCCTTTATCGCCACTCAACCGCGGTCATTTTACACAAGCACATGAAGATTTTTTTAAATTTTTCCATATACCAGTAACAAAATTAAGGGCGTAAAAAGGATGAAAAGCGTTCTAGACAGCTTCTTTTACGATCTTTGCCTTCAACGCGGCTTTCGGCTGGCGAGTTTTCACTGTCATGTATGCCCAACAGAGATTCGGGGAATTATGTGCCGCACCTATCCTGCCGAGCATGTCCACCGCAATCAAACCCATGAAGCCACCGTGCATCCTTCGATTCACAAATCTAACTGAATCTTCTGCAGCTTCTTGCGCAGATTTTCCACCACACATAGAGTCACAAGTGTTCTTCGCTAGAACAAGTTTGATAGCGATCTCTCCGATTCCCGTTGTAGAGCAGGCACCAGCTTCATTGTCCGCGTACGTGCCACACCCTATGCGAGGAGAGTCTCCGATCCTTCCAGGAAACTTGAGAGAAAAACCTCCAGTAGAGGTTGCTGCTGCCACGTTTCCGTCTTTGTCCAACGCTACAGCACCCACTGTACTTGCCTCGAAAAGTTGCGAGTGCGAGGAAGCAAGCTTATACAACTTTGGTAGGTAATCCAGCTTTTTTCGCATCAACCTTTCCTTGAGATCACGCCAATACTGTGCCCGGAGTTTCGTAAGCGGATTTCTTCTCTCTAAACCAAAAAGATCAGCCAACTTCTCAGCTCCATCCGCTACAACAAACACATGATCAGTGTTTTCCATAACAATTCGCGCTAAGCAAACTGGATTTTTGATATCGCTCAGTAGCCCCGTGGCTCCCGCGTCAAGCGTTTTTCCATCCATGATAGATGCTTCCATTTCTATGCGCTTGTCGATGGTTAGAGCTGAACCAAGTCCGGCGTTAAAAACTTCATTATCCTCCATCTGTGCAACTGCTGCTTCAACCGCATCAAGAGCGCTATCATTACTCTTCAAGATTTCGAATCCAACCTTCGCAGCTTCTTTTACACCTCTAAGGCCAAGATTTTTTCTTTCAGTTCGCCAAACTCCAGCTCCGCCGTGAACGACGATCACAGGTTCTTGCACAGTTCTCACCTTTCGCAATCGAATTTGGTAGTTACATGCTTAGGTCTTGGATTTAAAACCTATCTCATGTGTTAACAACAACAAAACTAACCATATGCCCGTGTGAGAAAATAAGGTGAGACCGAAAACCGTGAACTTAACTACTTGTTTTACCATTCCAAAAGGTGTGAAGAAATGCGAATTCTAAAGATAACAAGAGAAAACATTCTAACTGCTTCGCAAACAGTGAAAACTGGAGGCTTAATCGTGTATCCAACAGATACTGTTTATGGGCTAGGCTGCGACCCGTTCAATGTAGAGGCTGTCAAACGGGTTTTTAGGGCGAAGGGCGAGAGGAAGAAGCCACTACCCATATTAGCTTCAGATATTGAACATGCTGAAAAAATAGCTTATTTATCGAAAAATGCCAGAAAGATTGCGGATAGGTTTTGGCCTGGCCCGCTCATGATTGTCGTTCCGAAGAAGCCAACTCTCCCAAATATTGTCACATGCAACTTAGGTTCCGTGGGCGTACGAGTGCCGAAACACGATTTAGTCATTCAATTCATCTCCTTGTCGAACGGTCTCCTCGTGGGGACTAGCGCCAACAAAGCAGGAGAAAAACCAGCACTAACCGCCTCTGAGGCTGCTGAACAGTTAGGGGACGAGGTAGATGTCATCCTCGATATGGGACCTACACCTCTCGGTGTACCATCCACCGTAATTGATTTGACTTCAAAAAAGCCGAAAATCCTTCGTAAGGGACCAGTAAGTTCTAAAGATGTCTTTAGTTTTCTTCAGTAAAATGGCCTTGTTTAGTTTCAGGGGGAAAAGTTGATGCTGAAGGATTTTAATCTACTTATTTCGACTTCTCGGGGGAACGAAGAAAACACATGTTCTGAGGCATGGCACTTGTTAGGTGTAATAGGCGACACATCAGCTACAACCGACAAAACAGGGGTCATAGGACTCGTAACCGCCAAAACAGCACTTAACCCCTTCGAAGTCATCAAAAAGTTTCGAGAAATTCTAAAGGAAAGCCCATGGGAATTCCGCTACATACTTAGAGTTATTCCCATCGAAAGGATTGTACACACGAGTCTCGAAGAAATTCAAAGAACAGCCGCGGAACTCGCTTCAAAAATAAATCAAAACGAAACATTTCGCGTAACTGTAGAGAAAAGATTCACTGTGTTTTCAACCAAAGAGATAATCGAAGCTGCAGCAATGAACATTGAGAGAAAGGTGGAGCTGGAGAATCCAGACAAAATTGTTCTCATAGAAATCGTGGGAGAACTAACCAGTGTATCAGTTATAAAACCCGTAGACATCTTGTCGGTGGTGAAAGAACGAACGTAGCTAACGCTGAGTTACCAGCAGAGCCATGTGTTCGATCACCAAATCAATCAAGGCTTCCTTTTCAAGGCCCTTCTTCTCCAATTTAGCCTCAAGTTCAAGATCAGAAATACCAAACAACCTTCTGATATCCTCCACTTTTTCATCAGTCAACTCAAGAACACTATCATCACGTTCACCAGACATCAGCTGAGAAACGATTTCTAAAGCCGCGTTCACCCCTTGCCTTGTTTCGGCGATAACAAGAACAGCAACATGTGGAGACTCGGGCTTAATTCCAAGCAAATCCACGGCTTTGCTAATCTGCCGCTGAGCCGAAGCGTAAAGAAGAGCTTCAACAGCAAAACTGTTTGAAATGTTTAGCCTGCCTTCGAAGGCCCTCAGCGCGTTCAAGACTGCAAAATACAGGTGCTCCCATCCTGCTATCAGTTTAGCATCGAAAAGCTGAATGTGGGCATCTTTGGCCCTCTCTCGAACTTGGCCGAAGAAATTGTTAACATCGTTTATTATGACGCTTCTGAAGCCAGCTATGGCGATGTGTTTATCAAAGTCCTCCAGCTTTTTGATCAAATCTGTCCCTCAGAAACTTCCCGAATAAACCGCTCTGCAAGTTTACGGTCCATTCCATAATTCACAACTTTTTCCTTGACTTCCTCGACGGTCCCTCCTTGGCGCTTGTACTGTTCGACAAGCTTTCTGACAGTTTCTTTTCTTTCCCAAGGAAAAACAACCCATGCATTTGATTCTTTTTCGTAATAGTCGGGAGTCACCACGCTCCATGGTTTATAATAGATTGTTGCAATCTTGATTTCAGATGCACCCTGCTCCTTCAAATGCGATTGAATAAGTCGAAGGCTTTTACCCGTGTCTGCAATTTCGTCCACAATAAGCACCTTTTTGTCTCGCGCTGAAACGGAAACTGGTTGCGTTATCGTAGGTTCACCTTTTGTCTCTGCAACCCCCATGTAAAATTCTGTCTTGACATTCGCGAGCTCAGAGTTTTCCAGCAAATCAGACAGCACTCTCGCCGGAGGCCAGCCTCCACGCGAAACACCTAGAATCACGTCTGGTTCAAAACAATCTTTTCGGATTTTGCTGGCGAGATTCAAAAGCATTTCATAAATCTGCTCCCATGTAGGAATCTCCAATTCTAACTCTGAGCCCAAGATTGTTCTCCTCGGGAAAAGCGGAATAAAAGTTGAAGCAATGAATAATTTAAGCCTTGCCACCTTGAACATACAAGTGATGTCACGCCACGACTTTTCTAAAAGAACTTAAGGTTTAATACAGTATTATAATCCAACTCATAAGAATAGAGGGGACGAATAGCTTGAAAGAAATGGTTGAGTGCATACCAAATTTTAGCACATCCAATCCCAAAGTTGCGGAAGCCATCCTAAACGAGATAAAGAGTGTTGCGGAAGTCTATCTCCTTGACCATACCTATGATGACTACTATAATAGGCTCGTTGTTTCCTTCGTAGGTAACAAGAAATCGGTTCTTGCGGCGGCTCTGAACGCGGCCATAAAAGCCATTGGACTCATAGATATGAAGAGTCATAAAGGGCAGCATCCACGCCTTGGAGCAGTAGATGTCGTACCGTTTATTCCAATCCGCAACGTCAGCTTGGAAGACTGCATCGAGCTGGCAAGGAAGTTTGGGGAAAAGCTAGCGAAAAAATGCAATGTACCAGTCTATCTTTACGGAGAAGCTGCCAGCAGTTCTGAAAGAAGCGATTTAGACTGGATAAGGCTAGGTGAATATGAAGGTCTCCAAGAAATGCTCATGAAGCCTGAACGAAAACCAGACTTTGGACCCGCTTTGCCCCACCCCACAGCAGGCGCAACGATAACTGGTGCCCGAAAAGTGATGGCTGGCTTTAACGTGAACCTTGGAACGGCTGATATTCGAATAGCCAAGAAAATAGCCAAGGCGTTGCATGCCAAGAAAGGAGGACTGGTCTTTGTGAAGGCTATGGCTGCGGAAATACCGGAGAAAAAGATCACTCAGATTGGAATGAGCATAAGCAACTTCGAGAAAACGCCTCTGTACAGAGTTTTTGAATTGATTCAAATTGAGGCGAAACGATACAATGTTCCTATAGTCGGGTCAGAATTCTGTGGACTGGCTCCGTTACGGGCGGTTATGGACGCAGCCAAGTATTACTTGAAAATAGACAATTTGGATGAAGATAGGATCTTGGAAGTTGCTGTGCAAAAAACCATAGAAAAAGGGCGCGAGTGAAGTGGCCGAAGAAAAGGTAGATTTGCTGATTGAAAACGCTAGTGAACTTGTTACCCTGCGTGGAGGAGCTCAAAGGCCACTTCTGGGCGAACGAATGAGAGATTTGGGCATTATAAAAGGCGGCAGTGTAGCCGTTAGGAAGGGAAGGATAGTTGCTGTAGGGAAAACACGGGAAATTAAAAGTAAATTTGAAAGCGAAGAAACGATAGATGCCAGCGGAAAATTGGTTATGCCAGGCTTCGTAGACCCTCACACACACTTAGTTTTCGCCGGCTCTAGAGAAGACGAATTTGAAATGAGGATACAAGGCGCTACGTATATGGAAATCCTAGAGAAAGGAGGCGGAATTCTGAGAACCGTAAATGAAACGAGAAAAGCCAGCAAGGAGGAGCTGTTTGAAAACTGTAAGAAAACCTTGGACATTATGTTACGGCATGGAACAACCACCGTGGAGGCGAAAAGCGGTTACGGACTAACTACAAAGGATGAGATAAAATGCTTAGAAGTCATGAAACTGTTGGACCAAGAGCACCCAATCGATGTCGCGCCCACATTCCTTGGGGCTCACGCCATCCCATTAGAGTACAAGGACAAAGCAGATGAATATGTACACCTCGTAATAAACGAGATGATCCCTGCAGTCGCAAGCCGTAGGTTAGCGGAATTTTGCGATGTTTTCTGCGAAAAAGGAGTATTTAGAGTAGAACAGTCCAGAAGAATTCTTCAAAGTGGCAGAAAACACGGTTTATTACCCAAACTACATGCAGACGAGATGACCAAGCTTGGAGGAGCTGAACTAGCTGCAGAAATGCAAGCGGTTTCAGCAGATCATTTGCTTTTCGCTTCTGACAATGGGTTAAGGGCGATGGCGAAGCAAGGGACAATTGCTGTTCTGCTTCCAGGGGCATCTTTTTCGCTTATGATGGGCCACTATGCGGAGGCTGGGAAGATTATTCAATTGGGTGTGCCTGTTGCTTTAGGAACGGATTACAATCCGAACTGCTGGGTGGAGAATCAACAGATCGTAATTGCGTTAGCTTGTCGCGAGATGAGGATGACGCCTGCAGAGGCTATAGTGGCGACAACCATAAACGCCGCTCACGCTATGAGCAGAGCACATAATGTAGGAACCTTAGAGCCTGACAAAAAGGCTGATATCATTGTTTTAGACGCTCCAAACCAAAAATTTCTCGGGTACCGATTTGGAGTAAATCTGGTGGACAAGGTGATAAAAGAAGGAAGACTTGTTGTGGACGAAGGAAAAGTAATTAGCGAATAATAAAATAAGGTCACTTCTCATTTATGAACCACTCATGGTGACATTGATGAAAACGGTGAAGTGTATAACGGGTCCTGAGTTGCATTGTAAAAATTGGCAGATTGAGGGCATCCTCCGTATGTTACACAACGTGGTTGACCCTGAGGTTGCCAAAGACCCTGAACATCTCATCGTTTACGGCGGTACAGGAAAGGCTGCTAGAAACTGGGAATGCTTCTACAAAATAGTTGAAACCCTTAAAGAATTGGAAATCGACGAAACGCTTTTGATTCAAAGCGGAAAGCCTGTGGCAGTGTTCAAGACACATGAGTGGACTCCACGGGTGTTAATCGTCAACAGCATGCTTGTGCCGAAGTGGGCGACATGGGACTACTTCTACGAGCTAGAACAGAAGGGATTAATCATGTATGGGCAGATGACCGCTGGCTCATGGGCGTACATCGGAACACAGGGCATATTACAGGGCACCTATGAAACGCTGGCGGCTGTGGCAAAAGAACACTTCAAAGGCAACCTAAAAGGAAAGCTTTTGCTGACCGCTGGACTAGGCGAGATGGGTGGAGCCCAACCGTTAGCTGTGACAATGAACGACGGCGTCGCTCTGGCCGTTGAAATCGACAAAAAAATGATTGAAAGGAGACTGAAATACGAATACGTCCAAACATGGACGGATGATCTGAACGATGCGATTGACATGGCGCAACAAGCGAAGGAGGAAGAAGTGCCAAAGAGTATTGGACTGCTCGGAAACGCCGCTGAGGTTCATCCAGAACTTATGAAAAGAGGAATAATTCCAGACGTTTTAACTGACCAGACGGCTGCACACGATCTGCTTAACGGGTATTACCCCGCTGGACTTTCTATGGAAGAGGCAGACGCACTTCGAGATTCGAATCCTAAAGATTACATCGCTAAGGCCAAGAAGAGCATTCATGTTCAAGTGAAAGTCATGGTTGAAATGATGAAGAAAGGAGCCGTCACGTTTGAATACGGCAATAACATACGACAGCAGGCTTACGATGACGGATTCAAAGAAGCATTCGCCTTTCCAGGCTTTGTGCGAAGATACATTAGACCGATGTTTTGTGAGGGACGAGGCCCCTTCCGATGGACCTCTCTCGTCGGCGACTCCGAAGACATCTACAAGCTTGACGAGGCTATTTTGAAAGAATTTTCGTATAACGAGGAGCTTTGCCGCTGGATCAGAAAAGCAAGGGAGCAAGTGAAGTTTCAAGGCTTGCCCGCTCGAGTCTGCTGGCTTGGCTTCGGCGAGAGAGCTAGGTTTGGAAAGATCATGAACGATATGGTTCGTAAAGGAGAGCTTTCAGGTCCCATGTGGATTGGGCGCGACCATTTAGATGGGGGAAGCGTGGCTTCGCCGAACCGTGAGACAGAGGGCATGCAAGATGGAAGTGATGCAATTGCAGATTGGCCTATCTTGAACGCTCTTCTCAACGCTGTGGCTGGTGCCACCTGGGTTTCTGTACATCATGGTGGAGGTGTAGGAATCGGCTACAGCATCCACGCTGGAATGTGCCTAGTCGCAGACGGAACCAAAGAAGCTGAAAAACGACTTGTCACCGTGTTAACTACCGACCCTGGAACCGCCATTGTCCGACATGTTGACGCGGGCTACGAAAAAGCCAAAAGAATAGCGAAAGATAAGAGAATCAAAATCCCGATGTTAAAATAATATTTTTCTTGAGAGGTTTTATCGATGACTGAAAATACACTTCAGCTCGTGGGATATTGCGGACTTTACTGCGATTTATGCGCCAACAGAAACAGAATTCCACAACGTGCAAAGCTTTTGCGGGAAACGCTTCACGAAGAAGGCATGGACTCGTGGTACGAGTACTATCCCTCGATGAAAGATACTTTCCCAACGTTCTGGAAGTTCCTTGACAGCTTGGTGAAAATGGATTGCACCTGCAGAACTGGCGGAGGCCCTCCCGACTGTAAGATAAGGATATGTGCAAAAGAGAAGGGAGTGGATTTGTGTCCTTTTTGCGCGGAATATCCTTGTAGCCTAATTGAGAGTCTCGCCGAACACTATGTCATGGTTATTCAGGATGGAAAGAGATTGCAAAGGATAGGGTTGAAGGCGTGGGTTAAAGAGCAGGAGGCAAGAGCTAAACGTGGAGTGGTGTACGCAGACACCCGTATAGCTTGGAGAGAATGAACCTAAAACTCATTTCCTTGTAACACCCTTGATGATTAGAAACTTTGAGTTTAAGGGAAATGGAGGAGAAAACTGTGAGGAAAGTGGCTATTGACGGAGAAACCTTAACGATTGAAGATGTGGTTGCAGTAGCGCGTAATGATGCTGAAGTGGAGATTCCACAGAAGACACGAAGGAAAGTTACAAGATGTAGGCAGATTCTTGAGGAATTCGTGAAAGAGAAGAAGGTTGTTTATGGCGTTACGACAGGATTTGGGGCTTTAGGCAGTGTGAAAGTCCCTACAAAGGACATTAAACAATTACAATTTAACCTGATTAGAAGCCATGCGTCAGGTGTTGGAAAACCATTGGATAGAGATGTAACACGGGCACTGATGCTGTTGCGGGCCAACACTCTGGCAAAAGGGAATTCTGGAATAAGGCTGAAAACATTAGAGACACTGGTTCACATGATTAACAAGGGAGTGCACCCGTTGATTCCGGAAAAGGGGTCGGTGGGCGCTAGTGGCGACCTCTCTCCGTTAGCACACATGACGTTAGTGATGATGGGCGAAGGCGAGGCGGAGTACAAGGATAAGAAGATGAGTGGAAGAGAGGCAATCGACAAAGCTGGAATCAGCCCTGTTGAACTCGACTCCAAGGAGGGAATAGCCCTAATCAACGGTGCTCAAATGATGACAGCAATTGCGGCACTAGCAGTTTATGATAGTGAAACATTGATTAGAACAGCTGAAATCGCTATCTCGATGAGCCTCGAAGCCTTAAGTGGAATATCGGATGCGTTCGACGAAAAAATCCATCATGTAAGGCCTCATCCTGGCCAAGTTGAGAGCGCCCAAAACATACGATCGTTGACAGCAGGGAGCAAGATAATCCAGTCAAGTAGTGAGGCGCTAATGAAAATGAAAAATAGGTCCCCTCAGGACCCTTATTGTTTGAGATGTGCCCCGCAAGTTTTGGGTGCAGCGAGAGACGCTGTTGCTTATGCAAGAAAAGTAATTGAAATAGAAATGAACTCTGCTACAGACAACCCCTTAATCTTTCCTGATGATGAAGAGTGTTTGTCTGGCGGGAACTTCCATGGACAACCGATAGCTGTTGCAATGGACCTGTTGGGGATAGCGCTTGCTGTGGTTGGCAACATTTCTGAAAGAAGAGTGGCGAGGCTTATTGATGAGAACTTAAGTGAGGGATTGCCTGCCTTTCTGATATCTAGAGAAGTTGAAAAAGGAATACACAGCGGTTACATGTCAGTCCAATACACTGCCGCTTCGTTGGCCTCAGAGAACAAAGCTTTGGCGCATCCGGCGAGCGTTGACTCGATACCCACATCAGCAAATTTTGAAGACTTTGTAAGTATGGGAACCATTGCAGCGAGAAAATCTGTGGAAATCCTCAGAAACGTAGAGTATATTGTGGCTATTGAGCTATTATGCGCGGCGCAGGGCATAGATTTTCGAGGTGCAAACAAGCTTGGAAAAGGAACAAAAACAGCTTATTCGGTGATAAGAAAAAGAGTGCCTATGTTAAAAGAAGATAGAGCATCATCCAGAGATATAGAAACAGTGGTTGAATTTGTTCGAAACGGAGAGCTTGCAAAGGCTGTAGAGGCAACGATGATGCAGAAGAAGTTGTAGGCCCAAGGATAATTAATGATTATGCTAGCTCTTGCAGTGCCCTTAGACGTTTAACTATGTTGGGGTGAGTGGAAAAGAACTCCATCACCTTATCCAACGTTGTTATTTTTCTCCTAAGAACGCCCTCAACAAGCTTTCGATCAGTGGAGTACACGCCCACCTGTCTTATAGACGTTGTATCCAAGTCTGCACGGTCAGGATCTGTTATGAAGAGGCTTTTGAGCGAGCTGGAACCGCTGGTATCTCGACGATGTTTTTTCATCCTTCTAGTTGAGTGTACGATTTTTGCTAGCCCTTCAGAAAGCTTTCGGGGACCATCTTCAACTATGGTGGCGCTGTGGCGATCTGCGTAATATTCACGTAAGCGACTCAGGTAGAGGGTGAATAAAGTGAGAATCCAGTAGAGAACGATGCTGGCAAGGCCTATGATTGCAGCTCCACCACTCCTTTCACCCCTACCTGTTCGAGAGGAAAAAAGCATAGAGAGCCCGATGGCATAAAACAACGCGGGTAGAAGTGAGACAAACATCATCACTTGAACATCCTTGTGCTTCAGATGTCCTAACTCATGGCCGATCACTGCTTCCACTTCTTCGGCCTCCAATGTTTCCAAAAGTCCCTTTGTAACCGCCACTCTAGTTCCGCCGATGGGTGACCCGTAGGCGAAGGCGTTTGGTAAAGGAATTTTAGCCAGCATGACTCTCGGCATTTTGATGCCGCTCTTTTTGCTTAACCTCTCCACCGTCTCGTACAATTCGGGATTGTCTGATCTTGACATTTCTTTCACTCGGTACATGGCGTCTATGAGATATGGCGCAAGCAGCCATTGACCAACGTTGAATGCTACGATGATGAAAGGTAACACCATGAAGCTGATGTCGGTCATGTAGAGGACGCCTGCAAAAAAGAGTGTGGACAGTCCTATGATGATGGATAAGGTTCCGAACATTGAAAACCGGAGTTTCCACAAGCTACTCATGAACTCAACCTTAAAAAGGTGGAATTAAAGGAGACTTATAAATATTGTCAACTAAGGTGCTGTCAAGTCTTCGGTCGATTAGGTTGATTGCCAACTTTCGGTTGATGGAGACGTTTTCTTTTGGTGAGACTATTTGAGCCGAACACGGGAGACTAACGATATTTACTGTTGGTTCATAAGTTTTAAAACCTACTTGTCACGTTTGAGAGAACAGGTGAGATTATTATGAGCAAAAAGGGGCAGAGCTCAAACGAGTTGTTCGTGCAAACAAATCTGTGTTGCGAAGGCTTTCTTCAGAACCAGATAGGCTTCCTACAAGCTATGAGAAAAGCACTTGAGGAATACGATAAGAAAGAAGTCATCAGACACGTCGACCAAATACTTGATTACTACAAAGGCAAACTTACAGAGCTACCAAAATCTGAAACCTCTTTAAACAGATAAACTTACATTTTGGATTAGAGTCTTCCACTAGTTTTTTCCTTCAACTTTGATTCTGCATACTTCGGCTGGTGTTTTTTCGTTTAATCCTTGATGACAAACCATATTAGGAATCATTTAATTTTTTCTCGATTCGATAGAGGTTCTTTGTCTTCGAAACTCGAAATTTCGCACCTAGGATTTTTTGGGTGAGCCATATGTTTGCGTCTAGATGTTCGGTTATGGTTCGGGTTAGATAAGTTGATTTTTCGTCAGCAAGCGCAACATATGGAACTAGCATGTCAGCTAAGTGTGCATCCACTGTTGGTTGAGGTTTGATTTCTTTGAAGAGGTTTTCAGCGGCTTCCCGTCCTACAACTTCGCTGGGTTTGCGAAGCTCGCCGATGGCATCTCCTCCGAGCAGTGCGCCTGTGCTGGTTTTCGCCCACAGCACGAGGGAGCTTCCTTTCTGAAGGGGGTTAGACATGTCGTTGATCACTTGGATTTTTGCTTCGTGACCGTGAGCTGCAAGATACTTATTGGCTGCGTTGGCTTGGCGTTCCGCGACTTTTCGATCTGCCAAGAAAGTGCACACGGAGACGCCGCGTAAATCTTCTATTGTTCCGAATTGTTCGAGGCGTAGTGGACCGAGTTTCTCAGTTGGCTGAACTTCTAGGGTGACCTCTCCCATGCCTTTTGGGTAGTAACCGTACTTGTGGATGGTGAGAGAAGCGTTCAATCCTATTCGTTTCAGCATTCGAAGAAGCACGTGGTTTAGGTAGTTTATGGTGGGTGCGTGGCGAACGTCGGTGCCGCCCTTGACAACATGGACGTGCACAGGGCGCTTAGCGAAGGCGCAGATGGGTAGAATAGTTAGCAATAGCATGGGGATGCTGCCAGCGGTTCCTATTTCGGCGCGTACGTCGCCGCTTATGATTTTTTGAGGCGTGAACCAGAGTTCGCGAGAACCCAGCGTGGCACCTTTAAGCTCCGCGTTGCAGAGTTTTGCGGCTGTGAGTACGGCTTCTAGGTGTTGTGGTCTTAGGCCGGGTTGTGTGCGTTTTTGTCGGATGTTGTAGATGTGTAGTGGCTGGCTGAGGATTGTGGCTAGGGCGATGGAGAGGCGTAGTATGGTGCCGCTCCCGCTTTTTTGGCTTCCGTCGATCTCTAGCATGTTGGAGCCTTCCGAGTTCTCACTCTATCTGGATTCTTTTTGTGTAACAATGATGTTGCTGGGATAAAAATAAATGAGGAAACATATAAAATAACTATGCGTGGAGGCTTGCCTGTGAGTAAAAAGAAGTTGAGTGAAGGAGAGCTGCTAGAGAGGATTGATGAGCTGCTTAATGTTTTGAAGATGATTTCTCGAGACCTTAGTGAGGTTTCGAAGTCGCTTAAGACCGTGGCTGTTCCTAGTGCCCCTGAGGTTCCTGTTGCTCCTGCCACTCCTACACCTGCTGGTGCAGTGGGTACACGTGGTGTTGAGGATGTTAAGATGTTGTTTTCTAGGGATTTGGAGGACATGTTGAGTTTTGATGAGAAAGGAGAGTTCATTGTGGTTAAGCCACGCCAGTATTTGGGTTCAGACAATTTCGGTAAAATTGCGTCTATCATCCGCGGAGTGGGTGGAGAATATATCAGTGCTGGGAAACAGTCGCACTTTCGAGTTCCAAAAGAAATGACGTGAAACTCTGCACCCTGATATACACGTTGGTTGGCGGCTCTAGGGCTTATGTCTGCTGTCTCACAAACTGAACATAATGGAGGGTAGATGTGTGACGAAAGTTATTGTTGTTTATGAATCAAAGTACGGCAATACCAAACAAGTGGCAGAGAAAATCATAGAGGGCATAAACGAAATAGAAAGGATAGAAGCCGTGTTAAAGGAACCCAAGAATGTGGAACCAACAGAAGTACCTGACTACGACGTGATTCTAATCGGTTCTCCAAATCATTTTGGTGGACCAACCAGAGGTATCAAGAAATTTATCGACAAACTTGGAAAGCTCCCCTTAAAGAACAAAATGTTTGCTGTTTTTGACACATATATCAAAGAAGACTTTGAAAAAGCTGTGAACAAGATGGAGAAGAGAATAAACGAAAAGGTTCCTGAATTGAAACAGATAGCTTCTGGATTATCAATAAAGGTTCAAGATATGAAAGGTCCGATTCTAGAGGAAGAGCTTCCTAAATGCAAAGAATTCGGAAAGAAAATAGCAAATCAACTCAAAACTTGAACCAAGTATATCCGTCCCTGTCTCTCACCCTTTATAATCAGACCTCACACACGCACAAGGTACTCAACCTCTATACCGGGTTCTAAACCCCTCAAACTCTCCTTTATAATCCTCCCACAAAACCTGCAAGCCCGTCACCCTAGCTCCTGGAGGACCTCTTCTACAAAACTCTACAAGCCTCTCTACATCGGCTTTCTCTCCTTCGAAAACCGCTTCAACCCTCCCGTCAAACAGATTTCTAACCCAACCACAAACGCGAAATCTAACAGCTAAACGCTTAGTCTCATATCGAAAGAAAACACCTTGAACCATACCACTCACAAAAACATGAGCTCTAACCTTCGTCATCCGCACCTTCTCCGATACGAGAATACTCATCTGTCGCTCTAACCATCACGCAACTCATTTATATTAACACTTTCACCATACTCTCCCCGCTTTCCCAAATGTCGTTGCTTCGAGCCTTTTAAAAACACATAGAGACGCAAGCTTCTAGTGAGGCCGGCAACATGTTATCCAACAACGGAAAATTTCTAATCTACGCTTCAAATCAACATAGGCGTCTAAAAATCGTCAAACCTGCAGTGGCAAAAGCTGCTGAAACATTAAAACTCAGAATCGAGGTAGCTCAAACAAAGAAGCTTCTCCCCATCTATGTGTATTATCGAAGCGAATGCGGTGAGGAAGAGATTCCTGTATACTGTGACTGGGGCAAAGATGGAAATGAAGAAGACGTTTACTGCGCCATCAAAAACATGATGTTCGTGCTTTCCTTTCACCCTAGGCATTCTGCGCTGCAAACTATAAGGAAAGAAATATACGCGTTGACTTGACGCAGACGCTTTGACTAGGGTGCCTTCTTAAATTTGACAGCTTGATTTGACAGCTCAAGCTCGTATATCTGGTTTACGTCAAAGTCGATGCCAAGCTCCTCGTATTCTTGTTCTGTCAGAAAAAGAATCATCTTTGGTAGGCTAAACTGAGTTCGCCCCGGAAACATAGGAAGCTGTTGCTGCAACGCTTGAACAACACCTTGAACCATCCTCGCCTCTTCCGTAGAAGGTCTAACAGCAAATCTTGGGATTCTGCGATCCTCAATCAATTCTATCCGTTTTCCAAGGCTTCCTTCAGGGTCGCGTATAGACTCGATTTTCTGAACTCTCACTCGTATCATGTTAGTTCACTTATAACCAGCGTTTACTAACACGTTGAAGGCTTTATGCGTTTCTGAGACAAATATACGTCTATTCCATTTCGATGGTTGCCGGCGGCTTCGGCATCACGTCGTAATAGACACATGATACGTTTGAGCAGACTTTAAGAATATTTTGCGTAGTCTGGTTCAAGGTTGTCCAAGGTATGTCAGATACTTCGGCGGTCAAGAAGTCATGCGTTTGGATTGCTCGTATGGTTATCACGTAGGGTTGTTTTTGCGAAGTTTCTTGAATAGCATATAAGACTCGGGTGAAGGATGGGTTTGTCCTGATGATTTTTGTTTGGAGGTTGACTAGGTCTTTGATGGGTGGCTGATGAACATGACCGTTTGTTGTCTGAGCTTTAACTGCGACGATCTCTCCGTAGTGTCGCACACCATCTTTTATGCCAGTTGCTTTGTCTTGAAATACCTTCACAGAGACATGTCTTGATGGAACATCGAGATGTTGAGCTGCTGTTTCTTGTATGTGCGTTAGTCTTGGATGATATGGCCTTTCTTCATTGTCAATGATTGTTGCAAAGTATTGGTTTGGCCGGTGTTTTGCTAGGTTTTCTTCAGTTATAGCCGTAGCTTTTTTTAGTGACTCCAGCTTGTCGGTTCTGTTCTGCCCGACAACTCGCACGGAGAGTCCTGGGCCTGGAAATGGTTGGCGTTCAGATAGTTCTGATGGAACCCCCAGATGTCTTGCCACCTCTCTTACCTGTGGCTTGTAGATGGACACCAGAGGTTCAATGAGTTGGAAGCCATACTGTTCAGCGGGACTGATTCCCATCTGTGAGAGCACGTTATGCTGAGTCTTTATGCCCTTGGTAGTTTCATCGACGTCTGCGCGGATGGTTCCCTGTACGAGGAATCGAAAGCTCTCTTTTTTAGCGGTCTCGCTTAAAGATTTGTAGAAGGTTTCTCGAAATGCCTTTCGCTTTTCCTCGGCGTCCCGTAACCCTTCAAGTGCGCTTAAGAAATGTTTCTGAACATTCAATATTTTCATTGGCAGGTTTAGGGGAGGCTGAGATAGTAGTTGAGCGATTCTTTCGGGTTCTCCGGTTCGCATGAAGGCGTCGTCAATGGTTACGCAGAGAAGGTTTTCTCCTAAGGCGTGGTGGGCGAGTACGGCACATGTGGTGCTGTCGACACCTCCTGAAACCGCGATGAGAGCTTTTTCGTCGTTAACTACCTTTCTAATTTCCGATACTTGTTTGTTTACGAATTCTTGAGGATTAAACTTTTGCAAATTATGTAACCTCGTTAGATTAATTCATGCGTCGTTTTTCTGTTTATATATCTACCGTTCTGAGACATTCTATGGATTCCTAGGATTTGATAGATAACGCTTGCGGGAATGGACGACGAAAGCTCACGTAGATTTTTAAACCTGATGAACGTTGCTTTCGATCTTCCCTGCAAGAAGCCTTTGTATTCCTTATAGGAGCTAAGGCAACTTTCGCTTCCATAAGTGTTCCAGAGCTCTTCAGCATCCCCAACAATTCGTTCAACAAACTCGCCAAAACCTCGAATTTCCTTAACTGGATGCGTTACGTAGAAAAGAAGCATTTTTGCTTTTTTGGGACCTACTGTACTTTTGCGAACAAATGCGTGCGATTTTTTGCCTGCTCTATTTTGGTTGCAAAGCCGATTCCACCATTTTTTGTTATCCATAAGAATGTACGCGTATCGTTCTGACACTTGCCACACCACACCTATTGTTAATGTGTAGCATTTTAGGGGCATTTGTTCTTATACGTTTTGTAGGTTAGAATGCCTTGACTTACTAGTGTGAGGAACAGTCTTTTTGGGCGTGCGTGTCCGTCCGCCGTCTAGAACATTTCAATGAAAACTCAAAACATTTCTTCAGTCATGGGTGCGGGTGCATTTGGATATTTACAACTCGACACGAGGCCACTCTCTGTGCAGTTGACGATGTTAAGTGGGTCCAGAAAAATGCGTGCATATGACTACGCTGTATCTATAAGCTCTTTGAGAAAGGGAAGAACCTTTTCTTTGACTATGACGCTCCAACGGTATTTTTTTATCACGTTATTAAAGTTGTATTGAATAATGTCGCTTAAGAAACATCTGAAGATTTTGAATGCGATGTTAGCGGGTTTTTCGTTCAGTCCAAACATGTGTGCTTCGATGCCTTCTTTCAAAAGTTCTTCAAAGGGTTTAATCCTGCTGACGAAAAGGACTTTTCTTGCCACTCCAGCCTCTAAAACAGGTAATCCAAAACCTTCTTCTTTGCTCGTGATTAGCACCAAGTCAGCTAACGCATAGGCGTCAGCGATTCCCCATTTTACAATCTCGTTGTTTTCGGAAAGTCTTCTGAATGATATCAGATCATGAATTAACAAAACGTTGTCTTCAAGGTTTAGTTTCTTTATCATTTTGTTCAGGTAATCAATGTATCTTTGTGCGTGCGCGCGTGCTTGATGGTCTGGTGGACCGGTGATTACAAGTCTTACACGTTGTTCCCCTACAAGCTTTTGTAGCTCATAGATAATTTTTAATCCTAACTCGACGTTTTTTCTCGGAAGGATCCTTATCGGCATCAGAATCACATAATCGTCCCATCTCAAGCTCAATTTTTCCCTCAGATTTAAGGTTGTCTCATCAAGTTTTTCGTATTCTTCTACGTTGATGCCGTTTGGGATAACCTTAACATCCTTTAACCTGTAATGTTTATCTCGTATCTGGGAAAGTTGTTTCGCCCTGAATTCGGTAATAGTTACATTGGATACATTTGGATGTTGATTATGAAGTTCTGTAAAGGGCCAAGTCTTCGGGAATTTCTTCCATTCCTGACGCAGGACAATGGAGTCGTGGATCCAGAAAACAAATTTGTTTTTGCTTTCCCCTACTAACTCGTTTATAGCGACTGTTGCTGGAAAATTGAATAGCATTGAGGAAATATTGTGAACGATAACGATGTCTAATCCTTGAATAGCATCCCGAATCTTTGTTTTCAAGGTCTCTTTAATCCTAACGAACTTTTCTCTAGTCGACTCATCGAGATGTCTGCTGAGTATTTTTCCTTGGAGTTCAGAGATTTCAGGATGATCTGGGTTGAGTTCTTCAATGTAGACTTCTCTTACTCCTTCTAGGCCACCACCCTTGCCGTAAATAATCGTGACCTCATTTCCAAGTTTTGTTAGGTGGATTGCGTGGTTTCTAATGACTGTTGTAACTCCGCTTTTCTCAGCTTCAGGGCAAGTATAATGGATAACAGCGATCCTAATTTTTCATCACCTTTTCAAATGGAGGTTTTCTAAGTAGCTAATCTTAAGAAAGTTACTTTTCTAAAGGTGATGGTCGGCTTATGAAACCACATTCTTTCAACCGGGACCATGTACTCTGGTTGCTCCTTCTCCTAAGCATTTCCCTAAGAATGAAATAGTTCCCTGTTTTCTCCTTTATCAGGCTCCAAGAGGGAAGCATGATAATTTTCTGTCTCACTTTTTCGCTTAGAATATTTTCCAGCACCTTGAGAAAGCACTGAAAACGTTTTTTATCTTCTTCTTTAGAATAAACCAGTTTCTCAGGAACTCCAAGTTCTGCGGACTCTTTAAGTTCAGAAATTAACTCTTTGGAGTTCTTAATCATTTGATTTGCATTTTTTTGATATAAGTGGAGGATCTGCTTACTCTCACCGTCAGTGAGAGGTTTCTTTTTCTTCTCAATAATACTTTGTAGAATGCAAGCTCCAATCTGACGGGCTAAGCTCTTCAGCTTTGGGAATTCCTGTCCAATGTGGTGGAAAACTTTTAGATTGACTTGAGCCATCGATGTGCTCCCAATTAAATCAAATAACTGAAATAATAAATACATTTCAACAGAGTATGCTGATGATAAGGCTAATTCTTCAATGGTGTCCCGCGACAGCGCGAATTCCCCAGCAAGTGGATACTTAATCGTTCTCAAAGGAGCGTATAAATCTAAAGAGTTCGTGACAGATTGTATAAGAGGAGCTACAAATAAACGGCAAACTCGTCCTCCTAGAATAGCTTCCTCGGGGGAGAGGCCAGGAGTTTTCGTCAACCTCGTGTAATATGCTTTCACAAATTTTGTTGCCGCCTCTCTAAGGTTCCACGAATAGACGATTGGATGGCATAAAGCAGTAACAAATTCTTTCTTAAAGTTCAAGATGTCCGAATCGACAAAACATAAAATATCCCCCGCAGTGATAGGGACCGAAATCCACAATCCCGCTCCTTTGCCAGAGGGAACCCCGAAAACTCCTGTGACTCCAGAGACTCCAAATTTTGCTAAGACTTTTGGAATGTTGTCGTCGAATTGATGCACAACTTTGATGAAAAAGTCAAAGAATCCTCTTTTTGCTCTCTCATTTTCACTCCCATACTTGTTAAGCAGATTTACTTGCTCTCTGAAAAGCCCAAGTTCCTCATAAGCTACTCTTACAACGTTCTGAAGCACACGAAAATCAGGGTTGCCATTCTTATCTCGTGTAGCGTCTATCACTACGATTTCGTCAAGATATCCCGCATCAACCAGTTCACTACACTCTGAAAGTATCTTCTTCAATGTTTCCCGTTCAATCTCACGCCCCTCTTCGCTTCCAAACCTTGTCGGAATAATCAAGGAAACGGATAATGGCGAATAGAGACCGCCCTCATCCAAAATCATGGTTTCCACTTTTTCCTTAAGACACCTCTGCAGACTAAAAGAGGAGTAATCGCCTAAATCCAGTATCTTATCAGAAGTCGTCTCCATCTCAATTCAAACTACTATACTAGAAATGATCTAAAAAAGGTTTCAGTTTATCAACGAGTTCAAAAAAATCTCCATATACCACTAAATCTGCAATTTTGACGATCTCAGGGTCTTTAGGTCTAAAAGCGACCCCTATTGCAGTTCTTTCAATTATGCAAAAATCGCCTGTAGAATCTCCAATTGCTAATGTTTTGTCCATTCCGATTTCATGTTTCTGCACAAGCTTGTACAGTGCATGTAACTTGCAAACAGCCTTTTTACGGCAGTTTTTCTGTTTCTCCCATCCCAACGGCATTGTTATCCTTCCGGTAACCACATTCTCAACTATTTTCATCTTGTTCCCGCAAACTATGTCAATCTTGAGCTTTTCTGCTAGTCTCAATGCTAAAAAAGTGTAAGAGTCGGTGATTATGGCAGTTAAGAATTCCCTTTCTTTTAAGAAATCGATGAATTCCTTTGCTCCTTTAACTACACTGATGCTATCGAAGGCTCTTTCCAGCTCAGAGGCCCTCATTCCTGCGAACAGTTGTGCAATTGCCTCACTCAGTTTATAATCCCCTAGGAAATCGGTTCTTCTATCAATCTCTCTGAGCTTGGTTTCCAATCCAAATTTCTGGCATAGAACGTCAATGCTGCGGGATTCCAGCAGTGTTCCGTCCATATCCAAAACTGCTAATGCCTTCACATCTCTGCGTTTCTGCAGTTGTCTCAATCATGAAGCCTCTTCGTATACTTCAAGCGTCTTTTCCACCATCCTACGCCAAGAAAATAGACGGGAAACTCTATTCCTAGCTTCCCGCCCCATTTTTCTACGCATCTTCTCATCCTCCAGCAGGGTAATAATCGCTTCTGCTAGTTTAGTACGGTCTGGTTCAACAAGTAAACCCGTCAATCCATTTTCAACCACTTCAGGAATCGCACACATCTGGAGCGCTACAACTGGTTTGCCTGTTGCCCCTGCTTCCGCCACTGGCAATCCGAACCCTTCCCATAAGCTAGGATAACAAAAAATATCGCAACAAGCGTAAAACTTCGGAACTAATTTGTCCGGAACGAATCCTGTAAAGATCACAGATCCCCTAACGCCTAGAGATTCCGCCATCCCTGGAAGGTTTAACATGTCGTAACGCCTTGAACCTGCTATAAGAAACTTCACCTCTGGTTTTACTCGTAGGATCAAAGGTATAGCCCTAATCAGGTGGTGCACTCCCTTATAGGGCGCTAATCTACCAAGATATAAAACGATAGGAACATCCTCCAAGCCGTATTTACGTCTAATATCATCCCCCTCAACTTTAGGGTTAAACTTCTCTGTGTCTATGCAATTATAAATTACATTAATCATATTTTCATCTACCTTGTATGAATCCACCAACTCTCTCTCTAAGAATCGGCTAACAGTTATGATCCTATCTACGCCGAAGCGAAGAGCAAAAAATGTTCCGATTCGATGGTCAACCATCTTCATTTGCTGTCTAGGATTCCTCCAAATTCTAATGGGTGCGAAACCATGATAAGTGAATACATGAGGTTTCCCAAACGTTTTTTTGGCTACGTTGCCTACGAAGATGCTGGGATGATATTGAGTATGTATAACGTCAAATTCTTCAAAGGAACGCAAACATCTAAAAGGAAAAACGAAATTTCTAAAAAAGCGAACCTTGTCTCCCAGAAAGCTGAGTTCTTGGATAGACATATCCTCAGCCTTTATTTCCGACTCCCTAGAGAAGACAACAACATTGTGACCTAAACTTTGCAGACCCTTCGCAAGCTCTGCGATATGAATCACTTGACCTGATCCTCTATGGAGGGTACAACGCAGAATCGCGATTTGCAAGGAAGACACCAGTTGTTTAAGACCCAAGACCCTTCTTTAACTTTAAGGTTGCAATTACGATTCTTTCAGAATGCCAGTAGCCAAGGTGGTTGAGATCAAGCTAGTATATCTCAAGAAGATAGGGTTTAAGTTCTTCAAAAACCTCTGCCTCTTCATCTAATTTCTCTTCCGCCTCTCTTGCATCAAATTCGATGGTTTCAAGTATAAAACTTGCCACTTTACCCATCCAAAGAATCCTGAGAGCCTCCAGCAAGTTGTTCCGTTCTTTTACATTCGTTTCTTTCTTAAAGGCAGCTGCAAAGGAATACACGCACTTAGCCCAATATTCGGTTGGAAGCCTAAAATAGCTCTCGTTTTTCACGCACAGGGCCTCAAGCTTGCGTAACAGCTCGGGACCCAGCACTTTCTTGTAAGTGTGTCTAAACATTTGAAAACCAGTTGTGTATTCTCGAAATAGCTTCTTGAAGTCTACTTGAACCTCTTCGGGGGCAATTATATGAACATCTCCTTCGATAACTTCTATTGGTTTGCTTCCTTGGATGCTATGCCATGCGTCCTCATAGATTTCTGTGCAAGAGAACATTGCCCCTGCTACCTCGTAGAACATGGAAACCAGATGTTTGGACGGATCCTTAATCTCGTGAACTTTGGAACCCAGAAAGGCTTGCTTGACCTTAAAGCCTTCGCCTAAAGCGGTGTGGGTTTCAAAGATGTCTATCCCGAAACGCGGAACATATGGAGTGCTCCATAAACTGGAACTTAACAGTCTCTCCACCAATCTTCTTGAAAGCCCAAAATCTCCACCTATAGGTTGCCTAATTCTCCTGCTATAGAGGGCTCGCGTAAACGGATAGCACAGAAAATTTGTTATTGTACCGTCATACTTATGGCGTGTGTAGAGAGGTGTTACGAGTCCAGTTCCTTTCAGTGCCGATGAGAGAAGAAGATCTACCCATTGGGGCACAATGCTTCTTAGATCTGAATCCACCACCATTACCGCTTGAGCTTCAAGATGGATCATAGCCTCAAAGACCGCTCTAAGCGCTATTCCTTTTCCAGACGTACCAACATATTGTGTAGGGACGATTTTTGTCTCCCAAGGCGCTTCTATTGCTTTCACAACATCTAAAGTTCCGTCGGAAGAACCCCCATCAGAAACCATGATTATCGCATTTCTATCTGGGAAAAATTCTGCCAATCCCCTTGCAGTTTGGTATATCACGTAGTTGATAGTATGTGCGCAATTATACGAGGGAATTCCGATAACGATGTCCACACTTCCTATTGACTCTAACGTTCTCCGTGTGTTCTTGGGTAGCGCTGAACCTTCTTTGCCTCTCAAACATTTTGCCTCCTTTGTCTAAAAATTACTAGGAATCTTTTTTCCCTATCCTTATACATGTATAAAACCTATGTAAGTATAATGGATGATCAAAGGCTCAGGGAAGTTATAGATCACCAATGGAAGAAGTGAAAGTGAGAGCCACTTTAGTGATACCTACCTACTGGACGGCTGCACCTCATCAGCTTTCGTCGAAACAGAGACCAGCCGCCATTTACGATCATCCAACTTTCATAAATAACTCAGGAACGTTGCCAAGGTTATTAAGAAGCCTTGAGGACTTGCGTATCAAAGGAGTAAATGTCCCAAACATCGTTGTTTTGGTAGCCGTAACGCATAAGGAGTTAGAGAAGGAAGCGGAGGAAAAAATTGAATCTATTCTAAGAGAACATAGCCACAGATTGAACGTCATGTCCTTCTCCTCCTCTGATTTAAAATTCCTTGTTTCGCACCTTAAGAAGAAGGCTTTCTCAAAATTCGCAGTTCTCTTGAACTTGATAGGTTATTCTAATGTAAGAAACATTGGGTTAGTGATTAGTCAAATTCTGGAATCTGATGCCATCATCTTTCTGGATGATGATGAAATGGTTACTGACGAGAATTTCTTCAAGAAATGTACAGAGTTTGTTGGTAGAAAATACAAAGGAAAAAACATTGGAGGAGTTACAGGATACTACATAGGTCCTTCAGGCTCTTATTGGTTAGTGGACAATCCTGAAGAATGGTGGAAAACCGGGTGGCGAAAAAGGAGAAAGATGAATGAGGCGTTCAAGATTATTGAGAGCAGTGTTAGACTAAAAGATACCCCTTTTGCCTTCGGCGGAAATATGGTACTCCATAAAGAACTCTTTGAAAAGGTTCCCTTTGACCCTTGCATACCTAGAGGAGAAGACATGGATATGTTAGTGAACGCAAAGATGTTTGATTTCGCGTTCTTGTTAGACAATCAGTTGTGGGTACTACATTCTCCGGAGTACGTAGGAAGACGTTGGTCGGAAATGCGGCAGGACCTGTACAGATTTGCATATATGCGAAGCAAATTACACTATCTGAAACACAGAAAGGGAGTAACTCCGCTTCAAATGAAATCTTTAGAACCATATCCAGGATGTTTTCTCAGACGGGACCTAATGCTCAGGTTTGCTGTTTCAAATCTTCTTTCAGTCATTCATTCAGCATTGAACTTCAGTACTACAGAGTCTGTAGAGTACCTAAAGAACATCAAATTGGCCCTGACAGATGTCCATAGTTACGTTGAAAAGCATTACAAAGATTACTTCGATTTCCAAGATCGTTGGGCGAAGACCATGCCACTAATAAGGGGCAATAAGCTAATCAAAGATTACTTAGAAAAGAAGGAAGCAAATAATTTCCGTGCCCCCTAACAATTTTGTTTTCGTAATCAAGCCACTAACCATCATGTAGTGATCATTAATGAAGGTAACCGCTGTCGTCATCACCAAAGATAGACCTTCACAAGCAAAGCGGCTAATGGACTCAATTTTCCATTCAAAAATACCGTCTCTATCACTCGTTTTAATTGACGATAGCACACTTGAAAACTTCGAGAGTATAGAGAGCTCTCTTCGCTCTTACAGAGATATCTGTGAGCATAAAAGTTCTTTGGAAGTGAGGAGGGAAGTGAAGAGCGTCCTGAAAAAAATGGGGCTAGCCACAGCGCAGAAATCATTCATAGAAACTTGTGTCGGATTAAGGTCCCCCTTTCTCGAGTTTGCGAAATCCCTTTCTAAGATAAATTTGTACAGAAAAAGTTCTTTCACTCTCCTTTCACGATCCTTCAGCCCTTATTCTACAGCGCGCAATCTCGGAATATACTGTGCATGCAGAGTTTTTAACCCCGAAAAAATAGTTTTCCTTGACGATGACTGCTATATAAAAAGACCTGAAAAGTTGATGGCTGCTTTTCAACTCATCGGCGAGAGACTGAATGGGAAGGAGATAATTGCGGTCTCTGGACTTTATGAAGATTTAGCGCTCTCTAAACGGAAGAGCAGACACCGGTACGAAGAGCTCACGCCAACTTCTATCTTGACTGGAATGAGCTCGTTTCTAAAACGCTCATTTCTCACCGATCAACAACAACGGCTCACTCTGATGCCTTATCACACCTTAGGCGGCGCGTTGGTACTGAGTAGAAAGGTTTTCGTGTCATTGCCTTTTGACCCGTTTATTCCCCGAGGGGAGGATCATGCCTACTGCGTGGACCTTAAACAGCGATGTGGCAGGGGTTTCACGATTGTGCGTGACAATCAGTTTGTTGTTCAACATGACAGCCAGCCAAAGGTATCCCCAAATCTCCAAGAGATAAATACTCTGCGAGACATTTTCAGATTTGTCTATCTCCAGTTCAAAGCTGGAGAGCACTTCATTCCGTATTTGACCATCCGATGGGCAACAAGTGCCATAATCCACATGCTTCTGGAAGCTCCCAAAAGCAGACGGCGCTTCATCGAACTATGGACTTTGCTCTTTCTAGCAAGAAGCTATGCCAAGAGAAACGCTGGCAAATATTCTGAGACCGTGAAAGCGTGGAGATCTTTTCTTGGAGAAGTAGTTCGATGATTTCTTAATAGGATGCTTGTCCTGAGCCTATGTGAGATTATTGAGAATGAGAGGATATGGAGTTTTGGCCTATGATCTTGGGGTAACAGCCACTATGAAGCGGTTAAGGCTGTCCCGCTCTGCAAGCATCCCAGTTGTTGGCTATGTTTTGCATGAGTTCTGGTTGGATGTCGTAGAAGGCGTCTATCTTTCCTTCTGGAAAGAACATTCTGATCAGAAAGGCTCTTTCAAGTCTGTCAAATTTAAACATGCTAACTTCTGGCTTCTTTGAAAGAATGTCCTTGTATTTGCTGTAAAACGCGTCAATGGCTGGCATGATGCATTCTTCAATTAGCTCTTTGTTTGCCATTTCTTCTAGATGAGGGAAGCCAATTTGGAAGGAATAGTCGATGATGTCTCTTTTGCCGGAGTAGTTGAGGATGGTGCTGTCTAGGACTTTCCTGTTCGGTATCTCCATAATGTTGTAGGTTGAAGTGTATATCTTTGTGTAATTGATTGATATCTCCCGCACCTCTCCTTCTACATCCCCGATCTTCACATAGTCCCGGACCATAAACGGTCTCGATATCATGATGTAGAGACCCGCCAAGAAATTTCCCACAGTCTGCGTAGAAGCGAAACCGATAGCCGCTCCAGTCAAAGCTGAGACTCCAACAAACCACTCGGTCGGCATGCCGAAAAGAGATAGAAAAGCGACTGCACCGACTGCAACGATGACAATTCTCGCGCTCAGCTTGAAAATGTTCTCCACGTGAGGCTCTAGCTTCAGCCGTCTTGAATATCGGGCAATTGCCCTACGGATTAACCTGTCAGCGACAAGGATCACGACTAGGATTGCTAGGCTTGTAACAATCAAAAGGAAGTTATCCTTAGTCAAGAACTCAGAAAACATGAGGTCGTTCACGCCTATACAGAACTCGAATCAGCAATGTCTGTGCGCGCGGCGCATATGATCGCCGTACATAACTCATGGGAGGCTTTCGTCCGATGTAGATAACGTTTGGTTCTTTAGGCAAAGTATAACCTTCTTTTCCAGTCTCTTCAGTGGTCATCTCGCGCTCCTCTCCGACCTTCACAGGCTTCAACAGTGATGGACGACATGGCATTCTATAGCTCATTTTCTCTACTCCTTTATTGGTGACACTGTATTCGTAGCAGCACTATTAAATGGTAGGGATGTGCGTGCATACAGACTGTTAATCCATGCTCATGGTAAAGGAGATTCTAGTTTTCAAATCTTCGTGAAGGGGGCCAATGCTATACATGCAATCAGTGTTGCAGGAGGCATTGACAAAGTGATAAAGAAAATGAAACTGACCGACGTCGAAGTTTACGTCACTACTGATGATGAAATAGCACTGTACAGAAAATAGTCCAACCTTTATAATTCACTTCACTTCTTCTCATTTTTGACATGGGCTTTCTATTGGACTTCGGCTTTGTGCTCTTTGCCTCCAAGCTCTGTACATACCAAAAACCTCAAAGCGTCTTCCTCGGTCATGTGGGGATCCTGTGCCTTTGCACGTTTTATCTTTGTTTCAACCTCTTCTATTCCGAGCGATCGCACAAACTCCTTAATTATCACAAGCTTGTCGGATCTCGTTCTACTCCAATTGCACGTTAAATACTTTCGTTCAACTTCATCGACATCGTATTCTTTACCTAAAATAGGACGCCCATTCAAGAACTGCTTTGTATCATGATCGAGTGCAGAACAATCTAGTTCAGCCTCGAAGGCTTTTCTCACACAACCGGGCCAGACACTTTCTTTTCGCAATCCTACTCTCTCAGCTGAGTTCTTGATGATGCGCCAAATGCTTGAGATCGCCATTCTACCTCCGAAAGGTACGTTTCTGCCTTCAGATGCAAACAATGGGCTACTTGGTGCCAGTTCTTTCACTTTCTTACCTTGTTCTCTCATTTTTTTGATTCTTCTCTTCCTATCGTTCAGATATGCACTCAAGGCTTCACACGCCTCAGCTCCGAAAAAGGCGTAGTAGGCTAGAGGCAAGAATCTTCCGGCAATATCGGAAGTAACATGAACTCGAATAGGAATTCTGTTATTTGTGATCTGTTCTTGGACATGCCCATAGTTGAGATTTCTTAAGGATGAAATCCCAAGTCCGCTCTGATACATGCATAGGATTACAGCTCGATCTCTTAGCGAGCAAGCATAGTTCGCTATGGCGTAAACTTGTTCTTTCGTTGGAATAACCTCGATTTTCTTCGCAGCTTTGGGAATAGAGGGCAAATGCAAAGAGACGCTATTTGCTCTAAGAAAGGATGTTAGACAAGCTCTAGCATGCCTTGCACCTTCGCGCTTGCCAGAATCCATCATCTCACCTACGAATTTTTGCGCCACTTCTTGGATCTCTGAACTCGCAGTAGTTAATTCTCCCAGCTGGTCTCCTGTTTGTTCTCTGAGTGCTGAGGCAACTAGCTCGCTTGGACTTTTGCCGCAATATTCGGTAAACTTGTATAGAGTCCTAAGGAAAACAGGCATAGTCGCTCTCCACCCTGCCTTCTCCTTCAATTTCGACATCCATTTTTGAACACTGACATCTTTCAGTATAGGCTCAAAAACCTTCGGAGCACTGACGAAATAGCCACGGTTACTTCTCTTGCGCCAGTCTTTCTGCATTTTAGTGACCATGAGGTAAACTGTTCTCTGGCGGAATATAAGCATGCATACAAAGATTTTTTTCGATACCAATAGAAATTAGCACTCTTTAAAAGTGATGCTACTATATATTGTCACCAATAAGAGTGTGAAGAAATGATATTTAGGAGAAGGATACGTCGTCCGCCCTTGCCTAAACCGGTGAAACTAGGAGAAGAGTACGAGGTCACCATTGAAGAGATAAGCCGAAGAGGGGACGGAATAGCCAAGATCCAGAATTTCGTCATATTTGTTCCAGGAACTAAAGTCGGCGACAAGGTGAGAGTTCGAATAACCAGGGTTGCCTCAAGGTTCGCCGTAGCAGAGAAAGTGTCAACTATGGAGACCACGTTAACACATACTCCCTCAATAAAGGAAGGGATAGGAGAGGTAGCCGAAAAGACAGAGCCTGCTATTCCCGCGCATCCCATAGAATTGACCAGTATAGAGGGGATTGGGGTTAAGAGGGCAGAGAAATTGAATTCTTGTGGTGTAAACTCTGTTCAGGACCTAGCAGATTTCGACTCAAAAGAGCTGTCAGAGAAACTTCAGATTTCGGAGAAGAGAGTTTCAAAGTGGATTAATAAGGCTAAAGACGCCTTCAAAACTGAACATTCCTAACGCACATACCTTTGGGATTGTACTAATTCAGTAATAATGTTGATGTAATATGACCGTTCTAGCTATTGTGAAGGTAAGTCGGGATTTCAGAGTTACGATTCCGAAGGAGGTCAGGGAACTCCTTGAACTAGGAGAAGGCGACGAACTCGTTTTCTTCAAAACGGAAGGATGGAAGGGACGAGTTTGCCTTAGGAAGAGCCACGCACGCATTGGCAAAGAGAAAGTGTACGACAGAGACTAGGTATGCATGCATCTTACTGACCAAGCTATGAAAACATGATGAGAACATGTAGGTGAAAGATCTGCTATCAGAAGCAAATTTGAACAATCGTATTTAGAGGTTTTGCTGGCAAATGAGAGATGAAATGAAGGGTGAAAGACTCGCTGAGAGAGCCAAGTTGGTTCTGGCGGTCAGAGAATACCAAGTGGAAAAAACGCACAGAAGAGAAGGAAAGATAGATTTTACCGTTTCGCCACCGGAGTCAGACGATCGAATACTGATACGAGTTATAGCAGAACCTGAATCAAAATCCGGCTATGTTGGCGTAGATACTGTCAGAAAGATGAGCCGAACCTTGGGCAGACGACATTATGAAAAGGGCATCCTCATCGGCAAACGTTTCACCAAGGCTGCAAAGAGCGAAATGGAGCGAGAAGACATTGAGGCTATCTCAGGGCGAATCCCACGTTTCAAGTTAGAGCGGCTCTACCTAGTGATACAAGGTCACGTAGACAACATGTGCAAAGCCAAGTGTGGAAAGATTCCGAAAGAAGAATCCGATTGCAAAGGCTATTCTGATGGGCAATACTCATGTAATATTAGGCGGATTAATGATAATGCCAACTTCCACTTCAAACGTGGTTGGACAAACCCTTTGAGAAGAGATTTGGTGAAACTTTTAGCAATAGAAGAAGCCCTGAACAGTTAGAAACCTAGTTGAGGAATAAAGTTGATTGGAAAGATTTTGTGCCACCTGACGGGCGATGCATGCATGAGTGAGGCGCGAGATAATGCCTAGAGACCCCGTTTGTGGCGTGGTTCTGAACGAAAAAACAGCCAAATTCAACATCAAGCATGGAGGAAAAACATACTATTTCTGCAGTGTGAAATGCAAGAAGAAATTCAAAAGGAATCGAAGGAAGTTTACGAAGTAGACTGAATTCTTCCGGTGCACTCAGTATCTTCTTCTTCGTTGATGCCGAAGAAAGCACTCTTAGCAAAATTGCTGTATGCATGAACTCGATTCTGCCAAAGTAACTTATGAAAAGAACCCTAAGACATTATCTTTTGGATTAAGAAGTACAATCAAAACCAGAGAATTAAAGAATAAGGTTGAAGTTAGAAAAGTTGGAGACCGTGTTTATCTAAATAGAATCGAATAATCTCCTTTATATCCATCAACAATTAATGTGCTTAGTCAACACTATCGCATGTTACTGGTGAAAGGGTGGGTCTTTCGACAACCACTCATAGGTTGACCTAATGTCCTCTCCAGTAACCCTTCTCATCCACAACATCATATATCACCTTCTTAGACAAAGACAAGCAACATCTATAGAATTAATGTTACAATAATTCACTAGATTGCCTTTCCTGCATTATATATTCTCAGCACACTTTATAAAGCCTTCTTAAGACTTAAGATACATCTCATTACGATTCTTTCCAAAGGCTAAAAAAGAAGAGTGAATCTGTCCTAATCGATTGATGACTCCGAAAGCTAGATCGTTTGCAGGTATACCGAAGTGAACTCAAACGTCTGTCGCCACTATTTTCGGACGA
>CAZKWF010000014.1:33329-38390 GCA_964556565.1 uncultured Candidatus Bathyarchaeia archaeon
GTTTGCAGGTATACCGAAGTGAACTCAAACGTCTGTCGCCACTATTTTCGGACGAATGAATTTGCCGCACTTAGGACATTTGTGTCGGGAAAGCTTTCGTACCTGAGGGTAGCCCATGGATTCTAAATGGGTTCTAGACATGGACTCCTGCCACTGATTATTATAGTAGGGGCATGCGAGCAAAACGTTAACTTCCTCAACTACAGGAATTCTTTCTCTTCTTGCTATAAGGATTACACCACCTACAACAAGAAAAACAACGCTCAAAAAGATGTAGTGAACAAGTTTTAATCCAACTATTTCTATTTCAGTTCCCAAGACTGAGAATCCCCCTCTAAGAGTTGCTCACTAACCGCTGAGAGCGAGGTCAATGCTTTGGCTTGGTATAGATTCCAGAGCACGACAAGCAATATTGCTATCCCTATGATGCAGAGTAAGAGACCTAAGGCGTAACCCGTCTTTTTCTTCAGAATGATCATCCTCATACGGCGCCCACCATCCCCTAGTCATGCATGCGGCAATTACGAATTACTTGCTCAAGCAACATAGGACACTTCAGACTTTCCCTCTTTTTTCTTCTTAGCTTTCTTTATAGCTTTCAATCCTCTCCGGACTCCCAATTTAGTTGCTTCTAAATCATATTCCATAAAAACACGAGTAAACTCAGAGAGTTTCTTATTCATGTTCTCTAGATCCTCTTGAGTAAATCTGGCCATGACCTCGGGGTTATTCACCCATTGCATCCAACCCCACAGACTTCTGTTCAACGCGCCCAATACAAAATGAATGGACCTTACCAACTCCAATCGATCCCTCTTCTTAGCCTCTTTCAAACGCTTTATCTGATGTAAAATCTTCTCGGAAACCTGAATCCACCTTTCACTCAAATCCTCATCCTCCTATTTCTCAATCGCCCTTCCAAAATGGTCCTCTCAATATAAAAGTTAAAAACATGTGACAGATTCGGTACATACAACCAAAGAAAATGAGCATTTGTTAGATTACCCGAATTCGCGGTACTTGTCAACCAGGAATGACATATCTATAAGAAACATATTTTCCTGCTGTCTGGCTTTTTCTGGTGATTTTCAGGATGTCTCCAGTCTTGGCGCCGATTGCAATTACAGCAGGGTCTGAGGTTATGATATGAGGCAACTGATGCGGTTTCACTCGGTATTTCTCCAATAGCCCCTTTGCCTCTTCGGGTGGAAGGATTTCATGTTTCGGCACCAACTTATGCTTAAATAAGTTGAAGGATGGAAACCTCTTTGGTATTAGTTCTATCCCGTATTTCTTTGAATCTCTTTTTGCAGCATGAGTGTATCGGCAATTGGCCACTATGAGTCCCTTCTCAACTCCGGATGCTTCTAAGACTTTTTCCAGTTTTCTAACGTATGCCACCCCTACCACTTTTTTGTTTATTATGCACCAAATGAGCACATGTTTTCTCTCCTTGGGAATCCTAGCCAAAAGACTGATAATACCATCTTCCTCCTCACGTCTTTTCAGCTTGTAACCTCTAAGTTTCACAAGATTTAGAGCCTTCGTTTCCTCTATCGTTTTAGGTTTCAAACGAAACATCATCCTGAAATTCTTATCATTTCAAATTTTTGAAGGAGACCCTCACACTTCGTCCAGACAGAGTTCTGAGTCCCTAATCATACGAGACAGCCGTAGGGCACAAAGAGCACCTGTACACTCCGGCTGCCATTTTGTTTAGCGCCTTCGATACCTCCGTTGACTGAATTTATATTGACCGCCTTGAGTCCCTCTTCGGCGGGCGTTTCTTCGTAAGATGATGCGGTTGTTGTATTTCCTCTTGTTCTTAATCCTTGGATTGAACCCAGACTTCAACCTGTCCTTCTTTAACCCAGTAAGTGAACTAGTCTTTCCCGCCTTCGAAAGCGATCCATGTGTCGGCATTTTTTCACCTCACAACTTTGTCCCTTATCTGTGACGACGCAATATAAGTATTACTAATTTTCATCGTAATCGAAAATAACGCTTATATTAGATGCCATAGTAACTAATATTGGATATCGTAAAGAAAACTCCACAACATTATGTGGTAAGAATGCATCTTAGGACCCCTACTTTCAGAAGGTCACCTATAATCGGGATCACCCAAAACAGTTACGTAATTATCACTAAAGAAGGTATAAATTTTGTTAGGAAGAGGTACTTTTGCTCAGTAGTATTAGATAGTGAAGAAATCGAATTATACGAATTCCTTATCCAGTTGCTCTCTCTCGGCGGGATATTACCTCTTGACCTGATAAGAAAATGGCGAAAAAAGGAAATTCTTCAAAAAGCACAGAAAAATCATTATGTGACTGTTACTCTCCTTAGACGAGAATTGCCAAAGAACGAGATCCAAGAGGCCATTAAAGAAATATGGGGAAAAATTCCCAAAGGCATCTATGTTTAACAACTTGTTGGTGTGAAAACATGTCGATATCCGGAAAAATGTACGTTTGGGGAGACAAGGCGAAACACGTTCCAGAAGAGTCTGGAGTTTACACCCTCTACAATGAGGATAAGGTTTTAATCTACATCGGAGAAAGCACCAACCTTAGACAAAAATTCACCCATAACTTGGAGACCAACTTTTTCAAAGACCCCCGCAAACGTGAAACCAGATATTACAAGAGAGAGGTTGCTCCAAAGCGAGAAGAAAGAATGAAGGAGCTTCTGGATGAGTACAGACAAAAACATGGCGAGATTCCGAAGTGCAATCTTCCGCCAAGGCCTCCTAAGAAAGAAGTTGTCAGCGAATGGGGATTCTACTTCTACGACAATACTGGCAAACCGCTCTACGAAGCAGCTTTCAACCCACAAGATTTAGAGGAGACAATAGGGAGAGTTCCAGTTGCTTCACTTGAGTTTCATCAAAAAAGAGGAGACTTCGCCAGATGGATTCGAAACGTTTTCAAAGACATACAACTCGCCGAAGTTATCGAGAAGATTAACAAAACTGGTGAAGACCTTAGGAGAGAGCTCTTGAACTCATTGAATAGCTCAGATAAGGCAACATGTCCTAGATGCGGAATTGAAACAAGCCCAGTCAAGACTTGGAAAATGGCTGGAAGACCAAGTAAGACCGGCGAAAGGCTGCAACTTACCATAGGTCACTACAAATGCCCAAAATGTAATAAAACATTCCGAAGAGTGATCACAAAAGAGAAAATAAGAGCTTCCTAAACACCGAAAAAGACACTGAAACAAAGAGGTCTTGCATTCCTCACGACTCTCGATTGCCTCTTTCTCCATTCCTTCTTTCTGTGAGTTTCCATCCTTCAACACACCACGATTGTTCAGACTATGCATGCATGATCACTTTTTATTATGTATCGTAGCCTTAAAAGTTGTTCCACAGTCTAAACACTCAAAAAACTGTGGATCACCCTTTTGATGAAACCTCGAGGATTTACATTTTGGACAGATAGGCAAGATCTCACTTCTAGGCAACAGAGGGGTGAACCCAAACACACGCGGTTGATAACTCAAGTTTCATCAGCTTTCACCAATCTCATTCGAGTCTATACCGTGTCCATACCGCTTGCAGGTGACGACAAAGATTTTGCATCGGGTGTCGAGTCCCACTAGATTCCACACCCCACATTTTAGGAACTTGAATAACCTGGCCTTCTCACGTTTTCGGCACCGATCGTAACATCGCTCATTCCTAGCTTCCTCACGGTGCATTGTAAATTATCGCATTGTTCTCATTCAGCTTTTGACGAAGCTTCATTACTGCCTTATACACTTCCTCCTCCTTCTTAGTGCCGGTGCAAACCAGTTTCCCGCTCGCGAAGACAAGGATCACCGCCTTAGGATTCTCCATCCTGTAGATTAGGCCTGGAAACTGCTCCGGCTCATACATAATTCTCCTTCCTAAGCCGATTTTTCCTCCAATCTCATAGAAGCTTTCAAGGTCCACCTGTCCACCTAAGACAACAGAGGCAACTATGTTCTGTATCTTTATTTGCACCTTACCATGGATAATCATACTCTTCTTCTTCAGTTTTCCAACAATCTTCTTGATGGCTCTTATTGCTTCTTTCTCCGACTTAGCCCCAGTACAAACCATCTTTCCAGTACGGAAAATCAGATTTGCCGTTCTCGGCTTCTTCGTGCGAAACACCAACCCCGGAAACACTTTCGGCCTGTACTCAACGATTGGAAACGTCTCTACTACGGCTTGGAGGTCAATTCCGTGCTCTAGGCTGGCAGAGGCGACCACATTCTCAATCTTGATAATTGGCTCCTTCTCAAGCTTGACCAAAGTTTTCTCGCCTCAATGCGTGCACGAATTAGGAGAACCCACACGCCTAAAAGTGACTTCCAAGGAGGTGAACAATGGAAGATGACGAACGAGTTCTCCACATCTCAAGGAAAGTGCAATTGGGCGCATATAAGAATTGCTAATTTTCATCTAAATCGAAAAAATCAAATCAGACGACAAACTTATGGCAAAAGAAACGTATTCTACCTTATGGAATCCAGCCCATGTCTATGAACAAACCGCGATGCGTACTGTACACATGCTTCAGAATGAAGAAAAACCACAAAATTCACTATTCATAAATGATGATAATTTCGGAAAACCTTATAATTTCACTACTTAGCCCATTAGTTTATCGAGTTAAGCTGCGGTAGTAATTTGACTATCTAGGACTTTTCCATCTCGAAGAATGCTAACTATCAAATAGTCATAGTTCGTATCTTTTTGAATTACTCCAACGCGATTGTTTCAGTTGCTTTCCAAGTTTCACTTCCGCTGCCGTCGATTCCCATCTTTTCCCATCTTTTTGCATCTATTCCTATCTTTTCGTATCTTTCTGTATCTTTTTGTATCTTTTCCCATCTTTCCCCATCTAATCCCATCTAATCCTATCGTGAGTTGAGCAATATTCAAACGCTGTTCACAAAAAGAAACTTACTTCAAGCTTATCAAAAAATTAGGTAGTGGGTCTAGAGAGAGACAAAAAAAATATAGCAAAAAATTAGGGGGGGTTATAGGGGGGTCCATAAAAGAGAGAGATACACGCACATAATGTA
>CAZKWF010000015.1:0-10904 GCA_964556565.1 uncultured Candidatus Bathyarchaeia archaeon
GCTGAAAAAACACTCTACCTGCTCAGAAACCCGAAAGAAGCTAAAGAGATGGGGAGAAGAGGAAGAGAGCACGTCTTGAGAAACTTCTTGATAACAAAACATCTCAGAGACTACCTCAACCTCTTCATCCAACTTTCGCTCATGTAGCATTCCCAATATGCTTCCCTCCGCATTAAGTAGCTACAAGGTCTCGAGTGGATGTTCGCATTTGCACGCGCTATTTTGAGAAATATCAGAAAGACCACATGTTACCTGCAATCTAAACTAAACGTATTGGAGAAACTCAGCCAGAATTCTGAATTTCAATTTAAAAGGCGGAAGTTTCATATTAAATAATTGCAGCCAGTGGTCTCTATGGGTTGAGTTGGACTCGCGGCCGTGGTCTAGTCTGGTTAGGACACAGTCGATGCGGTGTAAGCCTTCCAAGCCTGCAATCCCGGGTTCAATTCCCGGCGGCCGCACCATCATATCAGTTCTTGATTCCCGAGTAGTTTTGTTTGTGAGACTGATGATTAGATTGACATGTACGTGAGGGAGAATCCTTAGGCGTCAGCAGATGATGGAAGCCAGCGGATGGGTGTGGAGTTTGCGTTCTAATATGCGCAAGCTTGGTACATTCGGCGGAATTGGCAACTTAACCATCGACTTAAGTAAGTCACAAAGACTTAATGGAAGGTTGTGAAGTATTTATTGAGATGAATTCCACGAAACGGATAGCCCTGCAACGTATTCATATTCTCTTTCGCCTTGCTAGGGAGACCATTCACGAAGACCCCCCGTTAGCGCAGAAGTACGTAAAGGTGGCGAGAAAAATTGCCATGGCTACTAAACTACGACTGCCTAGGGAATATAGGCAGCTGATCTGTAAACATTGTAAAAGCTTTATTTTGCCACATGTGAATTGTCGTGTACGGATACAACAGAGAAGGGAACCACACGTGGTTGTGACATGTTTCAACTGCGGTAAACACTCGCGCATACCACTGAAAAGTGGGAGAGATAAATGATAACATCCAAGATGAAGCGGAGAATAAAGCGTGAATTGAATGTTGAGAAGCCCACAGTGTGGGTTGGAAAGGAAGGAGCAACGCCGCAAATACTGAATGAAGTCAGTAGACAGCTAGAGAAAAAGAAGATGGTGAAGGTGAAGATGTTGAAGACAGCGTTAAAAGATGGAGACGCTAAGAGTGTCGCTTCGAAAATCGCACAACAGACGGAGTCTACTCTAATCGATGTTCGTGGTCATACGTTCATACTCTACAAAAACAGAAAAACGAAAAGGTGAAAAGTCTTTATAAGAGGCTTCCTCAAGTAGTGAGGGAAAATTAGCCGAGGAGAAGAAGTCTTGCCAACGCCCCATGACGTACCAGCATCTGTTCTAATTGAAAAGGTAACCAAACACCTGAAGGATAATGTGGATGGAGTGGTTCCGCCAAAATGGGCTCCCTTCGTGAAGACAGGATCTCATGTTTCAAGACCCCCGCAGAACCCAGAGTGGTGGTTTACAAGATGTGCCTCGCTTCTACGTAAGATTTACTTGAAGGGACCGATTGGAATAGAGCATCTCAGATCAGAGTATGGCGGAAGAATTGACCGCGGAGTGAAACCTGAACACGCAAGGAGAAGTGGCGGTTCGATTATTAGACAAGCCATACAGCAACTTGAAGCCGTAGGGCTTGTGGAACCATTAAGAAACAGAGGGAGGGTAGTCACCGGAGAAGGAAGGCGACTGCTGGACAGATTGTCCACCGAGATCAAGAAAGACTTAGAGAAAAAGCTTCCAGAGCTGAAGAAATATTAGGTGTGCAAGATGAGCGAGGAGGAACTGGAAGAACTGCGAAGGAGAAAGCTCCTTGAACTGCGACAACGCGTAGCACAAGAGCAACAGCAGATTCAGGCAGAACAGCAGTTTGAAATGCAGAAACAAGCCGTACTTCGCCGAGTACTCACAACCGACGCCAGACGACGCCTCACCAACCTAAAAATGGTGAAGCCTGAATTTGCCGAGCAGCTTGAACTCCAACTCATCCAGCTCGCACAACAGGGCAAGACCAGTATCCCAATAACTGATAAACAATTGAAAGAAATTCTAATGAGGTTGCAGTCTCATCGTAGAGAGATCAAAATCAGGAGAGTCTAACAATGGCGAGAAATAAACCGACTGCGAAAAAACGCAGATTAGCAAAGGCGGGGAAACAGAAGAAACCGGTTCCTAGTTGGGTTATTCAGAAAACAAGTGGACGTGTGAGAGCCAACCCGAAAAGAAGACGCTGGCGACAGAGGAAAATAAAAGCTTGAAGGGAACGCGGATGAAAGAGACCACTGAGGAAACCGAAGAAGAGAAAGAAGCGATCACGGAAAAGGAGACTGAACCCATAGAAGAAATTGTGGAAACTGAAGAAGTCGTGGAAGAAGAGGAAATCGCTGAAGAAATTGCCGAGGAATCTGAAGCTGAGGAAGCGATAGAAGTTGAAGAGGCGAAGAAAGAAGAAATAGTAGAAGAAGAGATTGTTGAAGAAAAAATCTACACGATACCACTAAGCAGAACATGGATTTCTCCACGTCAAAAACGGGCTCCACGAGCAATCCGCCTCGTTAAGAGTTTTATTCAGAGGCATATGAAGGTGAAAGAAGAGGCTTTAGAAGAAGGAGAAGAAGGGGAAAGAGTGGTCATCAGCAATGAAGTGAATGAAAAGATCTGGAGCAGAGGAATCCAGAAACCGCCACGAAAAATCCGAGTTCGGGCGGCCAAGGATAAAGAGGGAATAATAACCATCTACTTGGCAGAAGGAGACTAATGCTTGGCGATATTCCTCTTCGACATTTTTGGCAACGCAAGTATAGGCGTTTATTGTCTGACCACTGATAAAATGGCGATTGTTCCTCCGCAAGTCACAGATGCTAAGGCGAAGAAACTGAGAGAATGGTTGAAAGTGAAGGTTATCCGTTCAACTATCGGCGGGGCAGCGGTTATGGGAGCCTTAGCCTGCGCAAACTCTAATGGCATAATTCTTCCACACACTACCCACGAGGAGGAGATTCAAGCCGTAAAATCAACCTTAGACATCAAAGCTGCAGTTATGCAGACAAAAAAGACGGCTTATGGAAACCTCGTTCTGACGAACGACCATGGAGCAATCGTTGACCCACGATTAAAAAAGAAAGACGTAACAAAAATAGAAGATACCCTGGATGTTGAGGCAGTTCCCGGGGAAATAGCAGGGCTGCCATACGTTGGGTCCCTCGCCACCGCCACGAACAAGGGGGTGTTAACCCATCCACTGCTGAAAGAGGAGGAACAGAAAGTTTTAACGGACGTGTTAAAGGTTCACGTGGATGTGGGAACCATAAACTGTGGAATACCATATGTCTCCACCGGACTGTTAGGAAACAAATATGGTGCAGTAGTTGGATCGGTGACAACTGGGCCCGAATTATTTATGATAGGTCAAGCATTGGATGTTGTGAAATAAAATGAGTGAAGTTAAAGTTTTCCGGGTGACGGGAGAGATTAAGAAGCCGAATTTCCACACGAGTTTTAGAAAGGAAATTAGAGCTCTAAAACCTGAAGATGCTGTTGAAACAGTTTACAAGGAGATTGGGAGCAAACATCGAGCTAAACGCTTCCAGATCAAAATTGTAAAGGTTGAGGAAATCGGTCCAGAAGAGATTGAAAATCCTCTCATAAAGAAGTTAACGTTGGGAGAAGAAAGTGGCAAGTGAAGAGGAAACCTTCCGCAGGCTAGCGGTTGAACTTCGAATCTTGGAAGGAACAGCTGAAGCTTTACAATCTAGGATAAACCTTGTAAACGCTGCCTTAACCGAGCTTAGAGTTGCAGATATGACCTTGGAAGGGTTAGGGAAGGAGAAGAAAGACGCGTCGCTTTTCGTCCCAATCGGAGGCGGTTCATACGTAAAGGCAAAACTGGAAAGTGCAGATACGATGATCGTAGGGATAGGGGCAAACGTAGCTGTTGAAAGAACAATGAAGGTGGCTAAGGAAAACATGGGCAACCGCATAGCTGACCTAGAAAAAACGAGAACAAGTCTTCAGCAGCAAATAACTCAAGTCATAGGAAGGATTCAAAGCAACCGATCCCAGCTTCAAGAACTCACAGCAAAACTCAGTGAAAAGGAGAGGGGAAAGGGTGTTCGAAAAACTAAGAACACGGGTTAGCAGCCTCGTCAACAAGGTAGCAACAACAGAACTAAAAGCCGATCAACTTCATCCAATTCTAGAGGACTTTAAACTGAGTCTAATCGAAAACGACGTAGCTATGTCCGTTGCTGATCACATCTGCGAAGAGATGGAAAAACGGCTAAACGGAATCCAAGTGAAGCGGCTAGAAGACCGAAAAAAGATTGTGGAAAGAAAACTGCAAGAAATTTTACTCGAAATCATGGCTACTAAAGAAGAAATCAACCTCTTGGAAAGTGTGGGAAAAAAGCGGAAAACAAATGAGCCCTACGTGATCGTTTTCGTTGGGATCAACGGAACCGGCAAAACCACGAGCATAGCGAAGGTGGCGAAACTGTTGATGAAAAAGGGCTATTCGGTTATCCTCGCCTGCAGCGACACTTACCGAGCCGGGTCTATCGAACAGTTGGAAGAACACGCCAAACGATTGAGCGTCCGCATGATTAAACACAAATATGGGGCAGATCCAGCTGCTGTGGCCTACGATGCTATTGGTCATGCAAAGGCGCATGGGATAAACGCTGTACTCATTGACACCGCGGGACGTATCCAAACGAACAAAAACCTCATGAACGAGTTGGCGAAGATTAAGAGAATTATTACTCCAGATTTCACCGTTCTTACCGTGGACGCTCTCACCGGAAATGATGCTGTCATGCAAGCTGAGGAGTTCCACAAGAGCGTGGGTATAGATGGAACCATATTGACGAAGGTGGACGCTGATGTGAAAGGGGGCTCAGCTCTCAGCGTCACGTATGTGACCGGTAAACCTATCTTATTCATTGGAATTGGTCAAGAATACGAGGACCTGCAAGAGTTTAGCCCTGAGAAATTTACACAAATGATTTTGAAGTAGAAAACTTTCTACCCCGTATGCACATTAGATTTATGCAGTGGATGTTGCATGTTGAAAGCAGATTTTCCGTTCAAAGCTAGGATAGTCTATTTGATTTTGTCCAAAAAGTCTGAGGAAGCATTGGAGCGACTTAGTGAGTACTATAACGTTGAAGCCCCCAAGGCAAAGATCGGTATGCCGAAAGGTCATGTGAAGAATCGGGGTTGTTATGTCGCTGGAAAGAAGATAATATATTTCTCAGATTATGATGCCTTTTACAGCCCATATGTCGTACTTCACGAGTTTTATCATCACTTACGGACCAAAGGTAGAAGGCACAAAGGTACTGAGAGACTAGCTGACGCATTTGCCAAAGGTTTTTTGGAAGCGTACAAAGAGTTAACTGCCATTCATAGTCACAAATAAAAGCCGTTTTCTTGCTTGAATTAGTGCACGCAAACTATGAAACAGAAAAAATGATGGGGGATATCTACTTAATTTTATGTTTTACCCAATAGTTTTAGCAGGATTCCTTTTGCGGAATATAGTCTGTTTTCGCTTTGTTCATAGATTATCGAGTTTGGGCTTTCGATTACGTCGGCGCTTATCTCGTAGCCTCTGTGAATCGGCATGTCATGCATAATTAGGGCATCGCCGTCCTTCAACAGTTTTTTGTTCACTTGATACGGCTTCATCAATTCAATCCGTTTCTCCCTTTTCTCCTTAAACTTCGGATCGAGGAAAAACTCCATGTCCACCCAAGTGTCTGTATAAACGATGTCGCTATCTTGCACAGCTTTTTTGACATCTAATGTCGTCTTATACAAACCCGTCCTTTCAGCCCTTTGCATAAGCTCCTTGTCAACAGACTGTTCGTTCACTATCGGCGTCACCGTAGTAATCTCCAATCCCATTCTAGTGCAGCCTTCTATCAGAGAATTGCACACATTGTTGTGAACTCCTATGTAAACAAGCTTCAGTCCCTCTAGGGTACCCTTCTTTTCTTTTATGGTCATCAAATCTGAAACAGCTTGGCAGGGATGGTATTTTTCGCAACATCCGTTGATAACTGGAACCTTGGATGCCTCAGCCATTGCTTTTAGGTCAGCATGGTGCAGCAAACGTGCCATGATGCAGTCAACATTTCTTGAGAGGTATCCGGTTTCGTCTTTGACATCTGCTAAGGCGAAGTTTGTTGCCCTCCAATCCAAAAAGACAGCGTGGCCTCCCAGCTGGGTCATTGCTACTTCAAAAGACACCCTTGTTCTGGTCGAGGTTTTCTGAAATATCATTGCCAACGATTTGTCCTTCAGCATGGTTTTGTATTCAACGGGCTGTCTCTTGATTTCCAAAGACTTATCGATCACATCTTTGATCTGTTCTGTAGTCCATTCTTTAAGGGTCAGTAAATGCATTTTTGTTCTCACCTTTCTTCTCCGCTTTGAACAGTAAAATCAATAATATAAGTCTAAGTGCTCTTCCTACACTTGTATTGTATCCATCAAGCCTCTTCATCAACTACGTTACTCACCTGTCTCACCCTTGACCGATTTGTCTTGTCTGATGTCCTATCTTTAAGTTTTTCAGCCTTTTTTGCACTCTGCAAACTAGGTATGGTAGAAGTGAAACCTTATTTTCTAATCTGCTTCTTAGCATATTATTAGAAGGCGTAATCATGATTTTGATGGTGGCTTCCACGAAAGACATAGCTGGCATGAACATCGCTCAACAACTCCTAGATCATTATAAACTCGAAAAGCAGGCAGAATTGTTTCGTAAACACCCAGTGTACCTTAAAAGAGTTCGGGCAAATGAAATCAAGCTGGTTTTCATCGATGAAGAGATTTTTCACACCCAGTTTATCACCGACTTTTTCACTCCCAAACTGCTAGTCTTTTTATCTCGACACGCGAGCGCGAGCGGAATCCCCACTCTTTCAGTTCACACTCCAGGCAACCTCGGCAAAGCAGAGCTCGGTGGGATCTCAAGAAAAGTTTCGGTGTCTCCAGCAAGCGCGATGAAAGAGGCCCTCCTTGAAATGGCTAAGAGGAAAGAAGAAATGAAATTGAACTACGAAGTTTCTTATGAAGGTACGCATCATGGGCCGTCTCTAGACGTTCCAACTATGTTCGTGGAGTTGGGAAGCTCGTTGAAGCAATGGAAGGATGTGAGGGCTGCAGAGGCTGTTGCTCACGCCGCAATGGTCGCAATTTCTAAGCAGTCAAAACATCCAGCTGCTTTGGGCATCGGAGGCCCACACTACAACAAGAAGTTCTCACGAGTTGCGCTCACCACTGAAATAGCCTTCGGACATATGATTCCCAAATACGCTATTCCACAAGTGGATGCTGAGATGATAAAGCAGTGTGTTGAAAGAACGGTGGAAAAGGTAGAGCTAGCTATGCTTGAGTGGAAAGGAATTAGGGGATCTGATAAAGATAGGTTGATCCTAGCTCTGAACGAGATTGGTATGCCAGTAGAAAAAATTTGATTGTGTACGTCCTGATGTTTGTAGGCGAACGCCGGAGAAAAATACTCTTTTATACTAGTATTGTCGTTTGAAAGATGCGAGTAACCATGGGATTGAGATCATTCTTCCAATCGTGTGCGAGAATGTTGAAGCTTGCTACAAAGCCGGGAAGGAGCGAGCTATGGCTTTCTATAAAGATTTGTTTCCTCGGCACAGCTGCTGTAGGTGCTATCGGTTTTCTGATTCACCTCATAGCCACCATGTTGGGGGAACAGTAAAAGCCGAATGGAATGTTGGATATGGAAAAAGAGAAGTTTTCTTCAATGATTTTTGCTGTGCGAACCACGGCTGGGCAAGAAAAAAACGTAGCGAGACTCATTGCAACTAGGGTTAAGACGGGTGAACTTCCGATAAAAGCTGTTCTTGTGCCAGAAATATTGAAGGGCTATGTGTTCGTTGAAGCAGACGGTCCTCATTTCGTTGATAAAGTGATAGCGGGAATTAAACACGTGAGATCCAGAGTTCCAGGAACTGTGGGTTTCTCAGAGGTTGAGAGGTATATCATTGTGAAGCCTGTTATCGAGGAATTGGACATGGGAGATGTCGTGGAGATCATGGCAGGTCCATTTAAAGGAATGAGAGCAAAGATTACGAGGGTTGATCGAACAAAGGAAGATGTGACCCTTGAGTTGCTGGAGGCAACATTCACCTTGCCCATCACAGTTCACGCCGATTATGTAAAGCCTGTGGAGAAGGCAAAAGAGGGACAATAAATGAGTGAGAAGAAGATTGTTGAAGCCTTGGTGAGCGGTGGCCAAGCAACCGCTGGACCTCCGTTGGGGCCAGCTTTGGGCCCACTTGGAGTAAATGTCCTTGCTATTGTGAACAAAATCAACGAGGTTACAAAAAGTTATGCTGGAATGAAAGTGCCTGTGAAAATAACGGTAGACGCGGAGACAAAGGAGTTTGAGGTAAGTGTGGGAACGCCGACTACTTCCGCGTTGATCGTTAGCGAGTTGGGTGTTGCGAAGGGTTCTGGGGCTCCGAAAACGGAAAAAGTGGGAAATCTTTCTATGGCGCAGGTTATTCGCGTAGCGAAGATTAAACGTTCTAAGCTTTTGGCGAGAGACCTGAGGGCTGCGGTTAAAGAGGTTTTAGGTAGTTGCGTGAGCATGGGTGTAAATGTGGAAGATAAGGACCCACGCGAGGTTCAAAAGGAAATTGACGAGGGGCAATATGACACGTTGCTTGAAAAGGAGCAGTGACATTTGCTAAATTGTGAAAATTGATTTTCTGTTCTGTGTAAAGTGGGACTCCGTGTTTTTTGTGTGTAGGGTTCGCTTTTAGCTCTGTTTTGGTTTTTGTTGCTTTCCTCTTATAGCGGCTGTGGCTTCTTTGATCTTTTCGGCTTTGGTGAACATTCCAATTTAAATGGAGATAGTTGGGATATACTCTAATCCCCCAACATAGTATAAGAACGAAAAACTTCCAGTCTCAAACTCTTTTCGCAAAAATCTTTTTATAACTGGCTTCGATACGTCTCTGGCACGAGGCCTCAAAAATGCCATTAGACGAAAAAAATCTTCTCCAGACAATTAAGGATGTTAAGGAAAAGTCTAAAAAAAGAACTTTTGTACAGTCCATCGAACTTATCATAAGCCTCCGGGATATAGACCCGAAAAAGCCTGAGGGTAAAATACAAGAACTTATTGAACTTCCGAATTCTACAGGAAAAGAAAACAAGGTATGCGTAATCGCCTCCGGAGAAATGGCCTTGAAAGCCAAAAAGGCAAACGCAGACCTTGTTCTTAAGAAAACTGAGCTGCAAGCTCTAGCTGGGGATAAGAAGAGACAAAAGGAGTTGGCAACAACCTACGACTTCTTCATTGCAGAGGCTCCGTTAATGCCACTCGTGGGAAGGGTTCTTGGCGCCACTCTAGGACCAAAAGGAAAGATGCCAACACCCGTGCCTCCAACAGCAAACATAGCGGAACACATGAAGAAACATCAAAAAATGGTGTTTATAAGGGTGCGGGGGCAGCCAGTTCTTCAATGTTGTGTGGGAACCGAAAACATGGCAGATAACAAAATCGCTGAAAACTCTCAGGCAGTAATAGGAAGGGTTGAAGGAAAACTTAAAAGAGGAATAAAAAACATCAGGTCAATCCATCTGAAAACAAGCATGGGTTCACCGATCAAAATGAAAATGTAGATGTGAGAAAGAATATGTTGCGTCAAACGGTGCTAGCGAAGGCCGAGGAGGTCAAAGAAACGAGGACCCTCATAAAGCAGTACAAGGTTCTTGGAGTCGCCAGCCTACAAAAGGTTAGAGCTGCCCAACTTCAAGGATTAAGAAGAAAGTTGAAGAACAGCGCTCACCTCTGCGTCATCAAGAACAGTGTAGTAAAAAGGGCGATTGTAGAGTGCAAAGACAAGCCAGAGCTTGAAAAACTTGAAGAATACTTGAGCGGAGCTAACATCTTCCTCTTCACCAGTCTCAATCCATTCAAACTCGTATTGCTTCTTGAAAAGAGTAGAATGAAGGCTACTGCGAAGGCTGGCGATGTAGCGGCATACGATGTGACCGTTCCAGCTGGAAACACAGGACTACCTCCAGGTCCAATCATCAGTCAACTAGGCACCGTAGGCTTACCCACAAGAATCGAGGGCGGAAGCGTATGGGTAACTCATGATACTATGGTGGTGAAAAAAGGTGACGTTATACCAATGAATCTTGCAAACGTGCTTTCAAAGCTTGGCATAAAGCCTGTAGAGATCGGACTCACCATGAAGACGGTGTACGACGACGGACTAATCATAACTGAGGAACAACTCCGAATAGATTTGGAAGAGTTTCAGCAAAGCCTTAAGGAAGCCCATGCATACGCGTTCAGCTTATCACTGAATGCTGCATACCCACTTGCAGAAAACATTACCCAGCTTCTTCAAATGGCACATCACAAAGCGTACAAACTAGCTCTAAACGCGGACTTAACTGCTCCCGACACAATAGCTGATCTCGTAAGGAAAGCTCACGCAGAAATGCTAAGTTTAAAAACGAGATTAGATGCAACCAGCAAAAAGGCTACGCCAACAAGTTCTGTTCAGAAAGGTTAAAAAGGGGATTGTGAAAAGAGAGAAGAGGATGGTGAATAGATCATGGAGTACGTGTACGCCGCAATGCTTCTGCATAAAGCTGGAAAACCCATCAATGAGAAGAGCATAACTGAAGTGCTCAAAGCAGCGGAAATCAATGCAGATCCTGTCAGAGTTAAGGCTCTCGTGGCTTCGTTGGCTGAGGTTGATATTGAGGAAGCAATTAAATCTCCATCGGCGCTGATGGCACCTGCACCAGCCGCTGTTGCTGCAGTTCCAGAGGCTAAACCAGCGGAAGAGAAAAA
>CAZKWF010000015.1:11004-37645 GCA_964556565.1 uncultured Candidatus Bathyarchaeia archaeon
ACGGTTAAATGCTTCCTTAAACTCTAACTTTTAAATCCACGGGGTTCTTACTTGATGAGTGATGGATGATGAAACGTTTTCCTGAAAGCGAATATCATGTTCCCTTCTTCGATGAGTACGGGTACGCTCGGAAATTGTGCCCGATTTGTAAAGAGTATTTTTGGACGCAGAATCCTGATCAGAAGACCTGTGGAGAATCCACTCCTGAGGGTTGTGCGCCTTTAACTTTCATTAACAACCCACCCACTCGCAAGCGTTACAGTCTTCAAGAGATGCGTGAAGCTTTTCTCTCCTTCTTCGAGAAGCGGGGGCATGAGAGAGTCAAGCCGTATCCTGTTGTAGCTAGGTGGAGAGACGATCTCTATTTCACTCACGCCAGTATCATTGACTTCCAACCATATGTTACGAACGGAATCATTCCCCCGCCGGCCAATCCTCTCGTCATCAGCCAACCCTGCATTCGGTTCATAGACGTGGACAACGTTGGACCCACCTTCGGTCGACACCTAACCATCTTCGAGATGGGCGGTCACCACGCCTTTAACTATCCGGACAAAGAGGTTTACTGGAAAGATCAAACGGTGCGTTATCATCACGAATTTATTACAAAGGGTTTGAGCGTAAAGTCTGAGGAGGTTGTCTACAAAGAAGACGTATGGTCAGGTGGAGGAAACGCTGGGCCTGACCTAGAGACAGTTGTCAGGGGATTGGAGCTCGCCACGCTGGTCTTCATGAAGTTCAAGGTGGTGAATGACAAGTTTGTCGAGTTGCCTATACGAACCGTTGATACCGGATACGGAATTGAACGATACACATGGCTGTCACAGGGGTCTGTGAGTTGTTTCCACGCAGTGTATGGGCCTGTCTTGGATAAAATATTGAAGATGGCGAGTATAAGCGGGATTGATAATGAATTACTGGCTAAAATAGCAGAAGCATCCGGTTTGATGAGCGTAGAGAAAATAGCTGATCGAAGAGGAACTTGGAGAAAGGTTGCTGAACAGGTCGAAATGGACCTGGATGAACTTACGAAAATGTTGCTTCCTATCGAAAGCGCCTTCGCCATCGTGGATCACACCAAATGCCTGACGTTTATGCTCGCCGAGGGCGTCGTACCTTCCAACGTACGCGAAGGATACTTAACTAGGCTAATAGTTCGTCGAACCTATAGACTGCTTAAGGCGCTCACAATCGATGAGAAACTACCTGAAATCATTGACATGCAGATCGCGTTTTGGGCACGGAATTTTCCGCATTTGAAAGAGATGCAAGACGAAATCCTGGAAATCCTCTCTGTGGAGCAAGACAAGTTTAAGGAGACTCTTAAGAGGGGAGACGCTCTCGTTAAGCGGATAAGTCAAGGGTTGAAGGCAAAAGACATCTCTCGGATTCCAACTGAAACGTTGATAGAACTCTACGATTCGCATGGTCTTCCACCAGAGGTTGTTAGGGAAACTGCTGAAAACAGTGGTGTAGAGGTAAAAGTGCCGGGAAACTTCTATATTATGGTTGCTGAGAGACATGTCCAGGCTCCTCCTCAGCGAGAAGTGGAGAAGATTGAAGGGTTAGAAGCTAAGGTTTCCGATCTTCCAGAGACGCAGATGCTCTACTATAAAGACGCATACCTCACCGAATTTGAGGCACAAGTTCTTCGAGTTGTGAACGGCAAGTACGTGGTCTTGGAAAAAACGGTGTTCTATCCTGAAGGCGGCGGACAACCAGCCGATCATGGACACCTAGAGTTTGCTGGGATAAAATCTGAAGTAGTGGATGTTCAGAAGCTAGGAAATATCATCGTTCATGTTCTTAAAGGTCCAGTTCCTAAAGAAGGTGACGCAGTGAAGGGAACTATCGATTGGAAGCGGCGAAACAATCTCATGAAGCAGCACACTGCAACTCACGTTGTTATGGGCGCGGCGAAACGTGTCCTTGGGCAACATGTATGGCAGTGTGGAGCCCAAAAGGGTTTAGACCGCTCAAGACTGGATATTTCCCATTTTCGACGACTGACGCTTGAAGAAACCCAAGAAATTGAGGAGCTGGCAAATGAGGCTGTGATGCGGAAGATTCTTGTTGAAACTTCTTGGATGCCTCGAGGAGAGGCGGAGAAACTTTACGGCTTTCGACTCTACCAAGGTGGTGTGGTTCCTGGAAAAGAAATCCGTGTTGTGAAGAGTAGAGGCTGGGATGTTGAAGCTTGTGCAGGGACTCATGTAAAGAACACTGGAGAGCTTGGGTTCATAAAGATAATTCACACGGAAAGAATCCAAGACGGTGTTGAACGTATTGTGTTCAGCGCGGGATTGCCAGCCCTAAAATTTGTGCAGGAGAACGACCAACTGCTTGGGAAACTATCTGAGGTTTTGAATGCACCTCGTGAAAAGCTTGAAAAAACTGCAGAACGCCTCGTTAGAGAGTGGAAAGAAGCTCGCCGTAGGGAAAAGCAGCTGATCAAAGAAATTGCTGTTCAAGACACGCAAAAATTGAAGATGCACGTGAAAAACAGAAAGACAAAGCGAATCGGAAGAGTGAACTTTGTGACACAGAAGTTTGAACCAGTAGATGTGAACCGCATGATCCAAACAGCCAGTGAATTAGCAAAAGCAGAGTCAAACACAATCGCAGTATTTTGCGGGGCAGATAATAAGAATGCGAGGATTGTGGTGATGGTTGGAAAAGATGCTGTAAAACGGGGCATAAATGCTGGTGCGATAGCAAAAGAAGTTTCGTCAGTGCTTGGCGGTGGTGGTAGCGGAAGACCTGACTTTGCTCAGGGAGGAGGAACTCTGGTCAATAAAGTGACAGAGGGGTTGCAGAAAGCGGCGGAAGTTGTGAAAAAACAGCAGGAAAAAGAGTAACAGATTAAAGCAAGTTTGTTCATTAGGGTTGTTGGTGCTGAACTTGAGGGATAATGTTCTCCTCGCAGACTGACCGAACCTTTAATAATCCTCAGAGTAGTTCAGAAAGTTTCATGGAAATTTTAAAACAAATTGAAGACAAGTGGCGCAACGAGTGGGAAAAAGCGAAAATCTTTGAGGCAAATCCAGATTCGCAAAGAAAAAAATGTTTTGTAACTTTTCCATACTCCTACGCGAATGGCCCACTCCATGTGGGACACGGCTTCACAGCTACACGCGTCGACGCTTATGCACGATTTAAACGAATGCAAGGTTGCAACATCCTGTTTCCGTGGGCTTGGCACTGGACAGGCCAGACTATAGCAGGAGCAAGTGAACGAGTGAAAGCGGGGGACAAAGATTTCGTTCGAGCCTTGAGAGAGATCGATGGCGTTTCAGAAGAAGACTTGAAAAAATTTGTTGATCCATCGTATATGGCCACCTACTACACGAGAGAGAACCGGGAAACAGTGAAGCACATAGGTTTTTCAGTTGATTGGAGAAGAGATTTTCACACTACCAGCTCTACATTCAACAAATTTATTGAGTGGCAGTACGAGCGACTACGGGAAAAAGGCTACGTAGCCAAAGGAACACATCCTGTGGTATGGTGTCCGCACTGTGAAAGCCCCACTGGAGACCACGACCGACAAGAGGGAGAAGGCGTCCGGCCTGAAGAGTACACGCTAATGAAATTCGAAATTGAGGACGCATACCTTCCCGCGGCTACGTTCAGACCTGAAACAATTTACGGCGTAACAAACATGTGGATAAATCCAGACGCCGCCTACATTAAAGCCCAAGTCAACAATGAACAATGGATTATCAGTGAGGAAGCCGCCGAAAAATTAAAAGAACAAAGACGAAAAATCAAAGTCATAAGCCAATTTAAAGGCAGAGAAATTATCGGGAAGTATTTTGTAAACCCCATCAACAACAAAAAATTATTGATACTCCCAGGATGGTTCGTAGACCCCTCACACGCAACTGGAATCGTGTACAGCGTCCCTTCGCATGCTCCCTACGATTGGCTAGCACTAAGAGATCTGCAGACAAACCCCGAGTCACTCAAAGAGTTCAACATCGAACCCGCTTCAGTGAAGAACATACAGCCCATCTCCATGATTCATGTGGAAGGATCCGGAGAACACCCAGCCATCGAATTAGTGGAACAAATGGGAGTGAAAAATCAATATGACGCAAGAGCCGAGGAAGCAACGAAATTACTGTATAAAAAAGAGTTTCACAGCGGCGTTCTGAAGGACCTTTGTGGAGAGTACGCTGGAAAAACCGTTTATGAAGTCAAAGATCGTTTGATCCAAGACTTTAAGCAGAAGAGCATCGCCGATTCCATGTATGATCTACCTCAACGAGTTATCTGCCGCTGCTTAACTCCTTGTATAGTCAAGGTGCTCGAGGGCCAATGGTTTCTGAGATATTCAGATCAGGCTTGGAAAGAAAAAGCCAAGGAGGCACTGAACAGAGCGTCTGTTTACCCCGAATCCGCTGTACAGTGGTTCATCAACGTCATTGACTGGTTAAAAGAGTGGCCTTGTGCCAGAAAAACTGGTTTAGGAACGACGCTGCCGTGGAGTTCAGGCTGGATCGTGGAAACGTTGAGCGACTCAACGATTTACATGGCTTTCTACACAATAAGCAAGCACATCAAACATTTCAACATAAAGCCGGAGCAACTGATAATTCAAGTATTTGATTATGTCTTTCTCGGAAAAGGCAACGTAGAAAAAGTAGCTGAAAAATCACATATAAGCCGCGCTATCTTGGAGTCGATGCGAACAGAATTTCTATACTGGTACCCCGTAGACTTCAGGGACTCCGCGAAAGAGCTAGTTCCAAATCATCTAACTTTCTTCCTCTTCCACCATGTAGCACTGTTTCCGCCAGAACATTGGCCTAAGGCGATAGGTGTAAACGGGATGCTGATGATTGAAGGAAAGAAAATGTCGAAATCGAAAGGCAACTTCGTAACGTTGAGAAGTGCCCTAAACCAGTATGGAGCAGATGCCACTCGTTGCGCGTTGCTGTTGGGCGCGGAGGACATGGACGACCCGGATTGGAGAAGCGAAAGTGTCCGTGAGATAAAAGGCAAACTTGAAAGCTTCTACAATTTGGCTAACAGCGTGATTGAGGCGAAGATGGAAAACGCGAAAGCGGGGCATTTGGAGAAGTGGCTGATTAGCAGATTGGAACACCGAGCAAAAAAGGTAACAGAAAGCATGGAGATGATGAAAACCAGAACGGCCATAGAAAACGTGTTCTTCGAAGTTTGGAACGATTTTCGCTGGTATGAACGAAGAAAAGAACGCTCTAACACAAGGATTCTGAGAGAAACTATGGAAACTTGGATACGTCTGCTCGCCCCATTTGCACCCTACATCTGTGAGGAACTTTGGAGTAAGTTGGGCAGAAAAAGCTTCATTTCATTGGCTAAGTGGCCCACATACGACGAAAAGAAGACAGATGTCCGAGCAGAAGAAACAGAAGGATTAATCAAAAACATATTAGATGACACCCTCAACATTCTACGTGCAACCAAAATCAAGCCAAAAAGAATCTACTATTATTCAGCTGCACCTTGGAAATGGAAAATCTATCTGAAGCTAATGGAAAAGTCGGTTTCCACCAAAGTTGTTCAAAGCGAGGTTATGAGGGAGTTGATGAAAGATCCTGATATGAAAAAAATGGCAAAAGGAGTCGCGAAATTCATTAGTCAAGTCCTCGATGAAATCAACCGAATGCCAAACGACAAGAAAATTAGACAATCAAAGGTTGGGGTTATTGATGAAACCCAAGCGTTGAAGGAGGCTGAAGCCTTTTTCGAACGTGAACTCAACGCAGAGATATCCGCGTATCATGAAGAAGATCCACGACGTCATGACCCTAAGAAAAGAGCGGAGTTAGCTAAACCATATCGCCCAGCTATTTACATCCAATAGTTCCTTTTCTGTTACATTAGTATGAATTGGCTTCAATGACAACACGGAAAAGAGAACCTCAAACGTTCATGTCGATTTAGTTTTAGGTTGTGCTTTAACGTAGTTTGCTCGATTGTGTCTAGCTTCTCTGTACTCTTGAATTGTGCTTGCGAATGAGAATATGGAAGCCAACAACAATGGTACACCAACCTCTAATAGAGACATGTACCCGCCATCATAAGCGAAGGAAAGAAATAGGAATGAGAAACCTAATTCGATGACAGCAACTACTAGCAGTACTACGCCAAGAAAAGCACGCGTTTTCTTGCCTAAACACCCCAAGATTTGGAAAGAACTCAAGCCGATGACAGTGAACATGAGACCGATTATGACCAGATTCCCTGCTGCACCTGCCTCACTTAAGTAGGAAATGAACGCGTAATAGTAGAAGATGACTGCCAACCCAATGTTAGCGAGACCACTGCATATCATAAAAACTGAGGAAAGCCTCATTAATACCACTAAAATGAACATTACATTTCTTAAATATTTATTTGATTCGACACTATTTCTGCCACTGCGCAGCTGTCCAACAATTCTGTTTCTTACATTTTCCTTTCGATGTTAAGCGAAACCTCTCTTTATAGGTAGTTGATTTGACATGTTAAAACCCTCTTAGATTCGTTCTAAAAAATGGACTTATAAAGCTACGTTGAAGAGAATATCTGTGAGTGTGCCTTTCTATTGCCCGCTGAAGACGAGGAGAAGCTGGAATTCGAGCTTCGAGGCAAAGCTTGGAAAGTCTACTGGCTTCTTTTGAAAAGAGGTTGCCCAATGAGTGCGAGGCAGGTTCAAAGGGCTTTACATTTTAGTAGCCCCAGCATAGCGCAGCATCATCTCGACCATTTATGTGACTTGGGCTTGGTTGAGAAGCAAAGCGTAGGGGGCAACTATCTATTGACCAGCGAGGTTAAAATCGGAGTGCTTAGGCACTTCGTCAAGCTGGGAAGGTTGTTGTTTCCAAGATATTTCTTTTACGCGATTTTCTCCACAACATTCTACATAATCTACCTAGCCGTACTTATGCAAAACCTTTCTCGGGAAAACCTCTTCGTCGCGTTTTTCGGAGCAATAGTCTCTGCGATATTTTGGTATGAAGCTATCCGAGTCTGGCGGTTAAGGCCGTTCTGATTTTTGGACGGAATGTACTAAAAATTAGGATAATATAGCAGGCTGCTTTTTGTTATTGGCAGTGTTTAAAATGCTGAGAGAAATCAGAAAGAAAACAGCAGTCTACAGTGTTCTGGCGGTGTTACTGGCCACCATACTAGGTGCTATTTGCCTCAATTTTGGAATTCGACCATTAGTGCCTCCAGTGAGTGCAGGCGCGTTAAGCACTTTCTCTTCATATGAGGAACTAGAAAACTATCTGATGACAAAACAGGAAACTCCATATTACTACGTGGAAAGGTTAGATTTGCCAATAGTGCCCTTGTCACCAGGTGTAATTCCATCGTCTACGTTTCTCGCGCTAGAGGGTGCGTCTGGGTTTTACGATAGTAATATTGTACTTAAGAGTGGGCCAGAATACTCAGCGACTAACGTTCAAGTAGCGGGAGTGGATGAGACAGACTTGGTGAAAACCGATGGAGAATACATATACATTGTTTCGGAGAACAACCTTACAATCTTAAAAGCATACCCAGCTGAAGATGCGGAAATTCTTTCCCAGATTAGCCTTAATGGAACGCTTCGAGGAATCTTCATAAACGGAGATAAGCTGGCAGTTTTCGGAGAATCATACTTCTACCAGCCAGTTGAGGTTTATTATGCTGCAAACGTAACCGTTAGAATGAATGAAACAACACTATTACCACTGAAAGTGCAGGTTCCTCCTTACCATCGGTCATATGTAACTGGCAGTGAGGCGTTTGTCAAAATCTACAACGTGTCGGACAGAGCTAATCCCCTCTTGACAAACGAAGTCACAATCAATGGAACCTATTTCAGCTCGAGGAGAATAGGCGACTACGTCTACGCCGTAACAAGCCAGCCAACCTACTGGCGCCATTCCAAACTGATTCTACCCATGATCACATCTCCGAACAAAACAAAGATAATACAACCAAACGAAATCTACTATTCTAACGTATCGGACAACTCTTACGCATTCACAACCGTAGTCTCCATAAACCTGAAGCTCGACTGGTCAGAACCGGAGCACAAGACATTCTTGTTGGGATCCGCGAGTTCTATGTACGTTTCTTTGAACAATATTTACATAACGATGCTGGAACATGAGAGCTTCGAAACCGGCTGGACTGAATCAACTCTAGTCTATAGAGTTCACATGCAAGATGGAGAGATCGAATGCGAAGCAAGCGGCGGAGTTTCCGGAAGAGTGCTCAACCAGTTTTCCATGGACGAGTACGGCGAATATTTCAGGATAGCAACCACGATAGGCCAGATCTGGAGTTCCGGAACCCCATCACGGAATAACTTGTACGTTCTCAACATGAACCTAAGTACTGTTGGAAGGCTGGAAAATCTCGCCCCGGGAGAAACGATTCATTCAGTAAGGTTCATGGGCGACAGATGCTACCTCGTAACCTTCAGAAAAATTGACCCCTTATTCGTAATAGATCTGGAAAACCCAGACGATCCGAGGGTTCTCGGCGAATTGAAGATAACTGGGTACTCAGATTACCTTCATCCCTACGATGAAAATCACATCATTGGTGTGGGTAAGGAAACCGTGGGCGCAGAGCAGGGAGACTTTTCATGGTATCAGGGAGTGAAAATATCGCTTTTCGATGTCAGCGATGTTGAAGATCCAAAGGAGATAGCGAAATATGAAATGGGTGACAGGGGAACTGACTCGCCGGTTTTAAGGGATCACAAGGCGTTTCTGTTCGATAGATCAAAGAACCTCCTCGTACTACCCGTTTTGGTTGCGGAGATAGACGAGGAGAAGTATCCTAATGGGGTTCCTCCCAACGCTCACGGAGAGTATGTCTGGCAGGGTGCCTACGTGTTCAATGTCTCCTTGGCGGAAGGATTTATGTTTAGGGACCGAATTACCCACTTGGAAAACAACGCAGACAAGGAGAGTTTTTATTATTACTCTCCATACTACGTGAAGAGAGCCCTCTACATAGGCAACATGCTCTACACCATCTCAGACAAGAAAATCAAGATGAACAGTCTGGAAACTCTGCAAGAAATCAACGAAGTAGAACTGCCCTAGCCAAACTCCTCCTTTTTTATTAGCAGCAAACTTAAGCGTCTTGAGAGCCGTTGGCGGGCCCGCGGGGAATTGAACCCCGGATCTTCGGCTGTCCCCCGTGTGCTAGAAGGCCGACGCCTTATCCAGACTAGGCCACGGGCCCTCTGTCAAATTCTAAACGATAGACAAATCCTTTATACCTTTCGTAACCTAAGCCACAATGTGATGCTTAAAGAGACATGCAGAAACAGGCCTTCAAATAGAGACTCACCCAACCCTCCATGAATTTTCACGTAATTCAAACTCACGTAATCAAAGCATAGATAGAACCTTCACTAAGCTTTAAAACAAAAAAGCCCAAACCACAAACAGATATTGAACGCATAAAACACCCCCCTCTAGAGGGTCACAAAAATTGTTTCCAAGCAAAAAAGGTAGCAAGTTCACAATCGACTTTCAAAAGTATACGGAAAATATAAATCTCATCGAGTCAAAAATAGATGTGCACAATTCCACTATTTGACTTATCAGTGTATAAGGGGATAAGAAATGAGTAGCACACACGCAGAAGACTTACAACTCCGATTAATGACTATCGAACTACTCAGAACAGCAAAGAAACAGTACACCTATCGAGAATTATCCGCCAAAACAGACCTACCCGTAACAGTTCTAAGCAGATACGCAAAAGGGCACGTTCTACCAAATGCGGCGAGAGCCAAGCAACTCTGGAACATCCTAACAAAACTCGTAGGTTTAGAAGCTGAACTCCACAGAATAATTCGATTCAATGAAGATGGATATTTCGACAACACAGGGATCGTCGGAGACTTCAACATACTCAAACAAGCCGCTCACCACGCCCTCGCAACGTTCGCTGGAAAACGTGTAACAATGGTCTTAACCGCTGCCGTAGATGGAATACCACTCGCAACAATGGTTGCAAACGCGCTAGGCGTCAATCTTGCAATAGCAAAGAGAAATAAAGAGGTAGGTGTCCCAGCATTTTTAGAAGAAACATACGTGCTCAGAGACTCCGGCGTAACCATAACACTATATCTGCCGAAAAACGCCCTCAAAAGAAGAGACAGTGTGCTCGTAGTAGATGATATGATAAAAACCGGGGAAACCCAAGCAGCCCTTATCAACCTCGTCAATAAGGCAAAAGCCGAGATTTCAGGAATTTACTCGCTGATAGCCATTGGAGACGAATGGCAAAAACGAATAAAACTACCCAAGAGAAGTTCAGTTGAGGTCGTGACAAGGGTTAAACCGAAGAAAAAGTAGCCCGACAAGACACTTGAAAGGCCATTTTGGACATTTTTTCTTTCTACAAATCTTTTTAGCTGAGGATTCTCTAATCGGAGCACTGGATAGAATTAAAGCCAAAAACCACTTGAAAACCTCTCCGTCGTCCCCACTTTCTAGGCTTATTCTCAAAACTTTCGAGTATTTCTATCCGAAATTCCTAACCAATGGCTATGCGATGCTTTTCAAGTTAACTAGCTTTCATTGTGGTGCACCGAAGCATATTAAAAAAGGTAAATGGTGAATAAAGGAGTTCTGATGGTGTGAGCTATGAGAACCATAGAGTGGCGAGACGGCGTAGTTGTAACTATAGATCAGACGAGACTCCCCAACAAAACCCTCTTCTTAAAAATGAGGAAATGTGAAGAGGTGGCTTCCGCCATCAAAGAAATGAGGATGAGGGGGGCCCCGCTCATCGGTGTGGCAGCAGCTTACGGCTTAGCCCTCATGGCTTATCATTCGAAAGTCGAGAAAAGAGAGGAGTTGATGAGGCAGATTGAGGAGTCAGCGAAGGTTTTGAAGGAAACGAGACCGACGGCTGCAAATCTTTTCTGGGCGGTTGACCGAATCTTGAAAAAAGCGCGTGAGACTTCGGGTGATGCGAAAGCTGTGGCTAAAGTCGTAGTTGATGAGGCTCGAAGGATGGCGGACGAGGATGTTGAAGTTAACCGCAAGATTGGTGAGCATGGGTCCAAGCTGATTGACCATAGAGACGTCATTCTAACTCATTGTAACGCAGGCAGTCTAGCTACTGTTGATTATGGCACAGCGCTGGGAATTGTACGAAATGCGTGGGAGCAAGGCAAGGAAATCAAAGTGGTTGCCACCGAAACGAGGCCTAAACTGCAAGGTGCTAGGCTTACAGCGTATGAGCTGAAACGCGACGGCATCCCAGTTACATTGATTACAGACAACATGGTGGGATATGCTATGTCTAAACGATTAATAGACAAGGTTGTGGTGGGGGCTGACAGGATAGTTCGAGACGCTGTGATAAACAAAATCGGCACCTACACCGTCGCGGTGCTGGCTCACGAACACAATGTTCCATTTTATGTCGCCGCCCCTAAATCAACGTTTGATTTGGTCCATGCCTCAAAAGATGTGATTATTGAAGAGAGAAGTGCTGAGGAAGTAATGTACGTCGGTTCTCAAAGAATTGCTCCAATTGGAGTGAAAGCATTGAATCCAGCGTTTGACATTACTCCAATGAAATACGTAAGCGCCATCATATGTGAAACTGGTGTCTTATCCACAACCGAATTTGAAGGGCTTATGACCGCTTAAAATATAGTCTGGGCGTGTTATTCGCACGATAATAATGTATTTAGACTCTGGAAATTGACGGACGGAGACGGAAAGAAGCGAAATGGATCAACATACGATTTCAAAGGAAGCCGCCAGACGATTTCTCATCACTAAACAGGGATTCCACCAAGGAAAGGAAAAAACTGGGACGTTGAAGGCAATCAAGCGGCTGGAGTGTGTCCAGATCGACCCTGTTAGTGTTGTCCACCGCAATCATCATCTGGTTCTCCACAGCAGAGTAAGTGACTACGAACCCTCCTATCTGGATGCGTTACTCTACAAGGACAGAGCGGTCTTTGAATACTGGTGTAATGCGAAATCAATAATCCCCATGGAGGAGTTCCGGTATTTTCGCTATCGGATGCAGAATTATATGGAGTTTCATTCTCCATTCTATGAACGCTTGAAAGTGAAGCAAAAAGAACTGAAAGGTGCGATTTCTCATGTTCTATCGACGATCAAGGCTGATGGCCCACTGTGTGCACAGGATTTTAAGCGGAAGGAAAAAGTTGAGAGCAAAACAGTCAAAGGTATTCTAAACCTACTTTGGGACTGCGGCGAGGTGATGATTCACCATGTGGAGGGAAACCGCCGATATTACGACTTAGCAGAGCACACCTTACCCAAAGACGTAAGCATCGAAGTGCCCAGCAGAGAGGAATACAATCTGTTCATGATTAGGAAGTATATGAGGGCTTATGGATTCGTTGATGTGCGTGACTGGAGGTTCGGCTGGCTTTCGCTTAAAGCTTCGCAACGTAAGCTAGTAGTAGAAGAGATGGTCAAAGATGGAAAAGTCTACCTGGTGAAAATCGAAGGCGTTAAACACATCTATTATGTTTTAGAAGAATATTTGAACACTCTCGAAACCATAGAAGATTCTCTTCTTGAAGAAAAAATCCATTTTATCGCCCCGCTTGATAACCTACTCTGGAACCGGAGGATGATTTCCGAGGTGTTTGACTTCGTTTACACTTGGGAAATTTATAAGATCCCAGAGAAGAGGCAATTTGGCTACTACGTCTTACCAATCCTTTATGGCACAAGATTCGTTGGAAGAATCGACCCGAAACTGGACAGAGCAAGCAAAACGATGATCGTTAATTCCTTGCTTCTGGAGAAAGAACGCCTTGATGCCCCCCTTGTCGTTGAATTGGCAGCTGCACTAAAGAGGTTTCTCTGGTTTCACAACGTCTCCCAAGTCAAGATAGTGAAAACCAAACCGAAGAGGTTAAAGAACACGCTATTAGTTGAATTGAATCAATCTGCTAGTGATGTTTAAGGAGAAATGGTTAAGAGGATTTAAATCTTAAAGACGCATGATAGCGTTAGAAACATGGTTGGATGGATCACAATTTTGAAACAATCGAAAGATGCGACTGAAACGGACCGCAATGCGGAATCAAAGATAGAAACCGCTCTTAAAGAGAAAGAGGTTTTCGTTTCTTCACCAGAAGACATTGAAGAATTGTCCATACGAGGTTACGGCGTGTCTGAAAACGAAGGGTTGACACTTACTTTTTATGAGGCTTTGTTTCTGCTTGGTAAAGGAATCATAGAGGTTGAAAATGAGAAAACTGGAGGAAAGGTAAATTTTCAAACTCTCCTCCAACGTTTTCAATCTATTGATAAAGATGCTTGGGTCAGATATTTAATATACCGAGACTTACGGAGCCGAGGATACGTTGCAAGAGAAGGCTTCGGATTAGGAATAGATTTCCGCGTGTATGAACGCGGGGAATATGGGAAGGAAACAGCCAAGTACATGATCTTTGGAATTCAGGAGGGTCAGCCGGTTTCTATAGAGGAATTGGCACGTTCTCTGAGGTATGTTCAAAGTCTAAAAAAAAGGTTGGTGTTGGCGGTTATAAACAGAAGAGGAGAAGTTGTGTATTACACCCTTTCGCAACTGACTCTAAAATAAAATACGTAATGAAGTGATGAAGTGTCAACGTTTAGAACAGTTCGGGGAATGAGGGACTTTCTGCCAAAAGAAGCGGAAAGAATGCGGTATGCAGAGCAGGTTACAAGAGATCTGGGCCAACTCTACGGTTACAGAGAGGTCATCACTCCAGTTGTAGAATCGTATGATCTTTTGGCAGCAAAATCTGGTGAAGAAATTCGAAAGCGCATGTATGCATTTGAGGACCTAGGCGGTCGAAGAGTGGCTTTACGACCAGAGTTCACCGCGTCTATAGCTAGGTTGATAGCAACTAAGATGAGAAATGAGCCCAAGCCTATGAGACTTTTCTGCGTGGGGAGCCTCTATCGTTATGATGAACCGCAGTATGGACGCTTTCGGGAGTTTTGGCAAGCCAACTATGAGCTTATAGGATCCATTAAACCAGAGGCGGACGCGGAGATTCTGACACTTACCTACGATTTGATGGAAAAATTGGGTCTGCGTAAATACTGGCTTAAGATTGGACACGTTGGAATTATTCGCGGAATCTTAACTCAAGAAAATGTAAAAAAAGAACAGCAGAACATAATTATGCAGTTGCTGGATAAAAAACAGTGGGACGAAGCGCTTACAACAACACGAGAATTAGGTGTTTCACAAAGGTGTGTAGCAACCTTAAAAAACGTTTTAAAGATAAGGGGAAAAGACGTCTCTCAAGTTCTTAAGAAGACAGAGGAGAATGTTAGAGAGTATGAAAGCTCTGCTGCTGCTGTGGAAAACCTGCGGGAAATCACTGGATTAATAGGAGAAAGCAACGCCAAGTTTGAGATGTTGATCGAGGCAGGGTTCGCACGTGGTCTTGAATACTACACGGGTATGATATTTGAGCCCTATGTTCCAGAGATGAATATAGCATTAAGCGGCGGAGGGCGCTACGACAAACTTATTGAACTCTTTGGAGGTGAACCAACCCCAGCTGTGGGAGTAGCCCAAGGAATAGACCGTCTTGCGCTTGCCATGAAAAAGCAGAAAGTTTCTTCGAAAATTCCAGAAGGAAAACGAGTTGTGATTATTCCTATCGACGAGAAACTGAGAGCAAGAGTTCTTGAACTTTCATTAGCTTTGAGAAAAGTAGGCGTGCCAGCTGAGGTTGAGGTTATGGGACGCACGGTTTCTAAGGCTTTACAAGATGCGAATAGAAGGAACGTTACTCATGCTGTCATCGTGGGTTCTGAGGAGCTTAAGGAAGATAAAGTGGTTTTGCGGGACATGAAGAAAAGAGAGCAGAAAACGATTAAGATAAGGAATCTTTCTCAAGAAATTTTGAAACCTGAGTTGAGGTAATAGACACTTCTCATTATCTACTATAAGATTTGCAACGCGATATCGAGAGTCACGATCAAGATATTGTAAAGGAAATAGTAGAAAACAAAGAAGCTTTAGATAGCAAGTGGCTCAGACGGCCTAATTCTTTTCACAATAGCCCTGGAAAGTTTGTATAATCCAAAAATCGCAACTATGAGCCAACCAAAAACGCCTAAAATCGTAGTAATATTCAAGGTTATAGAAAAAAGAGGAAAGACCATTGGATAAAAATCTGAGGAGAGCTCGATAACGCTTCCATAATAGTTGAAAAACCAGTGGAGGAGTATTGGAGCCTGAACGCCATAAAGCAGGTATGCAAGGCCCATGGCAAAGCCAACCATAGATGCTGTCGTGATTTTTCCAACCTCCCAGCTACCACCAAATAGGTAGTGAGCTAATCCAAAAGCAACAGATGTGAAGATTACCATAGCCCACTCGCCTGAGCTAATTCCACCTATGACACCAAAGTCACTCACTGTCTTCGCACCAACCATCTTTTTCGCTCCATCAGGATATATCAAGCTCAAAAAGAAAAGTTTCAAACGTTGCCCCCACGACCACATCGACGCCGAATTTCTTCCAACCCAGAACAAGTAAACTATTAGAAACACCCCGATAGGGCTCACTCGAAACCCGATTTCTTCAAATAACGAAGCATAAGTTACCAGAAAGAAGGCTTCGAAAGGATCTTCTGGCAAGGGAGCCTCACCAGTCGGAACTCCATGGGTCTCCTGAAAACCGGTTACAGCTATGATGGCAACGAGCAGCATGCTTGCCATGACCGGCATGGTGAACAACCAGTTATTGAAAGGGCCACTGGAAGGACGTGAAAAGCATCTTCCAACAACCTCATGCAACTTCTCTCTAAATCTCCATGCAGCAACAAAACAGAGAATGAAAACGCCCCAGAGAAACAGAAAGACTAATCCTGCGTTAAGCTCAACGGGAATGACAAAAAAGATCACAATGAATAACTCAAGAAGAAGCTCACGGATATAATGAAGCGTACTAAAAGCTGATCCTTCTGGAGTGAAGAAAAACAGAGCTGGTCCTAAAACCATTGTCAAAACGTAAGAAGAAACAAGAAGCAACACAGTGATGGCAAGGGCGATCACAAGAATGAGTTTGAGGGTTCTTTTCACCTCGCTAAACGCCAACATCAAGTGCTCCAATCGTTTACATTGCGTTCTAAGCGTTATCTAATGATAATGCCCGTAGTTCATAAAAGGCTTGTTAGGTGCATGCAAAAAGATCAAGAATCAAGTCTAAGAATTTATCTTTCGATTCCAAGAACATCTTAACCTTCTCTTTCCCATCGTTTGTCAGGTTATAAGCCCTTTTCCTTTGGCTATCTGAACCCTCTATCAACCCCTTCCTCTCCAAATAATACAGAGTCGAATATATCGTTCCCGAACTAATCAATAGATGAAACCTGTCGGAAATAAACTTGACAAAATCATAACCACTCATAGCGTTCCCCCTCAAACTCATCAAAATCAACATATCTAAGAACCCCTTAACAACCCTCTCATGCATCTCATTTAAAAGCTCAGACTCTGACACTGCTACCGCCTCGAATAGAAAGTACTTCTATGATCCAACACCATATAGCTTTTTTCCTTTCTATCCCCACATATCATAATTGTGGGGTAAAAAAACAAAAAGGGAGGTGAGAAATTGAACCTAAAACCCATATTAATGGTCTGCCTGATTATCTTCGCCTTCGCTTCAACAATAACTACGATGACGATCGCCTTTGGCACGCGGACACCAGATGTGCTCGGCATTACAAGGACACCTACCTGCAACGTCGAATCTGGACAAGTTCAGTCCATGGGCGATCCAATTGAAAGTGACTTTGTTCCTGGGTGATAATCTTAAGTGCTGAACTGACGAATACTTCAAACATATCATCTATTAGCGATTTACAAATAAGGGGCCAATAATATGCGGCAAGAGCTTGACCACTTGGACTTGAGGATTATCGAAAGTCTGGCTACTTACGGACCGAGAAACTTGGCAAATGTTGCAAGAAAACTGGATATGCCCCCAGGGACGCTTCGGAAAAGGCTCAAACGCCTACTCTCCAATATTTTTTTACGGTTCGGAATAAACGTCTATCACACATATCTGGGGCTGAAGAAGGCAGTAGTCTTCGCGGAAGCAATTCCTGGATACGAAGACCTACTCTTTGAAAGTTTGAAAACGAACGACTTTTGGATATATGTGAGCCGATGTTACGGCATGAACGAAGGTTGCTTCGCGATATACACTATCCCTAAAGGGCATGAAAACGATTTTGAGCGATTCCTTGAAGAGCTCCAAAAAATAGTAGCCGGAAACACTCGAGTCTTTTGGTCAACTTGTTTTCAGTCTGTTCACTGCCTCTGCAACTGGTTTGACCCGAAGTCTGGGAATTGGGACTTTCAATGGAACAAATGGCTTGAAGAGATTTCAGCTGAGGGAGCGGAACTGCCTTACACTCTGGTTGATCCAGAAGAGTGGCCTATTAAGGGAGACGAAATAGACGTTTTCATCTTGAAAGAGTTAGAGAAAGATGCCGCAATCAGCTTTGTTGATTTGGCAAAGAAACTAAAAATATCTCCACAACTGGTTGGGTATCATTACCAAAATCATATAAAGAACCACGACCTAATCGAAAACTTTAGTGTGGACGTTTATCATTTTGATATATCGAGTTCCGATCGGTTCTTCTTCATCTTCAGGTTCGACGATAGAGAAGACCTTGGCAAATTCGCATCTTCAATGTTGGACAAGCCTTTCGTAACGGTATTGGGTAAAATTCTAGAAGAAAACGCTCTACTTGGATACATATATCTCCCCAGGTCAGAGTTTGCGAAATTCATAGACACTTTGGCAAAGCTAATTGGATTAGGCCTGTTGAAGAGCTATCAATATATGATCCAACACCTTGGGAAGGCATCACGTCAGACAATTTCCTATGAATATTTCAAGGATGGATCTTGGATTTACGATCATAAAAAGCATATAGAAAATCTTCACAAGTTAGTAAAAGAAACTCACCAAAAATATGTATAAGCTGAACGATTCGCCTTTTAGGGGCACTTGTACCCATTTGGCAACTTACGCAATCTCCTCCTTCGGCTTTTCAGCGCTTTCCTCAACCAGAGAAATAGCGATAACGACCTTCTTGCGAAAACAGTCTTAAACAAGAAATCCAACGCATTCAGGCTTCAACGCAAAACAGGTTGTATATCGACATGCGTAAGCACGTCTCAACAGCTAAGAATGGCGGGCGGGACGGGATTTGAACCCGTGACCCCGAGCTTAGGAGGCTTACACCAACTGTAGTTAAGTTGTTCGTGCCCTATCCATGCTAGGCGCCGGTAGAAAGTTAATCTCTTTCTTTACCCGCCCAGCCCCGCCCACTAACACATTTTTAATGAGTCAAGTGTTATAACCGTAACGCCTCACTCCTGGACTGTAACCATTTATCACTGCATACATTCATGTACAAAACATACGACCCCCCCTAGGTAGGGGGTCTATAAAGAGAGAGAATGAGAAACTATTAAAAAAATTATAGGGGGGTCTAGAGAGAGAAACACACAAAACAACATACTAAACGGTCAACCTAAGAAACCAACACCCAACAAATCAACATTAATACCAAGATTCCAATAGAAACCTATAAGAAGCCCAACCCCGAGGTATAGTTATTAACCCAAAGAAAAACAATACATCAACATAGAGGAAGAAACATGCCCGAAAAAAAGCAGAAAAAACCGAAAAAAGAGACAAAACCCGCAGAACCTGAAAAAAAGAAAGCACCAAAAGAAGTAGGCAGAGCTGAGAACGTCGTCTACATCGGAAGAAAACCCCCCATGAGTTACGTACTAGCACTCATGACAAGCTTCGGCAACTCCAACATCAAAGAGGTCACATTGAAAGCAAGGGGGCGATCAATAACAACAGCAGTCGACGTAGCCGAAATAGCCAAACGCAGATTCGTAAAAGACTCCAAAGTCAGCAACATCACCATAGGAACCGAAGAAATAGCACGAGAAGAAGGCGGAACAAGAAACGTATCAACAATCGAGATAACAATAGTCAAAACCTAATCCAAACGACTTCTTCAAACGAATTCAGGTTCCCAGCGAACAATTGCCTAGCAGTCTAATACGTTAGATTAGATCATGCAAGACGAACACACACAGATACCTATAAAAATCCCTTTTTCTAAACACATAGTCTCCCACGGTGAGAAACAATGAGCGACTACCCAAGAATCAATGTCCGTCCACCAGGTCCAAACGCAAGAAAGCTTGTAAAAAAAGATGAAACACTAATTTCATCCTCCTACGGCCGTTTCTATCCACTTGTCATCGAATCTGGGAAAGGTTGCATACTAAAGGATGTGGATGGAAACGAATACATAGATTTCAACTCCGGCCTAGTATGCCTAAACGTCGGGCACAGCCACACTAAGGTCACTGACGCAATAAAGAAACAATGTGACCGATTCTTGCACTACTCAAACACGGACTTCTTCTACAGAGAAGTTGTAAACCTAGCTGAAAAACTGTCTGAAATCACTCCAGGACAATTCGAAAAAAAAGTATACTTCGGAAACAGCGGAACAGAAGCCGTAGAAGCAGCAGTCAAATTATCAAAATGGCACACACGCAAACACAGATTCCTCGCATTCATCGGAGCCTTCCACGGACGAACACTAGGAGCACTATCCTTCACAGCAAGCAAACCCGTTCAAAGAAGAAACTTTTTTCCCCTACTTCCCGGAGTAACCCACATACCTTACCCCTACTGCTACCGATGCCCCTTCAAACTATCCTACCCAAACTGCAACTACTGGTGCGTAGACTTCATCGACGAACTCATCCTCCAAAAATATGTACCACCCGAAGAAGTCGCCGCCATCCTCTTTGAACCAATCCAAGGCGAAGGTGGATACGTGACCCCACCTCCAGAATACTTCCAACGCCTCAAAAAAATAGCAGACAAATACGACTTCATAATGATCGATGACGAAGTTCAAGCAGGAATAGGCCGAACTGGACGATGGTTCGCCATAGAACACTGGAAAATTAAACCAGACGTAATTTGCTCAGCCAAAGCCCTCGCATCAGGACTACCATTAGGCGCAACAATAGCTCGAGCCCAATTCATGGATTGGGAAGCAGGCTCACACGCCAGCACTTTCGGCGGAAACCCCCTAGCCTGTGTCGCATCCCTTGCAGTTATCGACGTAATCAAAGAGGAGAAGCTTCTTGAAAACGCTACAAAACAAGGTAATTACATCATGAAACGGCTGAATGACTTGAAGGAAGAATGTGACATTGTCGGAGACGTCCGAGGAAAAGGATTGATGATAGGCGCCGAGATTGTTGAAGACAAAAAAACCAAAAAGCCTGCAGGAGACAAAACAAAAGAAATCATGATGCGATGCTGGAAACGCGGAATCGCCATGATAACATGTGGGGCATCAACGATCAGAATAGCTCCTCCACTCATCATAACAAGAGAACTCGTTGACGCAGGCATGGAAATCATTGAAGACATTACAAAAGAAGTTGAAAAAGAATAGAGGGGACTATTTTTCACCAAGAATTTTTTCTTGATAGGCTAGGATGTCCAAGAACCCGTGGCCACTGATATTCATGCAGATGACTTTCTCCTCACCAGTTTTTTCATTTTTCAAAGCTTCATCAATAGTTGCTCTAACAGCGTAACTGGATTCAGGGGCTATAAGCCATCCCTCGCTTTGTAGGAAGATCTTTGCCGCCTCAAACGTTGCATTTTCATCTCTTGGATATGCTGTTGCCCTTACAATTCCATGGTGTCGAAGTAGACTTATGATGGGAGCAGCACCATGATATCGTAACCCATCTGCCCTAATAGGAGACATCTCTGTCTTATGCCCAATCGTATACATTTTTAGGAGGGGAGTATGTTCAGCTACATCCGCAAAGTCATACTTGTATTGCCCTTGAACGAGGTTTGGAGCTGCTACTGATTGCGACGCAAGAAAGTCACATTCGCGCTTTTTCCTCAAGACCTCTCCAACAAATGGTAAGGCAATGCCTCCAAAGTTGGAGCCACCACCAAGGCAACCAACGATTAAGTCTGGTTCATCATCAACCATTTCAAACTGCTTTATGGTTTCAATGCCGATGACGCTTTGATGCATAAGCACATGATTTAGGACAGAGCCCAAGCAGTAAACAGCTCCCTCATGTTTCTCAGTGTACTCTAATCCTTCGGAGACCGCGATACCCAAGGAGCCTTGATGGTTAGGATTCCTTGCAAGAATTTCTCTTCCAATACTGGTCTGTTTGCTTGGTGACGCGTACACGGTAGATCCATAAAGTTTCATGAGAGTTCTACGATCGGTTTTCCAGTCATACACCGACCTGACCCAGAAGACTACGCAGTCCATATCCATTAATCTGGCAGCATATGACAAAGCGGTTCCCCATTGACCAGCTCCAGTTTCAGTAGCAAGTGTTTCTTTCCCCTCTTTTGCTGCAAAATATGCTTGAACGATAGCGGTATTGGTCTTGTGGGAACCTGTAGGAGACAAGTCTTCTCTCTTATAGTATATTCTCGTCTTTTTCAATCCAAGATGTTTCTCAAGCTTTCTAGCTCGGTGCAACGGTCTTGGTCTGCCCATTTGAATGTAGAGTTCTCTTACCTCTTCTGGTATTGGAATCCATCGTTGACTTGAAGACTCTTGTTTCAAACATTCTTTTATCATGGTTCTCGATAGAAATTCGAGGCGGGACGGACCTTCTTTCGGTTCCTTTGGAGGGGGAAGTGACTCGGGCAAGTCTGGTATTATACTGTACCATTTTTTGGGCAACTCATCCACTGGAAGTGATATCTGATTTTTGTTCATGTTTTCACCAAGGTATGAAGAGCATATTATAGACAGTGTGTAGAAATAAAGGTTTCACTCTTTTATGTAGACGGTTCTTCTGGTTTAGATAGAATCTCTATTGAGGTCAACGTGCGTGAAGTGAGCTCCATCTGATCGGAAAAGCCCTTTCTTGCATACACGCTTTTCATTTTGATCCAAGTTCCCGGTGTCAAATTCTTTACATTATTCACGAGCGTTCTCCACACAGAAACCCGAATTTTGCCCGTATCATCTTCCAGTTCAAAAGAGGAAACCGCAACAGTCTCACCTCGGGATGTGACAACATTCCTCGTTATTGGAGTAGTTACCACAGTTCCTTCAACGGTGATGGGCCCATCCTCCTTCTTTACCTCAACAACCTTTTTTGTTTCTTCGTGGAAATCATTGATTGTTGCATTTTCATTCTCTAGGGCATCAGAAGGAAGAATTTGAATACTCCCCCGGAAGCCCACGTGTAACTCAAGCTTTCCACTTCGCCCCTCTCGCACATATCCATGTGAAACCCTTACTATCTGTTCCTGTTCAACGTTTCCAGCCTCTACGAGGCTCGTTTTTTCATCCCAAAGAACAACCTTCAATGTTCCAGTTTTGTCCGCGATGAGCAAATGCGCAACTCTGCCTTCTGTCCAATCTGAACGCGTGAAAGTCTTGGGAGGGTAAACAGCTATCACGCGTCCGATTACTGTTACGTCTCTTAACCCTGAAACAAGGTCTCGGACTAAAAGCTCGGATTGAAAAGGTTCGTGTCGAATTTCCAACCCTAACTCTGAGGCGACGAGTCGTGCTGCAACTTCATTCGTAAAAAATCCCTTTGCTTTCCTTTTTTTCTTTTCAATTATCTTTAAGACTTCTTCGCGCGTAAGGTCTGGTCTTGACGATAAAATTTTTTTGATGACTCCGTTGAAACTCATATTGCCCACTAAAATCGTGGCATGTCAATTTAAATATATGCTTGTTGAACAGTTAGGAATTCATACATGAATGATGATGTTCTGTGTTGCTGTAACAGTTCTGGGCTTTATCCTATTTGTTGCATCGCGGAATCGAACGTGAAAAAGGCTATGTGGTTTTTTCTTCTCTGCCGTAGACCATGTATAGAAAGGATAAAAATAACACGAGAAAGGCTACTACCATCATGACGTTGATGATAATCGCGAAGTATGCTGCTATGTCCATGCCGGTTCCCTACCCCCTTATTTTTGGAAGACACCTATTTAAGGTGTAACTTTTTTCCACTCCTCTATCAAAGAATCATACAGTTGGTCATATTCCTCTACCAAATCATAAGCTTCCAGGGCTTCTGCCAGCTTTTGTGCAATAAGATGATAACACAAATGAATTTTCTTATTCATCGCACGGAAGTAGAAATCGTCGCAGGAACAAAAATCAGCGGCTGGCATGACAAGGTATTCTCGCTCTTTACCGACCACGATCCAAACGACCCTACCACTCGGCTTAAAAACGTATTTTTTTATTCTTCTCTTATCCAATGCTCCCCAAGCTTTCGTAAATCGCGAGCCAAACACTGTGGAAAGTCGACTGAGATGAGCTTTTGTCACTCGGTTCTTCATTTTAGCTTCTTTGCAAACGTGTTCGAGCACTTCGGTCTCCAATGCTTTTTTCATAGGTCTCTCCGTTAATTATAACGTGAAAAATATAATAGCATTTATGCACGTGCTAATGTTCTGTCTCTTTGAAGATAATGCAGTTGTGATGATTTTCTATTTTTGCACCCAGTTAGAAAATGAAGTTCAGTTTAAGGATTCTAAAGTATGATCTTGAGGGGGCATCGTTATCGTTGTGTCTTCCCCAGTTTCGATGATGCTTATCGTCTTTTTTTCCCATTCGATTTCTATTGGTTCTCCTTTTGTCCTCTTTTTTTCTCTAATTTTCGGCAGAGTAACCTCAATGAAATCCTTTTCCGAATTGAACTGGGTCCCTTAATACGCGTGTATATTACCATATAGTAACAGTTATATATTACTCTACGGTAATTACTTTACGGTAATAAGAGGCGAGGTTGCGTGAAGTTGAAACTGCAGTTAGTACGAGACGGAAAGATAATATCTGAAATGCCACTTTTGCCTGTAGACTGGCCAAAGGAGCAGCTGGAAAACGAATTCAAAGCTTTCGAACAGCATTTTCACAGGTTCTCTAAGATCTTTGACGCTTTGTCCAACGAAACCCGTTTGAAGATGATGAGACAACTTATGGAGCAAGAAGATCGCACAATGAGCTTTGCAGATTTTATGCGAGACCTAGATTTGAATCCGAAGATTGTGTGGGAGAACTCGAGAAAGTTAAGTGACGGTGGCTTTCTAAGGAAGACTAGCAGAGGGAAGTATAGCTGTTCAGATATCGGACAGACAGCGTTTATGATGATGAGCCTCGCCTTACGCCGTCTGATAGAATCTCTAGAAGAGATGGAAAATTTTTAGGGAGGTGATTTGTTTTGTCAGAGGAAGATTGGAGGTCAAGGTGGTTCAAAAGAAGAAGGCGGCCTTTTTTTGGAAGCAGCTTCTTTGGGGACATAGACGAAGTTTTCAGGGATATGGAAGAAATGATGGAAAGCGAATTCAAAGAGCTCTTCAGGAAAGCTCCTAAAAATCTCATTCAAGAACGAACACTACCAGATGGTACAAAAGTGACAAGCTGGGGGCCATTCGTCTATGGCTACAGCGTAACAATGGGTTCAGATGGTAAACCTCAAGTCAGAGAGTTCGGTAACATTAAACCAGAAACTCGAATGAGAGGCCCTCATATCGATATTAAAGAGAAGAGAGAACCCCTAGCAGACGTAATGACTACCAATGGCGAAATCAAGGTTATAGCGGAACTACCTGGAGTTGACAAGAAAGACATCAAACTGCATGGAATAGAAGACAGACTGACGATTTCTGTAGATACACCTCAACACAAATACTACAAAGAAGTGGAATTACCAGCTAAGATCGCGCCCAAAAAAGCAAAGTCTACATACAAGAACGGCGTTTTGGAGGTTACGCTTCAGAAAAGAAAGGAAGAGAAACCAAAAGGCGAACTAATAGACATAGAATAGGACAAGCTTCATACATGCACCCCCTCTTCTTTTTTCTTGTTGCCTAACACGTCGTTTCAACCACACAAAAAGCTTGAAAAACTTCTACTTTTGACGAAGATTCTTATGCATTTGCCTTGTGAAGGCTAAAACCACAAGATTTTTAAAGCGGATCGTTGAGTTTGGCAGTTTCAGGTATTAAGAAATGTGCGCACAAATCGAAGAAAGAAGACTAAGAGGAATAGCAAAACAGATAGGCTTCCTGAAGTCTGAACCCCACAAGGAAAATAGAAAGAACATAATGCTCTTTCTTCTAGGCTTAACCCTAGGACTAGTAACGAACATCCTTATTGAATTACTTAGTTTTTAACCAAACACAAGAATGCGTGTATTCTTAAAGCGCAAGGGATCATCGTAGTTACCTTTCACCATATTCTCTCTATCGGTACAAGTTTGTACTTCAAGAGTTAGAGCAAAACAGAAAGAGCTAATAGACTTCTGGAAGACATAGAAGAAATACTGTGACTGGCCTTTCTGAACGAGGGTTATAATGGTGCACATTAGAACAGTCGCCGCCATTCTGATGTTGTTCGCCGTGGCATTGCTCATTCTAAACAAATTCTTAAGATCAGAATGGATGTGGCTCATATCCATTGCTATAATGATAATAGCAGTTCTAATTTATTTCATTCCTCGTCTAAAGAAATAGTGAGCCCCTGTTACCATTAGTGAAAGACTATCCGCGAAATGAACGCTACAGGTAGCCATAGTCCACAGAAGAAAACCTAAATCCAACTGTTATTGAATCTTTCAGTGGTGATTACGTGTCTTTGACTTTACGTGATGCTCAACATCTTTGTTGGAAAAACTTCAAGAGAATTAATGACAGGCTTGACCCAAAAAGGGGTAAAGGCTGGACGCCTTTTGTCATGGTTACGGATTTACTTGAAGAGGCCGGCGAGGTGGCCACTGTGGTCAAAGGGTTGGAAGGCTTTAAGCCGCCTGATAAGCTTAAAACAAAGGAGATGTTAGCCACAGAGCTTTCAGACCTGCTTTACATAATCTTCATTTTGGCTGAGCATTACGGAATAAACCTAGAAGAATCGTTTCTGCAAACAGTAAACGACTACATCCTCAGGTTCATAAGCTAAACAAATAGGCACTGCTTTAACACCTCTACGAGGTAGATACGAGGATTTGCACGGGAGACACCACACAACATTTTTTGTGCATGGAGGCAGTACTTGCTGCTGGGGCATAGGAAACAGCTAGATCGGAAGTAACAAGTTTTCTGAAGTAGCACACTTAACGCGTGCACTGCTTAGCAGTCTTAATTACGGTTTCATAAGCTTTAACTCTGACTGCATTACGAACACTATGTGAGCGAATAAAAAAATACGTGACTAGTGATGAAAATTCATAAATTGATGGTTAAAGACGTTATTACCCTGCAAACAGACGCATCAGCTTATGACGCTGTAAAGCTTATGAATAAGAATAGAATAGGTTGCTTAGTGGCTTTAGATAACGGCAAGATTGTTGGGATTTTAACTGAAAGAGACCTGCTCGAAAGGGTTCTAGAAAAATGCAAGAATCCAAAAGAGACTAGGGTTTCAGAAATAATGACAAGACAGGTCATAGTTGGAAAGCCAGATATGCAACTTGTCGAAGCTACGAGACTCATGTTTGAGAACAAAGTGAAGAAACTACCCATAGTAGAGGGAAACCGATTAGCAGGTCTA
>CAZKWF010000016.1:0-36316 GCA_964556565.1 uncultured Candidatus Bathyarchaeia archaeon
GGCCTCATCGGAAAACACCCTCGGAAGCCACTGAAAAAGCCAAAGCCATGCTTCTTGCTGCAATCGAACGCGCCAAGCTTCTCGAACCCTTAGAGAAACTTGAGTTTTCAGTCCTCAAATCTGCTTTGGTCATAGGCGGAGGCATAGCCGGCATGCAGACAGCTGTAGATTTGGCGGATTTGGGATTCGAAGTGCATCTGGTTGAAAAGGCACCGTTTCTTGGAGGCTTGGCTGCTCGTGCGAGCCGATTCTTCCCAACAGACGATTGTGCCATCTGCATAGAGTCTCCAGTTTCAGATGTGAAAAGCATCACTCACACCTCTCGGAAGTGTATATATCGTTCCGGTTTAAGCGAGATTCCCAACATGGACATACTGCCCAATTCAAAAGTCGTGGCCGCTGAAGGAGTTCCTGGAAACTACAAGGTCACAATAGAGAAGAAACCGAGATACGTCAACGAGCTTAAATGTGTTCGATGCGACCTGTGCACCGCCATTTGCCCCGTGGAAGTGCCAGATGAATACAATGCAAAACTGAAAACACGCAAGGCCATCTACATGAACATTCCGAACGTTCACCCGCCCGTCTACGTCATCGACGAAAGCGTCTGCAAATTCCATGACTGTACAAAATGCGTTGAAGTTTGTCCCACCGACGCCATCGAACTGGACCAGAAAAGTGAGCGGATAACCCTAAACGTGGGCAATATAATAGTTGCCACAGGTTTCCGGGAGTTCGATTCCAGCATCATAAAGGAGTATCACTACGGCGACTACCCGAATGTTATGACCAATCTTGAGCTCGCCAGAATGATTGACGGCTTCGGCCCCACAGGCGGCGTGATTATTCGACCTTCAGACCGCAAACCAGTTAAGAAGATTGTTTTTGTGCAATGCGTCGGTTCGCGAGACAGGCGCTACAATCCCTACTGTTCGAGCATCTGTTGCATGATCTCTCTAAAACATGCCATGTTGATCAAATCAGCGTATCCCGATACAGACATTAGTATATGCTACATAGACATAAGAACTACCGGAAGGGAGCACGAAGATTACTATGAACGAGCAAGGGAGATGGGAATCAAATTCATTAAGGGTAGACCAACCGAAATCTCACGGGACACCGAGACGGGTAGGTTAATTGTCGACGTTGAGGATGCTCTTCTGAGAAGATTCCTAGAATTAGACGCTGACCTAGTTGTGTTGGCTCCAGCCATGGTGCCAGCTGAAGACACCAAGGAGCTTGCCGAGATTCTGGGCCTCGAGTTGGGTGAAGACGGCTTCTTCAAGGAGTATAATGCCAAACTGAGGCCGACAGAGACCAAGCTAAGAGGGATATACCTCTGCGGAGGAGCAACCTTTCCGAAGGACGCGCCGACGACTTCTCTACACGCTCACTCAGCTGCTATAAAAGCTGTGAAGTTCTTAACCACCGGCAAGATAGTTAAAGATCAAAGAACCGCTGTAATCAACGAAGAATATTGCGGTGACTGTGAGTTCTGCCCCGTCACTTGTCCTTATGGTGCGATAAGTCTGGAGCCGACAACTGAAGAACATTTTGTTGCTAGAATATCCGATCTCCTGTGTGAAGGATGTGGTGTTTGCGTGGGAACATGTCCTCTCAACGCTATTGAGCTTAGGCATTCGAGGCCAAACCAGATGCTGGCCCAGATGAAGGCACTTATGTCCTTAAATGGAACATCGAAGCCTTTGGTTCTAGCCATCTGCTGTTCAGAATGCGGTCACACGGCCGTAGACTCTTCTGGTATGGCTATGATGCAGTATCCAGCTAACGTAAGGGTCATGAAAGTTCCTTGTACGGGAATTCTGCAAGTTCACCAATTTCTAGAGGCTTTTGAAGCGGGTGCTCAAGGAGTGATGGTTGTGGGATGCAAAAGTGACGGCTGCCACTACGAAGTCGGTAGCCAGAAGGCTGAAAATAAGGTGGAACTTACTAGAATATTGATGAAGGAATATGGTATAGAGCCAGAGAGGTTGGAGATGTTCAACATGGTGTTCATTGAAGGAGACAAGTTTGCTGCGGCTGCGCAAACGATGACTGAACGATTAGAAAAGTTGGGCCCACTGCCAACAATGGGAGGTTCTTAAAGAGGAGCGTGAAATTATAAATGAAGCATGTAAAAGACGAAAAAACAACCAACCTAGCATTCTCTGATGTAATTTCCAGTCGCTTAGGCGGCGAAACAATAAATCTATGCTACCAGTGTGGAACCTGTGCCAGCAGTTGTCCAGTGGCTAAAATCACCCCGCGTTTCAACCCTAGAGAACTCATCAAACTAACACTCTCAGGAGAAAAGGACGAAGTGATTTCAGGCGACGCCATATGGCTATGCTGCTCGTGCTATAACTGTCAGGAAAGATGCCCACAAAAAGTTGAAATAGCTGACGTAATCTACGCGCTAAGAAACATTGCTTTCAAGGAAGGTTACATCCCAAACATTTTCTCAGAGTTTGCATCCGCCATCTTGAATGATGCCCGCGTGGTCAAGGTTTCCAAATTCGTAGAAACGAAAAGACCTACTCTCGGTTTACCGCCACTTCAACCAACAGGCGTGAATGCGCTCAGAAAGATTCTCTCCGCCACTGGGTTTGATAAACTGCAACAAAAGAAGGAGGAAGCAACATGAAAAGCTATGCTCTTTTCTTGGGTTGTACTATACCTGCTCGTCAGCCAAACTACGAGGTGTCGGCAAGGAGGGCTTTAGCCAAACTGGGAATAGAGCTTATTGACCTAGCTGACATGACGTGCTGTGCCCCTCCACCAGTGCAGTCCATAGATTTAGAAACCAGCCTATCCATAGCTGCGTACAACATTTGCCTAGCCGAAGAAGCCAACCTGGATATAGTTACGTTATGTACAGGCTGTTTTGAATCTCTTGCCATGGTAAACGCCATGTTGAAAGCTGATAAACAACTCAAAGCAAGAGTAAACAGAATCTTATCCAATACTGGGAAAGAATTTGAAGGGAGCAAAGAAGTGAAACATTACCTACAAGTTCTAGTAGGGGACATAGGAACAAAGAATCTCAAACAAGAAATCTCCAAACCCCTAAGCAACCTAAAAGTAGCGGCTTTCTACGGTTGCCACTCACTTAGACCTAGCGAGCTTCTAAAATTCGATGATCCAGAACGCCCACGCGTCTTCGACGATTTGATTGAGACACTAGGAGCAGAGAGTATTGAATACCGAAACAAGCTTAGATGCTGCGGGGGGCTTCTAAGGGGCTACTCTGACGAGCTTGCACTTGATCTCGCACGGGAAAAACTTGTGAACGCAAGCAAGGCTGGCGCCGACTGCATTGCAACCCTTTGCCCATTCTGCTTCATTGCACTAGATTTAGGACAACTACAGATAAAGTCGAAGTTTGAAGAAGAATACAATATGCCCGTGCTCCATTATTCGGAGCTTCTAAGCCTATCGCTAGGAATAGACCCGAAAGACCTTGCACTGCAATCCCACAAAGTTAAAGTAGACAAGATAGTAAACAAAGTCAGTTAAAGAAGAAAAGCTAGAGAAGAATTTTCAAAACAACTTCAACCAGCCCATATCAACACCATTCTCCTTGCATTCGACGGCATGCATGCATGCGCGTTAGGCAATCTGGCACTCACACAATAACCACTAGAACTTGCGGAATCGTTCCTGTTGAACACCATACGGTTGATTGGAAAAGGCTAAATAACTCAAGTTTAAATCACATCTACTTCAAAACTTGATTGAGAATTGTCTCAGCGCGTGTCCTTCAGAAACCAAAAAGATGATTGGGGAATGCGAAGAAAATGCAAAAAAACAAGATCCTAAAAGTCGACGTTTCTGCAGGAAATGCCAAACATACAACCGATTTGGTGGCTGAAGAGAAGCCCCTTCACATTTTTCTCAACAACACCCATTTTGTAACTATTCTTTGTTCACCTTCTCGATTGAAGGAACTGGCTGTAGGACATGCGCTTTCAGAGGGTATCATAAAAGACTGCAACGAAATTCACAACATTCTCCTTGAAGAAGACAAACAATTATGCCACATCCAGTTCAAACCAGACATAGACTTGAAAAAGAAAATTGAACTCGCAAAACCCTTCTCCCGTCTAATAACATCCTCATGCAGTCCATCAGACTATTGGCCGTTTCCGAAGCTTATCGATAGAATAAAGTTGCCAAAAGTTAGCTCACGCTTAGTTGTTAAAGCTGAACTCATTTCAGACTGCGTCAAGAACCTGAACACAGTTGCCAAAACCTTCAGAAAAACTGGCGGCGTACATGTTGCAGCCATCTATGAGCGTAATGGTGACTTGGTGGCTCTCGCCGAAGATGTTGGGCGACACAACGCTGTAGACAAGGTAATTGGTATAAGAGCCTTAGAAAATGCTGGCTTTGGCAAGTTCTTTCTTGCCCTGAGCGGGCGCCTAACAGGTGACATTGTTCTAAAGGCGGCGAGGATAGGCTTACCTATGATAGCCTCTCAGGCCGCAGCGATAAAATCAGGAATAGAAGTCGCAAAACACTGCAAAATCACGCTAATAGGATTTGCGCGAGGAAAACGCATGAACATCTATACATGCCCAGAAAGGGTCACCTACTGAGGGGTAAGGTGCCATTTCGTGAAAAAATCTGCGGTAGTTCTTGCAAGCGGGTTTTCTAATCGGTTCGGACAGGACAAGGATTTACTCAAATTGGCTGATCAGCCTCTTATTGTTCATATCCTTGAGAAAGTGTCAACATGCATGCATGACTCGATAAAAAGCGAACTGCTTTGGATAGATTGTATAGAGCCAGACGACAAAGAACTGCGTTCCTGTTTTCTATTGGAGTGCTAGGAAGAGAAAATTTATAAGAAACTTTTTACTAGCGCATGATTTATAAAACTACAAAAAGGGACCTACTACGAAGACAAACTTGGAATTGTTGGCTCCCGCTATCCGAACCATCGCGACGATAACGGCCAAAATTTTCTACCCGTTGATTAAAGGAGAAGATGTTGGGACATCCAGAATAGCCGTAAATCAAAAGCGCGGTGATAAGCAAAGATGGATCTGGTACTAATTCCGCTCATCGTTGGATTTTCGGGGTTATTCCTCATCGCTTACTTATTCTGGGTAATCAACAAGGAAAGTACCGGAACACCTCGCATGAAAGAAATAGCTGCTTACATTCAAGAAGGAGCACAGGCCTTCCTGAAGAGAGAATTCAAAACAATTTCGTATTTCATCGTCGTCCTTGCAATACTTTTGTTCATCGTCTTGGGGTGGCAAATAGCAATAGGGTTCGTTACTGGCGCCTTCTTCTCCATGTTAGCAATTTTCATAGGTATGAGCGCCACTGTGAGAGCAAATGTAAGAACGGCGCACGCTGCAAGAACATCATCTGGAAAAGCCTTCCTAATAGCGTTCCGAGGAGGCGGAATCATGGGGCTATCGATCACAAGTCTAGTTCTCGTTGGTATATCCTTGCTTTACTTCTTGTTTGGAGCAGGTCCAGATAATACAGAAGCTGTAAGTCTTCTCGTAGGCTTTGGATTTGGAGCAAGCCTCTCAGCTTTGTTTGCTCAGTTAGGAGGAGGAATATACACAAAAGCAGCAGATATAGGAGCTGACTTGGTCGGGAAGGTTGAAGTGCATGTACCCGAAGATGATCCCAGGAATCCCGCGGTCATAGCTGACCTAGTGGGAGATAATGTAGGTGACTGTGCAGGAAGGGGAGCTGACCTCTTCGAAGCTAGTGCAGATAATCTCGTATGCTCAATGATAATTGGTTTGGTCTTTGTGGGTCCGCCCTTTAACTACGGATGGAACGCAGTGTTATTCCCTCTTCTGATAAGATCTATTGGAAAAATCGCAACTATAGTGGGAATATTTACAGCGAGGAAATGGGAAAACAAAAGTCCATTGACATCACTAAACATTGGTTTATTCTCCACAGGAGCAGTGGCTCTAGCACTCTTTTACGTAGTCTCAACAGGGTTTATGGGCGACATACGTTTCTTCTACTGCCTCTCAACTGGATTGTTATCAATCATTGTGGTTTCGCTAATCACAGAATACTATACTGGAATCAATAGACATCCTGTGAAAAGCATAGCGGAAGCCTCGCATACTGGAAGCGCAATCAACGTCCTCATAGGATTCTCCTATGGTTTAGAAAGCGCAGTCTTTCCCATGATCCTAATCGCAGCTATCCTGCTTTTTACATACTCTGTATTCGGTGGTGGAGTGTACGGAATATTCGGCGTAGTTGCAGCTACGTTGGGCATCACTGAGATGAAAGGTATAATCATGTCAGCAGACACCTTTGGTCCAATCGTCGATAATGCGGCTGGAATAGCCGAAATGTCAGGCATATCAAAAGAAGCCAGGGAATCTACCAATGCCCTTGATGCAGCTGGGAACGTTGCGAAGGCAGTTACGAAAGGTTATGCTTTGACGAAAGTCGTCTTGACGAGCGTTGTCATACTCTTTGCATATTTATTTGAGCTTGCGCGACTTCGCCCCGATCTCACTCTGAATAATCTCTCGGGCATTGCTCAGTACCTTAACGTGGCTAACCCCACCATAATTGCTGGATTCCTGATCGGGGCTACCATACCCTTTCTATTTTCTGCTCTTACCATACGGGCTGTGAGTAACGCAGCCTTTAGGATGATTGAGGAGGTTAGAAGGCAGTTCAGAGAGATTCCGGGCCTGCTTGAAGGAAAAGCAAAGCCAGATTATGGCACGTGTGTGGACATAAGTACCAAGTACTCGCTGAGACAGATGATATACCCCACACTGGTAGGCCTAGTGGCCCCCATAACGGTAGGATTCACACTTGGAGTTTGGCCTTTAGTGTCATTCTTGCTTGGAGTAAAGATTATGGGAGCGCTCCTCGCAGTGTTCATGTTCAACTCGGGGGCAGCATGGGATAATGCCAAGAAATTCATTGAAAATAAATTCTCCTACAAAAGAACGCATGCAGTATCTGGTCTAACAACTCACGCAGCGGCAGTTATCGGAGATACTGTAGGAGACGCTCTCAAAGACACAGCAGGACCCAGTCTACACATTCTCATCAAGCTTGAGAACATTCTGGCTATAACATTGCTTCCATTATTCATCGCGTACGCTCTTGTTCCGTAGCTCACTTCTTGAGGAAGGATGTTACTAATGGTACGAAAAGAATGTATTAACGAAATCGAAGAAAGAGCTCTTGCAATGCCTAAAGAAGGTTATAGGAACGTAATTTGCACTACACTGGGGAGATAGTTATGGAAGATATATTGCTCCTAATCGTTATCACTTATGGTGTTTCGTTAGGTTTTGGTTTTTTGCTGCAGAAATACCTCAGAATGCCTTGGATGTTCGCTTCTTTATTCTTCGGTCTCATTCTGTCCACACTGGGTCTATTTACGTCTACCATTGAAAGCGACCTATTCAAACTGCTAGAAACATTTGGAATGTATTTTCTTCTATTTATCATAGGTTTTAGCCTCGACTTCAGAATAATGACCCGGTTAAGAAATTACGTTGTTTTGGGCACCATTATCGTTATTGCTTGTGAAGGTTTTTTCGGAAGCTTGCTTCTTTATTTTGTGTTTCCAGCTGAAGTAAGCCACTCTTATTTGGTTGCTTTGGTTACAGCCGTGTCCTTTGCAACGGTTGGAGAAGCTGTTCTACTGCCTATTCTTAACGAATTTGGAGTTATTAAAACAACTTTTGGCCAACTCACGCTGGGAATAGGAACTCTGGATGACATCGTAGAAGTCTTAATGCTTGTAGTTGTTGCTATGTTACCTGCATTTTTACCATTGGCGCAAACACAAAGTTTTCCAGACCCATCCTCAATCCTTTTAGGTTTAGGCTGTCTGCTTCTCCTCACTTTTGCAATGATAAAACTTGGTGGAAAAGTCAAAAAGCTTTTGGAGAAGAATCATCCTCCACCTTATGTTCCTTCCCTCCTTACTTTACTAATATTCTTTTCTTTTGTTGCTTTTGGAGGATATGTCTTCGAAAGTTTAGCAACGGTTGGAGCAATTTTTGGCGGGATAGTCCTTAGAGGACTATTACCGAAGGAAAGGCTACGTGAAAACGAGAAGAATATAGAATTTTTAGGTTACATTTTTCTCTCTCCACTCTTCTTTCTAAGCATAGGAGCCTCAGTTTCCATACCCTCTCTTCTCATTTACCCATCAATGATTGCACTCATTTGGGCGGTTGCGAAAGGTTCAAAACTTTCATCTTGTCTTTTACTTTTCCGCAAATTGCTTGGAAATAAATACTCTCTGTTGCTAGGTCTAGGGCTTAGTGTAAGATTCAGCACAAGCCTCATTGTTCAGTTAATGTTGTTAAATTCAGGACTTATTTCCCTAGTCCTATATTCAACGCTCATTGCAACCGCCATGCTCATGAAGCCAGTCATAATAGGCTTTTACTCTTGGGGATTATCTAAAGGGAAGCCCCCGTAAGTGTTGATTTTTTTTCTTTGACCTTAAAATTTATGCCTTCATTTGAATGGACTATCGACTTCATGTTACGCGGAGCAGTGTATAGGAAAGCAGGTACACCAAGATGAATAACGCTCCTGCCTTCTTATCGACTTTCTCTCTTAGTGCAAGCGTTAATACTACCACGATGGAGCCAAATACCGCGTACAAGCCTGTGATCAGCGCGGTCTCGCCAGATACTGCTTGTGGGAAAAGCAACTGTCCAATTCCAACGGAAACAGAAGCGTCAACAATACAGCTTCCTATAGCGTCACCTATTGCAAGCCCGTATTGTTTCTTGCGGAGGGCCATTACGTCAACCATTAATTCTGGGAGAGATGTCCCGATCGCCATCACGAAGAAGCTAATGAGATACTCGGAAATATGAAAAATCGCCGATAGTGCGATTACTGACTGGATCACAGCATATGCCCCAATCGCGATGCCCACGAAGCCGAGAATGGCTATCGCCCAGTGACGAAGGTGATGAAAATCGCTTTCATCGTTACGTGCTACCAGATGCTTTTTTTCCTTAGCATTCTTTGCTGTGGCGCTTCTAATCAACAGTATGAAGACTGGCCAGCTAGCCACCAAAAAGAGTGCGTTAATTCTCGTAAAATATCCCTTCTCAGCTATTGACACTGCAAGTATGAGTGCTAAGACCTCGCAGGCCCCGATGACCAGCACCTCTTTCCTCTTCACTTTGAACTTTCCGGCTAGGAAGGGAAGAAGCCCTATCACCAAGGTCATTTGGGTCAAGACAGATCCGAGGGAGTCTCCCAACTCTATGTCTGCGTGACCTATCGCGCACGAGATGATTGAGTTAACGATCTCTGGCAAATCCGTGCCTATGGACACTAGTACAAGACCGATCAGAAGCGGAGAAATCCTCAGTGCTGAAGCGATTTTTACCGAGTGTTCAACTGCCTTGTCGCTGGAATAGGTCATAAGCACGATTCCTAGAATGAGAGCTACGATTGCAATTATTACCTCAATGGCCAACGAGAACACTCCCTACAACTGCGACTGGTTATCTGATCTCAATGATTTAAACGTTATTAACGTTTTAATTACTTATACCGATTTAATCTTATAAGTAGCTCATGACAACTAAATACTCATAATACTAACCAAGTTCTGCAGTGCACAACGGAGGAACGTAAAGTACGCCTGAGCCCAGAAAAGCGGTCTATATTGTAGATGCCCCTGACAGTATCAGATTGCTCGCCGACTTTACGCGATCAGAAATCCTGCGCTTGTTAAGCAAATATCCGATGACAGAAACTCATCTCTCTGAACAGCTAGGTTTGACGAGAGCCGCCGTCGGTTATCACCTACACCTACTCCTAGATGCAGGTCTCATAAGCATAGACAAGGTTGAGGCTGAGAAACACGGCATCCTACAAAAATTTTACACTCCTATAGCAGATTTACTCATCATTGATCCCGCCTATATACCAGAGGATGTTCAAAGATACTTCATACGGATACAAATAGAACATCTAAGGGGGATGTTCAGCGTCTTCCAACTATACCATCACGTTTCCAAGTTTTCATCAAGAACCTTCGAAAAACTAGCAATAGCGATGTTAAAACAACTCCAAATCGTCGGGCAAAAGCACATGAAAGACATGGCACGGGGAGATGCTGAATCATTAAGGGTAAAAATCTATGCTGAGGCCCTCGCCAACCTCACCAAACAAAGGGAATGGCGCAACCTATTTCAAGAATGAGAGGACAAAAGGGCTCTTACATGATGCTTATGAGTACTACGAAGAGGTCGACAGGGCTTCAGCGTGCGCCTAACGGAGGACGGACAGCAATCTAGTACTCCTTTCTTTTAGTTTGGAGGAATATCAAACTGTCTTGTATGCTCTTTTGCCGGCATACAAAAGTCAATCCTAGGTCAGAGATGAATGTGTAGATGTACGGGTGCGGTTCTCGATGCGCGTGCACGCATTATCATCGCTAGAGGGAATTAGTAAGAAAGAATATATTAGTGATATCCTCTGAGAATGTTCGTGTATTGAAGCTTTTTGGTGGCTGTAAGCATGGTTGATGTAGAGAAGTTTGCTGATGAATGGGGGCCAGAGAAAGTTCTGCAAGTTTATGATTCCCATACTGGAATGAAGGGAATTCTGATAATTGACAATACTGCGTTGGGCCCTGGCAAAGGCGGAGTAAGAATGACGCCTACGGTAAACGTTGAAGAGGTTTTCAGGCTTGCGAGGACTATGACTTGGAAATGTGCCCTAGCAGAACTTCCGTTTGGAGGAGCAAAATCTGGCATAATAGCGAATCCCAAGAATATCTCGAAAGAAGAAAAGATCAACCTGATCAAAGCCTTCGCCATAGCGTTAAAACCTTTGTCTCCAAGCCAATACATCGCAGCTCCAGACATCAACACAGGGAAGGAAGAAATGGCGGCTTACGCCCTCGCAAATGGCTCCTTAAGATCTTGTACTGGAAAGCCTGCAGACCTATGTATTGGACCATGTGAGAAATGCGGGATTCCTCACGAGTACGGATCAACTGGCTACGGCGTGTTTCATGCAACCAAACTTGCGGCCGAACACATCGGCGTTAAACTAAAGGAAGGAGCAACAGCTATTGACGGCTTTGGCAACGTTGGGTCCTTCTTGGCAAAATACCTCAGTGAATTCGGAGCAAAAATAGTGGCGGTAAGCGACAGTAAGGGATGTATATACAATCCAGATGGATTAGACTATGAAAAACTGAAGAAAGTGAAAGAAGAAACGAGGTCAGTAATTAACTATGAACCGGGGCAAGCTCTAATGTATGAAGAGATCTTTGAGTTGCCAGTCGACATACTTGTTCCAGCATCCATTCCAGATGTAATCAATGCACAAAATGTAGATAAAATTAAGGCCAAGGTGATTATAGAAGGTGCTAACATCCCGGTTACATATGAAAGTGAAAAACGGCTCAACGAAAAAGGAGTATTAGTGATCCCAGACTTTATCGCAAATGCTGGAGGCGTAATATCCTCCTATGCTGAATACATTGGCGAAAACCCACAACGAATGTTTCAGATGGTTGAAGAACGAATCGTCAAAAATGTAAGACTGGTTATAGACAAAGCTGAGAAAGAGAAGATTGCTCCTCGGGATGCTGCGCTAAAGATCGCCCAAAAAAGGGTTAAAAAGGCAATGGAAAAGAGAAAAAGTTGAAAACACAGAAACTCGAAAGCATACATGCGATTTCAACAATCTGGAATAGACAGAACTCTTCATCGTAAAGATTCTTACACTCAACGAGCAGCTATCAACATAGTTGAGACTCACTGTAATCATGTTGTGCTAATAGTTGAATGAGCTTTCAGCAAAAAAGAAAAGGGAAAGTTTAGCCAAGAATCCTTTCAATCGCCTCAGCATCTACCTCTTCTGCTAACGGAATCCCCGTAACCTTGGCAGCTCTCTTTGACAACGCCATCAAATCACCACGCTCAATCAAATTCAGCTTCCACTTTCGGGCTCCCGCCATCAACTGCTTCAAGCCAACTCCAATGCGGTCAGTAAGGTAACTGTGGAGACCCACAGCTTCCCAAGGAATCTCTTTGAATCTCTTTCCATATTTGGCTTTTAACTCAGGAACGACGATAAAGAACTTTTCCGGCGTCGTGCCATATCGTTGCGCAAAAGTCTTAGGTAACTTGCCTTCCTTAGCCAATTCCATGAAATATGAAGCTTTCATCGTAGCAGTTAATGGAGATCTCCCCATCAAAACCCCTTTCACATATGGTCCGTCACCAAAGTTGCTCATAGCAATAGTCTTGAAAATCTGAGTCTCACTAATGAAGCCACCGGCCATAAGGATGTCTGGTACAAACCGGCCTTTCTTTCGCAAAATCTCTGCACACTTCAGAACCCACGCTTCCAAGTACACCGTGGGAATACTCATTTCATCCATCATAGGCACGGGACTCATACCCGTTCCGCCTCCAGCACCGTCGAATGTTACAGCCTCGATCTTCGCCTCTGAAGCCATCTTCATTGTGTAGGCAATCGCGGACGGCCTGTACGCCCCCGTTTTTAAACTGACATGTTTCGCGCCTTGACTTCTCAACCACTCGATATCCTCGATGAAGCCTCTTTCTTTCGGTATCCCCACGCGGCTGTGTCTCTCGAAGGATTTGAACACTCCTTCTTTAAACGCCTCTTGCACTGTCGGGTCTTCTGGGTCTGGAATTACGACGTAGCCTCGCTTTTTCAGCATAATTGCCTTGTCAAGGTTTCGAATTCGAACTTCCCCTCCAATGGCTTTAGCGCCCTGTCCCCATTTTCTCTCAATCACGTTCACTTCCAGCTTAGAGATGGCGTAAACATCCACCCCTAGTCGCTGGTCTTCCACATTAGTTTGAACTACAATGTCTCCGTATTTTCCATCCCAAAACTTCCGGAACAAGTCGACTCTTCGTTTCAACTCCTTTGAGTAAGTTACTTTGCCTCCCGTGAATTTTGATTCCATATCCATTCCGCACACGTTTTCTCCGACGGTTAGGATGATACCTGAGAGAGCACAGCCTATTCCCAAGCCCTCCCAGTTCCGCCTGCCCACCTCAGTTGAACCAAACGCGCCTGCTATGATAGGAAGTTTGAGGGGAATGCCTGCTATCTTGGTTTCTGTGTTCACGTTAGGAAAGAGCGCCACATCGGAGTCTGCCTTGATGCCATGTACCTCAAAGACAGATGATTGAATGTTAAAGTGGGACCAGTCTAACCCAAAGTCTTTCAGTGCCCCAGCAGTGCTGGAACCGAATTGCAGAGGCTCTGGATATAGAGTTTCTCTTCCTCGAAAAGTGGACAAGCCGATCTCACAAAGGAAGGGACAGTCTCGGATGCATATAGGGCACATACCGCTTGTCGAACTAAGGTCCTTCACTCGCGTCATTGTTCCGGTTGTGGATTTGCTGTTTAAGTATGAGGAGTTTTTTGAAACACGCTCTGGCATTTCAACTTCACCTTTACATTTGACAACCTCTAACTTCTTCAGGATTTATAAGTGTGTCGTTGAGGATTATGCACGCGTGCACTAATTTATTCGGAGTGTTTATTCATGGTCTGGCATTGCATGCATGAAAGGATTTTAGAGGTCATAACATGTATGCATGCTCCTCGCCTATAACATGCATGTGCATCTATTTGTGGGCAATTTTTAAATGCTCCTTTGTCCTATGCTGAAGAAAGGTGAATACAGAATGATGGAGTCCTTTGTTTTGATAAAAGTTGGAACAGGCGAACAGTTGAACTTCGCAAAAACAGCAAAGGAGGAAATAGCAAAAATCAAAGGTGTAGTCAAAGTCTACGGTGTTTTTGGAAGGTATGATCTCATAGCTCATGTGAAAGCAGATGACCTTGATGATTTGAGTCGAACCATAATGGATAAAATCCGCTCCACAGCAGGAGTTTTGAACACAGAATCACTAATCATAGGCTACTAACACCTTCTAACATCTTTCGCTGGATTCTCACTTTCTGTGAGCATGTAACATTGCTTTAATTGTCTTTTCCGAAAAATAGCAAAAAGGAGTTTAGAGGCTTCTTAATGTTGAAACCTCTAAAAACAACATCATATTAAATCCATGCATGCGTCATTAGATTGCTGGTTTACCTTTTTACAGCTTTGGTAATTTCATCTTGCACGCGTGCACTGTCTCCTTTTTCATCCTTTGTAGTAGTAAGGCTGCTTTGTATAGCCAAACGCTTCGGTAGCTGCTATGATAGCCTGTCCCACGGCTGTTCCAATCTGTTTAACTGGGCTCGTGGTTACGTCACCGGCAGCGTACACACCGCTTATGTTGGTTCTTTGACGACTGTCAACAATGATGTAACCTCCTTTATCTACTTCAACGCCGGCTTCCTTAGCTATTTGACTGTTCGGTACTTCGCCAACTTGAATAAACACGCCATCAATATCCCTTTCTCTAATTTCTCTGGTTTTGTTGTTGAATAGGACAACGCTTTTCACTTTGACATCACCTCTGATTTCTTTAAGCTCCGTGTTCCATAGAATATTCACCTTTTGCGCATGCAGATCCTTCACAAGGGCTTCCTCCGCTCTTAACTGACTTCTTCGATGAGCCAACTTAACATCCGACGTCAAATTCGCAAGGTATATCGTAGAGACAACTGCTGCGTTTCCACCGCCGATAACAATCACCTTCTTCTCTTTAAAGAATGGACCATCACACAGGGTACAATAGCTGACCCCTCTACCACGAAACTCCTTTTCACCGGGTACTCCAAGCTCCATGTAATGACAGCCAGAAGCAATAATCACTGCAGACGCTGAGTAAGTAGTTTTGTCCGTTTTGGCAATTTTTCTTTTATCCTTAACATTTAGCTCGATGAATCTTTCCAACTGTCTGATTTCAGCGCCCACCCTTCTACAATGCTCAGCCATCTTATCAACTAGATCGCGTCCACTGATGCCCTCATAAAAACCCGGGTAATTCTCAACTAACGGTGTGTCAGCAGCTGCGCCTCCAGGAGTTTTTTCCTCAAGAATCAGCGTTTTGAGTCCGCTTCGGGCTCCATAAATGCCAGCTGTCAGACCCGCTGGACCAGCACCAATGATGATTAGGTCCCAATGCTCCACAGCAGCCATCCCATATGATACTTTACGTTAGCGTTTATGAATGTTACTTGCTGAAGGCTTGCACGCCTTTCGCTTAAACACTAGAAAAGCATTATATAGACCGATTCTTAGATTTCTGTCTTCAAGTTGGGTGCATATAGTGAATGGAAAACAGAAAATAGAGGGTGACAAGGAACCCAGAATCGGCGTTTTTGTCTGCCATTGTGGATCAAACATTGCCGATTTTGCATGCATGCGCGCATGGTGTTCTCAATATTCAACTCTTTTAATCACCCGTTTTGTTCATTCTAGGATAAAAGCCCCTCGGCAACTAGCTCCATAATGTCCATAACTTGAATTCTATCCTCGTTACCCGTTGTCTTAACCGCATCATCAAATGTTAGAAGACAGAAGGGACACGCCACAGCCAATACCTCCGCTCCAACATCGATGGCTTCCTCAACGCGAGTTTCAGCGAGACGCCCGCTTTCTCCAGGAACGTCATACCACATCCTTCCGCCCCCACCCTCGCAACAGATGCTCCGCTCCCTTGACAGATTCAATTCCACAAATTTTATGCCCGGAATGCTCTCAATTATCTTTCTAGGCTCATCGTAGATGTCATTGTGTTTACCTAAGAAACAAGGGTCTTGATAGGTAACCACTTTTTCGACTCTTTGTGGAAATTTGAGCTTTCCTTTATCAATCAAATCTGCAAAATACTGCGTGTAATGTTGAACCGTAAGCTCTTTTCCATATCTATTTTTAAATGCATGAAAGCAATGTGGTGAGGTGGTAAAGATTCTATCTACGCCGTATTGATCTAAAAGGCTCAAATTTTTCTCGACTAAAATCTCGAAGAGTCCTTTTTCTCCGAGTGAGTACACCTCATTTCCACAGCAGGTCTCCTTATTTCCCAGTATTGAAAAGTCGATACCTAATGTGTTTAGGTTCTTCACCAACGCTCTAGCTACTTCTTGGACACGAGAATCATAGGACGCGGCACACCCAACAAAATAGAGCAGTTCCACCTTCTCGCCTTCTGAAACATGTTTTGCTTTCAAGTCCTTTGCCCACTCAGACCTCTTGCTTCGGCTTATTCCCCACGGATTTCCATACTTGTAAACTCCTTCCAGAGCGTCCCTTAATGTGGATGGAACGTGCCCTCGCTCAAGGAGAAGGCCCCGCAGACCGATAAGTACGTCCATGGGCTCTACTTCTCTAGGGCAGCGATACGAACAGGTGGAGCAGGTTGTGCAGTCCCAAAGTTCATTTTTCTTGGAGATGTTTAAGGGAGGACGCATGGTTAAGGGAGAGATCAGGTAGGCAGTCTCAAGCATTAGTCTCCTAGGATTGAGTTTGGATTTTGGGAAAACGGGGCATGAGCCAGTGCATTTACCACACTGCATACAAACATTGAAGTTCAATTTCTTGATAGCGCCCAACTCTTCCATGCCAATTCCTCAGCTCAGCATTCGCTCTAAGTGCAAGCTGATTAAATTAGTGGTCGATATTTAAAAATGATAGGTAAGCAAGTTTAAGAAGAATGAGTTGCCGCACAAACCAATTTTATTAATAAACAGTATTCTCTTTCAAAAGCATGGCAGCCGAGGGAGACTCGAACTCCTAATACTCTAACCCCACAGTCCAATGCTTCATACTGAAGCTTCTTGAAACGCTTGAATCCAGCATGCATGCATAGTCCGCTTCGAGCTCCATAAATACCCGCCGTAAAACCAGCCGATCTTGCGCCGATGATAATCAAGTCCTAACTCTCCATTCTCATCAACAGCTCATATGCTTCACATGAATCCCTAATTGCCTCAACCTTCTGAAAAATCCTGTCGCGTTTCAAGTTTTTTCTTTAATTTTTAAACGTGTTTCTTGTGAAATAGGACCCATCTTCGAAATTCTCTCATTGAATGTTTCGAATGTGTTGAGTACCTTGTTGTATTCTGGAAGCGTCGTAGAAAACGACATAAGGCGGAGAGACTGGATACCGTACCCTCTTAACTCCTTTTTCAATTCAATAACATGTTTCCTCAAAGCCTCTTCAGTGAACACACCGCCGTGGTCCTCAAGCAATATTACACCATCAGCCCCAGAGGCGAATGCATGCAGCAAGTGTTTCATTCCAACTCTTCCAGTGCTGGGAACGCCGATTATCTCCACGTTGGAGGGATATGATGCTCTAGACTGCCCAGCTAAGTCGGCAGCTCCGTAAGCAATCTCTTTCTCAAGAAACGCAACGATCTTTGGTGCCTTGCCCTCTTCACTCACCTTGCCAATTTGAGCCATCAATTGGACTTCAGTGCAGTGCTTAAGGTCAATAGCATCTTCAGGACATCTTGGCACACAGATTCCACATCCAACACATGACATCGGATTAATCTTCAAACCTGTAGAAGACTCTTCAACCGCCGCAACAGGACACACTTTTATACATATCCCACAGTTGTTACATTTTTCGGGAATAATATAAGCCACTTCTGGCGAGACAGAAACCTCACCTTTCCCTACGAATGTTGCAACCCTTGAGGCTGTAGACATAGCTTCTAAAGCTGTTTCCCTAATGTCCTTTGGGCTCAAGGCGCATCCAGCAATAAACACTCCTTCTCTTTGACTATCAACTGGCCTAAGCTTGTAGTGCCTTTCCAAAAGAAATCCGTCAGGTCCGACTTGGATGCCCAACTTTTGAGCCAATTCTTGAGTGCCTGAACTAGGAATAATCCCCAAGACGAGTACTGCTAAGTCGAATTTTCCCTCTACTTGAGCCCCAAGAAGGGTGTCCTCCGCCCTCACCAATATTTCATCACTTTGCGGAAGAACTTCTGCTACGCGGCCTCTGACAAAATGCACATTGTGATCTTGAGCCGTCGTGTAGAACTCTTCGTATCCTTTCCCATCAGCTCTTACGTCGGTGTAAAAAATCCATGGCTCGGCGTCCGGCACGATTTTTTGAACTATCATAGCCTGTTTAATTGCAGCCATACAACCTATCTTGCAACAATGCTCCACCCCTGGTTCCTCGTTCATCATTCGGCTACCCACGCAGAGTATAAAGGCAACTTTTTTCGCTACCTTTCCGTTAGACGGTCTGCGCATTTCATGATTCAGGAGTATCTCTAACTGCAGGTTCGTTACAATGTCTGGGTGTAAACCGAAGCTGTACTCCTCAAAAGCTTTCGGATCAACTAGCTCAAATCCGGTGCAAGCAACAATCGCACCCACATCCAGCTCAATGACTTCTTCTTTCTGGTTGAAATCAATGGCTTTACCCTTGCACAATTTTTCGCAAAGCCTACAAACTCCCTTAGTGAAGTATAAACAATGTTCTTTGTCAATCACGTATGTTCTTGGAACCGCCTGCTTGAACGGTGTGTAAATAGCCTTTCGCGGAAACAAGCCAGCTGAGAACTCGCTTGGAACCTTGACGGGGCAAAACTTCTCGCACTCTCCACAGGCAGTGCATTTGGAAGCATCTATGAACCTTGGATGTTTTTTGATCAAGACTTTGTAGTTGCCAGGAGAACCTTCGACAGCTGTTGGTTCTGCCATGCTGATTATCTTTATGTTTGGGTGCTGTCCAGCGTACACCATTTTCGGCGTGAGAATACACTGCGAACAGTCGAGAGTGGGGAAAGTTTTGCTAAGCTGGGCCATATGCCCGCCTATGCTCGGGCTTCTCTCCGCCAAGCATACTTGATAGCCCTTGTCCGCTAACTCAATGGAAGCGATGATGCCCGCGATTCCTCCTCCAATCACGAGGATGTCTCTATTCACGGGTATGCTCTTCGTCTTTAAGGGTTCGAGGTAACGGGCGCGCTCTACTGCCCCGCGTATAAGGTCAATAGCCTTGGACGTTGCAGCCTCCTTATCGTCGTGAACCCAGCTACACTGCTCTCTGATATTTGCCATTTCAAGGAAATACGGGTTCAATCCAGCTGATTCCACTGCTTGTCTAAAAGTGTCAAGGTGCATTCTCGGTGAACATGACGCTACTACAATTCTGTTGAGCCCATGTTCCTTTATCCCTTTTATTATCATTTCTTGTCCAGGGTCGCTGCACACATATTCATATGTTTCTGCGATTTTTACCCCTTTAAATTTCGCAACAGCTTCTCTCACCTTTTCCACGTCTACCGTATCGCTTATGTTCCCTCCGCAGTGGCAAATGTACACTCCTACCTTCGTTTCTTCTTGGGTCATTTTGACTTCTCCATTTGACATGGCTTCTAAGCAACTCTACAGATTGAACTATAAATGTTATTTTTCAATCTCTTAAACGTCTTGCTAAAAAGCATACTGGTAGCGAACGACTTAGATACGAATAGCCTTATGCGAAAACATGAAAAGGGAGAAAACTCTTGTCATAATCTTGACGGTAGATATGTTTGCCGGAAGATAAAGAATTAGAGCGGTGGAAACGTCGAAAAATGCTGGAGATGAGGAAACGCTGGCTGGCAAAAGAGGCTGGAAAAGAAAAGGAAACAGGAAGTCCCAAGAAAGTGTTAAGCCGAGTTCTGATCGGTCGGGCCTCAGAAGTCTTGGACGCTGCAGAACGCCAGTATCCTGAGGCTGTTCCTCAAATTGAAAGGGCTTTAGCTCAGCTAATATCTACAGGGAAACTAAAAGGATCAGTGAATGGTGCACAATTGCTCTGGTTTTTCAAACGTTTAGGTTTGAGCGTGAGACTTAAAACGCGTATCCGTATTTCAGAACATGGTGAGCTGAAGACAATAGAAGAGAAACTGAAAGCGAAATCGTAGTGAGTTTTCTGCGAATAAGAGGACTCTAGCCCTGTGCGCCTTATGATTGATAGTGGAGGAGGTTGCTTTCTCCCAGCGTCCTCCAAAGGCTGTAAACTGCTCTTTCAAGATCAAATCGCTTCCTAAACCGTGCTTCAGGGTGAAACCAAAAAATATATTGGATGAGGCAATGTCGGGATACCTAAGAAGAGGAGTTCGATCACTGGTTGCGTGCTGAAATCAAGGTAAGCGGCATTGTTCAAGGCGTGGGTTTTCGACCCTTTATCTATCGTATCGCCGTGAAAAACAGGCTAGTTGGCTACGTGCGAAATCGAGGAGACGCGGTCGTAGAGATTGTAGTGGAGGGAAAGAAAGTTGACGTTAATAGTTTTCTTAAGAACTTCAAAGAGAAAAAACCTCCTCTCGCTCGAATCTACGAAGTGACCACGAACTATACGGAGGACAAAAACGAGTGTGAAAAATTCGCTATTCTCAAGAGTTCTGAAGACATAGAGCTTTCGGGATCCGTCATCCCGCCAGACATTTCAATCTGCAATGAATGCTTAAAGGAACTCAGAACCCAGAAAAACAAACGATACGACTACTTTTTTATCACATGCACAAACTGTGGCCCCAGATATACCATCATTGAGCGACTTCCCTACGATAGGCCGAACACCACGATGCAAGATTTCCCAACGTGTCATTTCTGCTCCAAGGAATTTGGAAACCCGTCCAACCGTCGGTTTCACGCGCAGACAGTGGCGTGCAGCGAGTGTGGTCCAAAAGTCTATCTCACGGCTAACGACGGCCAGCCTATAGAACATAGAGACCCTATCAGAGAAGCGGGTAGGCTGCTTGGGGAGGGATACATCGTTGCGATTAAAGGAAATGGTGGCTTCCATGTCGCCACCGCAACCACAAGGTCTGAACCCGTCGCCCGATTGAGAAAAGCTAAGCACAGAACCCAGAAACCGTTCGCAATCATGGCTCGCGATCTTGAAACCGTAAAGTCATTTGCAGAGGTAAGCTCTACTGAGGCTTATCTGCTTACTTCGTACATCAAGCCAATTGTTCTTCTAAAGAAGAGGGACAACTGTTACCTTTCAGAGTTAATCTCTCCGGGACTCCACACCATCGGAGTGATGCTCCCATACACAGGCCTACACTATATGCTGTTCGACGAAGTGCGTGAACCCGCGTTTGTAATGACGAGCGCTAATCCTCCTAATGAACCAATTGTGGCAGAAAATCAGTTGGCCCTAAAAAGACTAGGGTCCGTGGTTGACTTCTTTCTGTTTCATAACAGAGTTGTAGCCCATAGATGCGACGACTCGGTTGTTCGTTTCCATAGTGGAAACCAGAGCTTGATTCGCCGATCTAGGGGATACGCTCCTGAGCCAATACGCCTTAAACGCTCCGCGAAGAGCTGCGTCTTAGGCGTTGGGGCAGAACTTAACGTAACCTCTTGTGTATTGTTGCGGGACAAAGCCTTTGTTTCCCAGCACGTCGGAGATATAGAGAATCTGGAAACCCTTAGATTCTTGAAGAAAGCCGTAAATCATTTGATAAGACTAACGAACAGCAAAATCGAGTTCATAGCCCATGACCTGCACCCAAAGTTCAACACGACAAGGCTAGCCCGTGATTTGGGAAATGAACTTAAATGTCCAGTTGTTCCAGTTCAGCACCATCACGCTCACATAGCATCTTTAATGGGTGAACGTGACATCGACGAGATGGTGGGCATAGCTTGCGACGGCTTCGGTTATGGTTCAGACGGCAAGGCTTGGGGTGGAGAGGTCATATATTGCAATCAAGACGGTTTCCAGCGTCTAGGCCATCTTCAAGAGCAGCCGATGGTTGGGGGTGACCTTGCAACATTGTATCCGTTGAGAATGGCTGCCGGAATGCTTCAGGGCGTGGTGGATGTTGAGGGGTGGCTACTATCCGAAAGTAAACGTTTTCCGCATGGAAAAACAGAGGCTCAAATAATCGTTAGGCAGTTGGAGAAAGAGTCATTGCTCAAAACTACAAGTTGTGGAAGAGTGTTAGATGCTGTTTCTGCCATGCTGGGCATATGTTATAAGCGAACCTATGAAGGTGAGCCAGCGATGAAGTTGGAGTCTGCTGCCATGGAGGGGAAGGACATTCTAGAACTCACACCTGAAATCGGAGGAAACACCATTGGCACTACACTACTCGTTCATGAAATATTCAATGAGAAAAACAAACAACCAGTTGCTGACTTGGCTTTTTCCGCAGAATCTTATCTTGCCAATGGTCTAGCCCAACTGGCCATGGAGAATGCTGAACGACTAGACGTCAAGACCGTCGGGTTTTCCGGTGGAGTTGCATGCAATGAGCACATCACCCAAATAATCAGAAAAAACGTTGAGAAAAACGGTTTCAGATTCGTAGTTCATAACACGGTTCCGCCGGGGGACGGAGGCATCGCCTTCGGCCAGACAATCGCCGCAAGCCTTATCGCCCAGCAACTATAATCGGTTTATTTCGGACACGTGTTTACTAGGTGATAAAAATGTGCCTTGCAATCCCGGCCAAAGTGATTGAAATTCATGGAAACACTGCAAAGGTTGACTTCGGCGAGGGTGTCTTGAGAGATGTGAACGTCACGCTTGTGAATCCTCGATTGGGAGAATACGTTTTAGTTCATGCGGGATACGCTATTGAGGTAATTGATAGGAAAGCTACGGAAGAAACCCTTCGGTTATGGGAAGAAATTCTAAAGTACGAGTGAAAGTGCTTAAGGACATTTCAGCTCTCAAGTGGCGTGTGGAAGTAGAACATCCTTAAGAAGCATAGAGAGTGTATTGTGTATGAAGGTTATGGTGCCGATGGAAGAGCAGTTGAAATTCAGGGACCCAGCCTTAGCAAAGAAAGTTGCAGATCATATTGAAAGTTTAGCTCCCTCTTACAACGTGAAATTTTGTCACGTGTGCGGCACTCATGAATGGACCATAACTCACCACGGACTCCGGGCCCTCCTTCCCAAAACAGTAGAGGTCATAGCTGGACCTGGCTGCCCCGTTTGCATTCTTCCAGCAGCCGATATTGATGAGGCGATATTCTTAGCTCTTGAAGGAGTAACTGTTGCAACATACGGTGACGTGATTCGAGTTCCAGCCTCCAAAACTTCGCTTCAAGAAGCAAAAGCGTCGGGCGGAGACGTGAGAATAGTGTACGGTGTGGGAGACGCTGTTAAAATGGCGAAGAAGGAGCTAGACAAGGACTTTGTATTTTTTGCGATCGGATTTGAAACTACAGCGCCGACCACCGCCACTGAAATCCTCAACAAACCGCCCGAAAACCTAAGCTTTCTCATTTCACACCGGTTGATTCCTTCAGCCATGGAGCTGCTGCTCGGTGTGGGCGATCTGCATATAGACGGTTTCATCGCTCCGGGTCACGTTTCCACCATAATTGGGATGAAGCCCTACGAGATTTTTCCCGAGGCTTACCACATGCCCACCATCGTAGCCGGGTTCGAGCCCTTAGATGTTCTCTTCACCATCTCCATGTTGCTCAAACAGATAAAAGACGGCGAGGCCCGACTGGAAAACGAGTACACGCGTTCCGTCGCGTGGGAAGGCAACGTAAAGGCTCAGCAACTTGTCAAGAAAGTTTTTGATGTGGTTCATGCACGTTGGAGGGGGCTGGGAAAACTCCCTTCATCAGCGTTGGCACTAAAAGAAGAGTTTGCGCCATATGATGCGAGAAAAAAGTATGACATGAAGATTGAAGGGTCCAGAGATTTGTTGCCTGGCTGCCTCTGCCACCTAGTTATGATTGGGAAGATAAAGCCGCCCGAATGCAACTTATACATGAATGCTTGTACGCCGCAGACTCCGAAAGGTGCGTGTATGGTTTCCAATGAGGGTACATGCAGAATATGGGCTAAACATAAAATCACGGAACGATGAATAATTAAAATTGCTTTCGGCTTGTGAAAGCTTTCATAGGTATAATTCATAATAGTAACTATTGATTGTTGGAGGAGGATTCGGCCCGATGGAAGAACCGAGGAAGCATACGGGGAAATGTGTAGACTGTGACTCTCCTTTGGAACTCTATGAGCTTGACTTCAAAAAACATAGAAAAGTGCTCAAGTGTCAACGATGTGGCTTGTTTCATCTTTATAAAAAGGATTTCTTTGGCAAATGGAAGCTGATGAAGGCTGCGAAGGTTTCTGGTTTATGGGATAAATGATTTTGTTGGGGAAGTGGAAAACAATAAGTGCTGAGGCAAAAGACAATTAGATGCCGAAATGATAGAGCAGGACTATTGATAATATGGGGCAAGGCTTCTGTCGGATGACAGATAAGGCACGTGAGCCAACTGAAGAAGAAATGTTGAGTTTCATAGGAGAACAGACAAAAGAAGCTTGGTTAGAGATAAGACGGTTCATCGAAGACCGCTATGATCTGGTACCTGATACAATATTTTGTGGAGCAAAGTACGGATGGACAATTCGTTACCGCAAAGGCGGCAAGACTTTATGCTCACTTTTCCCAGAGAAAGGTGGATTCACAATTCTGATAGTCCTTGGCAAGAAAGAATCCGAAAAAGCTATTTCAATACGAGATGAATTGAGTTCTAAAATCCGTACGCTTCTAGGGAACACGGAACAATTGCACGATGGACGCTGGCTATGGATTAGATTATTGACGACAAGTGACACGGATGATGTAAAGAAGCTTTTGCAGATAAAGAGAAAGCCAGAGAAGACTTAATTATGCATGCATGACCCGCTAGCATATTCTTGGTATGGGGTCTCCGATTGGTGGGGCGAGGATTCTTTTTCCACCCACTGCGGTTTTGAGGACGACTTCATCAAACTCTTTAGTTGCTTCCCCTACTATTTGTGCTTCTTTGCCTTGTCTGGTCTCTTTCAGCGCTGCTAAGACATCTTCTGCCTTCTGCGGAATCACTCCTATTACCACTTTGCCTTCGTTTCCAACTTCGAGTGGATCGATGCCTAACATTTCACAGGCAGCCCTAACGTCTCCGCGCACGGGTATCTTCTCCTCGTTCACTAGAATCCCGACCTTCGACTTTTCGCTTAGCTCACCTAATGTGTTGGATAATCCACCTCGTGTAGGGTCTTTCATCGCTACAATTCCTCCAACGTTTAAGAGATGCATAATCAGCTTGTTGAGTGGAGCTACGTCGGATGTGATTTGGCTTCCAAAGTCGTATCCTTCTTGAGACGACAACACAGCTAATCCATGGTCTCCAACAGTGCCGGAAACTATGATTTTGTCTCCTACTCTCAAGTTGGAGTCGATAATCCATTGGATATCAAAGGAGCGATGTTTCTTCACTTCTGCAATGTTTCTCTCCAACGCTTCGTTTCGTTTGCCCATTCCTGACGTGTTGATGATACATCCTCCTAAGGCGCCTTTTTCAACAACCTTTGTGTCACCTGTAATGATGTAAACATCTGCTTCCCTGCAAGTTTCGTTCATGCTCTTCAAAATCTTTTCAAACTCAGCCATTAAAAGGCCCTCTTCTAACACGAAGCCGCAAGAAAGTGCAGTCGGTTCCGCACCCATTACCGCAATGTCGTTGACGGTGCCAGCGACTGCTAGTCTTCCAATGTCTCCGCCTGGAAAGAATATAGGCTTCACTACATGTGAGTCAGACTTCAAAACTATGTCGCCAATAACCGCCGCATCATCCAGCGCTTCCAACGGAACCTCAGCGCCGCTTCCGCCGAGATATTTTAACACGTAGTCTCTAATCAGATCGTTCATTACGGTTCCGCCAGCGCCATGAACCATAGTGATTTGTTTCATGATCAAGCTCCCCTTACAACATTGAGAATAGGCTGTCTTAAGAGTCTTATCAACCTCTCTACGGTCATGAGTAACTTAAAGCTCAAAGAATCGATTAATGTTTAAATAACAGTTTACATCGCCTAAATACTCTTCAAAGGATTTGCCGTACACCCCCTGCGTGGATGAACCAAGATGCCCATGAAACTATCGAAAACCGAGACAGAAAACGAACTCGCAGTCAAGAGAGTTTTGCACACGAAAGACTACTCTTTAATCTTAGATAAGACGTTGTGCACGGGATGTGAAATCTGCAAGGAAATCTGTCCCAAAGAGGCCATTGAAATCAAAACGTTTCCTAAAGTAACTGGAGAAAAATTGAAACATCCTATTATAGATGTGGACGAGCAGAAGTGTCATTTCTGCGGGATATGTAGCTCTCTCTGCCCTTTTGGAGCGTTGAAAGTGAGGGTTGACGGCGAACACGTGGTTCCTGTGGTCAAGACTGAAAGCTTCCCTGAACTTATTCGTGAAATCGACGTCGACACAACAAAATGTGACGTAGAATGTGTGGAATGCGAGAAGGCTTGCCCACTTGAACTCATCAAAGTTAGCGTACGAACTCTAGGAGGTAAAAAGGTTACGGACATGGAGTCAATTCGAGATAAGGAAAAGCTCACGGTTGTTGTCGACATAAAAAAGGAGTTTTGTCCGTGCTGTCGAGTGTGCGAACTGAAATGCCCCTATGACGCTATCCGTGTAAAGAAAATCTTTCATGGAACAATCAAGATAAATCAAGAGAAGTGCCCAGACGGCTGCCAGAATTGTCTCGACGTCTGCCCGATTACAGGCGCGCTCTATCTTTCAGAAGACGGAAAAGTACACGTTAACGAATTGTACTGCGTTTACTGTGGCGTTTGCAGAATCGTTTGCCCTGAGGAAGGGGCGCTTGAACTCCAGAGAACGAACATACGACACACGCCTGTTCATTCGGGTGCGTGGAATAAAGCTCTCGAAAAGTTGACTTCAACCAAGGAGTTGACGAAGGAGTTGCAGACTAAGGGTTCAACCAAAGTTCGAGAATCAGTGGAGAAGAGGTTTGGCTTGAGGGATAAATAATGTCGGAAGAACCTAGGATAGGAGTTTTTGTCTGCCACTGTGGTCTCAACATTGCAGGAGTAATTGACGTAGAGGAACTCACCGAGTACGCTCGCACACTACCTAACGTGGTTTGTGCCATACGCAACCGCTATACATGCGCAGACCCAGGGCAAGAGGAAATCAGAAAAGCAATAAAAGAGCACAAGCTGAACAGAGTTGTTGTCGCAGCTTGCTCCCCACGTATGCACGAACCCACCTTCCGCAGATGCGTCGCCGAAGCAGGATTAAACCCGTATCTCTTCGAGATGGCGAACATAAGGGAATTCTCCTCATGGTGTCACCCAAGTACGCCGAAAGAAGCCACCGAGAAGGCAAAAGACATCGTGAAGATGGCGGTTGCAAAAGTAAGGCTGTTTCGACCTCTCAAAACAATGGAGGTACCCGTTACCAACAAGGCCCTCATCATAGGCGGAGGAATCGCGGGGATAAGCACTGCGCTAGATCTCGCCGACATGGGATTCAAAGTTTACCTTGTAGAAAGAGGCGAAAGCATTGGAGGACACATGGCCCAGCTTGACAAAACTTTTCCAACGTTGGACTGTTCGATTTGTATCGAAGGACCTAAGATGGTCGATGTCTCCCGTCATCCTAACATCGAAATAATCTCCTATGCCGACGTTCTCAGCGTTCAGGGTTTCGTGGGAAATTTTAGAGTGAAAATTCGGAAAAATCCGCGATACATCATTGCAGACAACTGCACAGGATGCGGCGAATGCCGAGATGTTTGTCCGATAGAAATCCCAAACGAATGGGACATGAACATGGGTGTGAGGAAGGCGATTTCAGTTCCGTTCGATCAGGCGGTTCCCCTTGTTTACACGATAAACATGGATTACTGCATTGAATGCTACAAATGTGTAGATATCTGTGGCGCGCGGCAAGCCATCAATTTTGATCAGAAAGCTGAGGAAATCGAACTTGAGGTTGGAACAATTATCACTGCAACTGGGTTTGACATCTACCTACCATACGACGACAGTCTATATGGTTACGGAAAGTATGATAACGTTATCACGGCGTTAGAATTGGAGAGATTGATTCTGGCCGCTGGTCCAACCGGTGGAAAAGTTGTGCGTGCTTCTGATGGAAAGAAGCCAAAGGTCGTTGTATTCATTCAATGCGTTGGTTCAAGGGATGTAAACAAGTATGAATATTGTTCAGGCTTCTGCTGTATGTACTCGCTGAAACACGCCGTTCAGCTCAAGGAGAAATACAGGGAGGACGTAGAGGTTTACATTCTCTACATGGACATGCGCACCCATTTCAAGGGTTATGAGGAATTTTATCGAAGGGCCCGAGAGCTGGGAGTCAACTTCATTCGAGGGAGAGCTGTACATATTCTTGAGGATCCGAAAACAAAAAACCTAACCGTTCGCGCAGAGGACATGACCCTCGGTGAACTAATCGAGCTAGAGGCAGAGCTTGTGGTTCTGGCCACTGCCGCCATCCCCACAAAGGGAACTGATGAAATGGCGAGAATTCTTAGCGTCACACGCGGAGCTGACGGTTTCTTCATGGAAAGCCACCCAAAGCTGAAGCCAATCGATACAGCTGTGGACGGAGTTTTCTTGGCAGGTGCTTGTCAAGGGCTGAAGGACATACCCTACTCTGTATCTCAGGGAAGCGGAGCCGCAGCGCGAGCTGCAACCATACTTTCTAAGCCTACATGGAAGATTGAACCCATCATTGCCTTGGTGACCCCTGACAAGTGTCGCAATACTAGGGTGAAGTGCGGTATTTGCGCAAGAAAATGCCCGTATGGAGCTATAAAGGCTCCAGAAGGAGAACCGGCTGAAGTCACAGCGGCCATGTGTCACGGTTGTGGCACATGTGTTGCCGAATGTCCATCCGACGCCATCACTCAGATGCATTTCACAGATGCACAAATCTATGCGCAGATTCGAGCTGCTTTAGAGGAGAATGCCGAGGATAAGATACTTGGCTTTCTGTGCAACTGGTGCAGCTATGCAGGTGCTGACTTGGCAGGTACGAGCCGTTTTGAGTATCCGCCCAATCTGCGGGCTGTACGGGTAATGTGTTCTGGACGCGTGGACCGAGACTTTGTTATGGAGGCATTTAGGCTCGGCGCCGGCATGGTCTTGGTGGGCGCCTGCCATCTACCGTACGACTGTCATTATATTTCGGGAAACGTTGCGATGAAAGTTAGGATGGAAGCGCTAGCGAAAATGCTTGAAAAACTTGGGCTTAGTCCAGAAAGATTCAGAGTTGAATACGTATCCGCTGCAGAAGGAGTGAAGTTCGCGGAACTCAACAAAGAGATGACTGAACAGATGAAGTCACTGGGAAAAGCAAAAATCAAAGCTGAAAATGAAAAACTGCGACCAATGCTAGAAAAGATGCTTTCACGGAAAAAAGCGTAAGTCGTACTCATCTTCTATCACGACTAATCGTCTGGAAAACGGTGTTCACTATGGGTGTTTGGAGATTTCTCAATCTGGAAGTGAAGGATGCGTTTACGAACATGGCCGTTGACGAAGCCATCCTGTCAGCTAGAATAGTAGGTATAGCGCCAAACACTCTGCGTTTTTACAGGTGGAAACCTTCAGCAGTGTCTATTGGACGTTTTCAAGGTGTTTTCAACGAGGTCTATGTAGAAAACTGTCGAAAGCATGAAGTGGACATTGTGAGAAGAATCACGGGTGGAGGAGCCGTGTACCACGATCACGTTGGAGAGATAACCTACAGCGTGGTCGTAAAAGAGAGTGATCTGGGGTTTGTGGATGTGGCTTCTACTTATAACATGATATGCAAGGGGTTGATCGAAGCAGCCAAAATGTTGGGAATTTCCGCTGACTTCAACCCGGGAGACCCAAAAAAATGTCCAAACGTTACCATAAATAGAAGAAAAATCTCTGGAAGCGCTCAGTCCCGCAGGAAAGGGGTACTGCTTCAACACGGAACGTTTCTGTTAGACACAAACCTTGAGAAGATGTTCACGTTCCTTAGAGTCCCATGGGCTAACACGTGCATGGAAGTGATACCCATAGCTGAGAAACGACTAACCTCGGTAAAAGAAGAACTCGGAACAAGCATACCGATAAAAGAGGCACATCAAGCTTTGGTTCGAGGCTTTCAAAAAGCGTTTGAAGTACAGTCTATGGAAGGGAAACTGACAAGCTACGAACAAAAACTTGCGGAGAAACTTTGCAGAGAAAAGTTTGCCACGGACCGTTGGAACTTTGAAGGAAAATAGTCCGCTGTCAAGCAAGCAGTAGCAATAAGATTAGAGGGGCAATAAGGTTCGCTACTAGGCCCATTACGCAGATCTGGGTGTTCAGAGATGGCCCTGCCGTGTCTTTGAATGGGTCTCCCACGGTGTCGCCTACGACTGCGGCTTTATGTGCATCTGATCCTGTGCCGCCTAGAGCTCCCGCTTCAATGTATTTCTTAGCGTTGTCCCACAATCCCCCTGAGTTAGCCATCAGCAGGGCAAACACCAAACCAGAGAATATGCTACCAGCCAAATAGCCACCTAAAGCTTCTATGCCAGCTTTGTAACCAGCAAAGTAGCCAGGTAAGAAGCCAATGATTATGGTAACGACAATCGATAGAACGCTCGGAAGCATAAGCTCCTTCAAGGCGCCTTTAGTAGCTATGTCAACGCATGCTGCATAGTCAGGTTTTGCTCCTTCTTTCGCCTCCTTCAACCCAGGGATTTCTCTGAACTGTCTTCTGATCTCTTCAATCATTCTTGAAGCGTTCCTACCTACACCAAGCATCACCAAAGCCGAAAATAATGGTGGCATTGCAAGTCCAACGAAGACTCCAAGCAGAACATACGGGTTCATCAAGCTGAAGGTGAGTTCTTCCGCTGCATGCTGACCTACTTTGCTCGCGACTGTTTCTACATATGCGGCAAGTAGTGAAATAACCGTCAGTCCAGCAGCACCTATTGCAAAACCTTTTGATATCGCCTTGGTCGTGTTTCCAGCTGCGTCTAGTTTGTCAAGTATCTCGACGACACCTTCTGTTTCTCCTGACTGCTCAGCAATTCCCTTGGCGTTGTCTCCTATGGGTCCGTATGCGTCGTTGGCAACAATATGCCCTACGACTGACAGCATTCCAAAGGCAGCTACTCCTATGCCAAAGAATCCATACACGAAGTATGCTATCGTAGTCGCTATGCCAATTCCGAGAAGAGGTGGAAGTACACTCGCTAAGCCATACGAGAACCCAGTTATTATGTTGGTTGCTGTTCCCGTCGTCGATGCTTCTGCAGTTTTTCTTACAGGAGGTCTATTTATGGATGTGAAGTAATCTGATGTTATGCCGATAATGATTCCCGCCACCAATCCAGTAACGGTCGCCAGCCAGATTTCAAATGGGTATTCTAAATACGTGACTGCAAAAAGAGTAAGGACAGCGAAGACCGCACATGTTATATATGTTCCCATGTTGAGAGCTTTTCCAGGATCACCTTTCTTGCTGATTCTCGTAACAGCAACACCTAGAAGAGAAGCGAGTATTCCTAGACCTGCGAGTATAAATGGTAAATGCATCATTTTTGCTCCCCAAGTCGCACTCAAAGCTTGTCCAAGTATCATTGCTGCTACCAGAGAGGCAATGTAAGAATCGATCATATCAGCACCCATACCAGCGACGTCGCCAACATTGTCGCCTACATTGTCTGCGATAACAGCAGGATTTCTCGGGTCGTCTTCAGGAATGCTGAGTTCCACTTTGCCAACCAGATCAGCGCTTATATCTGCGGTCTTTGTGAAAATACCTCCTCCAGCTTTTGCAAATAAGGCTAGCGCGCTTGCGCCAAAGCTGAAGCCTAGGATAATTGTTAGATTGGTTAAAGCGTCTAATCCTCGGGCTACGCCTATTCCGTATACTACACTTAATCCAAGCACACCTAAACCAACAGCGGATAATCCCATCACCGCCCCTGCACGAAATGCGATTGGAAACGCCTTGTGTATGCCGTGCTTGGCTGCACTGGTTGTTCTTACGTTTCCCTTTAGCGCTACATCCATGCCGAAAAGGCCTGCCAAGGCAGAGCAAACTGAACCGAAAAGGTATGCCAACGCTAAACTGAGATTGTTGAATATGTCTGTGGAAATCCAAACGGGCTCTGGGAGAAAAATCCCAAGTACAACGGCCACGATTATCACGAAATATGCAAGAGTGCGGTATTCCCTTTTCAGGAACGCGTCTGCGCCCTCCTTTATTGCTCCAGCGATTTCCTGCATTTTTTTGTTTCCGCTGTCTTGTCTATTCACGTAGTAAAACAAGTAGAGTACTGCTACTATCGAGATTAAAGCTGAGATTGGTGCCAACAGCCATTCCATCCTAATTCACTCCAAGGCTAGACTAAATATTATCCGTTGAATAGCAGACAAGCCTTTTAACTGTTTCCTCTTTTTCGCGTTGTACAAGCATGCGTGCGCTAATTTTGAGCGAAAATCCTTTTTAGGAGCTAGGATATTTTAGAAGTCTAAATGCAAGGTTATTGGAGCCGATGAAGGTATGTGGTTGCTGTGAGTCGCAAATGGCATGCTATGGAAAGCAAGGATGTTATGCGTACTCTGAAAACTGATCTAAAAGGTTTGAGCGTGGAGGAAGCTAAGCGTCGGATGGAAGAATTTGGACCCAACGAGCTGAAGAAGGCAGAGAGGAAGTCGCCGGTAAAAATCTTCATTGAACAGTTCACAGACATATTGATTATAATATTGTTAATTGCCACGTTGCTTTCAGTCGCTATAGGAGAAGTCTACGATGCAACAGTTATAATAGCGATAGTCATCGCATGTGCAGTTTTAGGCTTCACCCAAGAGTACAAGGCGGAAAAGGCTTTAGAAGCTCTAAAAAAGATGACCGCTCCGACAGCCACGGTTTTACGTGACGGAAAAGAATTGCAGCTTCAAACTCAGAATGTTGTACCTGGCGACATTCTCTTATTGTACACCGGAGACAAGGTGTCCGCGGATGCTAGGCTTATTGAAGCTATAAACATGAAAACAGATGAGGCCCCATTAACAGGTGAATCCACCCCTGTAAACAAGGACGTTAAGCCTTCACATGAAGAAACTCCCGTTTCTGATAGACGCAACATAGTATTTACTGGCACAGTTGTTGTTTATGGACGCGGCAAAGCAGTTGTTACATCAACGGGAATGAATACAGAATTTGGAAAAATCGCTAAAATGGTTCAAGTAACCGAAGAGGAAGAAACGCCGCTTGAGAAAAGAATGGCTCATGTTGGGAAATGGCTTGGAATACTCTCAGTTGCAGTCTGCCTTTTTGTAGGATTTTTGGGCATTATAAGAGGACGCGAAATTCTAGAAATGATTCTGTGGGGTATAAGCCTTGCAGTAGCCGCTGTTCCAGAAGCGTTACCAGCGGTAGTGACGGGCGCACTTGCAGTGGGCATGTATCGGATGGCTAGAGAAAACTCCATAGTCCGAAGGCTTCCAGCAGTTGAAACTCTAGGCTGCACAAGCGTCATATGTTCAGACAAAACAGGAACACTGACCAAGGGTGAAATGACTGTGCAAAGAATCTACGTAAACGACAAATCTTTGAAGATCACGGGTGTCGGCTACGAACCCCAAGGAGAATTCCTGTTTGAAGATAAGAGACTCAACCCAACCAAAGAAAAAGAGCTTCACGCACTCTTAAAAGCTGCAACTTTATGCAACGACGCGAAACTGGAGAAGGAAGAGGGAAAGTGGATGGTGAAAGGTGACCCAACAGAAGGAGCGTTAGTGGTTGCTGCTGCCAAGGCAGTTTTGTGGAAACAAGAAATTGAAAAAAAAGAACCACGAATAAACGAAATCCCGTTTTCTTCGGAAAGAAAACGCATGACTACAATTCACGAAGCAAATGGCAAGAGCAAAATAGCTTACATGAAAGGCGCTCCAGAAATCGTTTTAGAAAAATGTAAGAAAGTTTACACTAATGGAAAAGTGCATAAATTAACTGATGAAATACGCAGGGAAATATCAGTAGTAATTGAAGCCATGTCAATACAAGCGTTAAGAAATCTGGGCTTCGCGTACAAGGAATTACCAGAATTTACAACTTCATTAAATGAAGAAGACGAGAAAGACTTTGTTTTCCTTGGGATAATGGGGATGATTGACCCTCCACGAGAAGAAGTGAAAGAAGCAATCTACATGTGTGGAAAAGCCGGAATCAAAGTTGTTATGGTTACTGGCGACCACAAATTGACAGCCGTGGCAGTAGCCAAAGAACTGAACCTGGTAGGTGAAAGTGAAAAGGAAGAAGGCAGAGTGTTAACTGGAGCAGAATTGGATAAGGTCAGCGGCGAAGAATTCGAGAAAGTCGTTGAAAACGTTGTGATTTATGCAAGGGTTTCGCCGGAACACAAAGTTCGAATAGTCAAGGCCCTAAGGAAAAAAGGTTACATCTGCGCCATGACAGGCGACGGTGTAAATGATGCACCAGCTTTAAAGAGGGCTGACATAGGCATAGCGATGGGAATAACTGGAACGGAAGTTACGAAAGAGGCGTCAGACATGGTTTTGGCTGATGACAACTTCGCAACAATTGTAAGAGCAGTTAAAGAAGGACGCGAAATCTTCGAGAACATCAAGAAGTACCTAACGTATCTGCTTCGTTGCAACATTATGGAGATACTCGTGATGTTCATAGTTATGATGATTGCTCCAGGACCGTCATTCGAGATGCCTTCAGGCATGGTGCCACCAGCTATAGCTCTTACAACGATTCAGATTCTTTGGGTAAATCTGACAACAGATGGTTTACCAGCCATAGCCTTGGGTGTAGACCCGGGTGATCCAGACCTAATGGAGAGAAAACCAAGAGACCCAAAGGAAAGTATTTTCACACGGGACGTGAAGGTATACCTTCTTGCAGTTCCGGTGTTGATGACTGTTCTTCTCTTAGGTGGATATCTCTCTTATCAACCTTGGGTAAGCAAGGATAGCTTGATAGAAGCACGTACACAGCTCTTTACAGCTTTAATCTTAATGGAACTGGTTAACGCTGTAAATGCACGTTCACTCAAATACACAGTCTTTAAGGTGGGTCTGTTTAAGAACAAGTTCCTCTGGATTGCAATACTTTCCTCATTAGGCTTACAGCTGATGGTGCTCTACACTCCAGCACTTCACAGCTTATTCGACGTAACATATCCAGGGCTGTTCGACTGGGCCGTAGCCATTGCTTTCACTTTAATAGTGTTCTTCAGCATAGAAATCGGCAAGTACATAGGAAGCAGAAAATCGGGGTCATAACTGCCTTTTCACGCAAGTGAGCGGAGCATGTCGGTTCCACGGTTTGCAGAATTTATCTGTTAGTGCCGAACCAATCTGATATCTTCTTATCCTTTTCTATTTTAGATTCAATATTCATTGGTTTGAACGTCTGACCTAAGGCTGTTCTGAGGTTTCGAACGTAATCCTTAACGTTAACTTCTGACAAGCTTTTCACATGGGCTGTGGGTTTCACAGTGAATTTTTTGCCTTTATAGTTAAATGGGTTGACTTTTATGAATGAAACCGGGTCTCTCTTGCTTACGTCCACGCCCGCGTCGATGAGTTGAACGGCGCATTGATAGGGTTGATGTAACGCTTCCTCCAATCTAGCCTTTTGTTTCGGATCAAAGTAAAGCTGCACCGAGTACTCCAAGTCTTTGAGTTTGATTCTTCCTTGTCTCAAATCTTTGATTGCTTCTTGAGTAATTGCTGCGATTCTTTCCTTTGCCAACCTGTATTCTTCTAGGTTTTTCACGTGGCTTAGCTCTTTGACGCAGTTTCGAAACACTCTTAGAAAGAACTCGGGTGAATTGGATTTGATTACTGTTAGCCCTTTGATGTCGGGCGTTCCGTCTTTTAAGATGCCAAAATATGCCTTTTTGGCTTCCGGCAACACGCAGAGCGAGTACTCTTTGTCAACAGCTAAATCTAGTCGAAGCTTCTCTTTCACGGTTCTGACCAGCCATTTCACTTCTTTTTCAGGCGGGTTGTCTAAGAATATAGAATCCGTGTCGCCGTATGTTGGATGTAGACCATGTTCTTCAGCCATGTTCCATGCCGTTTGAAGAGCATAACGTCCGTAACCCGTTATAGATTCAGCTAACGGTGTGGACGCAAGTCCATGGATTCTCACTGTGACGCCATAGCTAGAAACTGATATTAGTTTTAGTAGTTTGGCTAATGCTTCGGCTAAAAGCCGTTCATGTTTTGATGTTGAGGGATTCTTTGAAAGAGGTTTAAACCAGTGGATTCGTAAGTCCTTTAACGCGCCGATTATCACCGAGTAGAAGCCTCTTCTCCTTACACAAACGTGGTGGTCTAATTCTGAAATTCTGTTGCCTCTACACTCTTCGTGTTTGCAGTCAACCGTCTCGTATGACAAGTTGTAGCTGTCGATACAGCTTGGATAGAGGCTTTCAAAGTCGGTTACGACAGTGTTGAAGTAGATTCCACTCTTCGGCGTAATCGTCAGGGCTCCTGGAACGGATTCTTTCAGTTTTCCTCCTTTTCTCAGCTCTTTTGATGTGGGAATCAGAAAGTTGTTTCTCTTCA
>CAZKWF010000017.1:0-19499 GCA_964556565.1 uncultured Candidatus Bathyarchaeia archaeon
CAGGAGAAGGTTCTCTGTAGCCGCAGAGCAATCCTGTACCCAAGAGCGTGCTGAGATGGTCGTGTCGCCGCATACGACTATGCAGAGGGGCGCTTTGAACAGCATCTTGCCGTGTGGGTGAACCCTAGCCAGGTTGTCTAGGAGCTGTCGGTCGGTTACTGCGATGAAGTGCCAAGGCTTGCGGTTTGAAGCCGAAGGGGCTGCCATAGCAGCTTCTAGCATTGTCTTGATGTCTTTTTCGCTGATCACTTCTGCAGTATATTCGCGTATGCTGCGCCGAGCGAAGATTGTTTTGATCAGTTCCTTTGTCATATATTACTCCTCAAAGACTATACGCATGGATTGTAGCAAGAAAAAGATAGCGGTGGATGGGATTTGAACTCCCCCTACAGTGGAGATACCCCCACCGGCAATTCCTCTCTTTTTCCTAGCATTGATCTTTGCCAACAGACAATTGTTAATCTGGAATTGTGCTCTCATCCTGTTAGACTTAGGAGCGCAATCACGCCAAACGCTGTTATGATTATGCCTGAAACTCTGTTTATCCACTTCAGCTTCTCACCGCTGAATTCTGCACGAAATACGTTGGCAACACTGCTCAAAACAAACCACCATAAGGCTGAGCCGATAAATACACCTAAAACCAACAGTGACGCAGAGATATAGCTCACACCCACGCCTCCAATCCCCAATCCAGCAAATATCGCCGCAAAAGAAAGAATTGTCATAGGGTTTGTAATCGTTAAGAAAAACATTGAGGCAAAAGAACCAACAAGTCCTCTTCCTTTAATTAAAGCGGCTTGATCAACAGGTTTCGATAGAAAAGTCCTAAGGCCCAAAAGGCAAAGAAAGCTCCCACCAACAAGACGAAGCCACACCTGTTGACTGATCAAAAAGTCCGAAATCAAGGTTAGCCCAAGCCCAGCAATGCAGCCATAGATTGCATCAGCAGTAGCAGCCCCTAAACCAGAGACCAAGCCGGAGGCCCGCCCTTCAGCTAAGGTGCGCCTTATGCATAACACACCAATTGGTCCGACAGGTGCAGCGATTGAAAAACCTATGATGATCCCCCTAAGCAAAAAACTGATGTCCATAAATCTATCTCTCCTTTGGTGGGATCCACAGAACTTCTGTTCTGAAGCTGAATATGTACAAGGCTGTCGGGTCCTCGATTGAGGCAGGATTCAAACACGCATGCAACGGATCAAAATGGCGAGAGTTACATATTCTCATACAAACCTCATCTACAGTGATACCTTTAGCTTAGAATCTGAGGTATGGCCTCAGTGATACCGCTTATCACAAATTGCACTGCAATAGCTAAGACGATTATGGCCATGAGTTTCGTAACAACGCGAAGTCCCTCGCTGCCTATAAATTCGCTTATCTTAGAAGCGTATCTCATCCCCACGTATGACACAACTATTCCTACCGCAATTGCCACAAGAACAAGAGAACCCTGTAACAGACCATCCGCTTCAGAGACGAGAAGAATCACTGTAGTGATTGTGCCTGGGCCCGCGGTCAGAGGAAACGCAAGCGGAACTACAGCGATGTCCTCAAGTTCCTCCTGAGAGTATTCACCTTTTCTAGGATTAAGCATTCTGAAAGCAACGGTGACTAGTAAGATGCCTCCTGCTATTCTAAAGGAGGCGATCGTGATGTTAAATATTGAAAAGAGAAACTGGCCTGTCAAGGCGAAGAACAATAAAACTAGAAGAGATATCTGCATAGACTTTGCAATAATCCGGCGACGTTGACTCTCCTTCATATCTTTCGTCAAGGTGAGATAGATCGCAATAGTGCTAGTGGGTTCTAACACAGCGATGATAGAAGTGACTGCTAGCACTACAAACTCTGGTATTCCAATCATGACAATTCACTTGACGTTTGACAGATTCTAAGATACATCAATCGTTGCATTCTCTTAAAACCGATTGATAAGTTTATCTTCTGCAAGAATTTGCCGGATTAGAATCTGACCTATCGTGCCGTCAGGCTAGTTACAGAAAAATTACAAAAATCTTTGCGCGGGGTTATATTAATGTCATCGCTGAGAGAGGAAGGAGGGAAGAACCTCTCTACAGCTCTAAACGCTTTCTCCCTTCTCTTTCAGTACTTAGGAAGCTAAAGAGTTGATCAAAAGGTAAACCTTACACGATTGACACGTTTCATAATTCTTTTCATTACAGTTTTTGCATAACAATTTGTTGAGTTCCTTAACCTCTGGATTCATAATTGTGAGCCTCATCTCTAGTCTTATCTGAAGCCTTAATATACCATTTATTTCCTAAAACGACATATTCCCAACACGAAATCAAAAAGCTTACACCATTGATCGCCACCTCTCCAGCAAACCTCCGCCTCAAGGCTTCACATGGCTGAAAGATTGGTTTATCGCATTATCTTGTATTTTTGTTGAACAGTTAAACTGTTTAAGTGTTGAACAATTCAACAGAAATACTTATTAAATCTTAATACTTAATATATATTGACGAACTTAATTAGAAGGCAAGAATATGCGTAATTCAAGGAGCCTCGTGTGTCCCTACAACAACTGTGCAAAAAAGTTTGGCAGACTAATTATGCTAACTGATGTAACAAAAATACCTCGAGGCACCTACTACGCTTGTCCCCACTGCAAGTCCCCCGTTGACATACTCGTTGAAAACCAAAACTTGCTTTCCATCAAACCACGCGGAAACGGGAAAGAAGCACCCCCAATGGGATGCCCATTTCACTTTGGATATCTAGCAGAGCTGAAACAAATATCCAAAGATTTTCCGACGCCGAAGGACTGCTTGGCATGCCGACAAATGACAGAATGCCTCCTCAACAATCTCGGACTCCCGACTAGGACGACGAAATAACGTTCAATCCTTAAAGCATTCCGCCAGGCTTTACGTTCCAATCGCGAGCGTACTATATTTCTTTGTTAACCCTTCACTTTTTCTTTTGCAATCACTTTTCGGAACGATTTGCCACATTCGGAGCATCGATAATAGCCTATAGTTAACCTCAGCCTCTCTCCTATTCTGCTTGGCCTACCAGCCATACTCCAAATTTTCATTGGTCTCGTCTTAGTTCTGCATTGAGGACAGCTAACTAGAACAGCAGCTTCTGGATGGCTTACTATATCTATGAGCCGTCTCCTAAGACCTTCACCAGACTCCTTCACAGTCTCAACGGCATCAGCTAATGAAACAGATCCAAGAGTGTCTCGAATCCACCTCGCGAAATCTCCTCTGTTTTGATGAAACTCTATAGAGGTCACTGGTATCTCTGTGACCTTTTCCAGAAAGTCTTTCAGACTAACCGCAACCTGATGTAACGGATGGTCCAAGTCTTCGTAGAAGTAAAAGGCTTTTTCAACACCAACTTCTTTTTCTGCTACTATCACGTATTCCCCCTTAACAATGTTGCATTTCGGAAGCTTGCCATATTTCTTCTTATACTCCTCTAAAATCTCGTTCTTTCGTTCTTTAGTGTTAGAAGTAAACTCTCTCTTATAATATTTCGTAGCAACTTTGCGCGGGTCCTTCGAAAAGTGTGTCTCCAAATACTCTGCAAATCTTTCTTTAAGGTTTGAACATTCTCCCACGAATATCAATCGGTAGTTCTCATCGTAGAGCTCATATACACTGGCTTCAGACAGAACATTTCTTGCTTTCTCACCCCAAAAATAGAAACTACCTGAAATTGGCATTTTCTTCACCCTGCATAAATTACTACGTTAGTCTACTAATAAGTCATTCATCAATTTTTCTCTCCAAAAAATGAGTTAGGTTTCTTCTGAAGACAGTTGTTCCATTTGTTCTACTTGCGTACCGTGGATATTTGTACATAAAATAGCAATTTTTCTCCACAGTAAGGACATAACTTGAAATCCGGCAATACATCTTTTCCACACGAAGGGCATTTCCTAGGGGGTGCCAAGTCGGTTTCCATTTTTCCGAGTTTCGCCCCCAACATCATCAGTTCAGCTTTTACGGTGTTCATGCTGTCCCTGACGTTTTCCGTGCTCTCTTTGACCTTATTAAGAAGTATACTATTAGATGTCACAGAATCATTAATCATTTCAAAAACGTTTATACCAGATTCCAAATGAAGATCAGCTGGGTTCTCTTCTGATTTGGCGTCTGAAACTACCCTATTAATGAAGGTTGCAATCGGATCGTGAAACGCAATAACACAACTCAATCCAAAAAGGACGAATGTAAAAATTATGGATGCCCAAAAATACGATGCAGCGTCTATTTCCCCAAACATATTATAAATTAATCCATAAAATGGATTGAGTTTCAGCAGCGAATTTGTGCCTCCAAGCGTGAAAGAAAGAACAGCGTCAAAAGTATGCAAAACTCCTAGAAAGGTTAAGAACCCAAATATCCATACACCTATTCCTTTCTTAGCTGGCAATTCGAAACCTTCCGAGTTCACTACATTTCTTCTATAAATTTCTTCTATAAGACACATATTTCGAAAATCGATATATTACCAAAAAAGAGCGCTATGATTACCACCTTTTCCCTTCTGTGAGAGTCCACCATTCGAATCCTACTCGATGAACTACAATGCTTTTATATCATCTTCCACAAAAAGTCAGTCCGTGATTAGCAGAGGCTACAGATTAGGTGTTCAAAATGAGTCAGGTTGTAGATCAAGACCGCAAAATGTTGGACAGTATACCAAAAGACAAGCTGCTTGATTTGTTCTTCTTACACATCAGAAATTTATGGAGAGTAGACGGTCTATACTTCATTGGAATAGAAGAGAAATTCGGCACCGATGCCGCTACGGAGATAGATGCAAATTGTTGGCAACTGATGGGGAAACTAGAAGCTAGAGCGCTTAAAAAGACGTTAGGAATGAAAGGAAACGACATTGCTTCCCTGATACATGCATTAAGGAACACAAGCTGGTCGCTGGACCAGAGAGACAAAGAAACCGAGGTATCAGAGACCAGAGGCATTTACAGAGTAAATAAATGCGGAACTCAGCTGACAAGAATCCGCAAGGGACTTGGAGAGTTCCCGTGCAAAAAAGTTAGATTCGGATATCTGAAAAGCTTCGCTGAAGAAATGAACCCTAACACCGAAGTGAACTGCAAGATCTGCCCACCCGGTGAACACCCTCAAGACATTTGGTGCGAATGGGAATTCAAGCTGAAAAAGAATAAGACATGAAGAATGCCCTTACTGTTGGTTTTTCATTTTCTCCCTAAGTATTTTGGTGGCTTTCCAATCGATTTTCATGGTCTTCGACTCGATAATGACTCCGTAATCGTTTCGAGCTGAATCCAGTGAAACTAAGTCGTTGATGACATCTCTAAGGACTGACTCTGGTTTTCGTTCCAGTGGGTCACCGTAGCCGCCTCCACCCGGTGTTCTGACGACGAGTGTGTCGCCTTGGCTCATTTTTACGGTGCATTTTGACTTTAACTTAGTCTTGCTGCCATCCCGTTTTAATATTAGATATTCGCCTTGGGCTCCAGGCTTACCTCCGTATAATCCCCATGGAGGAAACTTGTTTCTTTCAGCCAAGACAGAGAGAGTGGCAGAAGGAGCAAGCAGCGTCCAGCTTCGTTCCACGCCTACACCACCTCTCCACTCGCCTGACCCGCCACAATCCCTCCTCAACGCGTACTTGAGAAATCTTATCGGGTAAATCCCCTCAATTGCCTCAATAGGCGTGTTCATCGTGTTCGTCATATGTGTATGTATCGCGTCTATACCATCTGATCCATGTCTGCCGCCAAAACCGCCTGCAATCGTTTCATAAAACGACCATGGCTTACCTGTCTTAGGGTTAACTCCTCCCACGGACACGTTGTTCATGGTTCCTTGGCATGCCGCACAAACTTTCTCCGGAACGATCTGTGCAAACGCCTTTAGCAAAACGTCGACATTTCTTTGAGAGGTCTCCACGTTTCCCCCGGCAACCGGGGCTGGCGGGACAGGATTTAAGACAGTTCCTTTCGGTGCATAAACCTCGACTGGTCTATAGCAGCCGTCATTTGTAGGTATCGTGGGGTCGGTGACGCATTTTAGAGTGTAGTAGATGCCGGAAAGCGTGACTCCCCATACAGCGTTGATTGGGCCGTCAACTTGACTATCCGTGCCTGTGTAGTCAATTTTCAAGTTACTTCCTCGGACGGTTACAGCGACTTTTATGTTAACGGCTTCATCACTAACCCCCGTATCCTCCAAAAAGTCTTCTGCCGCGTACCGTCCCTCAAGCATCTTATCTATCTCAGCCCTCATCATTTTCTCCGAATAATCCAAAAACGCTTCGACGGCTTCATGGAGTACACCGACACCATATCTTTTCGCGATTTCAACAACCTTGCGTTCGCCGAGAATGTTAGCCGCCATCTGAGCTCTTAAATCACCCATCCTAACATCTGGGGTTCGGACGTTGCGCAAGATCAAGCTTGCAAGGTCTTCATTGATTTTCCCTTTTGCTACGAACTTAACAGGGGGTATGATGATGCCCTCTTGATATAGTTCGGTGGTGTCGCCAGCCATGCTTCCGGGAGCCTTGCCACCGACATCTGAGTGGTGTGCCTTGTTCGCTGCGTAGCCGATTATCTCATCGTTGAAGAAGATAGGACTAATCAGCGTGATGTCTGGTAGGTGGGTGCCACTGATGTAGGGGTCATTAAATAGTATCATGTCGCCTTCTTCAAGCTCTCCCTTGAAATGTTCTAGTCCTTCTTGAACTGCCCAAGCCATGGATCCAAGGTGAACTGGGATGTGCTCAGCTTGGGCTGCTAGCCTCTTTTTATGGTCGAAGATGCTGCATGAACAGTCCATTCTTTCTTTGATATTGGGAGAATAAGCGGAGTTTCTTAGCGTGATTCCCATTTCCTCAGCGGCGTATGTCAAAGCACCTTTAATCACTTCAACGGTTACAGGGTCAACTTTCAATAGTGCTCTTCTCCTACAAGGGTCATTAGGAAGTTTCCAAAACCGTCCACTCTGGTCTTCCAATTAGGATAGACAACTGTGGTAGCATCGTATTGCTCTATTACTGCTGGGCCACAGATCATATTTCCCGGCTTAAGTTTCTCTCGGGTATACACGGGACATTTCACAAAATCTCTGTATTTCTCAAAGAACACATCCCGCGTAGTCAGAAGAGCCTCTGCAGACGGCTCCCGTTCACATAGTTTTTGCTTCATCAATTTAGGCTTCATCACGACACCGACTGCGACAAGCCTAGCATTCACCAACTCGACATTTTCCTCTCTTACTGCATACCCATAGACTGCCTCATGTTTGCTATGAAAACTCTCTATGACCCTGTCAAATTCTTCTTTGATTAATGGAGCAAGCACCGGAATGGTAAGCTCGTACCCTTGGCCAAAGTATCTCAGGTCCAGCTGTCTCAGAAACGTCATGTTGTCAGGTTTGACTTTCTGCGATTCCAGTATTTTCATGCCTTTGGCTTGCAGTTTCCTAAACGTTGCTTCAATGTCGCTTAGTTGAACATCTTTCACTGTTTTCATGATGGCTTTTACAAGGCTATAGATGAAATCGGCTGTGAGGAGCCCAAGCGCTGAAAACAGGCCTGGATTAGTTGGCGCAATAATGCTGGATATGTGTAATTCCTCAGCGAGGGCGCAAGCGTGCATCGGACCGGCTCCACCAAAGGAATTTAATGTAAATTGTCTCGAGTCGTGGCCGCGCTCCACCGAAACGATTCTTAGAATCTTAGCCATCGTTGAGTTTACTATTCTTATTATACCTGCAGCAGCGTCGGCTAATTCGAGACCGGTTTTCTCACAGATTTCTTTATCAATGGATTTTTGAGATAACTCGGGGAATACTTTCATTCTTCCTCCAAGTATATAGTTGGGGTTAAGCCTTCCAAGAATTAGGTTAGCGTCGGTTACGGTGGGTTTCTCTCCGCTTTTTCCATAGCAGGCTGGGCCAGGATCAGCTCCTGCGCTTAAAGGGCCAACTCTTAAAGCTGCGCCTGTGTCAACCCAAGCGATTGTTCCTCCTCCGGCGCTGCATTCCGCTAGGTCTATGAAGGGGAATCTTACGGGGTATCCGCTTCCTTTCACGATTCTTCCGCTGTGGACTTTGCCAGCGACTTCGTATTCTGTCACAACTTCTGGGATTCCACCTTTCACGATTCCTGCCTTAGCGGTGGTTCCTCCCATGTCGAAGCTTATTATATTCTGGATTTTGAGCATTTTTCCGTAGAAAGATGATGCTATGACGCCGGCTGCTGGGCCAGATTCAACCATGCTTACCGGTTTTTTGATAATTACATTTTTAGAAGCTATACCGCCACTGGACTGCATCACGCAAAATGGACTGGAAACGCCTAATTTTTGAATTCTATCAGATAACTCGTTCATATAGACTGACACGATTGGCATTAGACACGCGTTCACTGCTGTCGTGCTTGTTCTCTCAAATTCGCGGTATTCAGGTGCAATTTCGGAGGAGCAGGTTACAAAAGTCCGTGGGTATGCCTCTTGGAGTATGTTCTTGATTTTTTGTTCGTGCTTCGGGTTCATGTAAGAGTGAAGCAACGCGATTGCCACAGCTTTGATTTTCTCACGTTTCAACTCAACTGCGAGAGATCGGACATTCTCAGTGTTTAACGGCTCTAACACTTCACCTTCCGGCCCGATTCTTTCATTAACTTCGTACCTAAGTCTTCTGGGTATAAGCATCCGAGGCCTTTGAACGAAAAGGTTGTATAACTCGTGTCTCCTCTGCCTGCCTATTTCTAAAACGTCTCTAAATCCCTTCGTTGTGATCAACGCGACTTTGGGGAGTTCAAGACCCAGCTGCCCAAGTAATGCATTTACTGCTATCGTCGTGGAATGCGTTATTGTAGAAACTGTTTCTGGTTCAACTCTCTTCAGAAATCGTTCGAAAACCTCGATGACCGCGTCTGCAGGCTTTTTTGGAGTTGAGGACACCTTGAAATTCATTAGCTTGCCAGTTTGCTCGTTTAGTGCAATTAGGTCTGTGAATGTGCCTCCAATGTCTATGCTGACTCTGTATTCTGGCAAGCTTTTTCGTGACTCCTATATTGCCTTGGTGACAACAGCGCATAAATTTTAGATGAGTTTTGGAAAAAAGATTTGTTTAATCGAAGAGATCGTGTTTTCGTCAACCAAAATAGTTCCTCATGTCCTCAAGCGCGGCTGATGGAACAGGCAAATCCTTCATCGTCACCAAGCCTGGCGCTGCATTCATCACCTTAGGAATGGAGTTTACGATTATCGCTATGGTCCCAGAGTCGCCATGAATGCATGGTGCAATTTTTTCGTGGACGTTTGGCACCCCTTCGATAGTGACAGCATCATATTCCTCTTTTGCGCCTATGTACGCTTGAAAATCGAGTGAGATCACTTCTTTTCCTTCCTTTACGCCTCTTGCACATTGTTTTAGGCCCGCCACTTGACCGGGTTCCACCTTAACCGCCTCGCTTTCCACCTGTGTCTCAGCTACCACAGGCTCCACAGGGTCTACCTCGATCTTGTCAAGTTTCCATTTTAAGGCGTTGGCTATCATGGCTATGGATTGCGTAAGTCCGACGTGTCCTGTAATGGTTTTCTGTTCTATTCTTTCTTTGAACTCGTTGACGGTGAGCCCTGCTCCTATTTTCTTTTGGAATGGAACCCTCCGCGTGGCGGCATTCATTATTCTAGTTGCCCTGATGTGTTCGATTTCTTGGCATACGCTGGTGAGGTTGATGACGCGGGTGTCCATGAGGAAGCCTGGGTTTATGCCTGTACCTAAGACGGTTACACTGTGTTCTCTTGCTAGCTTGTCAAGTTTTTCAGCTAGTTCAGGTTCCGTGGCGTAAGGATACGAAAGTTCTTCACATGTTGATACCACGTTTACTCCATGCTTTATGGCTGCTGCTATCTGTGGGTATGTTTGTTTGAGGAATGAGGTGGTTGAATGAATCACCATGTCTGCGTTAGCCTTAGACAGCATGCCATTTGGGTCGTTGGATACCGTGATTCCCAACCGTTTGCCGATGTCCAATACGTCTCCCAAATCTTTTCCAACTTTCTCTTTGTCAACATCGATGGCACCAATGATTTCTACCCCCTTCTTTTTCAGTAGAAACTTGGCTATGCGTGTTCCCATGGCGCCAACGCCGTATAGAACTATTTTCACGTTTTCCATGGTTTAGTCCTTCTTTTGTTATGCGTAGCGTTTTACTCTGATATAGGTGTATTCCGTGTGTGCACGCATAAATATGTCAGATTTCATTTATGGTTAGAACCTTAGGATTAGAAACGGGATGGTTGATGCGGCGTTCAGAATTATACTCAGCGAGCGTTATTGTACTGTCAATAACCTCCATGGTCGAGAACATAGCAGGCGCCCTACCTATGTCCTACTTCCCCTATTACGCAACCTCCTTAGGGGCTGAAATCTGGTTTATAGGAGTGTTCATAGCCGCCTTCATGGTTACAAGCGCATTTCTCTCTTCCCCACTTGGAAGCCTCTCTGATCGAGCTGGCAGGAAGAAACTCATTCAAGCTGGACTACTAGCAGACGTTTTCCTAGGCACATTAACAGGTCTAGTTCCGAATTGGCAGACACTCCTTATCATTAGAGCCCTGAACGGGGTGGCTACAGCAGCAGTTCGCCCCGCAGCAGAAGCTTCCTTGATCGACCAAGTTCCAAAAAGACGAAAAGGCGAGGCCCTAGGATTCTTCCTAACCCTAACCATGGTAGGATGGTTCATAGGCCCCATCTTCGGTGGAACCATTCAATTTCTTTCAGAGACCACCCTAGGATTATCTTTAGAGAATAGTTACAGAATCCCATATTTTATAGACTCCTTGCTATCCGTAATCGCCATCGGATTAGTGGCGTGGAAGGTCAAAGAGACGAGAGGAAAAAGATCTGACTTAAAAAGAACGGAGATCGAGGAAGAAGACGACTTTAAGCTTACTGGATGGATTCTGCGATCCATAAGAGTCCTGTACGTTACAACCCTGACTAACGGCTTCGCAGTAGGTTTCATCGCTCCAGTGGCCGTCCTCTTCCTAGGCGAGGTCTTCGGAGCCATAACCTTCCAGATCGGAGCAATCCTATCCATATCAGGGTTCATAGGAATAGCATGCAACTTCTTCGCGGGCAAACTAGCCGACAAATGGGGAAGAAAGCCAGTAATAACCATTGGAAGCCTATCATCCAGGCTCGGATCGATGGTGTTGCCATTCGCCTCGAATCTTTGGCAAGCGACAGGAGTCATGGCGCTTAGATCCTTAGGGATAAACGTAGCCATGCCCGCGGGAAGAGCATTAAGAGCAGACCTCGCCCCAGCAAAAATAAGGGGAAAATTATTCGGAAGGTTCACTGCATTCTTCGACATGGGTATGATTGCAGGAGTTCTAATAGGACCATGGCTCTTCCAGACGTTTCAATTTCAAGAATTTAAGATTGAATGGCTTGGAGGCCTGATAGTTAAAGGAGTTGGACTCCCATTTTTCGTAAGTGGAATAATAGGATTAATAGCCTTAGCGCTTCTACTTGTCTTTGTTGAAGAACCGCCAAGAAAGGAAAAAGAAAATCGTTAACTATTGAAGACTAAAATTAGACAACATGCGCATTTCAATCATTCAGTTCATTGGATTGACGCTCAAGTTTGCTCAAACCAATCATTTATTCACCATTGCAAAGAAATCCATCATTAAAAAGACAAAGAATGCCCCTGTACATTATTTTTCAGTTGGCGTGATTCAACAAACCAACAATCTGCAAAGACAGCTTAAAACTAAAAAACCCGTGATCAAAGCGTAAACAGGGTCTCCGACAATCCCAGAAACAGAAACAAAACCCAAAAACAACTTTGACAGAAGCCGTGACCCCCCCTAGGTAGGGGGGTCTAGAAAGAGAGAGAATGAGAAACTGTAAAAAGATTATAGGGGGGGCTATAGGGGGTCTAATAAGAGAGAGATACACAGACAACGTAACTAACCCCTCAGAAAACACACAAACAAACCTTTAAACCAAACCACAAAAAACATACAAACACACCCGCAAAAGAAGAGAGCCAACATGACCAAACAAATCCCACCAAACACATACTTCATGCAAGGAAACCAAGCATGCGCAGAAGCAGCTATCACAGCTGGATGCAAATTCTTCGCCGGATACCCAATCACACCAGCAACCGAAATAGCAGAACACCTAGCAAAAAGACTACCACAAACAGGCGGGATAGCCATACAAATGGAAGACGAACTAGCCGCACTAAGCGCAGTCATAGGCGCAAGCTGGGCAGGAGCAAAAGCAATGACAGCCACATCAGGCCCAGGATTCAGCCTCATGCAAGAAAACATAGGATATGCATTTATGACAGAAACCCCATGCGTAATCGCAAACATCCAAAGAGCAGGCCCAAGCACAGGACAAGCAACAAAATGCGCACAAGGAGACGTAATGCAAACACGCTGGGGCACACACGGCGACTACACCCCAATCGCACTCTCACCAAACTCAGTACAAGAAATGTACAACCTCACCATCAGAGCATTCAACCTAGCTGAGACATACAGAACCCCAGTTATACTCCTCGCAGACGAAATCATCGCCCACATGAGAGAAAAAACCATCATACCACCATCAAACAAAATCAAAATAGCCAACCGAAAAAAACCCCAAAAAACAGACAAAGCATTCTTTGACACAGAAAAAATACCACCAATGCCCTCAGTAGGAGACGGCTTCAACATACCAGTAACAGGCTCAACCCACAACCAACATGGGTACCGCTACACTGCAGACCCAATTGTACACAGACAACTCGTTGAAAGACTAAACAACAAAATAAACAAAAACGCAAATCAAATCATAAACCACGAAGACCACAACATAGAGAACTGCGAAATCCTCATCATATCATACGGATGCACCTCACGCGCCGTACACGAAACAATAGAACTCGCCAAAAAGAAAAGAATAAACGCAGGATCAATCCGACTAAAAACCTTATGGCCCTTCCCAGAAAAAACCATTCAAACTATAGCCAAAAACGTAAAAATGATATTCGTACCAGAAATGAATCTGCGACAAATCTTCTACGAAGTAGAAAGAACAGTACACGGCGCCGTACCAGTTCTCCCTATAAATAAGATCGGCGGCGGAGAAATGATAACCCCCGAAGAACTACTAACAAAAATCACCAGAAGCGTGAAAAACATTGACTAAGTTTTCCATTCGAAAATATCTAAGAGACATGCCCCTTCCTTTCTGCCCTGGCTGTGGCAACCCAACGGTGATGAGTTGTTTCCTCAGAGCCGTTGATGAATTAGGCTATAAAGACCTCCGCAAGTTTGTATTCTGTAGCGGAATTGGATGTGCAGCTTGGATTCCATCCCCATACTTCAAGGCAGACTCCATCCACACAACCCATGGCAGAAGCATACCAGCTGCAACAGGAGTAAAACTTGTTCGACCAACACTGAACGTTGTAGTTTTCGGTGGAGACGGAGACCTCGTAGGAATTGGTCTAAGTCACCTAGTCCATGCAGCACGCAGAAACCTTGACATCACCGTCATCATGGTGAACAACATGATTTATGGAATGACAGGCGGCCAAATGGCTCCGACAACTCCGTTTAAAGCAAAAACCACCACTACTCCGTATGGGAATTTTGAACACCCCTTCGATGCTACCCGTCTCATAGTTGCGGCTGGAGCTTGCTACGCAGCTCGTTGGACAACCTTTCACGTTGAAAAACTAAGGGAAGCTATGAAAAAAGCCCTCACTACCAAAGGCTTCGCCTTCATTGAGGCAGTCAGCCAATGTCCAACAGCGTTCGGGAGAAGAGTTGGGCTAAAGACAACCAAGGAGTTGCTTCAGTGGTTCAAAGAAAACTCTGTGCCTCTTCAAGAAGCTGAAAGAATGGCTGCGAAAGACCTAGCTGGAAAGATTGTGGTGGGAGAGTTCGTGTGCAGAGAGCTTCCAACGTTAACCGAGATCGTCCATGAGACCATAAAGGAGGCGACAAATGATGCCTAAGCGAGTTGAGGTGAGAATCAGTGGGTTAGGAGGCCAAGGTGTTGTTCTGGCTGGAGAAATTCTTGGAAGAGCCGCGGTCTATGATGGAAAATACGTGGTTCAAACTCAAAGCTATGGAGCTGAAGCGAGGGGAAGCGCTGCAAAAAGTGAAATCATAATCTCTGACAAAAAAATAGGTTTTCCAAAAGTAAGAAAATGTGACATTTTAGTTACGATGAGCCAAAACGCCTTGAACAAGCATTTAGACGATTTGAAAGAGAACGGAATTCTGCTTGTGGACCGAGACAAAATAAAAGAGGTACCTAAGGTCAATGCCAAGGTTTTCAGTATTCCTGCAACTAGAATTGCGAAGACCGAGTTGAAGTCGAGAATTTATGCAAATGCCATTATGTTAGGCGCGTTAACAAAGAAAACAGGCATAGTGAGCGAAGAAGCGGTCAAAAAAGCGATAGTTGACAGCGTTTCCAAGGAGACGAAGGAGACAAATCTTAAAGGCTTTGAAAAAGGCCCTGGACTCGTTGAGCAGAAGCATTAAACGGATATAGCCATGTTGAAATTCCATGAAAAATCACGAGCGGTACATACGTCTAAAGGTTTCATTGAACAGAAATATTGAACAACGAAAGGGACGCCTTTCAATCTGTTTTCGATCGTTCATTGCAGAAGACGTTATTGACACATGTTATGCTTCGTCGATGAATTTGCTCGGTTTAGGTATTTCGGGCGACAACCCTCTTCTCTTCCGTATCTCCGTTATAACATCCATCGCAATGTTTTCCGGCACCTTCTCCCAATGATCAAACGTACACTGCCAGAACGCATGACCCGAAGTTGCTGACCTCATTTCTGCGGACAGACCGAAAGTTTCTGCCACTGGAATGTACCCAGTGATCATTGTTACGGGACCCTTCTGTTCAGAGGCCACAATTCTTCCACGTTTGCGAATGATCATGCTACTCACGTCTCCAACCCACTGAGCAGAAACAGAGACCCCGATCTTGTAAATAGGTTCTAGAAGAACCGGTTGCGCTGTGAGAAATGAGCCAAGGAGGGCTTTTCGTGTGGCTGGCATGACTTGCGCTGGCCCACGATGCACCGGATCTTCATGCAACCGAACGTCTGTAAGCTTAATTTTTAAACCCCGAATTGGTTCCTCGCAGAGTGGCCCATTTTGACAAGCCCATCTGAACCCAGCAATAATCATGTCTCTGGCTTCTCGAAGGAATTGTATCCCCTTTGTTAAGTCGAGCAGAATGTTTTTGTGTTCCTCAAGAGCCCAAACATTTCTTGTTTCGTCCGTTGGCCAATCGGCCTGCGACTTCAACACGGCCCCAATCTTTTTCCGCCCCATTTCCTCTCTAATCTCTCCATTGTCAATTAATTCCATCACTTTCTCATCGAGTGGTTCCACCTGTAACCAGAATCGATTGTGTTTGTTGGGGCTTTTTCCCATTGCCGCTATACCCTGTCCAGCGGTGCTTTCCCGATAGACAACAATCGGACGAGATGTCAGGATTTCCAACCCGCCTCCATATTGTTTAAGGAACTTGACAGCAATCTCCAGGTGAAGTTCACCCATCCCGCTGAGCAGATACTCGCCTGTTTCCTTGTTTATTGTACTCACAAGGTTAGGGTCGTCTATAGCCAGTCGGTGCATGAGGTCTACGAGTCGTGGTAATTCTTTCGGGTGTTTGGGTTCTATTGCGATAGTTACGACTGGTTCGGAGACATATTTTATGCGCTCAAATGGAACCATTAAACCTTTATGTTTAAGGTCGATGAGGCTTTCACCAGCTCTTGCGAGGTCTAATCCAAGTAATGCTGCTATGTTTCCAGCATCAATACGGTCTACGACCTCTCTGAAAGCGCCCATATACATGGAGACTTGTTGAACTCGATAGTTTTTTTTGGCTCCTACCAAGTAAATTTGATCACCCTCATGAATGGTTCCTGAAAACATTCGACCAGTAACTACGAGTCCTGCGTGGGGGTCCATTTGTGCGGAGGTGAAACATATAATGGTGGGTCCGTTGTCGTCGCAGTTAAGCATGGCCTGTCCTATCTCAGAATTCAAATCTCCTTTCCAGATTCTGGGCACTCTGTACTTCTGGGCATCCACAGGATTCGGAAGGTTTTTGATGACCATGTCTAGTATGGCGCTGTGAAGCGGTATTGTCTTTGGAAGTTCTTGCCAGCGGTCTTCGTGATAGGCTTCTACGATGTCGCTGAATTTTATTCCCTTTTTCTGAGCGATGCCCACGGTGAAGCCCCACTTGTGAAGGGCCGAACCGAAGCAAACTGTTCCTTTCGCTGGGTCTACTCTCCACTTGTCCTTATACTCTTGCTCTCCGTAGAGGTCGATTAGGTTGTTGAAGTCACGGATTATACGAGCAAGTTTGCTTTGAACTTCATCTGAGTTCAGCTTCAATTCTCTTATTAAACGGTCAACCTTGTTGATGAATAGGACAGGCTTAACACGTTCTGATAATGCTTGCCTTGTCACTGTTTCGGTTTGAACCATCACTTCTTCAACGGCGTCTACGACCACGACAGCTCCGTCGATGGCTCTTAACGCCCGCGTAACTTTACCCGTGAAATCAACGTGCCCAGGGGTGTCAATCAGGTTGACAAGATACGGTTTATTTTCGATTTCGTGTAGCAATGAAATGTTGGCGGTTTTGATGGTGATGCCGCGTTTCTGCTCCTCTTCAAGATAATCAAGGGCTCTTGCTTGTCCAGCTATTTTCGGTGACAATAGTCCAGCTTCTGCGAGCAAGGAGTCCGTCATGGTTGTTTTGCCGTGATCTATGTGAGCGATTATTCCGATGTCACGGATGTCCTCTTTCTTTCTCATGAGCTTAACTATGTCGCTCGTTTGTCTGAACCTGGGCACTGTATTTCTGCTCCATTATCATGAACTAGCATGCTTGTAAGAGAGCTCACGTATTAACCTTACGATGTTTGTTCTATGTTATGTACGCGCGTGTGTGGGTGAGAGGAAGAGAGGCCGAGACGAATATACCTATGTCTAGGGAAAAACATTACTTACAGGAGTGACAATTTCTACCAGGCTAAACGATATCAAACTTTTTCTTCAACAAATTCCAAAGCTTGTCGCCCACATAGTGAAGACTCTTTACAAGTTTTCCATGTGTAAGTTTTCCCATAGTTTGCGAATCAAAGAGGGCAACACCTATCGCTAGCGACTTCTCGAATCGTTCATCCACTATGAGAAGAATATCATTCTTTTCGAAATCTCCGTCGATACGAACAACTCCGGGAGCCATCACGTCAGCCCCGTTGCAAACATATGGAACAGCACCCATATTTACAGTAACCTTAGGAAGAATAGGAAAAACCCCGTTAAAAAACAACGTAGGAAAAACCTTACCACTCAGTCTCATCAACACGGGTTTTCTATCGATAATGAATATTTCAGTGGTTTCAACTTCGACTAGTTCGATGCGTGGTTTAGACCCAAACAATCGTTCTGCATTCACATTAACACTCTTAGAAAAATCAAGGATAATTTGTCTTGCCTCCTTTTCCTTCAGAAAATGTCGTTGAGAAGTTTTAAACGCCATCAAGATCATCTCGTTGGTACACGATTTCTAATAATCGCTCTCGATTGCTTGTAAAAGTTTTCTAGAGCCGAAAGCTGAAAATTCCTTTAATTATTGTTTGTGGTCAGTATTTTGAGAAAACAGAAATCACCGAGTCAGGACATATAGCAGACATCGCAATTCATAGGGATACATTTAAATTATTCACGTTCAGAACCTTTAAAAGATGAGTACTCAAATGAGTAATGCGAGATGATAACATATGAGCGAAATGTCAACCAAAATCTTGGAGGAGAGCCTTGGAAGAATAGTTCTTGTACGATTGAAGGGTGGAAAAAGCTTGCGGGGAAAATTGAAGGGGTTTGATCAACACCTCAATTTGGTGCTTGAAGAGACAGAAGACATGACGGATAAGGCGAATGTAAGAAAACTGGGCGCCATTATCGTTCGGGGAGACAACGTCGTCATCATCTCTCCACCTCCTAGGTGAAAACTTTGGGAAAGAGCAAGGGCACTTCATCTTTTGGGAAACGTGCTGGAAAAACTCTTCACATTCGATGTAGACGATGTGGCCGAAGAGCGTATCATGTGAGGAATAAGCAGTGTGCCGCTTGTGGTTATGGGAAGTCTGCCAAGATCAGGCGGTATTCGTGGCAGACTAAAACCCTGAGTCGAGAAAGACTTCATTGATCCCGTGTGCGCGTATTTTAAGACAGCCAAAGAAATGCGATTACCCCTTTCCTTCTTGAGCAAATAAATATTGTCTAACAGAAAAAAGAAGGAAGATTAAGCTTAGTTATCTTGTACCAAGATCATGCACGCGCTTATACCCTTTCGAGTAAAACATTTCTAATCATTTCTAACTCTAAATGCGGAAATCGTAAGTAGAAATACCTTACGCGTAGGACCCTGTATTTCCGTTAAGTATTTATCTATCCATCCTCGTGTAGTTAGAAGTACTCAAAACATGGACAAATAGAATAAAAAAGTGACGTTTGGAGGGACAGTGACGATGGCGAGAAAAGCGCGTATCAGATTGACCAGCACCGACTATAAAAAACTTGAGAATGTGTGTGGTGAACTGAGGGCCATCGCCGAAAAAACAGGCGTCAAAATGACTGGGCCATTTCCCTTGCCCACCAAACGGCTCCGAGTGCCAGTTCGCAAAACCCCATGCGGACAAGGAACCGCCACTTGGGACAGGTGGGAAATGCGTATTCACAAACGCCTCATTGATATTGACGCTGAAGAACGTGTCATGCGTCGGATAATGAGAATTCGTGTACCTGAAGAAGTCTTTGTAAGCATCGAATTGATGTAGTTACGGAAGAAGTATTACGGCACATATCTAATTTTGGAACTATTCGTTGCATTGTTTGCTCTTACGTTAGAATTTCGCTTTTCTCGATAGTCGCTTGACAGAACCGCGTTGCTAGTCTATAGTTGTCTGCAACGCATCTTCCACACCTTGACTTTAGCTCCGTAATTTCTTCGTTCAAGACATATAAGAATAAGTGAAAATTCCTAGCATGAGAGATATAGCAAATGTTCCAAACCATATTGCTTTGTTCCACCAAAAAATCTTCAGCCCATCCATCATACCGATGGGGATTAGATTAAAGATTGCTATAAAGGCATTTATCCATGCGCCGAAAATTGCGATTGTGCAAAAGAGCGTGTTCGACGTAGTCAACGCAGCTCCCATGAACATAATTGAAAGCGCGATATTGGTTAAAGGTCCTGCAAGAGCTGTTTTTCCAACGATATCCTTCGTTGCGTGTCCCGCGATCATTACAGCACCGGGTGAAATTATCTTAAACAATGGGAGAAGCATTGAAACGAGGGTAATAAGTGCCCCGGATAGGGTTAGTCGAAACTCGGCCCATAGTCCATAGCGTTGTGCCATCAGTTTGTGGG
>CAZKWF010000017.1:19509-35131 GCA_964556565.1 uncultured Candidatus Bathyarchaeia archaeon
GTTTGTGGGCGAGTTCATGGAGAAGGAAAGATAGAGTAAGGACAAGTGCAAGACTTATCAAAGTCAGTGGGCTGGGGTCCATCAGTAAGAACATGGATAAACCGACTCCCATGACCAGCAACGCTCCGATGGCTAGGTGTTTAAGTTCTTTTGGGCTGAACCAAAAGATTTTGGATGTTGGTCGATGAGGCGTGTATGTGAAGGAATATTCGTATGGTTTTCTCTCAGGCATTTCTGTTATTGTTGGTGGTGGTGCTTCTTCACGGGGAGCCAATACTTTCCAGTATTCTGGGCATGCGTGGTTTTCTGGTAGTCGGTGTTCGCCGCAGAAGTATCCGTCGCAGTAGGGGCATTTGAAAGGTAGAACAACATCTTTTTTGCAGTATTGGCATTCCATTTTTATGGTTCCTGCTCAGGTGAGTTAGTGTTGACAGTTTTGTGGTTTATATGTTTAGCTTATGTGTGACGCTTTTCAGTTCGGGTCTACTGTATGATATCTAAATAGGAGTCGAATAGGGAGTTGTGATGAGGTGTTGTAGCACCTGAGCAAGGCTAAAAACTAACGGATCTCAAAAATTTAGCAGATTGGAATTTTTCCGTGAGCCAGATCCATGCAGAATTTGTCTATGTTTTCAAGTTCGGAATCAATTACTTCCTTTATGTCTCTCCGAACGTTTTCCATAGAGTTTCCCGACTTCATGACAACTTGAGCTGAGGCGATGGCAGGTTGATCAATTGGCTTGCCGATTTGACTCAACAGCCATATGTAAACTTCTTCTACACCTGACACTTGCTCATATACTTGTTCAGCTATTCTGTGCGTTAGGAGATTATAGATCTTCCCAACGTGGCTCACCGGATTTTTTCCAGCAGCCGCCTCAGAACAAACGGGCCTGTTTAAGGGCATTACACCATTAACTCTATTTCCTCGGCCAACCTGACCTGAATCTGCGCTGTCTGCGCTAGTACCTAACACAGTTAGATAAACCCCGTCTATGCCTCTACCCTCTGCGTCCAGCGTATTCAATTTCACGACAACCTTTTCAAAATCTGTGTTTTCCTTTACGAATCTGTCTATCTCTTTAAGGATTACAGCCCTCTTCTCGAAGTATTCTCTCTCACTTTGCACAAATCTGTCAACAAATGCCATAGAAACGGTTAAACGTAGGTCGTTGTTCTTTCTGAGACCCATAACTTTCACGTCTTCGCCTGATTCCTGAAACTTCTTTTTGAAATCCTTGGAATTCACATATCTTTCGGTTTTCAGAACAATTGTCTCTGTCTTGGTCATGGGCGCGTAGCCCACAGCTGCTGAAGTATCGTTGGCACCGAGGATTTTTCCCTTCCTCCTGAAAATGTCTGTAAGCCCTAAAGACCCAGGCTTCAACTCCACTTGGTATTTTACGTGATCTTCTGGATCTACAAAACGGAGGTTTTTCTTGAACCATCCTTTTGCCGTTTGAAGAGCCATTTCCTTAACGGGTATGGTGACTCCTTGAACTTCGAAGGTTGCTCTGTCACCAATTATAAGGAGCATGGGCTCTCTTACGGAGCCTCCGCCGAATCTTGTTTCAACGTCACCAGCAACAAGTAAAGACTTGTCGGCATTATGATGCATGATCATCCCAAACTTATCCAAATATGCCTTGCTTAGTTTCACCGAAATCTGATCCATTATGGCGTCGCAAATGAAATCTGGGTGCCCAAGGCCCTTCCTCTCCACAATCTCCAGTTTTTGTTTTTCAAGAGGTAGCTGTTTGGAGCCGTTGATTGCGATGTTCCTCATGAAATCACCTTGACGGACGTTAGTGAAATAGGGGCGAATATATGTTTTACGATATTTACAATGTATGGAAAATAACCAAAGGTTATCAGGGATGATCGTAAGAGAAGTTGTATTGCCCTAGTTGTTCAATTGGTCTCGTTTTTTCTCACGGCGACTTTGAGGACAAGGACGCTTCATGTGTGATTAGCCTCTGATCCTCGGTTAGTCGTTCAAAGATACTTTCAACGAGTTCTTCCCCACGTGTAAGTCTACCTACTTCATGATGGCTGCCATTTGTCATTGATGCGATTTTTTGGGTTACTGTGAACCCGTAGGTTTCTCTTCCATAGAAGTGTGGGTTTGTGTTCACAACGACTGTGTAAATTCTTTCTCTACTAATCATTTTGGAAACCGCCATCACATCTCTTACAGCCAAATCTTCGTACTCTCTGATTGCAATGCTTACCGCGTCGAATGTACGAATCATGCCAGTTTCTAAGCTTTTTTGAAGTGGAACATTGGCGCTTCCATCGGTTATAATGACCATAACTGGTATCGTTGACCTGTCTCTCCGTTTAGCTTCTTTCAGAACCTCCCACGCCTTTAACATTCCGGCAGCCAATGGCGTAAAACCACTGACCCGAAGTCCTAACAGTTTGTTTGCGACAACTCTCAGATTGGTTATAGGGTGTTGAACAATGATTGCTCCAGTTTCTTTGAGAGCTACAATTCCTACTTTGTCTCTATATCGATATGCATCTTTGTGTAGCTTTAATATGGCCTCTTTCACTTCTTTGATGCTGAACAACATTGATCCACTTAGGTCAATGATAAACACCATGGTCATAGGAGCCTTGTAGAGTCTTACCTTCTCACGAACATCTTCCATACATATTCTAAGTGCAGTTTCAAGAGGTCTCTCCCTCTGCTTCTGTTTCCTAGCTGCTGCCCTGATTGTAGCAGGCAAATGTACGTCTTTTGGTCTGCCCTGGGGAAGTCCCCATCCAAATGATCGCCCTCGATGAAGTGTGGTTACCGTTGGCGCCCTTTTCCCTGCAGAGCTGCTGACTCTCTTGGCGGCTCTCTTCATTTTGAAGAGTAGTCTAAAGGGCGCTAGAATGCCTCCTTTTATCCTTGTAAGTAGAGAGATACCTTCTGCCAATTGCGGTGGCCTTAGTGCAGAACTAACTGTAGGTATCGCCTTTATCTCGCCTTTTTCAGGTACTGGCTCCTTGAAGGTTTTTCCTCTTAACTTGTCGGATCCTTTGGTGACGCCCTCTGTAACAGGCGCGTCTTTCGGACCTTTTTTTAGTCTTTTTCCAAATCCAAAAACTGGGCTGAGCCTACTTAGGAACGCAAATATTCGTGCACGAATCTTACTTCGGGTTTTTTCCACGGCAGCTTCTTCTTTTTCACTTGCCTCATCTTTGGCCCATATCATGGTTCGCCCTTTCGGCTTCTTTCGCCTTTCTCCTTCTTCAGTTTCAGACGATTTGGTCTCCTCTAAATATCTGACCTCCTTAACCCTTGCCATGAAAACCTTTGAGATTTCTTCTGGAGTAGCTGGCTCTAGGAACCCACTCTCTCTTGTTCTGTGGCTTAAGGCGAGTTCACAAGCTACGAGAACATCATCTTGTGTGGCCTTCATCCTGTTTTCAAATGCAGCAAGTGTGCGTGCGGCCTTGTTGATTACGATGTCGGGTCTCATTCCGTCCACTTTTAGATCCAAGCATGTTTGGCATATAGCTTCAAGAAGGCCTTCTGGTGTTTCGACCTTTGGAAGAGTTTTTCTTGCTCGAATTATTTTATCTCTTAAATCTTCTTGAACCGTCCTGTATTTTTCATGGAATCTTTCAGAATTTTCTTCGAACTCGATGTTTCTTTTTACTATTTCCATTCTGTCCTTGACTGAAGAGATTTTTTCGACACCTACTGATAATGGAAAACGGTCGAGGAGTTGAGGTCGAAGCTCGCCTTCTTCCGGGTTCATTGTTCCGATGAATATGAAGCGTGAGGGGTGACTCACGGATATTCCTTCTCTTTCAACAACATTCCAGCCTGTTGCTGCGGCGTCCAATAGGTCGTCTGCTATGTGATCTGGTAGCAGATTGATTTCGTCTACATAAAGGATGTTTTGATTTGCTTCTGCGAGGATACCAGGTTCTAGGGCTTCTACTCCCAGTTTGATGGCTTTTTCTACGTCTAGACTTCCAATAACTCTGTCTTCGGTGGCTCCAAGTGGAAGATTGACAACCATCATATCTTTTTCTTGGATTGACAAATTCTGTTTTTTGTGGTAGCGTTTGCTGCATTTGTAGCACATGTTGGATGGGTCGCGTGGATTGCAGTTGAATGGGCAGTTCTTGACTGTTTCTATTTTCGGTAAGATATTGGTTAATCCTCGCACAACTGTTGTTTTTCCCGAACCCTTGGGTCCTCGAATTAAGATCCCTCCGATTTTTGAGTTGATGGCGTTGATGATAATAGCTAGTTTTAGTTTGTCTAAGGCAACTATAGCTGAGAAAGGATACACTATCCTCCTTTGCATGCAACAGACCCTCATTATCATAGATTAACAGAGGATAATATATGAATATGACGTTGCCTCTTTTCTGTATTGAATTTGTGTTAGATCTTTTACTTTAGCTTGCTTGCGGCTGTTTGTTAAATTCTTTGTATTATTCTCTCTCTTTATAGACCCCCTACCTAGGGGGGAGGGCTGTGGGTTGTGTCAAAGTTGTTTTTGGATTGACCTTCTTCTTTCTTCTTCCATAGTTCATTTAGGATAGTTTTCTGGTAGAATTTCGAAGGCAACATAATCCTTGACAACTTCATTCTAGTGTGTGGGTGGGAAGCGTAGAGTGAGAGGAAATTACGCTTGCCACTTTATTATGTTGCAGCGGTTCTTCGCCCACACCGACGTAGTGTAGAAGATACTTCTATAAAAATCTTCTAACACATCAGTGTTGGATATTCTTTACATGTCTACACACGATTCATCCTAATAGTGAGCAGAGAAAAGAGAATTTCAGCGTCTATACGAGTAATTGCATCAATTTGTTTAGGCTGTTGATTTCTATCGCGTCGATTCCACCACCAACAAGTAGCCTATTTTAAATGAAAGAGTTTAGGCGATGTACAGTCACTGTCGCCATCGGGTACTCGCACGTCTACAATTTTTTGTCAAAAATCTATAAATAATTTCCAGATATAACATGGTTTATGCTAAATTCTTTGAGAGAGGCTTGCGGAGTTTTCAGTGCGTACGATTTTGAAGGTGGTCCGGTGTTCCCCTGCATCTATTGGGGGTTGAGAGCGCAGAACCATCGAGGCCATCAATCGCATGGTTTTGTTACATTTAACGGGTCATTCCATGCGTGTCGGAGTTTGGATCTAGTCCCGAAAATAAAGAGAAAAGACATTCAAGACTGGCTCAATAAATTGCCAGGGAACGTGGGTATTGGAAGCGTAAGGTACACAACTTCAGGCGGAACCAGTGAAGAATCATTAAAAAAGGGTATTCAACCAGTTCTGGCGGAAACGGAAAAAGTGAAAGTTGCAGTAACCTTCAACGGTAACATCGTCAATAATTCTCGGTTGAAAAGAAGAATTAGAGAAAGGTTCCCAAGTTTTTCTTATGAATGCGACGCGGAACTGATTTGCAGAAAACTGCTCATAGAACTCATGGAAACTCATGATCTCACTTCATCTATCACAGCGTGCATGAAAGAAGTAGAAGGCGCTTTCTCAGTGACAGGGATCACTCAGAACGGAGAACTATTCGTTTTCAAAGATCCTTATGGGATAAGACCGCTTTGTTGTGGTCACAGCGAAAAAAGCAAGCTATATGCAGCATCCTCAGAGACTGTCGGCTTGGATATTAATGGCTTTGAGTATGATTTCGAAGTAAAACCTGGAGAACTTGTGACCCTGTCAAAAGATGGATTCATGCGAAAGCAACTTATCCCTTGCAAGAGGAGCGCACTTTGCAGTTTTGAGTTCGCCTATTTCGCAAGACCAGACTCAAGGTTAGGAGACAAATACGTTTATGAGGTAAGAGAAGAATTTGGGAAAAATCTGGGCAAAGAATACCCCGAAATAACAAGGAGCGCCGACATGATCCTGTCAATACCCGAAACTGCAAATGACGCTGCATACGGACTCCATGAAGAAACAGGCATAAGATGGGAGCAAGCCACAAGAAGACACCGATACGTAACCGAGCGCGCATTCATTCTGCTGCCTCGAGAACGACAGACAACAATCAACAGAAAAATCAATATCCTTGATCGCAAACTCCGCGGGAAGACGATTATAGTGATCGAAGACAGCATAGTCAGAGGCGACACAACAAAAGTGGTAATACAAAAACTACGTAGCAAAGGAGCAAAGAGAGTTCACATGTTCATCACATTTCCCAGAATAATAAGCCCTTGTTTCTACGGGATCGCGATGGCCACCTACGGTGAATTGATTGGATCTAAACATAAGCCTGAGGAAATAGCCAAGATAATTGGTGCGGACAGCGTGAACTATCAGTCATTAGATAATTTCACCAAAGCTACTGGTTTGAAGAAGGACGAATTGTGTCGAGGATGCGTCACTGGGGAATATCCCACTCCACTGGCTCAAAAAATAGCAAATGAAATGAAAGAAAGATTTGAAAGAGGAGAGAAAGAAATAGGAAGAATATATGAAATTGCAAGCGGTATTGAATGAACGGAAAATAACTATAATTTCGTTTTTGATGTTCTCGGATGGGGTCTGATGGAAAGAGTCGGCATCCTAGTTGTCTGCTACGGTTCAAGAGGAGTTGCAATGGTGGATACTTTTTGCCGTAGTGAAAAATACAGCGCTGAAGTTTATGTAGTAGACAAACAGAGAAACCCTTTCAATGTGGAGGAGGCAAAAGAACATGTTGTCATCTCCGATCTTGACGAAAGAAAAATCTGCAAGTTTGCCGAAAAACACGAAAGAAATATTGATTTTGGAATCATTGGACCTGAAAAACCTATAATCAACGGTATTAGAAACATCATTGAAGAAAAAACCAATATACCTATAATATGTCCAACAAAAGAATACGCGATTGAAGGAAGCAAAGTTACACAACGACATTTGTTTCAGGAGGTGGTGCCAGAAACAAACCCTGTTTTCAAGGTATTCGCTCCAAAAGATTACAGCAGTGTAGATCATGTTAAAAGAGAGGTTTACGCGTGGCTAGATGAGCTTAATGACCAAGTTGCCGTGAAGCCTGACAGTCCTGCTGCTGGAAAAGGCGTTGGTGTCTGGGGCGACCATTTTAGCACACGTGAACAATTGTTTGAACATTTTCTATCCAACTACGCGCACGGTCCGGTAATAATAGAGGAAAAACTTGAGGGAGAAGAATCCAGCTTTCAAGCCTTCTGCGACGGAAAACATTTAGTGCCGGTCCCAGACACGCGTGACTACAAGAGAGCATTCGACGGCGACAAGGGTCCCAACACGGGCGGAATGGGCTCCTATAAAGATGTAGGCGACTGGCCGCCATTTATGACCTCAAGTGACAAAATGAAAGAAATTGAAATCATGAATAGTATTTTCAAAAAGCTGAGAGGGAAAGCGAGTAACCCTGATTTGCGTGGTGTGCCCTTTTATGATGCTTTTATTCACACGAAGAAAGGGCCAAAGATTTTAGAAAACAACAGCAGGTCTGGTGACCCAGAAATACAGAATATCTTGCCAATTTTGAAGGATGATTTTGTTGACGTATGTTTCAGAATAATCGACGGAAATTTAACGCGAATTGAAATCGAAGAAAAGGCAACCGTCGTAACGTATAAAGCACCACCAGCCTATGGCGGATTTAAGGACGTTTTTCCTCAGCGTGTAGATTGGAGCGATGTTAATAGGCCAATAGATTTGAGTGCAGCACATAAGTTGAGTAGAAAGTGGGGCGACAGGGTCAGAATCTACCCAGGATCAATGGAATTGAGAAATGAACAGACCTATGCACTCAAATCAAGAACCGTGTGTGTAGTGGGCATCGCAGATGACATCGAAAGTGCAAGACAGATCTCGTTAGATGGCATCAAGGCCATAAAAGGCGGATCACTATGGTACAGAACAGACATAGCTTCAAAAGAACACATAGCAAAAAGCGTAAACCACATGAAAATGCTGAGGGCTCTGGAATGAACATAAAAGCGTTACAAAAACGGCGGGCAACCCCACTAAGAAAAGGACAAAAGAAGCTGTTCATCACAGACTGTGAGGGCCCAATATCAAAGAACGACAATGCCTACGAACTCACAGAACATTTCATTCCAGATGGCGACACGTTTTATGCTTTAATTAGCAAGTATGACGATGTTCAAGCCGACGTTATTAAGAGACCGGGGTACAAAGCCGGCGACACCTTAAAGCTTATACTACCTTTTCTTAGGGCACATGGAGCAACGAACAAAAAAATAAAGGAATTCTCTGCAGAACATATTCTACTAGTCCCAAGTGCCAAAGATACGTTACGGTTCGTCCAAAGTATCATGTCTTCATTTATTGTCAGCACCAGTTACGAACAGTACACACGTGCCTTGTGCAGTTTGGTGGATTTTCCCTACGAGTGCGTATACTGCACCGAGTTAAACATCGACAAATACCAAATTGATACAAGAGAAATTGAAAAATTGAAGCAACTCAGAAAAGAAATCACAAAGATGCCCATGATACACATCCCAGAAAATGCCAGTTCCCTTGGCGACTTGTCTGTGAGAGACCAAGAAACTATCAGAAGGCTAGACGAAATATTTTGGGAAGAAATTTCTGTGATGAAGTGTGGCAGAATGCTGAAGGAAGTAAATTCGATCGGAGGATTTGAAAAAGCTGACGCTATTCGAGATATCGAAAGAAAAACGGATGGCAGCCTCCTCAACGCGATGTACATTGGAGATAGTATAACAGATGTTCAATCGTTTCGGTTAGTTAGAGAAAATCGTGGGTTAACTATTTCTTTTAATGGTAACAGCTACGCCATAAGAGAAGCTGAGGTTGCGGTTCTTTCGGATAACACGCTTGTGACATCTGTTCTTGCAGACGTTTTCAACCGTTTAGGCAAAGATTGCGTCATTGAACTGGTTGAAGAATGGAGTTATTCCGCATTGCAGAGATACTGTACGCCTGCATTGGGAAATCGCATGTTTGAATTGTACCCCAGAACCCTTCCCAAAGTTGAAATAGTAACGTTCAGCAACAAAGAAAGACTAGTGAAGGAAAGCACCGCCTTCAGAAAGACCGTTAGAGGAGAGGCCGTAGGAGCATTAGGATAGATAAGGTGATTTTATGCAGGCTGAGGTGGAAGATACCTACGCAGAGGCTTTTGAGGGACTTTATTCACGGATTATGATCACCGCAGACGACGAAGAAATATTAAGAAATGCATCAGAAGACGTTACAGCCACACCCTCAATAGTCATCGGCAGAATTGAGGGAGGAATCGAGAAATGGTTAAGCCGAAAAGAAACACCAGACGGACGTATGGGCGCGATTATACAGTTTTGGGGAAAAATCGACGAAAGAAAACCCCTCGCTGATTCAGTTAAAAAGTTTGAGGTGGAAATGTCATACAGGATACGCCAGGACGTACTTGTCAAACCCTTCACCACCATCTTTGATGCATTTCCTAGTCCACAAGGGAAAATCGACACTATGAAAAGGATAGGTCACTGTGGAGACGGTTTCGAGTGGGAGGAAAAACGTTATGGACGTGACATGGTTACGGTTCCTCTTATGGTGCCAGACTTCCACATAGAGCGTTATCTGGGGTATGGACGAGGAGTAATGGGTGGCAATTTCTGGTACATGTGCAAAACTAGGGAGGCTGTGATGGAGGCGGGGAGGAAGGCGCTGAAGGCCATAGGAGGAGTGGAAGGAGCCATAACCCCCTTCAACATCTGTTCGGCTGGTTCTAAACCTGAAACCAAATTTCCATGGATAGGCCCAACCACCAATCATCCCTATTGCTCAACGCTTAAGAAAAAGTTAGGAAATGAGTCAAAAGTTCCAGAAGGCGTCAACTACATTCCAGAAATTGTAATTAATGGTATATCCATTGACGCAGTGAAAGAAGCGATGCGAGTGGGCATCAGTGCTGCTAAAGACATGAATGGCGTGTTAAGAATTTCTGCTGGCAATTATGGAGGGAAACTGGGAAAGTATAAGATACGTCTTCGCGAGTTGTTTCCATGAAGTTTGATGTCATCTGCTTCGGCGCCTTAAATGTTGATAGGCTCTATCGAGTGAACCGTATAGCTGGAAGAGACGAAGAGAGTTTCATCATAGACTTCAAAGAAGCCCCTGGAGGCTCTGCGGCAAACACAGCCGTAGGTTTGGCAAGACTCGGGTTAAAAACGGGTTTTATAGGAAAAGTTTCTGACAACCGTGAAGGCAAGCTTCTTCTGAACGACTTCAAACGTCAAAACGTTGATGTTGATGGGATAAGAGTTTCAAAGGAAGGTAGAAGCGGCATAGCCATGGGATACGTTGACACAAAAGGTGACAGAGCGCTTTACATAGACCCGGGCGTGAACGATTCTCTAGAACTCAAAGAGATCGACATGAAATATGCAGACAATACTGTATTTCTGCATTTGACATCTTTTATTGGAGAAAAGCCGTTTAAGGCTCAAAAGGAGTTGGTGAGGGAGCTTCGCGACGTTAGAATAAGTTTTGACCCGGGAGAACTGTATGCGAGAAAGGGATTAACCGTTTTGAAGCTAATGATAGAAAGAAGCTTTGCTATGCTTCCAAGTAGGAATGAGCTAAAATTGCTTACAGGAAAAAAATACGATGAAGGCTCAAAGATTCTAATAAAAAAGGGCGTTAGCATCGTTGCGGTTAAATTGGGTGAAAGAGGATGCTATGTCACAAACGGGAAGGAAAGCTATTTAGTTGAACCATATAAAGTGAAAGTTGCAGACACCACAGGTGCTGGCGATGCATTTTGTGCGGGGTTTCTATACGGCTTAATCAAAAACAAAGATTTGTATGAATGTGGAAGATTCGGGAATTTTGTTGCTTCCCGTTGCATAGAGAAAATCGGTGCAAGAGAAGGATTGCCCAGACTTTCAGATCTGCGTACAACATAAATTTAAATCAGCTTCATGACAAAAAAGACCGTGTTGTGATGGTATGGGAAAAAGAGAAATAATAGAAAAGGTGAAACGCGAAAAAGTTGAGTTCATCGATTTAATGTTCTTTGATTTGTCTGGGCGATTGAAAAGCGTAACAATTTCACCCAGAGAACTAGTGGATTGCCTCGATAATGGAAAATGGTTCGACGGTTCTTCAATAGAAGGATTCACTAGGATCCATGAAAGCGACATGATGCTAATCCCTGACCCATCGACGTACATACCTCTCCCATGGCCTCGAGACGAAAAGAACGCTGCAAGAATGATCTGCGACGTTCACGATCCAGACAAAAAACCATTCGTTGGCGACCCTCGGCACATTCTTAAACGGGTTCAGGAGAAAGCGAAAAAGAAAGGATATTTCTATTACGTAGGACCAGAGATCGAGTTCTTTCTGTTCAGGTCTAAGGAAAACAGAACGTACCATGACACAGCAGGATACTTTGATTTTTCTCCGCACGATTTAGCAACTGAAATACGCGCTGTTATGACATCTACCCTTGAAAAGTTAGGAATAAATGTTGAAATGTCTCATCATGAATGCGCGCCAAGCCAGCATGAGATAGACATAGAATACTCAGATGCCTTAAAGAGCGCTGACAACATAATGGTTCTCAAACAAGCCATCAAAACAGTAGCTGGGAGCAGAGGTCTGCACGCAACATTTATGCCAAAACCCATTTTCGGCATTAATGGAAGTGGGATGCACATCCATCAATCACTGTTGGGCAGAGATGGTGAACCCCTTTTTTACGATAAAGAGAACAAGTACAAACTATCTCATCTTGCCTACCATTTTATGGGCGGCCAACTCGAACACATTAGAGAAATGGCCGCAATATTGTGCCCCACAGTGAACAGTTACAAACGCCTTGTACGCGGATATGAAGCGCCAGTGTACATTTGTTGGGCTCAAAGAAATCGATCAGCATTAATCAGAGTTCCCAGATACAGTGAAGGCAGAGAAAAGTCGACCAGACTTGAATTGAGGTGCCCAGACCCAAGTTGTAACCCATACCTAGCCTTTGCTGTTATGTTGGCGGCAGGTCTTAAAGGGATTAACGAAAAAATTGAACCACCTAGCCCTGTAGAAGAAGACGTTTACGGATTCGACAATGGAAAACTCGCAAGGTTCTACATAAAAACTCTACCAGTGGACTTGGGAGAAGCGATAGAAGAGTTTGAGAAAAGTAAGTTCATGAAAGAAACGTTGGGAGAACACGTTTTCAACAAATATCTTAACATTAAAAAAACGGAGTGGAACGAGTATCAAAGAAGTGTCACTGACTGGGAACTTAACAGATACAAAGACTTTTAATAATCCCATGCGTCAGAAAATGACCTCTCTTATTCCCACTCTATCGTTGCTGGCGGTTTATGGGTAATATCATACACAACTCGTGTGACTTCAGGTACTTCATTTGTAATTCTCGTTGAGGTTTTTTCCAAAATTTCATATGGGATCTTAGCGAAATTAGCGGTCATAGCCTCTTTACTTTCAAGGGCTCTAACAGCGATGGTGTAACCGTAAGCCCTCGCATCACCTTTGATTCCTGTAGTTTTCGAATCTGTCAAGACGGCAAAATATTGCCATAAACGTTTATTCAACTTACCTGCTTCTATCACTTCTGTTACAATTCTGTCTGCTTTTCTAACCACATCTATTTTCCCTTGCGTTATCTCACCGATTATTCTCACCGCTAGACCGGGACCGGGGAATGGTTGTCTCTGAACAATCTGTTTCGATAGACCTAGTTTTTCTGCGACTTTTCTAACTTCATCCTTGTATAAATCCCTTAACGGTTCAACGATTTCCTTGAACTTGATTTTAGTTGGCAGACCAGCAACATTATGATGAGTTTTAATCTTCTCTGAATGCTTTCTAAAACCAGATTCAATTCTATCGGGGTAAATCGTTCCTTGCATAAGATAGTCTGCTTCGATCTTTTCTGCAACTTCCTCGAAAACTCTAATGAATTCTTCACCAATAATTTTTCTTTTTCGTTCTGGATCTGTTACACCCTTTAACTTATGTAGAAATCTTCTCCTCGCGTCAACTGAAAGGAAGCTGATATCGAATTTCTTGAAGAAGGTTTGAATGAATTCGGGTTCGCCTTCACGCATGAATCCGTGATCAACAAAAACCGCTGTCAGGTTCTTTCCGATAGCTTTCGAAGCTAAGATGGTGGCGGTACTTGAATCTACGCCTCCACTTAGCCCAATCACACACCTTTCATTCCTGACAATTCGTCTCACCTCGTTGATAGCCCTTGTTACGAAGTCTTCCATCATCCAGTTCGGTTCACATCTGCACACTTCGAAAATGAAATTTCTTAACATCGCTGTGCCATTCTCTGTGTGAATAACTTCAGGGTGCCATTGCAATCCGCAAATAGGTTTTTCTTTGTGTTTGAAAGCGGCTATTGGACAATTTTTTGTGTGCGCAAGAATCTCAAATTTCTTAGGGAGTTCATAAACGGTATCCCCGTGGCTCATCCAAACTTTTTGGTTTTCCTTTAAATCTTTCAGCAAGCTATGGGGGCTGTCTACTACAGCGTAACTTATTCCGTATTCTTTCTTTCTAGCAGGTTCCACTTTTCCTCCAAAGAAAAAAGCGATTAGCTGATGGCCGTAACATAGCCCCAGAATTGGGATGTTCAAGTTGAAGATGTCTGGGTTGCATTTTGGAGCGTTTTCTTCGTAGATGCTTGAAGGGCCACCAGAAAGAATCATCCCCTTAACATTGAATTTTTTTCTTAAAACTTTGATTTGATTAGGCGTTATATCATATGGAACTATTTCGGAATAAACTTCATGTTCCCTAACTCTTCTTGCTATTAAGTGGCAGTATTGTCCACCAAAGTCAAGGACGAGAATCGTGTCAGATTTCAACTTCTCTATTTCTCCTTTATACGCTCTACCATAGACTCGAAGATCAAACGTCCATCACCATATTTTGGTGTTCTTTCTCTTTTTGTCCAGTCTGGTAGTTGCCAACCGTTGTAGGCTCTTTCTGGATGAGGCATCAAACCGAAAATTGTTCCACTGGGATTACAAATTCCTGCAATATCGTAAGACGCGCCATTGGGATTGACTGGATATTCAACATTCGCAGGCTCGCCTTTTTCGTCGCAATATCTGAAAACGAGCTGGTCATTGGCGCATAATCGTTTCAAATAAGCATTTTCATTTTCTTTTGAAAAGATGAATCGCCCCTCGGCGTGCGCCACGGGTATTCTCAGCGCTTTTCCCTTCGGAATCGTCTGAGTAAAAATGCAGTTACCACTATTCTCATGCTTGACATAAACCCAGCCACAATAGTATCCAATCGGAACGTTGGTTGCTAATGCAGCCTCAGGATACTTGCTGATTCCCTCAAACCCGGGTAACAAACCAGCTTCGACTAAAACTTGAAAACCGTTGCAAATCCCTAAAATAGGTCTTTCCTCTTCAGCGAATTTTTGCAACTCAGAACCGAGTTTAACTGAAACTTCTTTGGCCCAAATAGCTCCTGCTCTCACGTAGTCACCGTAAGAAAATCCGCCTGGAATTACAAGGGCACTGTAATTGAGGAGGTTTCCTTTCTCAATTATTGCATTTAGATGAACTATCTTGGCTTTAACTCCTAAATCGTCAAATGCTCTTTTCGTTTCTGCGTCACAGTTCGTTCCGCCAACCCTCAATATGCAAACGCTGATTTCTTCCTTTTTCATGTTTTACCTCCGAAAGCTCTCTTCCACGATTTTCTCAATCCAGTTAGACGGACGTCAACTATTTGTTCACCGTTGATTCCATTAACAGAAAGAGTATCTCTTTTTTTTACTCTGCCGACAGCTGAGAAGATGTTTCCTTCCATCAATTTTTCGAAATCTTCTCTGTTTTTCTCTGCAACCTCCACCAAGAATCTGTTGTTTGATTCCGAGAAAAGTATGTGGTCATTTCGTCTTAGGTCATTTGATTTTGGAACATTCTTGAGATTTAGTTCGATTCCGTAGTCTCCGCTAAGAGCCATTTCAGCAGCCGCAACTGCTAAGCCTCCTTCAGAAAGGTCGTGACAAGACTTGACATATCCAGAATCAATTGCATTTGTGATCGAATTCATTGCTTTTCTTACTTGTTCCATTCTGACTTTGGGAACTGTTTTTCCCACGTAACCTTTCAATCTATAATATTCTGAGCCTCCTAATTCAGGATAAGTTTGGCCAATTAGATAGATTAGATTTCCTGGTTTTTTTACATCAACCGAAACTGTCTTTCTTACGTCTGGAATTATTCCAATAGCCGTGATCAGAAGTGTCGGCGTGACTGGACCCAGAGGCGATTCGTTATAGAGGCTATCTTTTCCTGAAATAAATGGTGTTCCAAACGCTTTGGCAAAGTCGTAGCAGGCTTTACATGCTCTAGTTAATCCTCCAAGTCTGTCGGGTTTTTCAGGGCTGCCCCAAGTGAAATTGTCGAGCAGCGAGATTCTCCTTCCGCCAACTGAAACGTTGTTTCTGATAGCTTCGTCTATGGCTGAAGCAGCCATCCAGTAGGGGTCGATCTTCCCGTAGTTTGGGTTCATCCCACAAGAAATAACGACGCCTCTCCAAGAATCAGTTAAGGGTTTAATAACCGCTGCATCGTTCGGCCCACCATACTTTCCCTGCAATGGTTTCAGAACGGTGTTTCCTTTAACCTCATGGTC
>CAZKWF010000018.1:0-34295 GCA_964556565.1 uncultured Candidatus Bathyarchaeia archaeon
CACCATACTTTCCCTGCAATGGTTTCAGAACGGTGTTTCCTTTAACCTCATGGTCATACGTTCTTATCACGCATTCCTTGCTTGCAACGCTTGGTGAAGATAGTACTTCTAGAAGTTCTGGTGTCAAGTCTGCTGGTTCAGCAATAACTGGTTCTACGTAGTTCGGCGGTTTCCATTTTGCTACTCTTTTAGTCTTTGGAGGGGTAAACAGGAAATGCAGGTTCAAATCAGCAACAATGTGTCCTCGATAATGGACTTTGAGAGTGTGGTCTTCAGTAAATCTGCCAACAGGGGTGGCTTCAACATCTTCGCTCTTAAAGATGGCCAAAACTTTTTCAAGATTTTTCTCGCTAACAGATAGAATCATTCTTTCTTGTGATTCAGAAACGTGAATCTCCCAAGGAGCCATGCCGGGATATTTTAGGAGAACCTTTTCCAGTTCAACATGGACTCCACAGTTAGATCTGTGCGCCATCTCACCTACAGCGCAGGAGAGGCCCCCTCCGCCCAGATCAGTTATAGCTGAACCCAGCTCTTGGTTTCTTATCTCTATGATGGCACGTTTGATCTTCTCTTCTTCGATTGGATTTGCAATCTGAACTGCGGGCCTCGACACTTCCTCAGATTCCTCTGTTAACTCTGCTGAAGCGAAGGTCACTCCATGGATTCCGTCTCTGCCAGTTCTTCCACCAGTCAGAACGACGAGGTCTCCAGGTTTTGTGTCTCTGACAAACTTGCTCATCGGCAGAATTCCAACACAACCACAGTAGACTACAACGTTGCCCACATAGCTTTTGTCGAAGTATATGGCGCCGTTGACAGTTGGTATGCCCATGTTGTTTCCGTAATGGCCTATGCCAGCAACTACGCCTCTGAAAATGTATTTCGGATGTTTTGTGCCGACGGGAAGTTTGTCATGATTATAGTCTAGGGGGCCAAAGCAAAGAACATCTGTGCAAGCTATGGGGTCAGCCCACACTCCAAGGATATCTCTGATAACGCCGCCGGTGCCTGTTGCAGCACCTCCAAAGGGTTCTATAGCTGAAGGGTGATTATGTGTCTCAACTTTCACAGCAATTGCACAGTCATCCTCGAACTCAACTATGCCCGCGTTGTCCTCAAAAACGGAAAGACACCAAGGCAAATCAAGTTCCTTTGTCACTTTGGCTATGTATTCTTTAAACATGCTACTTATGATTAGTTTTCCATCAGGCGAGACTATGTCTCCTTTGAAGGTTTTGTGAAAGCAGTGCTCAGACCATGTCTGACCAATTGTTTGAAGTTCCACATCTGTTGGATTTCTTCCCTTCTTTGAAAAGTATTTTTGAATACTCTTCATTTCTATGAGACTTAGACCAATTCCGAGTTCTTTGCTGATTTGAAGTAGTTGTTTGTCATTTGCATCCAGTAGGTTTATGTCGGTGAGTTTGAAATGCACATTCCGTTTCATGCAAAGACCTATGCTCATTGCACTTCCTCTACGGAGAAGCTGTATTTGTCCTTTGTTGGATTCGCCAAGAGTCTTCTGCACATTTCGTCTACAAGTCTGTTAGCTTCTTTCACGGAACGCGCAGAAAGGGTAATTTCATAAACTTTGCTCACCTTCGTCGCTTCGACGGGATATCCTAATTCTTTTAGAGATTCTGCTGTTGTTTCTCCTTCAGGGTCGGAATGTCCTGGTTTGAGAGAGACCTCAATTTTAGCTCGGTACATCATAATGTAGTATTAAACAATTAAAAATTTAAACTTTGTTTAGATGAAAATTTAAATAAAAGTTTAAATGGCTGTTTCCAACTTTATCTTTTTCCCTTGATATAACGCAACAATTCCTTTGGAATCAGTCACTCGCCCAATCTGTTCAGCTTCAACCTGTTCTTTCTCGAAATGGCCAATGAGAACATCTCTGTTAGTTTTGTCCGCGACTACGGCAAAACCCCATCCCATGTTGAAAGTCCTCAGCATCTCGTCGTCCGTGATAGCGCCTCTCACTTTTGGAGCAGTTTCTTGAACAAGCCTGAAAATTGGTTGAGGCTTAAAGTTGTCGAACTCAAATCCTATTCCTTTGGAAAAACGCATCAGCCTATCGAACTTTAAATAGGCGTCACCCGTGATGTGAACCAAACCTTTCAGTTTATGCTCCTTAGCAGCATTCAAGACAGGTTTAACGTAAATCTTTGTTGGTTCCAAAACTTCGTTGATGAGTTCTCTTTCAAGTCCGTCTGGAATATCATGTGGCTCATATTTGCCACCCCACTGCTTAAAAAGAACCTTTCTCGCCAAAGATATACCGTTGCTGTGGATACCAGAGCTTCTCAAGCCGATTACAACATCCCCGGGCTTAATATTGTTTCCAAAGACTATGTCATCCTTAAACAGTTCACCTACGCAGGCGAAGATCATGTCGAAGCCCTTTCCCTCTGTGACCCCTCGAATAATCTCAGCCACATCTCCTATTTCTCCGCTTGGCACTATGCACTCAGCTTCACATGCACCCTTCACTATGCTTTTCATCCATTCGCCTATCAAATGAGGATCAGATACTTGAGCGTGAATGTTGTCCACAACGGCTAACGGTCTCGCGCCAGATCGGATGACATCGTTTACAGCCATTGCAACTCCATCGATGCCTATGGTGTCATACTTGTCTGCCAGTTGTGCCAAAAGAACTTTGGTCCCGATCCCCTCTATGGCAAAATCAAGGTACCGATCGCCGATGGGAAAGATGTTACCGTAAGGGAGTTGAATGACGCTCCCGTATTTGCTGAATCTGTAGGTTTGTTTTAGAGCGTTTAATGCCGCTTTGGATCTTGCTCTTAGTTTCCTGTCTACACCAGCCTCGGCATAAGTAAACTCCTTTGACACAAGATACACCTCACCGAAGCAATAGAAGATTATTGAAGTTATGTGATTATTTCTGGAAGTTGTTTGCTTTTCCATGCTCTTCGCATTTCCAAGGCTATTCTTCTTCCCATGTACATGTGATCGCCATATTTCAGGTAAGCATAAGGTGAAGTCCCAATTCCAACATTTGTTCCCGCAACTATTCGAGCCGAAATCTCAAATACGTATATCTCTAGGTTATCTGTTATTACCATCTCTAAACAGAAGGGACCTATTATGCCTGGTGAAGCTATTTCCTTTGACGTTTTAACTACATTGTCGCCCATTTCGATTAATTCTGGAAGAAGCGATTCTCTAAGCGTGATTGGAATATTACCAACTATCGTGTATGTGGGGTTTGTTATTGTCCTAAGTTGTTCGCTTGCTGGTATTTTCCCTATGGCGTCTACTGCGGACTCGTAACGTTTGTCCACCCCAAGAAGCTCGACATCATCATTCATTATTGAGGAGAAGTAATGCGGGTAAACGTTTACGCCTAAAACGTATTCCTGCAAATGTATTTTGCTGACATCTTTTTTGCTAAGAAGCCCGCGGCAAACCATTTCCTCAACCTTTTTGTGAAAAGATTCTGGAGAGTCTGACAAAGAGTATCCCTTCCCACCTTTTGCTCCTGGAAGCTTCGCTATTGTCAGGCCACTAATTTCCTTTGGTTTTTCAAAGGTTTTCGGCAACTTAAGCCCCGCCTTAGATAACCATTCTTTCTGCCTTTCACGGCTAGCTTCCCAACTAAGTAGCTCTCTGTTCCCGAACATTGGAACATGAAGGAGGTCAGTCATCTGCTTCATGCTCAAGTAGGCGGTGAATGACCCATGGGGAACAAGAACCGTGTTTAATTGTCTTAACTTCTCTTGGATGTCTTCGTTCAACACATCAGTGAAATCTTTTACCAGTATTAATTCATCTGCCAACGAAAATCTCTTGTAAAGTATTGCATCGCTTTCCTTGCAAACGCATACAGTCTTAAATCCCTCTTCTTGCGCTCCCTTAAGAATATTCAATGCCGAATGGGAGCCTAAAGTTCCTATAGCTAGATTGTTAAAATCGTATTCGCTTAGTATCCCGCTTATTTCCTCTCTACCTATCACGTTACAATTTCCTCAAGCCTATTTCCTTTGATAGCCCGCTTTATTTCTATCGCAACCCTTCTTCCAGGACCAACTTCCATCCCATACTTATATTTCATGTAGGGCGATGTGGATTCTACGCAGGGGCAACCGGGGACGCGGGGACTAACATCGAAAACATAGAATCTTAAATTTTTCGTAACTGCCCCTTGCAATGCGAATAACCCTATTATTCCTGGCGGGTACTCTTTTTTGCAGACACCTACGAAGCTTTCTCCAGCATCGAATATTTTCTCTATTTGGCTTTCTCGCATAGTTAGGCCAAAATGGCCTATCTCAATGTTCTGAGTTAGTACTCCAAGCTGTAGCTGTTCGTTGGCTGACAAATCCAATACTCCATCCAAATCCGTTTGTATCCTTCTGTCAAATCCCAAAAAGTCAAGTTCATCAGTCAATGGAGACCAGAAAAAATTAGCATTAAACTTTGCTCCAATAACATACTCTTCTATAACAGCTTTTTCCAAATCTTCTCTACTAATTATTCCCTTTCTGATGCGTTGATCAGCTTTTTTCTTAAACTCTTCAGGGGAGGATGCGTAGAAAAAGGCTCTCTCTATCTTTCTCTCTTTTTCTGGAACTTTAACTATCACCAAACGGTCTATCTCGGTATATGACTTGAAAATCTTCGGTATTGGTATCCTAGATTTCATAAGCAAATAGTGCTGGTTTCTAGGCAAGTTGAGTTCCTCAGTTTTCAGCATGTATCTATTTCCCATGATGGGTACGTTGAATTTCTCTTCTATAGCTTCATACCCTACATATGTTGAAAATGAGCGGTTTGGTACAAAAATTGTGGATAATTCACTAAGCTTTTGAATATGTTCCTGTCTCACTATGTCAGCAAATTTGTTAAGAAGTATAACATGGTCGAAAAGATTCTTGTAATATTGGGTATATGTTTTTTCTCGACCTCTTTGGCAAACCACTACTGTTTTAAATCCCTCTTGTTTGGCTCCGTGTGCGATTTCAAGTGCGGAATGTGAGCCTAAAACACCAATCCTAATTTTATGAGCATCATATTCTGAAACCATTTCCCTAGCATCATCGCTAATCATTTTGTTTCACCCTTATCGCTACCAAACCGAAGATATAAAGCATTATCCCTCATCATTTTGTCCCTTCGTTGCAGAGAATAATGAATATATGGTGTTTGTTTCCTCTTTCTAACTTTCCCTTCAGCTTCTAGAATCTGTAAGTACTTGGATGCTGTAGAACGGCTAACATTGACCCATTCAGCTATTTGACTTGTTTTTTCTTCAATTTTTTCAAGATAAGTCAGTATATCATTTTTTATTTTCTCTTCGCGAGTTCCCAAAATTTTTTCCTACTTTATTTTTTTTGTGTTTTCATTTAAAAATTTTCGGCTACGTTAAAAGTTATTCGAAAACGAAATCAATAAACATCTTTGTTATTATAATTTGTAATCTAAACCATTTACAGAAACTAATTTCAAAATTATATCACAACACGCACCAAGTTGTCAGAATTTTCCTCCAGTCAATCTTTCATACGCTTCAATATACCGTTGACTCGTCTTCTGTATGATTTCCTTGGGCAAAATAGGTTTCTTTAGTTTGGTTCCCGCTTTCGGCGGTTTTTCATTCCAGCCCTTCACTCTTTCAAGGTAGTCTCTCACTATTTGTTTGTCGAAGCTCTCCTGTATTTCTCCGGGCTGATATTTACTTGCATCCCAGAACCTACAACTGTCAGGCGTCTCAGCCTCATCTATCAAAATCATTTTATCAGCTTCATCTTTTCCGAATTCCACTTTGAAATCTGCAAGGATGATCCCAGCTTTTTTTGAGTCTTTTAACATCAACTCATTCAGTTTCAAGGTAATTTCTTTGATTTGATCAATCTCCTCTGGTTTCAGCCATCCGTAAGAAAGAATATCTTGCTCCGTGATTGGCCTATCTTTTGCCTCTAGCTTTGTTGTAAACTCAACCACGGGCTCGCTGAGCTTTGCAGCTAATGCAGGGTCTGTTCCTTCTGGAAGCTTAACTTCGCCAAGTTGAAATCTCTTCCAGTACGAACCATACAAGTAGTTTCTCCCTATCACTTCAATGGGTATGAGAAAAAGCTTTTTGACAAGCATTTTGTCCGGGTCAGGAGTATCTATCAAATGCGTTTCAATGCCAGAGACGCTGCAGTTTTTAAAGCAGTGAGCGGACAGACGACAAAGAACCTCGCCTTTATGTGGAACTTTATCAGCTAGCATTACATCATGAGAAGATAATCTATCCGTGTAAACGAACAGAAGCTGTCCTTCACCGGCATCATAGATATCTTTAACCTTTCCACTTCGCAAGAAATGCCTTCCCGAATAATTCAACGCTTCATACACCTTCTAACTCGGAAATCCTTTTTCCCCGCACCTCACTATCAGCAACGTTGACTTCCTTCTTTTTCTTCAATTGAAATTCACGAATTTTTTTGAATAGTGAAGGATTTTCCAGTGCAAATATCTTTACAGCTGCTAAGGCGGCGCTCTCCGGGTCAAGAATAACAAGAGGCGCGACTCCGCTCGGCATCCTCAGAGAGGAGTAAATGTCAGCGCCTCCAAACTTCTCTGAGTATGGAGGGCAAGCTACAACGGGAAACTTTGTGTTAGCGTCAACTAGTCCAGAAAGTGCATTAGACAAGCCGGCAACCGTGATGTAAACTATTCTATCTCCAGTTTGCTCATTTTTTTCTAAAATGTTCAGCAAGTCTTTTGGCGTTTTGTGTGCTGAAGCTATTCTGTACTCGTAGTGAACACCAAAATGTTCCAATACACGGCCTATAGGAGCCGCAAAGCTAAGATCTTTTTTGGACCCCATTAAGATAATGACGTTTTGCTTAGACATGATTGTATATTTCAGGAAAAACCTATATAAACACGAGGAAAAATCACGCTTAACCACCTATTATAGAAACGAAAGTTTTTGGGACTAAATTACCCGAAGTGTAGGTATTGTTCAATCAACTCATTTGCTTTATCAATGTCGTTCATTAACATTTCTTTTAATCTCTTGTCGTTGTATCCATATAGTTTCTTTAGAATTCCGTCTATCGTTTGTTCAGGGAACGCGTTTCCTTTTTCGTAATATTTTCTATCTTTCTCTAAACATTTTGCAGATTCGTAACAAGACTGTGGCAGCATTCTTAGCCTGTTCAAATTTTTTCTTTTCCTTTCTCCAAGCGCATCCACATAGAGGTCTTTTGCGAGTTTGATAGACTTTCTATTTGTTAGGCCGTACTCAACTGCCACAGCGATTCCAGCCAAAAGCAAGTAAATGTTTGCTGACCCGTCTGGTGTCCTTAATTCAATTGTTTGTCTATATTCATTTGTGTTCGCTGGATCACGTATTTTGCCGGGATTGATTTTTTCTGCCATGTTTCTAGTGGCAGTCCAGCCTAATGGAACTCTTACTAGAGCTGATCTGTTTCCGTATCCCCAGCATATCCCTGTTGGAGTTTCTTGATGAGAGCCATGTCTCAAGTAGGATATTGGCACTGTGTTACCAAAGGCTGTGAGGCTTGGAGCGAATTTTAGGAGGCCTCCAATCATCTTCTTTGCTTCGTCACTTAGTTTTCCATCTGAATCTGTCATTATGCTTTTTCCGTTTTTGTAGCCGCGAATATGTATGTGTAATCCGCTTCCAGCGTGGCCGACCTTTAGCTTAGGGGCAAAAGTGATGTTTACTCCGTATTCGGCACCGATGTTTCGTATAATCCATTTGGCAATAGTCACATGATCAGTCATATCCTCTAACGATTCCAGTAAAAATTCGATTTCATGCTGTTCCATTGCGTTATCTGATATATTGCCGACCTCAGCATGACCATATTTGACCTTTGCACCAGTCCTAGCAATAGTGCTCAGGATTTCGTTTCTTAGCTTTTCCCGTTTGATAAAAGGTGAAGATTCATGGTAACCCTTCTCGGGTGCGCAAGGATACAGGTCTTTTCTTTCTTGTTTAAATGCAATGTAGAATTCAAGTTCGCCTAAGGCTTCAAGTGTAACTCCCGTATTCTTAAACAGTTTTTCTTGCGCTTTTCTCAATATGTTTTCTGGAGCAATGTCAAGTTGATTCCCATTTTTGTCGAAATAAGCGCACAGAAGATTTAGGGTCGGTGTCTCGTTGAAGGGGTTTATGAATGCTGTTCTGTATTTTGGCATTACATAGAGGTCGCTTGCTTCCAAGTTGATGTATGAAAAAAGACTTGAGCCGTCTACTCTTTCTCCCATTTCTAGGATTTCGTTTAGATGTTTTTCGTTGTTGATTACAAAGCTGAGCGATTTCAGCCGTCCATCTTCACCGACGTGACAGAGGTTCACCATTTTTATGTTTTTGTCTTTTACAAACTTGATGATGTCTTCTTTGGTGAAGTCTTTAGGTAACTTTCCAAGATATGTAACCAATGGATTGGGGTTTAGGGATATTAAGGTTGGTTCATTCTGTTGAATTACCATCTGTGCACTTCCATTTTTTATGAAAATACACACGTATATTTCTGTTTTTGTTCCTCTTGACTTTCAGGCAGAATTCTACTTCAAAGCAAGAAACGTGGATTGAGACCTCCTGTGTTAGAAGTTCAAATCTCGCAGTAAAATGAAGCTATGTCAAATCGGATTTGCAGAAAAATGTCTTTTAAGAATAGATTTTGGCTTTATGGAAAATTTGCCGTCCGAGTAACTCTGAGATTTCATCAAGATCAAACTAATGCCTTTTCTTCATCCGGCATGAAATAGTTTGGAGAGGAGAAAGATAAATGTTTACGCTCGCTTAGACTAAACAGGCACGAGAGTCTCTTTAGTATCTTCTCCGCTGGTAACCCCGTCTTTCACCGTACCCTCTTCTTTCACCATATCGGGGTCGGTAACGTCTCTCCTGCTCGTATCGTTTGTCCGATAGATTGTTTTCTGTGTTGACTTCTGTGATGGGAGATTCTTCTAAGATCTCGAAACTGCCGTATCTTCCTATGTTTAAACGCATGTTTCCACGGAAAAGGTTGACGTAGCCGTTTGTGATCTGCAGTGTGGCTTCATCGTTTACTTTGTCTATGTTGTCATCCCAAAGCGTTAGGTATACGCATCCTGTCTCGTCTCCAACAAGAGCATCCTGAACTCTGCGTGTAGTGTAGTCTCTTGCTGATGTGACGTTTCTAATCTCACTTTTGGAGACGACTTTCACGACGGTGTTTACTTCTCTTGAGCTGGGGGTTAGTTTTTCTATCTTTACTTGTTCTTTACTTTCGGCTGGTTTTTCATCTGACATGTCTTTTACACTCGCTTCGATTCAATGGTCATTGAACTATCTTGTTCTTAAGCGTTGTGGTGATGCAAACGGTGCCGTGCCTTCAATTTGAATTTCTCTCCACCTAGCTTTGAGTGGAGTAAAGACGACAAACGCAACAGTCGTAACAATGAGAATCAGCCAGCAATTAACTATCATTTCCGGTTGCAGAGTTATCAAGCTTGGATAAGCTTGATCTATCTAAACAAGAACTTTTATTTTCTGGCTATAGAATTACGTAGGACAATTGGGGCGATATGTATGAAAGTTCTTTTCGTGGAACCGCCGAAGGATTACTGGTTTGTCATGGGGGAGTATCTTCCGCCACCATATGGAATCCTTCAGCTAGCAGCGTTTCTTGAAAGTAAAAACAAGAACGTGGAAATAGAAGTATTTGACTGCCAAGCTAAAGGTTCAGATTGGAAAGCGCTAGAAAAACATCTGGAAGCTTCTGCTCCCGATATTGTTGCCTCAAGCGCACTTGCCACTTGCAATACCTACGTTGCCGTTCGAACCTTTGAAACAGCTAAGAAAGTGAATCCAAATGTCCTGACGATTGCTGGGGGTCAACATTTCACAATGATGGCCCAGGAAAGCCTGGAAACCTACCCTGAGATTGATGTAATTGTCCGCGGAGAAGGAGAATTAACCCTTGTGGAGTTAGTTAAGGCATTTGCTGAGGAAAAGTCTTTTGCGTCAATAAAAGGTATTTCTTTTCGGCACGAAGGCGAAATTCAACATAATCCTTCGCGCCCCTTGATTGAGAGCTTAGACGACCTGCCATATCCCGGATATCACTTCGTAGAGGATGTGGTTCATAAATACCATTTCACCGCAATGGCGGGTCCTAAAACTAGGTATGCCCTAATCGAGGGCTCAAGAGGTTGCTCACACCGCTGTACATTTTGCACTCAATGGAAGCATTGGGAAGGCGTGTGGAGAACCAAATCGCCGAGACGAATCGCAGACGAGTTTGAGTTTTGCTACGAAAAATATGGAAGTAAATTCATCTGGTTGACCGATGACAACTTTGGATTGGGCAAACGTGCAAGCGACTTAGCTGACGAAATCATCAAACGAGGATTTTCGGATGATGTGATGTGGTTTACACAGGTGAGATGTGACGATGTCGTGAAGCACCGTGATCTTTTGCCTAAGATGCGAAGATCAGGTCTCCGCTGGACGCTTTTAGGGGTAGAAAGCGCTAGTCAGTCGACGCTTGAAACTTTTAAAAAAGGGCTAAGTCCTGAAGACGCTAAAACAGCTGTGAAATTGTTACGTGAGAACGACATATTCGCTCACGCGATGTTGATTATCGGCGAACGCAAGGATACGGCGGAGTCAATAGCGCGTTTGAGAGAGTTTATGAATGATATGGATCCCGCTTTTGCGATTTTTGCGGTCCTCACCCCGTTTCCCGGAACCGAAGTTTTCGAAGAAGCAAAGCGAAATGGTTGGATCGAGGATTTTAATTGGGCTCATTATGACATGGTTCACGCTATTTTGCCCACGGAGACGTTGTCAAGAGAGGAAGTGCAGGAAGAGCTTTACGATTGCTATCGTAGCTTCTTCGGCTCCTGGGGTAGGAGATTGAAGGGTCTTTTCTCAACGAACGAGATAAAGAGGCGGGTCTTCTGGTATATGGCTACAAAGGGTATTTTGAAGCAGCTAAGAAGTTTGTTTTGAGCTGTGATTCTGTTGTCCCAGGTGCTATATCGCAGTTCTGTTTTGATGTTCTTGATCGGTGTGTCTTTTTTCGGATTGCTTCTAGTTGGAGTGCTTGCTTTGAATCCTCCGATAGTGAGGGAGAGCTTTCTTTGGCGCAAACCGTTGGTTGGTTCTTTGTTCTGTTTGATTTGCGTCTTTGGAATTCTGGCAGTTTTCTTCCCGAGGCAGTGTTCAGCAGTGTTTGATTCTGGTAAAAAAGAGAAGCATGAGCATTCAGACGAAAACCTGTTTGCTTTTCATGGAACATACTCCATAGCACGTGGGCATCATCCTGATTGTGAAAAGTTTTCTGATCATGTATTTCGGATAAGAGGCCGAAGGTTTTGTGCTGCCTGTGCTGGGTTGCTTCTAGGAGGACTAGTTTCTCTTGTCGGTGCCTTTCTGTATTTTTTCATCGGTTGGAGTGTTGGAGAAAGCAGCCTTCAAGCAGTTTTTGTGGGACTTGTAGGAGTTAGTTTTGGCTTGTTTCAGTTCAAAGTTAAAAGAAGTGTTGTCCGTCTGGTTTTAAACAGCTTTTTCGTCTTAGGTGCCCTTCTACTCCTAGTTGGGATTGATGAGCTGGCTCAAAGCGTATTTGCTGATTTGTTTCTAGTAATTTTGGTTGTTTTTTGGCTTTTCACTCGGATATCGCTTTCACAGTGGAACAACTGGAGAATTTGCCACACTTGTAATGTGGAGTCCTGTAGATTTCGCATATCAGGCAAAATAAGAGGTTGAACTATTATCTGCGGCTTAGCCCGTAGAGAGCACCAACGAGGATTAATACTCCGAAGATGATTGCTGCGAAGGGTCCGATTTCTACATGTGGCATCTGCTCAGGGAACACTTGTTCCAAAAGCCATATGAACCCCCAAAGGATGATTATTACGCCGATGGCCAAGCCTACAATTGTGCCGCCTCTGGGAATTCCAAAACACTCTTCTTCCTGCTTGCGTTTGTATCTCCGAGAAGGATAGGCTCCAGTCTCTAGATTTGCCCCACAATGTCCGCAATATTTTGCATCTTCTTCATTTTTGGTCCCACATTTAGGACAAACAACCATTAAACTCTCTCCTATATCGTATTACTTGTCATTTGCATTAAATCTTCTTAAGACTTTCGGTATGGTCGAAAAGTTTTATTCCCACCAATCAACGTGTTTTTGCTCTCTTCGGGTAGGCCCGCTGACTGGAGTCCCGCATTTAGAGCAGATTTTTGCGTCTTTTTTTAGCTTGGCTCCACACTTTCTACAATAGGGCAATTTCACACCTCTAAGAGGAGAGTATTCATTGTTATAGGTATGAAAGTAATTCCAAGTTTCCTCTGTGTCAAAGAAAGTGCAAACTGTTCGTGTCTGAGATTTTATCAGCTTTTAATTTTGGTCAAGACCAGCCCATTTTACATATTTGTAGTAACGATTTACCTTTCATAATTCTTATCACAACCCCTCTGAGTATACGCTCTGGGATGAAAAATGAATCATAAAGAGATGCTTTTAGAAGAAATCTTTGAAAAGGTCGGGGACAAAATGAGCAAGCAAGCCGTTGCTGAGAAAGTGAGGCAATTCCTGAAGTTCGGAAACGTATTCCTCTTGTTTGAAGTCGTGAGCTTAAGAGGAGAAGTAGAAAAGCTAAGAGAAGAGATACAAGATTCAAAGGTCAATGATTTACTTTCTCACCCAATAAGAACACGAAACTATACAAACCTCAAAGAAAAAACACTGATAAAATAAACGCTACTGCCTATCTTCCATGCAAGACCGAGTACATTGTGCACACATACTCGTGAAGACAGACCACGAGGCAAAACGGTTCTGGAATGCTTGAAGAAGGCAGAATTCGTTCGCCAAGATAGCCAGATAAGTGAAGACTGAGTTTGGACACCACGTAACAAAAGGCTTGAATGGCTAATCGCCAGTTTTTTTGATGTTTAGTCCCCAATCATAGGGCAAAAAATCCACTTTGATTTCCGAACGATCTGTTTTTACAAAGTCTCTGTCTTCTTTTTTAAGATATTTTTCAATAAAAGATAAGACGTTTTCAGACGTTTTCTCAAAGTCTTTTTCGTACCACTTGAATATAGCTGACAAGTATATGGTCTTGTTTTCTTTGTCAACTCTCGATCCTTGGGGGCTTCTGATAAACGCTTTAGCTGCGTTATCTAGTTCGTGATCGAGGTTTTTTGTAGTGTATAGGCTGTTTCTTAAAGCAGGGCAACTCTGTGATGCACAGCTCATGGCAAAATGGACTCTAGGATCAGAAGCACTTCTCAACACTTTTTCGATTTGGGAAAAGTTGTATTTTTTCCCTCCGATTTTGTGTTTGGTTTTATAGAAAAAGGCAAGCCTTTGAAATCTGCCTCGATTGCCGGTGTCTGCATATTTTGGGTCTTTTCTCAATCTCATTATCATGCTGTAAATGATCAGCATGTTGTAGGCATTGATCCAGAACACGATCTTCTCGTTGACAGCCTCTAGGCTTTTTCTATCAAACGTTTCAAGCCAGTCCGCAAACTCCTCTACGGTTTTATCGGCTTCCAAAGATGAATAATCCACTTTTCCTTCAGAATCCACGTAGCTGGACAGAGCAGAATTCAAGCGGCTTTCTAAGACGAATGCCTCGACCAACCATGTTTCCCTCCTGTCGCAACTGAGCGTATTTTATGCTTAAATCTTTGCTGCTTCGGAGTAGGCAGATGAAACTACGTTCTTTTTCCAAAATTTACCTTTCAACCATCAGCATCTACAACAGTTTGTAGTTTTTCAGTAGAGATGCTGGAAAAAGCTATTTTAACTAGTCGCAATGATTTGTTCTAATCTTGCGTTCCATGGATCTTCTTAGAAGCCTCAAACGTCGATGGTTTTGGTCGCCCAAGATATCACCCTTTTTCAAGGATGACAAAGTCTTTACAAAACAGTTATGAAGAGAGAATATAGATTCAAAATCAGGATATTAATTAGAACGCTTAATCCAGAAATCGATGGAGCAGACCTCAAATCCACACAGACCCATGGCACATTGATTCTTAGATCGAGGATTTCTCAAAAAGCTATCCATTAAATGGTGGACGGGACGGGATTTGAACCCGTGACCTCGGCGATGCCAACGCCGCGATCATTCCAAGCTGATCTACCCGCCCAAAACCATACGATAAAAATCTGAACTATTAAGCATTATGCACCTTGACACAACCGGGCAAACCATGTCGCACGCACACAAAGACTAAACCATAAAACCAAAACTCCGAAGTCCAAAGATGACCCGTAGTCTAGCACGGTTAAGACATCTGTTTGGTGTGCATCCTAAATGCATTCTTGATGTTGCTAACGTTGATTGGAATGGTTTCAGAGAATATGTGTTTAGAGTGAATGTCTTGACTATATTCTTCTAAAATGAGACTTGTTTTAAAGCTATTGAAGAACTGATAGAATTTGTAAGGAACATTAGTCAGGAAAATCCAAGTTTAAAAATGGTGCGGGGTTTAGAGGTGAAGAGTGAGAGGAAGTCACCAGTTAACAGTAAGTCCTCTAGCCGCACCAATTCAATGGTGTCCTCGTGTAGATATAAAACACCGATGGAGTAATGTTCCATAGAGCAACGCGTCACTGGACTTTTAAGATCACACCAAGATATCTTTACATAATGTATGTTCATCAATGTGATGTGAAAAAAGAAAATTCGAGAGCAATATTGAAGACAATAGGTTACGTAATCTCGCTGAACAAGAGTTATTTCAAGGTAAAAGACCTAACAAATATGTTGGCGATAAAGCCTAATGGTCGACACAGATTGTCACGTTCTTTGAAAATCCTAGTTAATCAAAAATTGATAGAGATATATCATAAGAACAGTCGCAACCTCTACTACGTCCCAGTTCAGAAAAAGCTACTAGACGCATATTATGAGGCTCTTTGGAACCACGCTCCAAATCATGCATTGAAGTGTACTGTCTAATTGCTGAAGTTCAACTTCCTTCAACACCCACTGAGAAAACAAAGTAATATGGCTGGGGTAATAGCAATGACGCTCCCGCTATTCTTTTGCAATCTAGTTTTATAAGGAAGAAAAACACTATCCATTGAAGATGTTCAGCTTCTCGTTTATGCATGCCAATAAGGCATTGATTCTTGCAGTAGTCTTGATGATAACAGGCTTGGTTATCGTATGTGTTTTGTTGCTGTTCCCCCAAGTCGAGACAGTAAGTAAGACAGAAATTGATATGACAACAAGAAGTTCCTATTTTTCTCCCTCATTTCGTGCAGAAGATGGATACTGGCTGGATTTGGACATACGCTCGACTGGTAATAGTACCTTGTATGTTCGAGGGCACACTCGAGGAGAGATATTTCACGCTCTAGGAACCACTTTTGAGTACAAGGTGTCAATTACGGCTGAAAATGTATATCGAATAGAAGTTGCCAATAACGACGAGGGACATTGGGGCCCGCTTGGATGGATTGATCCAATTGAAATCAACATCACCGGCAGTTTTTGCCTACAGAAGAAACCAGTATATTATCACCTGGTGGTGTCACTTGGTGCAATCATGCTCGCAGTCGGACTATTGATATCCATGTATATGGACAAGTCAAGGCAGAAAGCATCGTCTGTCTCGCCGACACTAGAGTCTTCAAATCGCATTGGTTTACGTGCATGTGGGGCAATAGAAATAGGTATCACATGCAATTATACCAACATGTAACCAGATACCTGCATAAAGGTATAATTGGGTGAAAATGTTACGCTTACATACAATTTCGACCCGTTTCTGTGTGTAATATTGCCAAATTCGAAACAAGGTTTTTGAGTCTTCGGCATCACTGGTTTCATTAGGGTATTCCCGCACTGGTCGCGGAAGAGATGGAAGAAACGGTCAGCGTTTCTCCTTTCTCCTTTCCATACATTATGGCAGTCTATTTTGGTGTTTATTTCATCTTGTTTATGCTCGTATTCAATTAAATAGTCACCTGAAATATATGTGATTTTGCCAATGGTTTTAATTTCCAACATTAAAATAGGCTCCTAGGTGAGTATGTCTTCCTACATTGCCCTCTGCTTTCAAAACACCGTTAACGTATATCTTTGCGTGCCAACTATAATTTGGTACATATCAGGAGGCTCCATATTCAACATAATGGCTTCCAAGCCCAAGATGAACGGTCTTTCCGCAGGTAAATGCACTTCCAGTCACCTTGAATTCGTAATCTTCGTATAGCCACCATTCATCAGGAAGAGGTTCATCTATTGATAATCCATTAGACCTCAAGTAGACATCAGTTGTAGGATACACCTCAATTGTGATTTTAGTTGGGCTCTCCAATGCGCGGATTCTTGCTTCAAGGATACCCATTTCAGATTCAAGGTTATAAATGGCTGTCCAAATGGCTTCGAAAGGATTTTTCCCATCTGTAGCCACACAGGATCCAATTAAGAATGATATCAACGCAATGCTTAGTACGCAATAACTTGTTTTTTCTTTATCATTGTGTCATTTCCTCTCCCCTTCGCATGCATACAATACACTGTTTCGACTTGCAATAAACATTTAAGAAAGAATCTTCTCTAATAGTTATCTGAAAAAACGGTATCCAAAAATGTTGAGCACCTTTCTAATACTTCTCGGCTCAGCGTTAATGCTTGTAACAATTATGATAGTCATACTTTTCATGATTGCTGGAGTCTTGAGAAGAAGCCTTGTAAATATTAAGGTGCTTATTGCATCGAGCATCATTGCATTCCTAATGATTGCCCTTGGTGTCTTACCTTGGGGGATTGCAGAGGTGATTGGCTTAGTTGCCTTAGCAGTTGGTGGATTAGCTTTCTTTTTTTTCGTTTGGTTACCGAGTCGTAAGGAAGGAAAAGTGAGGAAAGAAGTGTTTAAGGTGAGAGAATACGTCAGGAAAGAGCATGTTAAACCTGTTCTTCGATTTCTTACACGTATAGGGATTGTCGTTGGAATTATCCTGATGTGTGATGTGATAGGTTTATGGGCTTTCCTCTTTTCTCAAGAGTTGTGGAATCTCCTCGGTTTCACAGAGCTTCTGACAATACTTCTTTTGTTAGAAGGATCGCTAATTGGTGTTGTAGGAGGTTTCTTGTTTTTCGGTTTCAGTGAATATAGGCTTATGGGTCAGGCGGCGTTGTGGCCAACACTTGCTGGCGAACAAGCAAGAGGATGGAAAGAAAGACGTTTGTCTCAGCAAAAATGGGGTGTTGCCATGCTAGTTTCTGGTGTTCTGCTAATTTTTCTCGGGCTTCTGGTAAGCTTCTTGGCCTGTCTATAAATTTAGGGAAGAAACTCCTATGTTTGAATGACTCATTATTGTTGAATGTTGGGAGGCTATTGTGAAGGCTTACTATTCAAACGCTTTTGTCTACATGCGTGCAATCATAATTGTCGGTTCATAGACTATTTCTTTATATGAATGTATAAGGTGAATCATGCCAAAGTGCGATCATTGCGTCAAAAAAATAGACGAAGATGCAGATAGCGTAAGAGCTACGATAAGAGGCAAGATGTACTATTTTTGCGGTGAATCTTGCCTAAGCAACTTCTTATCAAAAAGAAATCATATCCAAAAGAATCTATTGAGCGTCGTGCTGAGCAAAACTTTTTTTGAGCTTGTTGCCATTGGAACTGGAATAAGTGGAGTAGCATATACTCTGCAAAAGTGGTCTTCCAGAGCATTGGCTATGGATACTCTGAGTGCTATCGCAGCCATGGCTGCATTTATCATAGGCGTTGAAAGTTTGCGACTTCTGAAAACATACCGTCTACTAAAAAGGGGAGTGCTATTAGCTATGTCAGGAATTATCATATCGATAGTTATACCTACATTACACTTTGAACTATTGTCGTGAGTTTTCTTAGCGTGCAAACAGATGAAAAAACCAAAAACTTGAAGAATCGACACGCACGCAGTGGGCAGAGTATTACAATTCAAGATAAAAAAAAGAGAGAGGATAGCTAAAGGACTTGGCTGAATTTTCTTTTCTTTTTCCTTATCTTCCTTTTAGGTGAGTGCAGCATATCCATATTAGTTTCACTCTCTTGGACTTTCTTCCTTTCCGTCACTCATATATTGTTTATGAATTTGGAATAACCAAAAGAGAGATTGTATGTCTTCCACCTCTTGCTGAGTATCGAGTAGACTCTCTTCTAATTGAAGTTTCTTCCATAAGTCATAAAGACTGAAATAGCATACTTGGTAACGTGTCTATTATAGAAGACAAAGGTGTTGAGGAAATGTCAGAAAGGGTTCATGCCAAGTGTCAATGTGGATACGAGTACGAAGGACCACGCTATGACTGCCCTGTTAAATGCCCGCAATGTGGGAAATTCCTCCTTTCTGTGGATAAAGAGACAAGAACAACATAGTATCTAACCAGTTCTAACGTTTTTAGTTTCCTTAAAGACCTCTTTTTCCTTGTGAAACACATTTGATTTCAGCAAACTGTAACTTCTTCATTTTTTCTTCTTTTACTTAGTGCCCTCAAATCACTTCCAATTTGACAGAAACGTCCACAGATACTGCCAGGCGGGCATGTTCACAGAACCTTCTGCGTATAGGTAAGTGCTATAATCGTCATGATAAGTTATGATTGTCAGACGCAGTTCTAGGCTGTCATACTTCAGACTGATTGGCTCATCCATTACAACATCCCGGGATTCTAGGTTAATCTGTTCTGGAAGCATTCTCGTCCATGTGTTCTGAACTGCACTTTATGTCGGCTGAGCCGATGTGAATCTGGAGTGTTGTGTTGCAGTAAGGAAAATGAAAAGTTGAGGTTGTCGACCTGGAGATTTAGGTCTTCAATTAGAGGTACTGGAACTAGTGGTGGGGGGAAATAAGTTTCAAATGCGAACACCCTGTGTGATATGGGAACGAACGTGATTGCTATCGTTGTCATAACAGCTATGCAGAATATGGTTATGGTCGCTATCTCCACTTCACAATCACCTCCCTTTTCTTATCATCTACATACATACATGCAACTCGTACTAAAGGTTTAAGAAAGAAACTTCTATGTGTTATAGAATATTGTTTCTGAAGTTTTAAATGCTCTAATTGCACATACGATAAAGAGAAGGGGTAAAAATGAATAGGAAATCAGCTTCGGGAATAACGCTGACAGTATTGTTAATATGCATATTAACATTGGTGTATAACATACAATCAATCAGAGCAGAGCCTACAACATGGTATGTAGATGATGATGGGCCGTCAGATTTCTCATCAATACAAGAGGCTATTGACTCTCCACTGGTTGTTGATGGAGATACAATATACGTGCATAACGGAACTTATTATGAAAATGTTGTTGTTGATAAAACGTTGAGCCTTGTTGGGGAAAGCAAGCACAACACCATTATTGATGGGAACGGAGTTGGGAATGTGATACACATATTGACACACAATGTCAACCTCACTGGGTTCACCATTCAAGGCAGTGGTTATGGCTGGTGGGAGGGCGGTATCAAGGTTGATCTAGGTGGCTGCAACATTGACCGAAACTTGGTATTAAACAACCAAGCTGGAATCGTACTCTGGCATTCTGATTATAACAACGTCACTGACAACATTACTGTCTTAAACGCCTACAATGGAATTGTCCTTTCTCATTCCACAAATAACATCATTTCCCGTAACATAGCTTTGAATAACATGTACGGAATTTCTCTTTCTGATTTCAGTATTGACAACACAATTGAGGGAAATATTGCGTCAGACAATACGTATGGAATCTCTTTCTGGTATGACAGTGATAGTAACAGGGTAGTTAGTAATAATGCTTCAAATAACGACAACGGAATCTACATTTGTGAATCCAAATTAAACATAGTTTTTCACAACAACTTTATCGACAACACAGTTCAAGCGGTCGGTGGAGGATTAATGAATGTTTGGCATGATTTCTATCCTTCTTGTGGAAACTACTGGAGTGATTATGTTGACCAAGACTTCTTAATTGGACCAGCTCAAGATCAACCAGGCAGTGATGGCATATGGGACCATCCCTACATTATAGATGAAAATCACCAAGACGGATACCCGCTTGCTAGTCCTTGGGCACATTCTTGGATTCCTCCGACCCCTCCACCTGCTGGAGCATTTGCTGACCTAGTAAGACGTAGAGCATGGCCAGAACATCACCACTATGTCGTTTCGAAAGATGAAAATGCCTATCAAACTCTACATGCAAAGGTTAAGAATCTAGGAAACCAAACGGTGTGGGTTAAGGCTATATTTAAAATAGCGAAAGAAGATAGTTCAACTGAAGTTACAGAGACAGACCCCCTATTAATTACACAAGAAGAAATTACTGTATTGCCCGCTAACTTTGGACCATTAACTGAACAAGATGTTGGAAAATATTCCATCTCAGCCTTTTGTTGGTATAGCCCTGACAAAGTGGTGTGGGTTCAAGGAGAAGCGACAAAGAAATTCTCCTTCTCTGTTGTCTCATAGTGAAAGCAGAAGCGCAAAGAATTATAATCCCTCTCCTTTTTCTATTCAAATGCAAGCATGCAAAGTAAATCAGCTGTTTGAAAGCAAACTCTTAAGGTTTGTTAGCACGTTATGATGTGATTACAGTGAAATCATCAGCAATTGCATATTCTAATATTGCTTTTATCAAGTATTGGGGTCGTTCTCTAGATTATAATCCCAACCTGAATATTCCTTCAAATGACAGTGTAAGCATGACTAAATATGGATTAACACAGGGCATACATCTGCAAACCCACACAACTATTGACTTTTCTGATGCTCATGAAGAAGATACAGCGATTTTTGAAGGAAAAGTTTTGATTGGAAGGGAGATGGAAAGAATCCTCAAGGTTGTTGATCCACTGAGAAAATATGCAAATGTCGATTGTAGATTCAAAATGATGAGTAGAAACGATTTTCCCACCCAAGCGGGACTAGCTTCCTCGGCCTCAGGGTTCGCAGCATTGGCAATTGCTACTGTAAACGCCTTAGATGTTGATTTATCAAAAGAAGAAACTTCAACGTATGCAAGGCTAGGTTCTGGTTCGGCAACGAGATCAATTCATGGTGGATTTGTCCATTGGAACAAAGGAGACTCTCATGAGACTTCTTTTGCCGAGCAAATTTGTGGTCCACACGAGTTTGATATGAATGCTGTTATCGCAATTGTCCATGAAGGAAAGAAAGATGTTACTTCGGATGTTGGCCATGAATCAGCACATACAAGTCCCTTTAACGACGTTAGAATTGAAAAGTCTCAAGAACAGGTGAAGGATATCGAGAAAGCGATTTTGGATGATGATTTCAGCAAAGTTGGCAAAATAGCGGAAGAGAGTTCTAAATATATGCATGCTGTTATGATGACGTCTAGTCCACCTTTGTTCTATTGGCATCCTGATACAATGAGATTGGTCAAATTAGTTCAAGAAATGAGGCGAGGGGGTTTAGAATGTTATTTTAGTATTGATGCTGGTCCAAATGTTCATTGTCTCTGTAGACCCGAAGATGTTTATGAACTCCAAAAAATGTTAGAAAAAGTAGAGTGCATCAACAAAACTATTCTAGTGGAACCAGCAGATGATTCTTATGTCACAGAGGAATATCTATTCTGAGCTTACTTCTCCATTGCATGCATGTAGAAAACCTTAATTCAAGGCTGTATACTGAAAATAACCAACAAACATTGAGGGCCGGTAGTCTAGCACGGTTAGGACATCTGCTTGACGTGCAGAAGGTCGCCGGTTCAAATCCGGCCCGGCCCACCAACCGCGACTGCTGTTATATTCATGTAAGCTGTCAACATGGCTGACAAGTCTTTTCAGATGGTTTTCAAATGTTCTAGAAAGATTGAACCCTAGTTGTCTCGACTTCTTCACAAGGTCAGAGTCCAGATACAAGACGACGTTTCTCTTCTGGTTCATTTTGCCCTCGCAACCCCTTGCGCCCATCCGCAGGCACCCTTCTAGCATTTAGGATTTGTGTAACTTGAGATCCCTTTGCAAAACTTCGTGATGCTCGTGTCAACCTATTTCTTAAATGTAAGGCTCGGTTCGAAGATACTTCAAACCAGTATCAACTGCAACTGTCACAATCTTGCTTTCTCTCTTGAATCTCTTGGCAAGCTCTATCGATGCCAACACATTGGCACCAGTGGAGGTTCCAGAGAATATGCCTTCTTTGAGCGCAAGTCTACGTGCCATCTGCTTTGCGTCTTCTTCCTTTACTGTAATAACCTCATCGTAGAGGTCTTTTCTCAACAGTGGCGGTATCGTGCCTATGCCTACGCCTTCAATGTGGTGCTCGCCTGCTATGCCCTTTGATATAACCGGCGACTCAGCTGGCTCCACCACTACAACTTTGATGTTAGGGTCTTTGGCCTTCAGCACTTCGGCAACGCCCATGGCACATCCGGCACTCCCCACGCTTGCAACGAATGCATCAAGTAGGTCATTAGTTTGAGCCAAGATTTCTTCACCCATCTTGTTGTGGCCTTTCAGTTGATGATTATTGTAGAGCTGATTAGTCCAGAACGTCTTCGGTCTGGAAGCCAGCTGCTTAGCTTTGTCTATCATTCTTGGAACTAAATCTGGTGTGATCCTATGTTCCTTGCTAGGCTCAATGATCACATCAGCGCCGAGTGCCTTCATAGTTCTTATCTTCTCTTCAGAAAATGCATCCGAGCTCACTATCTTCATTCTGTATCCTTTGACAGCACATACGAAGGCTAAAGAAGAACCTGTACTGCCGCCTGTATATTCAATAACTGTGTAGCCCTGTTTGAGCTTTCCTTCTTTTTCCGCTTCTTCTATCATGGCCAGAGCCATGCGGTCCTTATAGCTGCCTGTAGGATTGTAGTATTCCAATTTCACGAGAATCTCGGACTGCAATCCTCTCGTGATTTTATTGAGGCGTACCAATGGAGTGTTTCCAATTGCATCAAGAATTGAGTACTTTGCCTTCATTGGGATATCTCCAAAACTGATTGTTCTCCAGGCATTATAAAGATGTGTGCGCTTCGCGCTCTAGCAATCTCTCTCAAGTCTCTCAGTTCTCTTCAGCCTCTCCATTTGAGGCACAATCCAAAGCATGCACGCGAGCTTTCCTAGCTAGATCAGGCAGTTCAACAACTGAATTTATTATGTTCTTAACTCTTAGTCTTTCTAGGTCTTCTCTTCTTAAGGAACCTGTTAAAACAGCAAAGTATTCGACTTTTGCATCTCTTGCGCACTCGTAGTCAGATATCGCATCTCCTACGTAGATTGTCTCTTCTGGTTTCACGTCGAGTTGATTAATCACAAAGAGTAGCGGCTCAGGGTCTGGTTTATGTTTCTTAGTTGTCTCAAAGGAAGCCATGGCTTCAAACCAATCTATGTTGAATCCTGCTTTTCTCAAGTGTTTCTTAATAAAGAATAAGATCTTCCCTGAGAGAACTCCGACTTTGAACCCAGACTCTCTAATCTCCCTCACAGCATCTACAGCCCCTTCTACCGCAGGAATAACCAGATTTTCATCCATGAACAAACTTCTGTACTCTTTCATGTAGAGTTCGACATTAGACTTCGACCATAGAATTTTTACGATTTCGAACAATGGTCTACCCATTAAGCCAAGAACCTCATGTAGCGATGGAATTCGCAGTCCTAGTTTTTCTGCTGTTTTCTGGTAGGCTTCTACAATTATTTTGTTACTGTCGATTAAGACGCCATCAACATCAAAAACTATCGCCTTTATCAAAACTATCTTTTCCATACCTTTCTAGCATGCACACGATATTATTATTGGCAGCAACATCAATATTCTACTATTTTTGGCAACCTCTTGGCCTTTTTGACTGAGAATTCTGCTTCTTTTGGCAATGGAGCGATTCCGTCAAATCCAGTCCTTTCAACGAACTCGATACACATCTCTCTTAGTTCTTTTGGATTCCATTCTGCCATCTTCTTAATGGTATCAACTCCAGCATCAAAATACAACCGTGCTCGAATACCTTTGATACCGGGGATTCTGGCCAAGTCTGAGAGCTTCACGAATTCAAGAATAACTTCAAGCGGTATTCCTGTTTTCTCTGATAAATTCTGCCTACTTACCCGAGTTTTTCCAGCCTCTAGCATCTGTTTAACATTTCTTATGCCTATGGAAGCCAATTTGGTCACATGTTCGGGGTTTACTCCTCTGAATTTCTTCAAGTCAAAAGGTTTTCTCTTAATCCTCTGCCCACGCAGTTTATTGGCTAGCTTGCGCATCGCTTCATCTGCGGTGTACTCATAATAGTAGCTTAGAGCCCATAGGTGTGTCTTTGCCAAGGTTTTTGGTTCCCTTTCTACCCATTCCACAAAGTCTTCCAGATTTTCTGGACTTGCCCCTCCAAGCTTTTTGCTACCTTTCCATTTTTGAATATATGTCTTGAATTCCTTTACATAAACTATACAGCGTTTTATGGCACTTTGTGATCGTCCACCTTTTCTCAAGAATTCCCTAAATCCTTCTTCATCCATGTTTCGCACCCTACTTTGAATGCATGCATCGGTGCTATGCTGTTTTCAGCTGCCATGTTTCTCTTTCATTTTCTTCAAACGCTGAAGGGCCTGGCTATAATCGTCATTTTGTTTAGCCCATTCTGATAGTCGTTCACATGGGAAACTGACGCATTCGTAGCAGAATTCATGCCCTTTGTCGTCTACGCAACACTTAAGAATCCAGCAGTCTGACGACCAATGCACTGAGCGATCACCTCGACACCCCCTACAATACATACGGCGCTCAATTACTTCATTCATTCCTTCATCCTCCTTTAGCCACCCTTCCTTCTTGAACCAAGCAACAAGGCGTTGTGCCGCATCAGGTTCATTTGGTGCCCTGCGTATTTCACAAGGACCGCAATCTAAGCCGCAAACAGCTATCATCTCTTTCTTCTTTGATTTCAACATCATCAGCCTCAGATTGAATCTTCAAACTCTAATTCGCTGCTGTAATATAATAGTTGCTTGCTTGGTCGCAAGAGAAAAAGGCGGAACACTTATATGGATCTCGCATCCCACTCATGTTACCTACATGGTCCTTTTGTGACCCATGTAAGGGTTTTGAAGAGAGAGTGCAATACATGGTGAGAAAATTAGTCGATGTCAAAACTAGGATCCCTAAAGGAGTGGTGCGATTCATCAATCAATTAGTTGAAAGAGGTTATTATTCTAGCCTTGCTGATTTTGCTCGACAATCTATTCTAGACAAACTCATAAATGACTTTGAACTCGGCATCTCTGAGTTAGAACCTGATCTTGTTGAATTGAAGAGTGAGGAGAAACAGAATGAGCAAGAATGAGGTGTTGTCTTGACTTCAAAAGTTGCCATTATTAAGCTTGGTGAAAACAACACAGAATCATTCAACCAAGCTCTGAATCTGATTGGCGGCATAGACAATCTGAACACACCCGACCGACCTCTGGTGATTAAAGTAGGCGTCTTCTCACACAAAGCCGGAAATCACACATCCGTTGATCTTGTTGATGCAATAGCCAGAAACTTCAACAGGGTTCCGAAGATCTTCCTCGCTGAATCCGACAACTATCGAGGGAAAGCTCTCGAAAGACTCCAAATCTGGAGGGAACTTGTCAACGATCGAGTTTCACCCTTTGACCTCTCAGACAACAGACAAGTCCGATCTGTGAAGCTCGCAGACATGGAAATGAACTTGTCGCGGATTCTTTTCAAACCCAACGTCTTTGTAAGCACACATATATTGCGGAGCTTCCAGAGGGGAAGTATTCTTAAGAATCTATTCGGGTGCATTCCAACCGCAAAGAAGGCGAAATTCCACAAGGATGAGATTTTTTACCCTCTTCTTGCAGATATTTTTGAGGCAGTCGGTGGGATAGACCTCGCGGTACTTGACGGCACATACTTCTGGCGTGGAGCAGGAAGTGCACGTATTAGAACGGATACTCTTATTGTAGGCAGAGATGCCGTTGCTGTTGAAACTGTGGGAGCTTACCTCGCGGGCCTTGACCCAGACAAAATGCCTGTGATACAAGAGTTCGTGAAGAGAGGTCTAGGAGAAGGGGATCTAGGCAAGATAGAGATTGTGGGTATTCCCTTAGAAGACCTCAAGCTTGTGTTCTCCTCTGCTGCCAAGGATGTTGAGAAAGTCGCGGCTACGAAGATTCTCGGTAAGGTCGATCCAAAGAAAGATACCGTTGCATCCCTTGTTGACAGGAGTGGCTATTCCAAGACCCGAGTTATCCGAGCTTTGAGATATTTAGGTCATACTGTACACAAAGATGGGATTTTTGATTGATGCATGCATATCTAAAATGAATTTATTAGAAACTCCATAGATATGTAGACTACTGAATTGTCTAAGGCGTTTTTTGTATATATCCACCCCAGCCTTCTACAAACTTGCCATTGACTATTCTGAGGATGGTAAGTGATGTTGCATCCATCTTCTTGCCAGAAGAGGCTGTCCCCGTAACTTTCTCAAGAAACCAAACCTTGTCCCCTTCAGCGATAATGTCCTCGATAGTCCTATGTAAATCAGGATAATCCTTTAACACTATAGCATAGCCTTGTTTGACATTTTCCCTACCTCGAACTTGACTGCTATGGTCAACAAAATCTAATGCCATAAACTCATCAAGCATGGCATCAATCACGGCTGGGTCTTTCTTATTAGACGCTTCAACCATCTTGCGAACTATTGCCTTATTCTCTTCTAACGACATAGAACATCATCTCTCCTTTTGTTAATCTATTTATATCTCTTTTTTGGCATTTAAGCCTTAATGAAATATCTAAAAAAGGTTTTTGATTCTTGCGACTAAGCTTTTGTGTGATTTGCGGTTCTGGTTTTTGCATGCATGCACTGAATTCAATTTTGAATCCTTGTACTTACGCAAATACTAGCAGTTCTGTAGGTTATGTACACAGAGGTTAAGTGAATTAACAGTAAAACTTTTCAACAGACGCATTTCATGAAGTAAATCAACCGAGACTGGGATTTGAGAGTATGATCTACGAGAAGATAACCAACCGAAGAACGATTAGAAAGTATACATCGAAGGGTGTCTCGAAAGAAATCTTATTAAAATGTGTGGATGCTGCAAGGCTTTCTCCTTCTGGAGCTAACCGTCAACCATTAAAGTATGTCGTCGTTAACAATCCAGAGCTATTGAAAGTAGTGTTCAGCACGTTGAGTTGGGCTGGATACTTGCCAGAATATCAACCTAGCGAAGAAGAGATGCCGAGGGCATACATCGTTATACTCTTGGACAAAAACATTCGTCAAAACTGCGGTCACGATGCAGGGATAGCTGCAATGAGCATTTCTATGGTTGCCTATGATGAGGGTTTAGGCTCGTGCATTCTCGGAGCTGTTGATAGAGAAAAACTGAGGGATATCTTGAATGTGCCGGATGGTCTCGATATAGTTCTTGCAGTTGCTCTGGGATATCCAGACGAAAATCCAATAGCTGACGAGGTCAGAGATGGAGACATAAAATACTGGCTTGACGAAAACGGAGTACTACACGTGCCAAAAAGAGATCTCAAAGACATAGTTAAATGGAATGCATATTACACGTCCTGAGTCAACCTCTCTCCAACCTCTTAGTTCTCTTCAACCTCTTCATTAGAAGACCATTTTTCCACACTGCTCTTCACTTATGGCGAAGAACTTTCTGAAATCATAAACAGATGGGTGCGCGCTTAAGAAACAATCCCATACATTTGATCTGGAGCAAGGATTTTAGGAAATTTTTCTCTTAACTTCAAACGGATGGAGTAACATAAGTGACATTCGTCCACGTAGCTTTCTTCGTGTTCGATTTGATGTTCCCTAACAAGTTCAGCAGGTCCTCCCCTCAGAATCGGCGCACATATCGGATGCTTTTCTGGATTGAAATTGGCGAACAATTTGGGCAGGGGAGTCTGCTTCATGTTTCCTATTGTAATACCTTGACAGATATGAACGTAGCCAAAAGGGTCGATGTGAACTCGGCTTTGGTTAGAAAAATCCTCGTCTAGGCATTTGTCGAATTCTGTCCATGGCTTTGTTGGCAATCCCTCGACAAGTTGTTCCACTGCTCGGCCTTTGAACAAAACTTTGCCTTTGACAACTGGCTTGCCTTTCCACTCAATTTCCTTCATGTATTTCTTTGGGTCTTCTATCGTAATCTTGCCGACTGGCAAACCTAGGTCCTTTGCAGCCTCGTAAGCATACCGGGTAAGGTTCTCCTCAGAGTCGCCATAATGGTAGGCATCGTCGCTAATGGACAGATCAGAAATGCCAATCTCTGAAATTGGAATGAGCCATGCTTTTGCATCTTCAACTGAGGTGGCCCAATAAGCATTTGTGACTATTCCCCTTTTGAAACCATAGTCTTTGGCTGCGCGTAAACCCCAAAGCATAGTTTGATAGTAAAGGAAGGGTTCACCTCCCTCAAAATATATCCACTTAATGTTTCCAAGCTGTTTTACCTCGTTCAGTATTTGGCGTATATCAGAAATCTTCATGACACCTTTTGCTTCGGGACTGCTGTAAACGAAACAGTGGTCACACTCGAAGTTGCACTGATATGTTTGAAGAAGATGTAATCCAGTTATTGCCATAATTTCTATAGGAAACCTGAAGCTTTAAATCCTTTTGCGCGCTCTCAGCCTACCTCTCCCCAGCCTCCTAGCTCCCTCCGGTCTCTCCATTTAGGGAAGACTTCGATCATGAGAATCGTTTATGCTTTCAAGGTTCAGTCTTTATTGCCTCGTCTGTTGACTTTCCTCTATCGGGTTTCAGAGAACTTTTTAATTTCTAAACAGAGGAAAAAATAGAATTTCTAAAATTCTGACTAGATCAGAAATTACAAACTAGAAAATCAAGTAAATTCTCTGGATTTGGTTACCCATTCGTCTTTCAGGATGTCCATTATGATATCGTCGTGATATTTCCCATCTATGAAACGGGCTTTCCTTCTTCTTCCAACTTCTTTGAAGCCAACTTTCAGGTAGCACTTTTGCGCTCGTTTGTTGAAGTCAAAGGTGTCAAGTTCAACTCTGTTGAGGTTGAGGTTTCGAAAAGCGAAGCCAATGATCAAATTCATAGATTCTTGTCCATAACCTTTGCCCCAATATTCCAGATTGTATATGCTTATTCCTACCATAGCTGATCTACTGGTCCAATCGATATTGAAAAGTCCTGTTCCACCTATGAGCTTGTTGTCTGTGAGGGTTTCGATGGCGAATGTGAAAGCCTTTCTTTCTTGGCGCTGTTTCCATGTGCTTCTGATCCATTCCTCTTCCTCACTACGACTTACCGAACCTCTATCTGCGCTTCCAAGGAGATTTCTTAGCTCCATATTGTTCCAATGTTCCATGATTTCATCGACATCTGAAAGTTCAAAGCTTCGCAAGCGAACTCTTTTACCTCTAATCATCCTGAAAACCAGAAAACTGTAGACAAGTGTCTTATATAAAGACCGAAGGCAAGCTATTCTGACATTTGAGGTTTGTGTCACTCAGTCTCGGTAAATCTGGAATATGCATGCTGGAAAACAGAAACTTTGAACGCTACCAGATTTCAGGAAATAGTCTATATCTAACCCGTTTGGCGTATTCTGAGTATCCGTCTAATTCTTTATGAAGCGTTTTGTCTTCCAGCGAAGTGCGGATCATCATCAAAAGAGAATAAATTCCTGAAGGAATAAACGTGAAAACAGATCCAATTATTAGAGGAATTGACAAAGTAAACAGAATTCCTGCCAGATAGCCGGGATGTCTCACTATCTCGTAGGGTCCACTTGTTATCACCTTATGGCCTCTGTCTTTTTGAATTCGAACTGTTGGTTCGAAATGTGGGTTCACTGCCATAGCCCAATTGAGAAAAATAGTTGAAATAATGAACAACACGAAGCCCACTGAAGCAAAAAGGACGTCGAGACTTGGCGATTGAAACCTACCTATATCCAACCCGGCTACAGCCGGCACAGCTATCAATACCATGAGATTGCTTGCTCGCATCAATATTTCATCCCACAATTTGGAACCTTTTCTTCTCCTCTTAAGCCTTTGAACAAGAAGCTCTGGGTTAAGTTTGTACTGAACTGCCGTGCTTATAGAATAGTGTATGAAGGAAGCACCAAAGAATATCCATGGTCGAGGCCCGTCAATATGACCAGCAGAAATGAAGAAGATAACCATTTGTATAACAAGCATTACAGAAGCTAGCAAAAGCTGCTTGATTCCAGCTACTTTGAACTCTTTATTTCTTCCCGACATTAGTCCGAGTGTATTTTGGCATAAACTTAAGTTTTTCTAGATTTGCCCGCGCGACTTATTCAAAACCTTTGAGCATGATATATGCTTGTTCTTCAATGTCAGCTATTTCCATTAAAAAATCGGAAATCTTTTGCTTATCTTGTCTTAACGTCGCCCTACACAGCTGCATAATCTTCTTACCAGACTGTCTGAACAATATCGATGCTTCAGTCCAATTACTTACATTGTACTTGTTTCCCAACGTATCAAGTACGTCTGCTTGCCACAAGCGCATCCCATGGCTATTTTCAAATGTTTTAGGTAACAGAGGTGGCGTCGTCGCATAGGTGACCATATGCTCAAAACACTTCCTACTATCCCATTCAAAGATTTCATCAGCTAATTTTCGCATCGCAGGAATACCAAACATTCTCACTGGAGGATGCAAAAACCGATCAGCCTTGTAAGAAAAACCCTTCTTGGCAACTTCAAACTCAGATGGCATCTTTTCAGGAAGGAAAAACGCCCTCATAGTATTTCTCTTACTCATACCTGGCACTTTAACGTCCAAAGATTTCTCAAACTCTTCATATGGTATTATCTGAACATTCTTATGGCTGCAATCATGCACAGAAACAACCTGTTCTTCATCATCATACCCAACAACGAGAACATAATGGATGGGAACATGCTGTTTTCTATATAGGTCTGGGTAATAGTGAAGGTAATACATATCAAGGGCGCCAACCACCACTGGCTGTCCGTCATTGATAAAATCTTTAAGACGGGAGAAAGTGAACTTGGAACTTCTTCCCTCGATCAACGTTTCTTCGAACCCTATAATATTTGCCAAATCTTTCATCAAATACTTCGGATTTGCACCCCAATACACCATGCACGGCGGATCTGCTCTTTTGAAGCGAAGATAAGCAAAACCAGCCATACCGCCAACCATAGAGAGGAGAAAATCAGCATAATCTGCTCCTTTCCACGCCAGAAGATCTTCTAATCCATTAACATAACATGTAGATTCACACACTCTGTGAGGCAACGTGTGTAGTTTTTTCATTTAATTCGTCTTCTTTGACTTATATGAAGCAAGTATGGATATTAATGCTCTCTAGAGTGAAGAGATCCCACGCGTAAAAGCATGCATGCACACACTCTTGAAGTTCATTGAATGATAGAAATGTAACAGTTTACTGCACACACAAGAGTTTCGTCATTAATCTCTGTGATTTGGTAACGCTTTTACAAAGTTCGCAATTCTCTTCACAGCTTTCAATAAATCTTTTCTGGAAACCGCAATTGCCATTCGCAAATGTCCTTCGCCGCTTGATCCAAAAGCACTGCCAGGTATCGTAGCCACCTTTGCCTTCTTCAATATCTGTTCTGCAACGTTAGCAGAAGGCAGACCTAGTCCTTGAATGTCGGGGAATAGGTAAAAGGTCCCCTTGGGCTTTATGCACTGTAAAAATGGTATATCATTGAGTGCTTCAACGGTTATGTCTCGTCGTGCCTTATATTCTCTAACCATTTGTTGCACACAGTCATCAGGTGCTGTTATAGCGGCTAATGCTGCTTTTTGAAATGCAGGGCTTACGCACGAAGCGATGTAGGAATGAATGCGGCGGATGCCAGAGGTTATTTGCTCGTTGGCCACGACATAACCAACACGCCATCCTGTCATGGCGTAGGTTTTTGAAAATGAGTTTACAGTGATTGCCTTTTCTTTCATGGCTGTAAGACTGGCGATGCTGTAGTGCTGTGTGTTGTCGAAGACTATCTTTTCATACACTTCGTCTGCTAGCACTAGAAAGTCGTGTTTTTTTGCGAGGGATGCTAAATCCCTGAGTTGCTTTTGATTATATACGGCTCCAGTTGGGTTGTTTGGATTGTTAATTACTACCATCTTTGTGTGTTCCGTGATTTTTTCAGTCAACGAGTTCACGTCCAGAGGGTAGTCTGGGGCCTTTAATTGGAGGGGAACAAGGATGCCCCCAGACAATTTTGTGAATCCTTTGTAAGAGGGCCATGATGGTTCAGTAACTATGACTTCGTCGCCAGGGTTTATCACGGCTTGGAAAGTTGAGAACAGAGCTGCGAAACCGCCTACCGTAACTGTTATCTCGGTTTCTGAGTCAGCTTTGATGTTGTTTTCCTTCAGCAACTTTTCTGCTATGGCTTCTCTCAGCTCGGGCAGACCCGCTGTATGCGCGTAATGGGTGTATCCTTCGTTTAGAGCTTTCTTTGCAGCCTCTCTGATGTGTATTGGAGTGTCGAAATCAGGCTCGCCGGCGTGCAGTCCGATAACGTTGGGTGTCCTGTCAACCATGTCTATCAGCTTTCTTATGGGCGAGGTCTCTGTAGAATTTACTCGTGCGGAAAGTTGTTTGGTCAAAGTTTACACCTATTTGTAATGTATGCAGCGTTCACAGAATGCCTATTATATACTGCTCCCAGAAAGAACTTTCTCCCTACTTTCTGTGCATGCAAGCATTTTACAGTTCTAGAACCATTTCGTATTGTCCAACGAAGTTTTTGAAGCCTGATCTGGTTAAGAAATCGACGGTTTCGGCTGAGGAACTATCGACGTTTAGGATTGTTAGCCTATCTTTCATTGTTTTGATTGAAAGCTCTTTCAGTAACAAGCTTCCAATGCCCTTTCTTCTGAATTTCTTGTCAACTGCTATCTGCGCAATGTCTCCAGATTCAGGGTAGAGAATTGCATAGCCCACGCACCTGTCCTCGAAGAAGGAGCCAAGTACGATTTTGTTGCTTGGACATCTTTTCATTGAATTTGTTGAGTTTTGCCATGATGGACGCCAATCCCAGAATGATTCAAAGAGAGCCCAGTTCGGCTTTTCCATCAGCTTTATCGAAATATTAGCTTCTGCCCTGTTGGCCTTCTTTAGGTTTAGCGAAGCCACATCTGCTTTGAAGCATTCGAATTGTCTGGTTTCTCGGAGACCTTTCTTTTTGTACAGATTGTAGGCTTTTTTGTTAGACTTTATCACTTCAAGCAGATACTGCCTTACGTCTGCCTTTCGCAGTTTGGGGAGCAAGAAATCAAACATGTTGCCCGCAATTCCCTTTCTTCTGAATTCTGGGATAACACCTGTTCCCATATCGTAAGCCGTTAGCCTGTTCTCCCACAAGTCAACTCCATTCAACAGCAGGCCGACCATCTTGCCGTTCTGATCGAAAGCTCCGGCAGACAGTCCATAGTTGAGCCCCCTTCGAATATTCAATTCTTTGAAATGTTCCTTCGTGATTTCAATTCTAACTTGGTAGTCAGAAAACGCTCTAACAAACGTGTCATATAATGTGTCGAAGTCCTCTTCTCTAAGACAGCGATAATGCAATTTTCAACCACCACAACATGAGTTCAATACTAGCTAACTAGAACATATAATCTTGCAAAAGATTAACGAATTTGTAATGCGCGCACAGGAGGCTTTAACGATCTACTCTGCACATTCCTTTGATTGAACTTGATGATATCCTCTGAATAGACGATACCGAGACAGCCGCGGCCAACCAGTCTTGGCATATATTAGTTTATCCGGGTTTTTCTTCAGCCAATTCATCATGTGGAAGAAGCTCTTCGCTCTCTTCTTATCCCTCTCCTCCAGTGGGCTGTAGCCTAGGTTTCTTATTTCATCAAGGTATGCAGTTTCCGTGAGATATTGTGGCTCCCCCGTAACTTTTACTCTGAAAACTCGGTCATTACCATACTTCCTTGTCAAATCCTTGACAGCTTCATCGAAGATGTAACCTCTACAGATGTGTATTGGTTCATCTGCCTTCAGTTTGAGTTTGTCCAATAGTTTGAAAACAATCTTTGAAGCTTGTTTCAGATACTCTTTTCGATTGAATCGTGGAGGTCTAAAATATTTCACATCTAATATTTCATATCTAAATTCTTGAGTGCTGTTACGAAAAGCTCCTATGACTACACCGAAAAGGAGGTCTCCGACACCAGCATCATCAATGATTACTGTCATTTAATATGGCCTCTGCACGAACGGTTTCTACGAGTTTGCCAAGCGC
>CAZKWF010000019.1:0-32120 GCA_964556565.1 uncultured Candidatus Bathyarchaeia archaeon
GAAGTGAGCTTCTTTTTGTGAACAGCGCTTGAATATTGCTCAAGTCACGATAGGAATAGATGGAGAAAGATGCAAAAAGATACGAAAAGATAGCAGCTGTATTGGAGAATGCTGTTTTCGTACGCTTTTGCAAACACACGCGTGCCCTTTAACCGCGGTTTCCCCTACCAGTGAGGAGGAGGGCTTAAGCTTGACCTTCAGGATCTGACGCTGATTCTAGCACGCTCGGTTATTTTTTGAATGATTCCCTTTACTGTTTTTCTTATGGCTTGTTCATGGAGATGTTATGGTTGAGGGTTGGAGTGATCAATGGGCTGGAGAATTTGGCGTTAAAGCGAGAACAAGGTTTGGCTTAGGCGTGTTAAGGAGCAACGAACGCAAAAATGATGGAGTGAGGGATTCGCTGTAGATTTGATTATATCTGTGAGTTGTTATGTGGGGGTGTCTAGGTTTTTGTCCTTTTTTCTTTTAGAAGCTTGAAGAAATCTTCTCTGCTTATCTCGGCTTCTCTTATCATTGCTCTGATTAGTCCGGGTTTGATGTTTTTCCCGGGATGAACTGGTACTACTATCCTAGTTTTTCGGTCATTCATCATGATAACGTGTGAGCCTTTCTGACGAACAACTTTAAAACCTGTCTTTTCAAGGATTTTAATTAGTTTGTGGGGATTTAGCGGTGGGATTTTAGGCAAGCGTCTTCACTTTTTGTATTCCGACCACTCTTTGCCTTAAAAGGTCCTTCTTTTCTTCTCCGGTTAGGGTTTCCATGTAAAGTTCAATTGCCTCTTTTATGTTTTTCATGAGTCCTTCTAGGGTGTCTCCTTGGGTGTGGCATCCGGGTAGGGCAGGTACAAGGGCTATGTATCCGCCTGTTTCGTCTTCGATGATCACTACGTCAAACTCGTACATTTTTTCTTCTGTGTTCAGAACTGTGGTGGTTGATATAAAACTTTTGATGTTAAGCCTGGGGTCTGGTTAGATGGTGTTGGGTATGGCATTAAGGCGACAGCAAGATCTGGCTTAGGCGTTTTAAGAAGCAACGCAACTGCGAAATGACGGGGATAAAGGGTTCGTTGTAGGTTTTTCTGACAGGTCTATCGTGTTAGGGTGTAGAAACTTTAGAATCTTGTGTTGATGCGTTTAGAATGGGGGAGAAATGAAACTAGTTTAAATGTTTTGTTTTTACTTTTAAGATATGTTTTGGATAAATGCTCTTACCGTAGTTCTTATTGCTTGTCTGCTGTTGAGTTTTGGTTCCCAGCCTAATGATTTGATTTTGTTGATGTTCAGCAGCATGTTTTTTACGTCGCCTTTCCATCCTCTTCCGCCGTCTACGCCGCCGGTGTAGGTGAGCTTAACGTTTTTGAGTTTCATTTCTTCGATGATTATTTGGGCAATGGTTTTGACGTTGATTTGATCCTCTGAGCCTACATTGTAGATTTCGATTTGGTTTTTCGCTTCTTCTAGTCCTAGGAGTATAGCTTTTATGCAGTCGGTTATGTGGAGGTAGGATTTGGTTTGGGTTCCGTCTCCGAGGATTTCAAGCTCTTTAGAGTTCTTTCTTAGCTTTTGGATGAAGTCGTGGATGATGCCGTGTTCGCTTCTTGAGCCCACTATGTTGGCTAGGCGGTAGATTACGGTTTTGAAGTTGTAGGTGTGGGCGTATGCAGAGATGAGGGCTTCGCTGGCTAGCTTGGTTGCTCCGTAGATTGAGATGGGTGTGAGCGGTGAATAGTCTTCGGGGGTGGGAACTTTTGTGGGTTCGCCGTAGACCGTGGATGTCGAGGTGAAAACTAGTGTAGAGGCGTTTCTGGTTTTTCTGAGGATTTCTAGAAGATTGTGGGTTGCAGCTAGGTTTTGTTGAAAGTGTATGTCTGGGTTGATGGAGCCTACTCTGACTTCTGGGTTTGCTGCTAAATGGAAGACGAGTTCGTAATGATTGTTTCTCAGATCTTTAAGATCGGCTGAGTTCAGGAGATCTCCTTTTATGAAAGTGAGGTTTGGATTGTTTAGCCATTTTTTAATGTTTTGTAGGGTTCCGCTTGTGAGGTTGTCGAAGACGCAGACCTTGGCTCCTTTAGTTATGAGGGCGTCGACGAGATGACTGCCGATGAAGCCGGCCCCACCAGTCACCAACACTGTTTCCATACCTCTAGTTTTCATTTGAATGAACCGACTCCTTTGAGTTTTCGAGTCCAACGTTATATGCCAAAATCAATATTTGCCTTTCGCCATGCACACTGTTGGCTTGTGCTGAGTAAATATTCAGACGCGAAACGTGTTCTGCTGATATTATTACTGTTTTTGTAATATAGAGGATTTTTACTTACGTGTTTATTAAATCGCGTTTAGATTGTTAGTTTAAAAGAGAAAGGTGAGTAAATTGCGGAAGTATATGTCTCGAACCGTAGTTGCACTTGCAGTCATAGTTGTACTCGTCGCTTTGCCGAGTTCGTTCAATGCGTTAATGGCAAAAAAGAGCGGTACATGCAGTAGCTGTTCCACAGATTTCTCATATATCGGGCGGGATCTGACCACTCAAGGAGACTGGATTGAGAGTCAGTACGGTGATTGTGGCTATGCTTTGCCGTGGGGTACACCTAATTTCACAGAGGTGGCAGTAGGAATAACGACGGGCATCGGAGAATCAGCCCATGAATTTTGGTGGCGTGAACCTTGGAGCGTACCAGGAGAGAAATATTATGCTTATGAGGATTATCTTGGTGGACTTAACATCTTAGAATACAACATAACTGGAGCGGAAGGGCCTCCAAGAGCGTTGGTCAATAATGACACAGATTATTATAGGCCTTCTTGGTATGGCAACGATACCTCGATAACGGTAACTCTTACTGGAATAACTGGAAACTATAATCTTTCAATTTATTTCTTAGATTGGGATGCTCCTGGTGGAGGATTACAAAGGAGACTAGAAGTCAACGTTACAAGCAGTGGAGATTGGGATGCGGCTACGTTGGGAAACACGTTTCCGAAGAATTTCGCAGCGGGCACATATGCCATATTCGAAGTTAATTCAGATGGCACAATAAAAATCGAAGTGACAAATCTTGGTTTCGCAGACCGTTATGCCGTTATATCAGGAATATTCCTAGACAGCGTTTCAGGTCCTTTAACGGGCGTTAGCTTTGTGGGGACTGATCGCTATACGAAGGGAAATTGGAGATCTTCATATGGAAATGACTACTATCTGCTTGCAGGATTTAACGTCCCAGCTAGTAACGTAAGCTATACCCCTATCAATAAAGCACACGATGTAACCAACATTCCTCCAGGAAGCTATACAGTTTCAAGTGGTGCTTTCCAATTTGCGGCTGACGACACGAGGACTTATGGAGCATATCCTTACATAGGACAATACGCTGCGTATGAATGGGTCGACAATTCTACGGCAACAGCTTTGGATACTAGAATGCTGATGTATCCCATCCCTAAAATCTACAACGGCTATCCGCCGACACCATTGGATAGAAGATATTTCGGAGTATGGGATTCTGGAGAACTCAATGGGCTTCTAGACCATTTCACGATGAAACTGAGGATTCCTGAAGGCGGTTACATATTCTCCATATATGCTGCAGATTTTGAGCAGATCGGGCGTTCAGAAACAGTAGAAATCTGGAATGAGATGATGACCAACTTGCTGGACTCTCAGCATATAACAGCTGCTGAAATCAATAATGGAATCTACATTCAATGGCTTGTGCAGGGTCCGATAGTAATAAACATCAAGGTAATTGCCGACCCAGGAAATCTGAACAGCTTCATCAACGGCATCTTCCTCAACTGCATGGGTTACTGTGGCAAGACTCCAGGGTTCTGGAAGAACAACATACGGAAAGCTCTTGAAGGGCAAACATGGGGAATTCAGGTAACAAAAGGGAGCCTACTCAATGCACTTGATATGATCACGGCATCATACGGAACAGGCACGATTTGGAATTACGGCTGGTTAACCTTCCTTGGAAGCGACAATGACAAGCTGAGTCAAGCTTATGATATACTGGATTATGAAGGCAATGACATGGAAGCTAAGGCTAGGAAACATATTCTATCCTTGCTTTTGACAGCTACGCATTATGGTGGACCGCTAGATATGATATTCATCAATTGGTACGATGGCGGCATGGCTAAAACCCTTGCAGGCTGGGTCACAACAATACTGAACGAGTACAACAATGAGAACTACGAAGTCGCAAAAGACCTTGGGGATTACCTCAACAACGCCGGATGCGAATAGCATCCTACTTCCCAACTTTTTTATCTCCTTCTACTTCAAATCATACATTTTTTGAATAGGAATTTTGAGATTTGAGCAAGCCTATCAAGTAGGATTGCCAGTGTCTTTGAGAGTTGGACGAAGCTGTGTCATGTTCTGTTTTTGAGGGAGTTGAGGAACTGGTGAGTTTGGTCAACTTTGGTCGCCATGAGCTACGTGATGTATTATTTATTTCTGATTTCAGAACCTTCAGTCTGTTTCTCTAGTCTTGGTCTATCGGTCTTTTCTAGCCCTTTGGTCTGGTCTTATGGTTCTTCTCGTTTTAAATAACGAATGTTAACATAACGTGGCTTTGGTTGATGCATAGCCGGCTATGCCTAGGCGCTAGGCTCGCGCATGCTGTAGCCCGTGCCATGATCTGGAGCACGCTAAATAAGCCATGGTCCGGGGGACTAAACTTGGGAGCCCCCGTTAAAGGGTGAAGAGCCCGATGATAGCCCGAAATAATGAGAAAGGAGGAAGATAAAAAAATGAAAAAGAAATTAATGCTTACGGCGCTTCTAATCGGATTGATGTCAATAGGTACTGTTTACGGTGCATTCTTGACATACAAGGGTTTCGTTGAAATCTACGGCACGAAGTATCCGACAGGTATTATTGAGCTTGATACGATGCCAATTGCACCTATTGAGGGTCTTGAGGCACGTGAGGACTACCTTGGAGATATCCGTGTATGGACATACAGCGACAAGACGCAGCTAGTATTGCAGTTGGTGCAGTTGAGTCACATCGTGACGAACTTCAGAAGCTTCACGGTTAAGGTGAAACTTGACCTAGACATTGTACTCTCGGTTGATCTTACTGGCAGCATGATGCCATACATGGATACGGTCAGAGAGGAACTCAAGCGGTTGGTAGGTGTTCTCTACATGATGAACCTAGGCCAAGTGCAGGTTGCAATTGTAGGTTACAAGGACTATCCTGACGAGACAATAGTGTGTCCGTGGACACACGATCCTGAGGAAGCAATGCAATGGATAGACGATCACTTATATGCTATGACTGGAGCAGGCATTCCTCAGAGCCATTACCTCGGCTTCCAGGAAGCCCTGGCACTATTCGAAGCGAAACCTGAATCATGGGTGCACGACAGAGTAGTCGTTCACGTCGGCGATTCAGAGCCTGGCTTTGACGATATGTTTGAATTCGCGCCAGACGGCCCCACCGTGAGATCGGTACTAGCCTTGGCAGAAGCAGGAATCAAAGTACACTCAGTGCTATGTGGACCTGATGAGGTTCCGGAAAACGCAATATACAGATGGTACGCTGATGTTACTGGCGGTCACTTCGTGTTAGGTGCAGATCGTATTGTTCCAGGCGTTACCAGAGATCCAACATGGATAGTGAAGCTTACGCCTGTAACACCATTTGACTCTTTCAGAATGCCGCTCAGGAGTTCAGAGCCAACACGGCAAGAAGGCTTCTACACATTCCACATTTACGTAGACTTCTGGTGCAAAGCAGTTCCATGGCATGAATTTTTCCTCACCGAACTAACAGCTCACCTAGAGAAAGCAGAGATACCGCCATACTTCCCGCCACCAGAATTCCCAGAAGAGGTCCCACCAGCCGGAGTCAGTTTGTCTATCTCACCTGTTTCAGTGACCATTCCAGAAGAAGTCCGCTTTGACTGGACCATTACTTCTCCGCCAGAGCTTAACCCCCACTACGCTGAACTGTACTTGGAAGCCCCTGGCGGCGGTATAATACCATTGGCAACATACAACAGCTTTCCACCATGGGCTGGAAGCCACGTATGGACATCAACGCTACCAACAGGTACTTGGACAGTCTACATGGATTACTACTACGACTATCTAGGCACACCTCTGAGCATAGGAACATCAGGCACATTCGAAGTCGGCGAAATGATCTGATCATAAGTAGACAACTGACCAACTCTCCCCCCATTTTTTGTTACTATTACAGTATAAGTTTAAAAAGTCTAACCGCGTATAAATCGAAAAGGCAAACGTTCAACTGAAAGAGGAAGAAGAAATGAAGAGACGAACAGTCCTAACGGTGTTAATAACCCTACTGCTAGGCCTATACACAGCGACCCTTTGTAGCACTCCAGCTAGCGCATCGATAGAACCAGACATAAGAATATGGAAAGAATTCATGGACACCAGCGACCCACCTCCGTACGAGCTAAGAACTGAATATCATTGGGACATAGAAATAGGAGTCTCAACCAACGTAGACCTAACCCGGGCTACAGTTAGCGACAGATTTGGCGCGGAACTCAAAATAGACAGCATACGGATCCCAGGCACAACATACACATTCACCTATCCCGACTACGCAAACACATATCCAACCAAAGACGCAACAGTCACCATAAGCGGTGAAGGAACCTATGATCTCGATAGGGGAGGCGCAACCTTCGGAGCAAAACCCTACGAGTTCCACATATACTGGAGCGGAAAGTCACATAAAATCCATCTCGAGTGGCGTATAGGATCACTCGAAGCAGGCGAGACCATCAGCATCATAGTCAGAGTATCAACAGACCTCAATCCAGGAGGCCAACCAGAATTCACCTCACCATGCGAACACTGCCTGAACTCAGGCGCAGTACTAAGTGCTAGATGGGGAAGGAACCGGATATCCAGAGGAACTCCACAGCTCTGCATCAAAGTCCAATGCCCAGCCCAACTCATCGTCGACAAATTCAATGATACTAACCGCAACGGAGTATATGATGCTGGCGACGTGAAAATCGCCAACTGGCAAATCGACGTGACAGACCCCTACGGGGTGACTACGACCTACCTAACGCCAAAAACCTTAGAAATCACTGAGCTTGGGACATACATTATCACCGAAGATCTACCATTCCCCTGGGAACAGACCGCCGTTCGCGTCGACGGAGTCTACATGAGTCCCCCCACACTGACGGTGGCAGTAAGCATCGCTTCGGGTGAATCTCATGACGTCTTATACGGAAACATGCTACCTCCTCCAGTTCCAGCTAAGCTGACCCTTGACAAATTCAATGACACCAACCGGAATGGCGTGTATGATGCTGGCGACGTGAAAATTGCTGATTGGCAGATTGACGTAACAGATCCCTACGGAGTAATGAACACCTATCTGACACCAGAAGCCCTAGAGATCACCGATTTTGGAACGTACATCATCACAGAGCATCTATCTGCCCCGTGGGAACAGACTGCTGTACGAGTCGACGGCGTCTACATAGATCCCCCCACCTTAACGGTGACAGTGGTTATCAACGCAGGCGAATCACACGATGTCTTGTACGGAAACACGCTGCCCCCACCCCCACGAGCTGAACTCATTCTTGACAAGTTCAATGATACTAACCGCAACGGCGTATATGACATTGGTGTCGACGTGAAAATCGCTGATTGGCAAATTGACGTAACAGATCCCTACGGAGTGACTGCGACCTACCTAACGCCAAAAACCCTAGAGATCACCGATTTTGGAACGTACATCATCACAGAGCATCTATCTGCCCCGTGGGAACAGACTGCTGTACGAGTCGACGGCGTCTACCAAACACCTCCAACGTTAACAGTAACAGTAAACATCAATCCTAGTGAATCCCATGATGTCCTGTACGGAAACAAACTGCCTCGACCGCCACCTCCACCAGTAGGCATCAGCCTGCACATTAACCCCATAAGCGTGACCGTTGGAAGACCAGTCACATTCGACTGGACAATCAATTCTCCGCCGGAAATCACCCCCAACTACGCCGAGTTATACCTAAAAGCCCCCGATGGCACCACAATACCATTGGCAACATACACAAGCTTTCCACCATGGGCTGGAAGCCGCGTATGGACATCAACAACCCCAATAGGCACTTGGAAAGTCTACATGGACTACCACTACACATATCTCGGTAAAGGCTACACCGTGAAGGCATATGCAAGCTTCTACGTGCACACCTGAAACTGACAAAACAGACGAAAAACCAAACAACTCTCAATTCCCTTTTTTTATAAATTTCCTAAACGATAAAGAGATGCAGGCGTGATGAATAGAAGGACAGTTCAGCTGATTCTGACGCTTTTTCTAATAGGAACTATTGCAGGCGCGGTCTATGGTTCGCATCTATTCCACAAATCTCCCGCAGAAATATACAGTGATATACCACTAGGCAAAGTAGAAATCGATATAGAACAAATGTTCCCCATAGAAAGCACTGAAGCCCGTGAAGACCACCTCGGCGAAATCCGCGTCTGGAGACACAGCAACGACACGGACGTGTGCACAGTCACTTTTCTTTTGGCTTTGAAGAATCCCTATTCCTCATGTGAACCTTCAAACGACTTATGTCAAATCCTCCCATGTCAGGCCACCGTCAAGGCCCTTCCAACTGTGTCCTGTGGTTCTCCAAGCTCTTCTCAGCTGCTCTGAAACTTTCACTATGATGGGCACCTTGATATCATTCATCAACCTCGCTGGACCCTTCCTTCCTCGCAATTCCCTCATTAGAGGGTAAATCACTTCCAGAACCTCGTTTCTCTAGCGCTCTAATCACCAACAACAACAAGACCCCCCCAACAAACCAGGCGAATCCCAAATACTTCAAAGTTGCAACCAATGAACCCCAATCCAACACTGTACCCTCCCCAGTTATCGGGTTGCCTAAAGGTGACAGCACAAACTCAAAAAACATGCTGGTGAACAGCATTCCTAATCCGAATCCGACAGCATAACTGACGACCAAGCGTTTATACATGAGTAATTTTAACAAAGGACGATTAATAAGGCTTCGTTTATTGGGGCATTAGGATCAATTGGGCGACTCATCATCCCTCGCATGGCGTGGTAACACGAGATACGCCCTGAAACATGTGGGACAAGCCAACGCACGCGCAGTTCAGTGCAACACGCATATAGTATGCCCTCCTTCCTGCTCAGGCTGTAGTGTGGGGACATCTATGATATCTATGATACTAACGTCATGAAAAGGTTATAAGGTATTAGGGATATATAGTTCAAACTAATATTCAGGCGCAAAGTTGTATACCGTCGAGAAGGAGAAAGAATGAGTAGACGAAGTCGAACAGAGATTATGATCGACATCTTAACGGAGGCTTTGAGCGGAGCGAGCAAGACTAGGATCATGTACAGAGCAAACCTGAATTTTCTAAGGTTCAAGCGCTACTTTTCCGAGTTGGAGAGTAAGGGGCTGATTGCAGTGCTCACCAATCCTGGCAGAGGGATCGTGTACCAGACGACAGAGAAAGGGAAAGCTCTGCTAGAGACACTGAAGAAGGCGGAACAAATTATGTCCTCATGAAACCTCATGAAGTTTTAACTGTACATACAAGTATAAAGATGGACATAAGCATAGAAGTAGGCTGGGAAGGGTAAAGAAGCTCTTGTTATAATTGCTCGATCTTGCTTATCGCCAATTCCATGAGTTTTTCACAAACTCTGATCCACAATTCAACATCGAGGTTTGTTACGTTGGTAATGCGAATGTTCTGTATCCTTACGTTTTGTTGGGGTGGTATTATGATGGTTCCGATGGTGGGTTTATGGTCAGCCTCCTCTTCTTCTCCATAGAGAACCTCCCATTTTGGATTAATTTTCACCATTTGACTTCCTTCTTTATATTTGATGAGGTTCTTTTCGTCAAGCAATTTCGAAATCTCAACTAGCTGATTGGGTGAGAGAGATAGTTCTCTTGATAGCTCGGTGAGACTATGCCAAGTTCCATTTTTGATGGAGTCGAGAAATTCGTCAGACTTTGTCACTTTGGCCGCCATGAACTAAGTGGCGTATTATTTATATTTGATTTCAGAACCTTCAGTCTGGTCTTCTGGTCTGGTCCTCGGGTACAGTACTGTCGGTCTTTTCTAGCCCTTTGGTCTGGTCTTATGGTTCTGCCGTTCTTATATATCAAATTCACAGATAGTCTCGTTGTAAACAGATAGCCTAAGCGCACAGTTACCGTAGGCAAGAGAAGTGGGATAGTCTACTATGAGAAAGAAGAGAGTAGCTCAACTAGTTTCGGTATTCTTGGTATTTGGACTGACAATAGGGTCTGTCTACGGTGCATTCTTAACCTACAAATCCTACGTCGAAATATATGGCGAGAAGTATCCTCTGGGCATTGTTGAACTGGATATAAAGAAGATGGAGCCTATCGAAGGCCTAGAAGCCCGTGAAGACTACATTGGAGAGATCTGTGTCTGGACATACAGCAACGACACTGAACTCATACTGCAGTTGGTGCAGTTGAGTCAAATCGTCTATAACTTTAGAAGCTTCACTGTCAAGGTGTGCCTGCCCCTCGATGTCATATTCGTCGTTGACGAAGGCAACATGGAGGCATACATGGCTACAGTCAAAGAGCAACTGGCATATCTTGTGGACGTTCTACCGTTAATGAACAAGATGCCAGTTAGGTTCGGAGTTGTAGGCTTCAGAGACTATCCAGCTGAGACGAGAGTACTCTCCTTGACAGACGATTATGCAGCTGTTAAGACATTCATAGCTAGCTTGACGGCTACAGCAGGAGGAGCCGTTCCTCAAAGTCATTATCTTGGCCTGCAAGCAGCTTTAAATGACTTCGACGCTAACAGCGCAATAGACATCGACAAACTTGTCGTCTTCATCTCAGATGCGCCAGCTGGAAAGGACGATTCGTCTTCATTTGACGGGGCCAGGATCGTGGCGGATGCTTTGGCGGAGCGGGGAATAAAGATTCATGCGGTGCTGTGTGGGTTAGATGAATCCCCAGAGAACACTCAATTGAAATACTACACTGATGTGAGCATTGGAAACTACATTGGACCGCAAGGACAGTATCGAATAGTTGCTGGATCCACCAGCAATCCAACTTGGATAGTGAAGCTTACGCCCATAACGCCGTTTGACTCCTTCAGGTTTAAGCTCAACAGCTCACCGCCATGTGAACAAGAAGGTTTCTACACGCTTAGCATATATGTGGACTTCTTTGCCAGCGCGATTCCGTGGCATGATTACTTCCTTGTTGAACTGATAGCCCACCTGGAGAAAGCACAGAAGCCGCCACCACCCGAAAATGTGTGCGAGCTACCATCTTCGGATTTCCTTTATGTTGGAAGAGATCTGACCACTCGGGGAAACTGGATTGAGCATGGTTATGGTGACTGTGCTTATGCTCTACCTTACGCTGAGCTGGAATATAGGCAAGCGGCGATAGGAGAAACCACTGGCATCGGAGAATTAGCTCATGAATTTTGGTGGCGTGAACCTTGGGGAGTACCAGGAGAGAAATATTATCCTTATGAAGATTATCGTGGCGGAAACACCATCTTGGAATACGAAGTTATCGGGCCAGAAGGTCCTCCGAGAGCATTGGTTGACAATGACACAGATTATTATAGGCCTTCTTGGTATGGCAACGATACCTCGATAACGGTAACTCTTACTGGAATAACTGGAAACTATAATCTTTCAATTTATTTCTTAGATTGGGATGCTCCTGGTGGAGGATTACACAGGAGACTGGAAGTCAACGTTACAAGCAGTGGAGATTGGGATGCGGCTATGTTGGGAGACCTCTTTATAGAAAATTTCGCTGCCGGCATATATGCTATATTCGAGGTCAACTCAGATGGCACAATAAAGATTGAAGTGACAAATCTTGGTTTCGCAGACCGTTACGCCGTTATATCGGGAATATTTCTAGACAATGTTTCAGGTCCTTTAACAGGCGTTAGCTTTGTTGGGGCTGACCGCTTCACGAAGGGAAATTGGAGATCTTCATACGGCAATGACTACTATCTGCTCCCCGGATTTAACGTCCCCGTAAGTGGGGTAAGCTATGAGCCCATAGTCAAAGCCTACGATGAGACCAACATTCCTTCAGGAAACTATGACGTGTCAGAAGGCGTTTGCCAATATGCAGCTGACGACGCGAGGACATATGGAGAATACCCTTACATAGGGCAGTATGCTGCTTATGCATGGACTGAAAACTCAACCGCAACAGCCTCAGATACTAGAATGCTCACTTATCCTAAAGATAAAATCTACATTGGCTATCCACCCACGCCGTTGAATGGAAGGATTTTTGGAGTTTGGGACTCAGGAGAAATGAATGAACCCCTAAGCTATTTCGTGATAAAAGTGAACATCCTAGAAGGCGAGTACCTGTTTTCCATATATGCCGCGGATTTTGAGCAGATCGGTCGATCAGAGACAATTGAAGTCTGGGATGAGTCAATGACCACCTTGTTAGACTCTCAGTATATAACAAGTGATGAGATTAATAGCGGAATCTACGTTCAATGGTTTGTACGAGGTCCAACAACGATAAACATTAAAGTAATCGCCGATCCCGGCAATCTGAACAGCTTCATCAACGGCATCTTCCTCAATTGCATAAGCTGCCGCAGTTCCTACTACGATGAAGTGTAGGGTTCAGATTTCTCTTGTCCTAGTCCATTTTTGCTACTTTGTATTTCTATCTTTTTCGCTACTATGAAGTAATTTGTGGCTAGACGAGGAAGCTTTGCGTTAAGCCATGTAATGTTATCTAACAAGTCTCCTAATACATTGAGAAGAACGATGACTATCACGCCCAAAGACCTCTTTGGAATGAAAAGTTCCAATAATTGAATAATACTCGCGGCAGGACCGCCACATTTACGAATCTTGGAAATATGGAAATTTGTGAGCAATTTTCTTAGTCCATGCTCAGTCCATCGCCAATAATCAGATCCATGCGTAGGCCAGTTGCCGTGGGTTGAAAGAAAAAGTAATCCGCCAGGCTTCAATACTCTGAAAATTTCATCAACTACCGTCTTCGGTTCATCGACATGCTCCAATACTTGGATGCATAGGCTTACTGAAAAGAAAGATTCCTTAAATGGAAGTTTTTCCCCAGCACAAAGAATATCAACAAGTTCGTGAGGACTAACGTCAACACCGATATATAGGTCGCTCTTGTCACGAAAGAAGGGTTGATAGGGCTTCTTTCCACAACCTAGATCTAAAATTGTGGCATTTTGCTCTAGAAGATGTTTTTCCACACTTCTTCTAAAAAGTTTCGACAATCTGTTAAGCGTTAGGTAATCTTGTTGAGTTACTTTGGGTTCTCTTCTATCACCGCCTGCGTGCCCATCATAGTTATCTCTCATGTTGAATTGCCTCGGTCAACAGTTTTCTAATATAAGGTAAAGTCTAAGGTTTATCTTCTTTTTTTCGTACTTTGCATATTATGTAAAGTGAGAGGTCGGGTAGAAAGCGTCCTGTATTGACACATAGGCGAGGGGGAAGTTTATGAACAAGCGGAAAGGTAAGGATTTGCCCCCACTTTTCTTCTATTGTGAAACCTATTGATTCAAGTAGTCTTGCGAGCTCTTCAGGCGTGTACTCATGTTTGTGATAAGGGTTTTTAGACTTCTTTGCGAGTAGATTTTTCTTAAAAAGCGTGCGCTCAAGACGATTTATAAGGTGGGCAACATTCGGTGTTGACAAAATCAGAACCCCATCTTTCTTTAAGACTCGAAATATTTCTTGAAGTAAATAAGTGCCGCTGTCAACATGTTCAATAATCTCCAAAGCGACAACAGCGTCAAAACTCATTTCCTTGAAGGGAAATGCTTGAGCATCTGCCCTTATGTACATAGGGCCTGGGTAATTCCTCTTTGCATATAACAGAGTGGTATCAGAGATGTCAAATGCTACAATTGAGTCACGAATCCTGTAAAGCATTTCGCTTCCGTATCCCAAACCGCAACCCACATCGAGAACCATTCCTTTGACGTATTTCCTGGCGTGTTCATAGCGCTGTATGTGGAGGAACGCCTGGATTTCATCAACATCTTCAGCCCAGGGATCTAAACGCTCCTTAGCCTTACCCGTGGCGTTTACTTGAATTGGTCTCACCACTTACGACGGCGAACTCTTATCCTAAGGTTTTTTTGTGTTGCCATCCGAGCGACGGAAAATATGGCGATAGCCAAGATGAAATATGGAATTGACTCCCTTAGGCTTCCTAGCTCATCCCATGCAAAAGCTGGAGGCTCTCGTGTAGCTGTCCCATCCCAAGTAAAATCAGACGCGATATTGTACTCATCTGAGAGTGGCAGCCCAAATTTTACTTCCCCCTCGATAAGTAGGTCTTGTCCCATCGTACTTAGTTGTGTCAAATATGAGTGAAAAGCGTACACCTCCACAAACGATCCTTTCCCAATAGTGTGGATGCTTGGGTTGCGCAGGTAAGTGGAAAAATTCCCTTTGATTGATAGCCCTGCTGTCGTCGAGCCCTCAACATCTATGTAAGTCCCATTTGAGGTTGAAGCGGATATCAGAATCTTATCTCCTGTTACGGTAATTTCTGGGTTGTCAGCATTTATGAAAGTGTAAAACCCCCTCCCATTGCCAATTTTCACATTTTCTGAGGAAAGAGCGACTTTTCCTCCAATGTTCTGAACCGATAACGATGCGACATCCTTCAACAAGACCTGACTATTGTTAATCAATGTGTAAACCTCCGGTAGGTTTAACTTCTCAAAAGGGATTAAGGACTCTACATTAATTGAAATGTTCCCCTTCAGAGAACCCTCCTTGAACACGAAAACCGGGGTGTCATCTTCTATAACCCAAGAGGTTAAAGTTTTATCATATTTTGGGAGATCCAAGATGTCGAGTAGGTTAACAAGAATTTGAAAAAGATCTTGCGAAGCATACCCATCAGAAAACGGGGTTCTAACTATCGGATAAACGTTCAAATAGAATACCTCTATTTGACCACCGAACATTTGCGTGGCGACAATTGGTGCCTTCCCTATGCTGTCTGCGTACCAGCCTAGTATCTGAACCCCCTCTCTCGACGTCAGAGGAGTAAGCTCAATTTCCAAAGGCAGAGGTATGTCAGCATCAGGTGTAACGAGGTGTGTAGCATTTATTTCTCCATTTTCTTGATGGCTCTCAAAAAATAACCCTGAAAGCGGACCGTAGCCATCTAAGTTGAGAATAACTATCTTTCTTTCCTTGTCAAGCCCCAACTTACTTACATCAGTAACGGTGATGGAATCTGAGGGAAATATAAGTATGTCTTTTTCAAAAATCTTTGGGTCCGAGTCAAGCATAGTAGTATAATTGTATCCTCCAAGAGATAGTATATGGCTAGCAAGCAAATTGTTTTCTGAGAGCAATTCCCCTGAAGGGATTACAAGAACTGACTTACCATTTTGTAGTGGTGGTACTCCATCAGGTGATTCATAAACTTTGATGTTGGAATTGCCGTAAACTTCGGTTGTTGTTTGAAGGAGATGGCTTGCAACATATCCATTTTGCAATTCCATGCTAGACATAGCGTCCAAGTCTCTCTGATGCAAGTAAATATACGGAGGGGGGAATCTCAAATTATTTATGAATGTTAAAGGTATTTCTGAATATTTTGGCGACCAGATGACCTGTTGAATAAGTTTTTCCACCCAAGGACTCGGCACGAATTCCAATGCGCTCGCTGACCGGTGGGTAACTGTGAGTAAGGGTGATGGCTTGTGAGTGAGAAAAGTGGATGAGAGAAATGAAATGGCGTTAAGCTCGTTTTCGTCCAGAAGATATTTCTCCTCTATGAAGAACATTCTTCCTTCTACCGTAAGGAATGTTGATGAAATGCCGCTAAGGACGAGAAGACCTATCAGGAAGCTGTGGAGACATATTCTACCTAGTGATTGTTGGGGCATCAACCTTTTGAGCCTTATATGTTTTAAAAATATAGTGGATGTAATCGAGGTTGCTGCAAAACAGAAAAAGAGAAACCTCCATTCCCAGTATTCCGTACGGGAGCAATTCACGTTTACAAATGATATGACCCTACCTGCTATAAACGCTGCAAAAAAAAGGAACGGAAAAATAGCCACTGCATTTTCCATGTACCTTTTAGCAACAATGAGCATTCCTAATAAGCCTAGGAAACCAGTGATCCCTAATCGCACAGGAAAAAAGAACCATGGAACGAGAAATGTATCGCCAATGTACTTCATTGAGAAAGTGGCACCTAAGGGAAACCAACTTAAGAAGCCTGCTATGAAGAATATCACTAAGGCGTAAGCAAAAATTTTCATGATTTGTGACCTTCTTTTGGAACTCATCCCTTTCCGTTTCAATTGATCGTACAAACATGTCAGCCCTACCACTGAGATTAGAGGGTAAAGTGTAAACTCGTGCGTAACACTGTTGAACATAAGATAAGAAATAATAATGATCCCTATCAGTCCGACGAATGTTGAAAAAAGTGTCTCATTTATGCGCAAGCCATTTCTTTGACCAGAAAATGCGAGAACGATAAGCAATAGAGCAAACATGACTAGTTCTGACGAGTGGATGAAGTAAAGCGCTGTGACTAGAACAGAAGTTAGAAGCATTAGAGAAGACTTGGAGACATCTTCACATCTTAATAGGTACAGGAGTGTAAAGAAGATAGTGAAGGAAGCGGTCATGGCAATGAACCCATATAGCCACAAGTTTGTGCTGAGGCCGTATCCTATGTCTGCATAGGTTGCATCGTATGCTGTGTTCAATAAACTCATCTGTGCTACGCTTGGTTGTCCTAGTTTCTTTTCGAATATGTATATGCATCCGAAGCCAGAAAAAATAGCCCAGAAAACTGTGGCCAAAAAAGGTAAACGGTTATCAATTTCATCTAAATATTTCTTGGCCATTATGTAAAAAGACAGCAAAACGCTTACGCTTGCGAAAGCCAAAAATGTCTGATACACTTCGAGTGATGGGGTTGAAACGGAGTAGATGGCTGATTGGTAGATGTGGAAGAAGGGGTATACTGATGAAAAAAGTTCTGGCGAAACCCCCCATAAGCGGGCCATGGAGAAGTTCCTGACCATGTCGTGACCGGGAACAAGACTCATTTGTGGGTAGAGACATATTATGACAATCGAGAAAAAGCCGACAACTATCGCTAAGGTTGATAGCTGAGCAAAACTGAATGCAACCTTCATTTTGTGCTCGGGAACTGCATGTCTTGTCACTAGGTCTTTAAGGATCGGAAGAGCTGAAAACAATACCAATAGGCCCAAAAACGCCAGCCTATTGTTTTGAGCTGTTATAGGTGCGAACACAGTTGGAAGAATGCCGTTTAATGCCAAGCTAAGCGTATAAGATAAAATTAAAGCTTCTATGCAAGATATCGAATCAAAAGCATTGGTTAAACGTAAGAGAACATAGCCAGGAAGCAGAGAAAGCACAATGAAGGCCAACAAGGCATTTACTTGCGTAACCATGTTAAGAATGTTCACCAGAAATAGACCTGTTGAAAGAATCATGAATATGTAATCTAAGATGTTCCTATGGAAAAGGGAAGACAAACCTGTGTTGCCTTTCTTATATATTCTCAAGACCACATTGATGTTAAGGGATATTGAAGTAAGCACTATCGTAAGAAGAATCTGAAATGAGAAGAAGATGTATTTAATTGGATGTTCTATCATCCATAAGGTAGGGACAGATACTGTGGTTATGACAAGTGTAGGGAGCAGAAGTTTCAAATTGAACCATTTCAAAATTTTAATCACCCGGTTTCGTGTTGGAAGATTCGAAGGACTCCACGTACGTTACCTGTCTCAATATCTTGTTGAAAAACTGTAAGTTTCCTTTTTTTATTTGCGTTAAATGATTGAGAGCGAATAGGTATGACCCTACCAAGTAGACCAATTCCCACCACCGTTGCTTCGATTTCCTTTTTGATATTAGATGCCCGACAGTGCAAGCCAACCTTCCTGACATACTCCACACGAGAGCAATCTTTGTGTAATGAGTTTGTTCGATATTTTTGAAGTGAAAATAAAGTTTGTATACTGTCGCCATGTATACGGCTGTCTTAGTCGGTGGTCGCGATCGCTTGGAAAGTTTATGGATCGCGAAAGTCTTTGGAGTGATGAAGAGACTATCTGGGTACTTCTTATACACTCTGTATGAAAAGTCAGCGTCTTCCCCAAATCCCCATCTCTTTAACCTTTCATCAAAATGAAATTCGTAGAAAATCTCGCGTCTGAATGAAAAGCAACAGCCGATGAGTCTTTGACATGTTATGACCCCTGCTAAGGGGTTTGGAAATATGTCTGATCCAGAAGGAAGCACTATCCATCTATCCTTTTCAAAGTGATCTAGCAAGAACAGTTTGCAGATAGCATTTTCGAATTTGTCAAAAGGTTTTGAGAATACAGGCTCTATAAGACCTTGAACCCCTAACACGTTTGGATGTTGATAGATTTTGACCATTTCTTCAAGATAGTTGCTATCCAACAATACATCATCGTCAAGGAACAACAATATATCACCATCCGATATTTTCACACCTTTATTTCTAGCGGCTGTGAGTCCCTCTCCGCGACCTCGGACATATTTCAATTCAACACCCATTTTCAAGAACGTGCCCTTAAGTGTACACGTCAATACTTCGCTTTTATTGTTGCTACCATCGTCAATAACTATGATTTCTAAGGGAAGAAAAGTTTGCTTGAGTATTGTATCAAATAATTCTGCAAGGTCTTGGGTTCTGTTGAACGTTGAAATTATTATTGAAAATGTAGGACGAGAGTTTTCCATATTGATTAACCTACATTTGTGTGCACATTTCTAGTAGGCACGAGCATTCATGTCAGATTGGTCATTGGTGTGATTTGATGTCCGACTTTAAAGATCACAAAGAAATGATAAAAGATTTTTTCTGGATCAGCCTTTTTGAGCCATAACCTTTATTCCACATGCAAAAATCTTGGAGCGAAAAACACGCCTCAAGATTCTATAGCGCATGTTAAGATGAGTTGGTTCTTCGTAAATTGTGTGAGTAATCCTAAACTGGAAATCGTTCAGAAATTTAACAACTTCCCATAGTGTCCAGTGGTATGGGTGATGAACATCGTACTTCTCTAGCACCCAATTATAAAATTGTTGGGCCCCTTTTTTGAACGCGCGTGTGAGTACAACCGAATGCTCCCGCGATGTTTGCACAAAGAAATTTGCCATTGGGTCTGTGTTTATCTGAAATATAAGTAGCCCTCTCTTTCTTGTTATGCGCCGTATTTCGCCAAGAATTGCTTGAGGTCTTCTAGAGTGATCGAGCGCATTAATGCAAATGACACAGTCAGCGCTTTCATCTCTCAGAGGTAGATTCTCACCGACAGCCTCAATGAAAGTGACATGCTTGGGAAGATTGTAGAATTTTTCGTATTCCGTCATAAGGGGGTCAATTCCAACGCTAATATCTCCATTAACATGGTTTATCAAACCTGTAGGACCACACCCTATGTCTACAACTATGTGTATTTTTTCAAACCTTTCCAATAGACTAAATGGTTCGATGAAATTTTTTAACCAAAAGTCTGCTCTTTTCTGAGCTAGTTGGTCTGGATCCATTCTTCTTTTGATCCAAAATTTTCTCTCTGCTTCTTGAGCCTTTTCCCATCTTCTGTTTTCCTTTTTCATGAAAACGCTTCCATGCCCTTCAGCACTCATTGCAACATACAATCTTCTTGTATCTTTCCACAGCAGCTTCGTAGCAATATTGCTTCTCAACAAGGCTTCGTGCATTTTCCGAGATTTTTTCTAAGTTATCAAAACCTAGAACTCTTATGATGTTTTTAGCAATGCATTCCGGAGAATTATTTTCCATTATGAAACCATTCTCTCCATCCTTTATGATATCTGGGATAGCCCCGACGGGAGTTGCAAGAATGGGGGTTCCACAAGCCATGGCTTCAAGTATAGTATTTGGCAATCCTTCTGAAACAGAAGGTAAGACGTACAATCGTAATTCATTAAGGAAATCGGAAAAAGATTCTTCTGGGATACTTTCAATTATCTGGATTGTGTTACAAGTAACTAGGTCTTCTGAAGCTTTCCTAACCTGATTGAGAAGAGGGCCTCTGCCTGCTATAACGAAACGTAACTTCTCTTGAAGCCTGCAAAGTTGTCTGGCGGCTGCGACAAATTCAAGTATACCTTTTCTTCTGTCAATGGAGGCTACAAAGCCAACTAAATCCTTTCTTTCTCTAGACTGCTTCTTGATGTCATATCTACCAATATCTATATATAATGGGCATACACGAATTTTAGACCGATACTTTTCCAAAAGATTTTGATTAATCACATTTTTTCCTTCCACCGTCATATAATCTGTTAAACATAAAACCATATTCCTAGCATTACACAAGACACAAAACCTCAGTAAAGCGCCAATGCTCTCTTTGGCTTTCACATACTCCCATATGACATCTTGAGCTTCATACAAGAAAGTTCTCTTTCTCGTAATTTTTGCAAACAAAGTCGGGATAAACATTGTACCAGGGAGGATGAAAACCGTATCAATTTTCCTAATACATCTAAATAATCCAAAAGTTAGTCCAATTTGCGCCGCAAAGAAACCTAAAAGGGCATCAAGAGCCGATTTTTTTTCGCTTCTTATTCTGCTATTGAAGTATGTTGCTCTTATCAAATGTATTTTCTTATCTTTGATTCTCAATCGTCCGTCATTTATTACATATACATCTTGAGCTAGTTCACTGATTATTCTACTGAATTTTAAGAGGAATTTTCCTGTGCTAATATCTGTGACTGGATTTCCGATAATAGCTATCTTCATTTGATTAATTTGATGTTTTTTAAGCACTCTATGCACAACAAAAACCAATTATTGCCAACTATACTCCAATCAAAGTATTTAACCGCAGTTTCTCTCGCTTTTTCTGATATGACTCTAAGGAGACGAGGATTATCGTCAAGGAGCTTGACGGCATCAATATAGCACTCTGCATCAGGCGTGCAGAGCACTCCGTTTTCTAAATGTTTTACGATTTGCTGGACACCTTCAATGCTACACGCGATTATTGCCTTTCCTGACGCCATAGCTTCAAGCTCAGCTATTCCAAGATCTCTTTGAAAGAACAGGATGACTTGTATCCGAGACATCAATTTAGGAAGCATGTTCCTAGGAACCCATCCAACATGCTCAACGTTTCTAAGCGATCTAAATTGTTTCTCGTAAGGCCCCCCACCCATTATCCTGAAGTTGACTTCAGGAATTACTTGTTCCGCTTTCTTGCAGATCTCAAAAAGTAAAGGAGCGCCTTTTTCGTCCATTAACCTTCCTACAAATCCAACTCTAAAGCTCTTGCACGAAAGGCTATTCTCATTAGCTGGTTTGAATATACTTGTATCTACTCCAGGCTCTATTACCACAACTTTATCCTGATTAATGCCGTTTTTCGTCATTCCTTTTTTAATTGAAATGCTTTGAACTCTTATGAAATTAGACATTTTCCCTAGCAATGTGCCCATAAAAATTTTGGTTGAACACATGATTTTTTGACTTGTAGATAAGTTCTTTGGAATTATGTATGGATTAACCCATGGCCACAAATTTCCTTCTGAAAAGATCACCTTCACTCTGAGTATTTTAGCTAAAATTGTTGGAAGTAAGCCTGTTAGAGTATCTGTAACGACCACTATTTTTAATCCTTTTTTTGTCAGGCTAATAATTCTTGTTGAGACTAGAAAGGAGTACAAAGTCATTGAAAGAAGGGTCATATAACGCTCCATTATCGATTTAGGAGGATACCTTTCGCAACTTGGAAAATAAACCTCCTCAACCGTCAGATTATCGTTCACTAAAACTCGCTTTTTATAGCGTCTATAGAAAGGGGAAATAATGATTATATGGAAGTGCTTTGATAATTCAAGTCCAATTTCATAGTGTTGTTCCTCTATTCCACCGCCTCTTTGAGTTCTTGCATGAAGTAGACCTGGACTAACCATACAAATATCCACCATCTGACTCAGCCATCACTGATGCTTTTGAACAATGTTTTAATTGAGGATCTCACAGCTTCGGTCTGCAATACGTGAGTGAGAAAAACATTTTCCTTAAAGCGAGTTTCAATGCATGCATGTACGGCGTGTGCAGTCTTCTTCACCAATCAAAACCTTCAAGGAGCTTTTCCCTCAGCAGCTTCTCCATATACCTGCTCCAGTCTGTTGACTACTTTCTCTAATGAGAACTTGGATTTCACAATCTTCCTGCAATTCCTTGAAAATTTTCTATGCAATTCATCGTTAGAAATAATAGCGTATGTTGTCTTAGCTAGGTCATGATACGTTGGTGGAGTCACATAACCTGCATTGCCTTCTATCCACTCTAACGTATCACCCAGCGTGGTTGTGACAATCGGGGTACCAGTAGCACAAGCCTCAAGGAAAGTCACAGGGAAACCATAGAAAGAAGGTGTAACGAACACGTCAGCATCCACCAAACCCTTAAGCTTATCTTCACTACTTACAAAACCAGTAAACAGAACATGATCGGATACGCTTAAAGAAGCAGTTAAAGACTTAACTTCAGCTAGATATCCATCATCCGGACCAGCAATCACTAATACAGCCTTGTTACACTTCATATTCTTAACTAGATAGGCGTAAGCCTTGACCAGAAAGTCTATCCCCTTCGTCTTATGAATCCTACCCAAGTAAAGAATTACTTTCGTGTCGTCATCTATGCCGAACTTCTTCCTGAAAGAACCTTCAGGCGGCAGATCAACATATTCTGACAAGTCGATTCCATTGGGTATAATCTCAATTTTCTCCTCAGGCACACCCACACTCCCATACTGCTCAGCCTCCATCTGGCTAAGAGCAACAACCTTCAAAGCATCCCTCAACAACCTATACCCAAACAAAACATCATAAATTAGCTTCAACCTCTGCTTCGCCATAATCCTAGGAAGAGAACCATGAGCCTGCAAAATATAAGGAACACCATATTTTTTCGCATAATGATGGACTATCATGTCTTGGAAATGGCGCCAAGAGTGAAGATGAATAACATCATATTCGCTAAGAGTCTCCTTTAACGCTCTTGCCATAGCCGGTGAAACATTAAACCCGCTAAACCTAAGGGTTCTTGGAAAGTAAACAACATGATAACCATCTGATTCAACTTCAAAGGGCGAGTCTTTAAAATCACGTCTCTGATCTAATGCGCTTGTCGTATAAACAGTGACCTCGTGCTTTTTTGCAAGCTCCTTAGAAATTGAACGCACAACCGTTACTGGTCCCCCAAACGGAGCGGAGAAAACAGGAATTACTTGAAGAATTCTCATGACGCTTTATTTTGAACCTCTAGCCTTTAACGCCTCTAACGTGGAGGCAGTCTGGGATGAATGGTATGCCTTTATAACCCTTGAATGTCCTCTTCACATCTTCGATTCCACAGGATTCTAGGAGATGCTTTAACAGACCAAAGGAAAAACCACATCTATGTTGATTGCCAACATAATCCTGCTCTCCATATATATTCCTCACATTTTGCCACGACGGGGCCAGAAAAAATAGAAGAGCTCTAGCACGCAGATCAGGACAACGAATCTCAATTATGCCATTCCTTTTCAAGACACGCACCCACTCAACTAAGGCACTTCTAACTTCTCGGTGGCTAACGTGCTCAATTAAGTGGCTTGAGTAAACATGATCAAAAGACTCATCCTTAAAAGGCAACATACGAGCATCCGCCACAACATCCACTGAACTCGTTTTTCTAAAGTCAAGTCCTATGTCTCCCTTCTTCAGATTTTCGCCGCAACCTATGTCGAGCATCATGCTACCATGCGAACCTCATTTCCTTCCCAAGAATGTCCTCGCACACCTAAGCGAGTAGGTCATTAAGGTATTTTTCCCAGTTTTCTCCTGAAAAAAATTCGACAAAATGGTTTCTACAATTTGTCGACATTTGGGCAAAGTTTTCTAGCGTGTAATTGATTCCTTCAATCCATTCTTCGACAGGCGCGTCCTTGTCAACAAGATAACCTGTTTTTTTATGAAATACAAATTCTGGTAGGCCTCCAACATTGCTGGATACAACGGGAGTCCCATACATATACGACGCGGGTATGACTGCGCTCTGAGTCTCACGTTTATAAGGTGTAATCACTGCAAAACTCTTCTGAATAAGGCGCCCAAACTCTTCATCTGGTATTCTTTCCTTATAGAATATTGTTAGGTTGCTCTTGTTGTAGTATCGAGGATCAGTTATTTTCAAACGCGATATTAACAAAAAATCCAAGTTCAGCCCAATCTTAACTGAGTAGTCTACTATTTCCAAAAACATTTCAGGGCCCTTCGCTGGAACAGGCGGTCCTACAAAAGTAACATATTTCCTCTCCTGAGTGCCGCTAGCAGAACCGCCTAAATCTTCATACATAAGCGGAACTTCCTTTTTCTTCCCAGAGAAGGAAGAATATCGTTTATCAAAAAGGAAGGAAGCAACCTTTGAGGAGACTATAACAACATCTGTTTTTGTTAAGAGCTTTTCCTGTAGATACTCAAACAGATGTAACCAATACTGCTGCAAACCTCCATGAGCTTTCTTATTCTCCACGTAAGGCTCATGAACATGATATATGAAGGTACTTCCGTATTGCTTAGCTAAATGTGCAATATGGTGATTCAGGAAGTGATAATTATGAATATAGACGTGCGTAGGTTTTTCTTCCGAAAAAGTTTTTCCCAACAACTTTCTGATCCTGAAACTCAACGCATCCTTTGTCATTGAAAAAATATTCGTTGAATTACCAACGAATAGGGTTTTTTCCGCAATTTCGTCCGAAAGTAACCATTTATACTCATGAGCAAAGAGATACCTAACAGAATAGCCCAATTTTTCGCATTCTTTGCCAAATGCACAACAAAGGGATTTGTAAACTGGGCTATACTTTAGACTCCCAACAAACACTGTCATATCTGTGCTACCCAAGAGCTCTGCCACAATAGTGGTGTTACCACTTTGCAAAATCTCTTAACATATAAACAATCAATGTCTCGCCAGTTTATTTCTCCAGAACCTAATTGTGAGCTTTAGTCCTTCCTCAAGCGTGAATCTCGGCTCCCATCCAAGCAAACGTTTAGCCTTTGAATAATCACCCACTAAATCCTTGATGTCTAATGGTCTGGCAGGTAGAGTGTTCCACACGATCTCACCTTTGAAGTCAGCTAGTTCAGCGATTATGTCAGCGAGTTGCTTTATCGCCACGCTTCTCCCTGTACAGAAATTGAAGATTTCTCCAAGTGCCCTTGGATTACCCAGACACGTCAGAAAAGAGTCCACATGATCATCCACATACTCAAAGTCACGTGTTGGCGTTGGATCGCCAAGTTTAACGACTCCTCCTTGAAGCATTTGTGTAATTGTACGTTCAACCACGAAGTGCGCGTTGTTCTTACGACCATATGTATTAAAGTTACGAAGAATGATTATTGGAAAATTATATGCGTTGTGCATGTAGAGCAGATATTTTTCGCATGCAAGCTTGCTGACCGCGTAAGGGCTGTTAGGATTCTGAGGGCTTTTTTCGGTCTTTGGACTGGGTCCGTTGCCGTAAGTTTCTGAAGTTGATGCGAATAAAAGCTGTTTGAAGTGAGGCACTTCGCGCAAGCAAGATTCAACTAAATTCACAGTGGAGAGAAAATTCGTATCGATCACTTCATGGGGGTGGCCATAGCTATACGCTACAGGACTAATTGCAGCTAGATGAATAACCGTATCTGGTTGAACCGCATGGATGATTCGTCTCACGGCGAAATATTCCCTGAGATCTCCAAAAACCGTTTTAGCCCCCTTATTCTTACCCAGAACGTATCTACCTGTGACGTACCTTTCAACGGTGTAAACATCGTGCCCTTGCTCAATTAGCCTTGGAAGCAAGTGGCTGCCAATGAAGCCTGTACTACCAGTAACTAGTACTTTACGAACTGTCATTTGTACGCAACTCGTATAGTTCTGATCATTTATAGTTGTTTTGTCCTAGCTCTATTTTTCAGCGAACTTTCTAGCCCTAGCTTCCCGTTTAGGTTAATGCTTCGAAGAGCTTCTTCATTTTCAAGCCTATTTTCTTTATTGAGAGGTTGTTTTCAACATATCGCCTTCCAGACGCTCCTAGTTTCTCAGCAACACTCTGGTTTTCTCTCAAATAAAGTATTGATTTGACTAAGGTTTCATAATCTCCAGGTTTAACTACAATTCCGGACTTAGTTTCCGAAACGTAACGTCCCGGCTGTCCACTTGAACAGCATAATATAGGCTTTCCAGCCGCTTGATACTCATAAAGCTTAGAGGATATGCCCATCTCTACGGAGCCAACCCCACTTAAAGGCAACAGTAAAGCATCCGCTTCACCCAGTATCCTCGCGACTTCCTTACGGCTCACAATCCTATCAGATACCTTAACATTCCTTAATCCTCTTTCCTTCACTTTGGCTTCCAAAACATCAGCAAGCTCGCCTCCACCCTGAATAACAAACTTCACATCAGGAAAAGAAACAAACAATTCTGCGGCCTTAAACACTTGATCAAAATCGTAAGCTGGAGAAAATGCCCCAATGTATAAGACCGTAAAATTTTCATTCTCCTCCTTAACCCTCTTTTCTTCATAAGGAAATGTGCCCAAGTCCACGCCAGCCGGCACCACATGAACCTTCCTCGGCTCTACATCGTACTTATTCGTTATTACATCAACATAAGCAGGACTGATAGGCGTTATAGCCGAAGCAATTCTGTACGCAATCCTAGCCATAAACTCACCAAGCCTCGCCAAAAAAGACCGTCTAGACACACCCAAATCGTACAAGACCTCTGGCCAAAGATCATCCACATTCTGAGCTAGAGGACAGCGGTTTACCATCCCATAAACTAAGCTTGGAAAAACAGCAATTACATTCGGGTTAGCAGCCCAAATAACGTCAACCTTTCCAACAAATGGTAAAGCGAAAAGAGAAGAAACAGTGAAAGAGGCAAAAAGCGAAACACGTTTTACAATCCCCTCCGAAGCCAAAGCAGGAACGAAAGTTCTAATAACCTTCACGCTTCCTTCGTACTCAACGCTTAAAGGCTTCCATCTATATTTTCTAGGAACATTTCCAGTAGGGTAATGCGGAAAAGCCGAAACAACCGTTACCTCACAGCCAGCCTCTAAAAGGCCCTTGGCAACATTGTAAGCCCTAGTAGCTCCTCCGCCCATATCGGGAGGGAAATACTGAGCTGTAATAAGGACTCTCATCTAATGCAATCCAAGAAGCCTAGAATCTAGCAACCTGTTCGATTCTCTCTTTGTTCTCCAAGATCCAATCGTAAGTTCGCTTTAAACCTGTTTTTGTTTCAATCTTTGGTTTGTATCCTAGTATCTTCCTTGCCTTCTCTATTGAGGCTCTTCTCTCCACCACCTTGTCCCAATCTCTTCTAGGCTCAAAAACCATTTCCACCTCGTTCCCAGCAAGCTCATTAATCCAATTCGCCAAATCAATCACCCGCGTCTCAGTTTCAGATGCCAGATTAATCGCTTCACCCATCGCTTCCTTGACCACTCCCATCCTGAGAGTGCCGTCTACAATATCCTCAACAAAAGTGAAATCTCTAGTCTCCTCACCAGATCCAGTTATTGGTAAAGGCCTCTTATGCAAAGCCCACCAAATGAAATTGGGAATTACATTCCTATACCTGCTAGGGATCTCGCCAGGACCATAAACATTGAAATACCTAGCTATAGTTACTGGCATTTTATAGTAGTCGTAAAAGTAATTGCAGTACAGTTCGCCTACTAGCTTGTTGATCTGGTAAGGTGTATCTAAGTGCAGCGAGACGAAATCCTCCTTCAACGGCAATGGCGCCTTATTTCCGTACACCGAGCAACCAGAAGAAGCAAAAACAAATTTTTCTATACCAACTAGGTTCGCGTATTCGAGAGTTTTCAACGTTCCAAGAGCATTTACGAGCAGATCTGTTTCAGGATGGTCTACGCTGTTCTGATTCGCGAAGTGAGCTGCAAAATGAAAAACGTAATGGGGTTTGAAGCTGAACGCCCTCTTCATCTTCTCCTCCTCTAGCACACTTCCGTGTATAAAGAGCACCTTAGGGTTCTTCGGAAGGTTCCACTCATGAGTTGCTGAAAGATCATCTATAACAATGATTCGCTCAGGCTCCGCCTTGAGAAGAGCCCTTATCAGGTTGCTTCCTATGCAACCGGCCCCTCCAGTTATAAGAATCCTCTTACTAGCATAGTAGTCCAAAAAATTTTCAATCCTCATGACTCTAATCTCCACAACCTAATGCACACTTTTTGTCGATGGATTTCCATAAAACTTTTTGAACCATTCCACTGTTCTTCGTATGCCTTCCTCCAGTGGCACGGTCAGTTTGAAGCCCAAGTCCTTCTTGGCCTTTGAGGAGTCGGGAGTCTTGATTCTAGTGGTGAAAGCCTCAGTTTCTTTGTAGGTCACTTTGGAGTCATCTTTCTTGAAACTTCTCAAAATCAGGTCTGAAATATGCTTGATCTCGTACTGTTCATCCCCTCCTAAGTTGTACACCTCATCAGGCTTGAAATTTTCTATTATGTCGGCTAGAGTTCGACATACATCCTCAACATACTCGAGAGTCCTTTTGTGGCCGAGATAAACGGTGTAGGGCTCATCATGAAGAGCCTTATATATGAACTTGGGTATGAAGCCACGATAAGGCGTGTAGTGCTCCCTAGGACCATAAACATTGAAAAGCCTAACCCGCACAGTCTCAGTTCCAAACATCGCTACAGAGTTCATAATCTGCAACTCGTTAGCCCACTTAGCAATAGCATAATCATTCATTTGCCTAATAGGAACTTTGTCCATCACACTCTCACTCATAACACCATCATAGTCTCCATAGACCTCCGCACTTCCAAAGAATATCATGCGAAACTTTTTCTTCTCCTGCATTCTCAAGATATTCTTGGTGCCTACAGCATTCGTTAACCAAAGGTTCTCATAGTAATCCTCACCGTTCCACCTGCCATACTCCGCAGCAGCATGATATACATAATCGAAATCGTTCTCCTCAAACACACGCTCGACCTGACGATACTTGCCTACATCACAGCGAACGTAGTTTGGTCTGTCGGAGTGCATTAGGTCGCAGATCCAAACGTCATATCCGTGCATTTCCAGTTCACGTGCTAAATTTGAGCCAATGAACCCTAGCCCACCTGTCACCAAGATTTTCTTATCTTCCTTAGCCAAGCCTACACCTCAACATCTCAACTATGCAACCAGATTTCCTGTCCTCAAAGGGATGTTCCCAATTATTGTCCTTGCCAAGCATAAGCTTCGCGAATGCCTGATTTCAGGGGTCTAGTGCCGAGGAGGATTAAAGCTTTCATTTACTAGATCCTTTCTTCTTTACCTTTCTACATCGGAAGATGACGGTTCCACCGTCAGTGTACGGTTTTCCAGGGTCTACGCACTGCATATAGGCAACTCTCCTCTCTTTTGAGGTGGTTAGCCCCAATTTGACTGGGTCTGCTCCCTCATCTAAAGCCACTACGTAATGCAGCAACGTAGATAAGGCATGAACACATAGTGCATCCGTCTCCTCTAAAACTATCTCGGCACCATCAATCACTATTCTGTCCCCCACCTTATGAACTGGACAAACCCCTTTAATCTCACACACTTCAATGTGTATCAAAGGTTAATGGTTTCCTTGATTCTGATTAGCCCTTTTGGCCACTCTTTGTATAGCGTATAATGTGATGGCGGTGGACAAGAAGAAGAATCCTATAAGAACAAACGCCATAGCAGCCAGCGCCTGGTTGGTGATGATTCGTTGCTCCATCGCATATGAACGAAGCATCCAAACTCCGAAAAGTGTGCCTAAAATTAATGACAGGATGCCCGGCAACCCCAGATAGATCAGCGGTCTATCTTCTACCACCAGCTTCAGAAGGGTCATTAGCACGCTGGCTCCATGCCTAACTGAATTCTTAGAATTTTCAACGCCATCATAGTTGCAGGTTGTAGAAACCTCTTTAACCCGTAAACCATGCGTCCTAGCTTGTAACAGAATCTCCACGCTGGCTCCCATACCGTCCTCCAACGTAGATAAAGTCTTCAAAGCCTGACGGTTGTAAGCTCGAAATCCGCTTTGAGCATCCTCTAAACCAAACTTGGAAGCCGCATTACTCATGTTGGTTATTAATTTTATACCTAGCCTCCGATACCAAGACCTCACGCTCTCCTTATCCTTACGCTTACCCCGGAGGAATCTAGATCCAATGGCTACATCCGCCTTTCCCTGAAGAATAGGCTTCACCAAAGACGGAATCTCCCCCGGTCTATGCTGACCATCCGCATCCAAAGTAACCAGAACGTCTGCCTCCAAATCTCTAGCTCTATTAAACAAGGACTGCAACGCTGCTCCATACCCACAATTCTCTTCATGACGAATCACCTCAGCCCCCAACGCCTCCGCAATAGACCCTGTAAAATCTGAGGACCCATCATCACACACCACCACTTTATCCGCATACTTCTTAGTCTTCATTACTACCTTAGCGATGGATTTCTCCTCGTTGTAAGCTGGAATACCTACCACCAACCGTCCGCCACCCGCCTCCTGCAACACTATCCCTCTTCCTTCCACCGTCCCGCTCTTAGCCACTGCAGCTTACCCCTCCATCAAATAATTGAGCATGGCAAAGACGCAAAATTGTGAACATAAACATCATCCCTTAAACATCCCAGAATCGTTCATACCCTCAACTGTTAAGTATCTGGCAAACTCGGCGTCGAATGCCCAATTCAACGCATCCTGGTTCCCCCAAGAAACCGCCAAATACGCCAACTTCTGAGCTAAGGGCCAACCAACCTCTACCATCAACCGTTCCACCGTGCTCCTCAACGCCTCCTCTAACCGCTCCACTACATTTCTCAGCATCGCCGCCAGCTTGGAACTCCGTACCCGATCCACACACCTAATGGTGAGGCTGACCAAACCCCTCTCCACATGGCTTAGACTCTTAAACCAAACCTTTTTTCTCAGAGCCTTTCGCCGGATCAAGACCAACTTTCTTATAGAAAACAATTCTTTGTGCTTCTCCCACTCGTCCATAATACATCCTTAACATTAAAAGAATTTGCCTCTATTCGAAATCCGAACTCTATCATTCTCACACATGCGCCGCCTAAAACAACAGAATTGCTGGTACAAGTTTAAAAATTCTGCGTGCACGAAACGTGTTACCTCGTCATTTTGACCCAGATAGTTCTTCTAATCTTTTTGAAACGTTCATCCTTTGTTTTTCGCGTCATTTTATTAAGCATAAGCGTACTAAAAGAGGGATCATGGTGTAAATTTGTATTGTGATGATCGCCCCTTAACTGAGCTTTCCCTTTTGCCTTTCAGTGTTCCTTCACTTTGCGTTTTAGCTCAAACTAATGAAATGAGATTTACTTTTTCTCGCGCATGCACCCTCGCACTCATCATTCTTGGGGCATTGTTCGACGTAGCCTCGCTTTTCTTTCCATGGGGCATCATAACCTCATCATCTACGCACGTGTATCTACCATGGAGCATAATCATTGGAGAGGCTGCCCCGCCCTATATCGACGATTTCTTGATTATAATGCAGGTGCGTGAGCAATTAAGAACTATAAGTGAGCTGGTTATAGCCGCTATGATTGTGGGATGGGCTAGTGTAGTTCTGTACTGGCACCTTGAAAGACATGTGGCATCGAGCACGCTTAGACGTGTAGTATCCTATAGCGTCGTCTTGGCTTCAAGCCTTCTCTCTTTCATAGCAGTTGCAATGTTCGCCTTGACCGAGATTAGCCTTTCTTGGGGCGCCTATCTTGCCTTGATTGGAGGAGTACTCATGGTGTTGGGGGTTGTGATGGCGGTGCTAAAGGTGGAGGTGATTGTGGAGCGTGAAGTGGGTGAGCAGGGAGATTAGAGTACGCAAGTTTATGTTGTGGCTGCTTTTTCTTCCACTTTTTGTTCTGCTAGCCATAGAACTCTTGTCTCT
>CAZKWF010000020.1:0-31538 GCA_964556565.1 uncultured Candidatus Bathyarchaeia archaeon
ATGCATCGGATAGCTATGATCCCGATGGCAACATAACAAACTACTTCTGGGACTTCGGCGACGAAACCAACACTACAGGTGTAACCGTAGATCACGCGTATGTGGATGACGGCGTTTATACTGTTACTCTGACCGTCACTGATGATGACGGCGAAACTGCAACAAAGAGCACTACCAAGACAGTTTCAAATAGACCACCCATAGCATTGTTCACTGAGAATCCAACAATAGCGTTTACTGATGATGTTATCCATTTCGATGCGTCCAGTAGCAACGACCCAGACGGCTCAGTCATCAGCTACTTCTGGGACTTCGGTGATGGAACATACGCAGCCGGCGTCACGGTGAACCACGCCTACGAAGATGACGGCGTTTATACTGTTACTCTGACCGTCACTGATGATGACGGCGAAACTGCAACAAAGAGCACTACCAAGACAGTTTCAAATAGACCACCCATAGCATTGTTCACTGACGATGCAACGAATGCAGATGTAGATGAGTTGATTCGCTTTGATGCATCGGACAGCTATGACCCTGATGGTATCATCCTCAATTATTTCTGGGACTTTGGCGACGGAACCAACGCCACTATGTGTGTAATCCTAGGTCACGTGTATACTGAAAACGGAGACTACACAGTGACTCTAACCGTGACCGACGACGACGGAACATCGTCATCGGCAAGCGCCACAATGACTGTAAAAGGCTCATCAGGGTGGCCGCTATACTTAATCGCAGGGACAGCCTTGAGTATCGCAGGATTAACTGGGGCTGTGATCTATATTATATTTAGAAGAAAAAGGAAAACAGCAAGCGAGACCACAGCACCTGAAACCAAGCCCTTCATAACTTTATACGTGCCCAGAGGGCTATTAGCCGGTTGCGGAAAACTGACAGACACATCAGATAACTCTGTAGACCCTAGATTAACGTAGTCTGCACCTCCATTTTTCTCATGAACCTTCTAGATTAACCACACCTGTAGCTTGGAGAGAGTCTATTAGTGCACATATACAAAAACCTCACACTAGAAATTACAGTGAAACCCGCATAGCTTTACTTAGATATTATTCTCCATAGCACGTGGCCCAGGGCGCCTGCATTGTTGCGATGGCTGTTGGATTTTTAGTCCTGTCGAAGCTGCTCCCTTATAGCCTAGATTTTGCTGCAAGCGTTGGTCTTCCATTATCCCCAGAGCTTACAAGAAACATTATGCTCAGTCTAATAGCGAGTGACTTCTTGTTTGACTATAGTGGTTAAGTTGATGATTTTAGAATCTCTCGATTTTTTGGGCTATTTGTTCCACAGCCTTGACAAATGCATGCTCCGGTTTTTCCTCAGCAAATATGCATGTTCCTCCTGCTCGAAGCACATCACAGAAACAAGAAATAGTATCCAAAACAGGAAGATTATGCGTGTTATGAAAGTGTTCAGAAAAACTCTCTTCCCCCGCAGCAGAAGATAAAATATCTGCAAGCACCTTATTCACCACGATTCCAGTCTTCTTCTCGAAAAGATCATAAAGTTCACTAGTCATCCGCTGAGTTCCCTTTATATCAGATGCATCCAAGCTTGTCACCACAAGTGCAACATCTGCAGCAACAATGGCATTTATGGAAGAATACTGAAGCCCAGGACTCGTGTCAAAAATCAAGTAGTCAAGATGCATGTCGTTGAGAAGAGATTCCCTGAGCGACAATAGACGCCCCAAAGCCCTCATCTCCCACTTCCTATCCTTCGCAGACATCTCCCGAATTGCCTCCGTGGAAGGGTTCGCCAGTCCAACCAAGAACTTCCCATTCCCACTGCTAAGGTGAGAAAGGTCGATCAGAACCTTCTCGATTCCACAAACGCCATTCAAATAGTCATTCAACCAGTATCCATTTCCGTCAGCCTTGAACCTAGCTTGGAGGCTTGGAGCACGGAAGTCCAAGTCTAACAGGCAAACGTTCTTGCCCTTTCTGACGTAGGTCGCTGCTAGATTGATTGAGAGCAACGTTTTTCCTGTTCCGCCCTTATAGGAGTGAAAAGCGATAATCTTTCCCATCATTTTTCACCTGAATCTTCCTTTTCAACGTAGAAATAGGCTTTACGTCCCCTCCTCTCCTTTCTCAAATACCCCATCAACACCAATTGATTCAAATAGCCGCTTTCAACAGCCCTGGCTCGCTTTGTTTGTTCAGCAATCTCTTCGGCGGTTGCCTGACCAAGATTACAAAGAGTGACCGCCGTCTTTCTGAGGTGATCAGGTAGAGACAGTAATGTCATGACGTCTAGAACGTCAGTCAGTGATTCGTTTACAATTCCTCCACGGCTATGTTTTTGTAATTCTATAAGCACATCTACCTTTTCGTTCAGTTGATTAAGGCTATCCGCTATTTTCTCTAACACTCGAATGGGTTTTCCTTGCAAGCTTTTGTACAATGTCATCGTTGCTATCTCCGAAAGTGTTTGACGCATCTACACTATTGTGGAGAATATAGAGACTATTAAGTCTTACGATATAATTATACATATTCCAAAATATCTGGGATCAAAAATGCAGATGTTATGTCAGACGCGTTCATCTTTTAGGCATGTCTGTCTTCGCCCAGATGGCCCCCGCGATCATGATGAGGACTATTGTAATCCAGAATAGCCCTAGGAGCGTTTTGGTGGCGAAGATTGTGGTTTCTTCAAGCAAATCAGTTCATCTAATGCTTTTATATTTAACATTATTTTTAAGCCGTGTTTCGAAAGGGGAAATATTTCTGTAAGTGATGCATGTGGGATTTTGCCCAAGTATGACTAGCTTTATTGAAAAAACAGGGCGGAAAAAGAAAGGTGCAGATTCTACATTTGTCTATTAGTACAGTGATGGAGGAATTCGGGCGCGTGCTTCTTCGACGATTGGAAGTACGGCTCTTAATTCCCTGAAGTATTTCAGTACAGTTCTGCCTCTATCTGTGACGGCGTAGACTATTCTTTTTTTGCCTACGACTTGTTCTTCTACCAGGTTTTGTTCGATTAGGAAGTTCAGATACTGTTTTAGTACGCTGCAGTTTACGTTTGCTTTGTACATGATATGAGTAAGCTTTAATGGTCCTCTATGTGATAGGACTTTGAGAATGTCTATGTACATTTCGAGTTTGGATCTTCGCATGACCAAATCCTCTTTCTCATATTTTCTGTGGCATACGTATAAATGATTTATGGATTCTGGCTACGGCTTTGGCGTTAGTAGTTTTGTTTTTGTTTGGATGCGTCGGAATACGGTTATGCGGTTTTGGAAGGCGGTGATTAGGTCGTCGGCTAATATTTGTTGAAGTTCTTTTGAAAGCGCGTTCATTTCGTCTTTGAATGCGTCTATTAGCTTGTTTTCGAGGTTTTCTCGTTGTGAGGGTGTATATGTTTTTTTCATTCATTATTTCTCCGTTTTAGTTCTGTTGGGGTGTTAGGCTCGTTTCGATTTAACTATCTTATGAATTCGAAATATGGATTTAACATTCAGTTTTGCGTCTATGATGTAAAATGTGGCAAAAGTGTGTGTGCGTATGTGAAAGGTCTAGGTATGGAGGGAAGGGAGAGCACCAGACACGGTTTACGGGGATCTTCATAAAGATTCATTCAAAAACGCAAATAACGTAACAAACAAAACATCACCAAAACAAATCATTAAGTTATCACTTCTAATTCCGAATCAATATAAACATACCTATACAATGATACTGTTTCATGATTCGCTACATTTATCTGCGTCAACCCGTAGATATTAAGTTGCACGGCACTCGCATACTCGCTAAATAATTGAGGAAAGAGACATGGCGAAGCGACAAACAAAGGACGAAGCCCTCGAAGCATTGGACTTCATCATAAACGTCCTCAAAGAACACGAAAAAGACCTAGACCGCTTAGTCACCGAACTATCTAAAACAACAGAAAAATTCAGCCAGACAGGAGAAATAACCACAAAAATCGAAAGCGTAGAAGGCCGCCTCTCAACCATGCAAACTGAAATCAGCAACCTAATCAACTATATCTCGCCATCACAGAAAACACCGAGCTACACTCCCCACGGACCACCAGTAACTGTCAGATGCAAACAATGGGAAGACTTTAAAGCATTTGCAGCTGACGCAGAAACCATATCGTTCCTGTATAAGCAAGAAGAAAAAGTCTTCCAAGCAGATGCACTGAAAGGGGGCAAAATCCTCACTTACACCGGAGAATTCCCACAAGACTCGAGCGTACTGAAAATATGGTTGTCAAGAGAACTAAACGTCCCTGAAGACAAAATCTTCGAAGGTGCCCTAGCAATAGGATAAAACCGGAATCAACTTCCAAGAATCAACCATACCGTAATCGACAGTTACTTTTTGCAGCAACATGCTGCTCAATGAAGGTTGACTAAAAAGCTTTTTATAGGACGGGTGAATATTATATATTCTGTCTTACGATGTAAGACATATAGTGCATGTTGGGGGAGGTTGAAAGATTCCCAGGCAGCGAGAAATGCATGGTTGGGTATTTCACGTTTTAAACCGCTTTCTCCTTTCTCTTTGATGAAGTACTACACCATGCTTGGGAGCCTTGGGAGCCAACAAACGATGAACCCATCAAAAAAGAGGGACCACGTTTGCGGATGAAGAAAGAAAATTTCGCAAAATATGAAGCGTTCATTTTCAGAATGCTTTTCCATCTCTCCTTACGATGAGTTAGGAATCCCAAGTTGAACAAGGAAGAGGTTGTCAACGGAGAGGTACGTTGAGACAGACCCCTTTGTGATCTCTTTGTACGTCCGCATGTTGTAGGGAGGTTTATGAAGGAAAGAATGATTGAAAAATTCACAAACGCATACAGACCAGAATGGCTCAGAATGGGAGACATGTTCTCATTCTTGTATTTTGTAACAGTTTCCTTCCATAGTGTAGACTGGCGAATTGTTCTCGCCCTTGCGCTCGTTCTCTGACTTTAACAAATCTCTAATCTTCACATAGTTTCGAAGATATCTCATTCCTTTAGAAGTCACTTTGTAGAATGTTTTTTCATTTTGTGTAATAGATGCAATGAGTTTTGTTTCAAGAAGAAAGGATAAATATTCATTAAGTTGAGCAAAGCTCAGATTTGCTTTGTACATAATCTGGGTTTTGAGACTTCCATTCCTTGCAATGCTTAATATATCGGCTATTATATACAAACGATCTCTGCGTTTGCGTGTGTTACTTTCTAAGACTTCTTTCAACACAAATCCTCTCTAAGCTTTTTCTATAAGACTTGTCTATAACAATCTTGAAATGTTAAACTTAAAAAGGAGTGCTCCTAAAGAAATCATATTCTAAAATGTGAAATATACTGCATCTAATCTAGAATCTAGGCTCGGCGCTCTGCAGTATAATATCGGATAAGCTCCACAGCCCATCTGTGCTTGATCAAATTCTTTGCTTCTCGACAGAATATAACTCACGCTATACATGCATGCTCTATTAAATGTAGGGATCGCTGAGACTGCTGATAATGCTCTCGATCTCATCTCGGAAGAAGTCAGCGATTGCCTTGCAGGCAGCATGGTCTACCGGTCCACCTTCGTCACTCTTGAGGTTATAAGGACTACCTATGATGAAAATATTTTCGTCATTTTGCTCGTTGGCAGGCCTAGTATAGTTCATGCTCCCTGCCACAACGATATCGTCATCAATGACCATAAGCTTGTGATGCAACTTGCCAAACTTACGGCTTCTACGTGGTAAAAAGAGCTCAATTCCCTGATTATGCAGCCACTTCGTTGCAGCCCAATGCTGTAACCCTTGCATAGGGTCGATCACGCCACGAATAGAACGCCCGGATGCACGAATTGCCAACATGGCATCGTCAATGCCTGATGAACCGGAGAAAGTGAAGATCGCAAAATGCAGCCGATTCTGACACTTAAGAACTTGCTTGACTATTTCCAACTCCGGAGCGTGATCAGGCGCAAAGAGTATCTGCACTGGCACCCCCTCGATATTTATTGTAGAGGGCTTTGGCTCATGCTTACTATTTGCGTTTCCGAAGATGCCTTGCCGGATCTCTTTAAACTCCTCTTGGTATTGCCATGCAATCTTGGGATCCTTGAACACTACGATATGGTTGAGATTTTTATGTGTACCCGTCTGCGTGAAGTTTGTCGAACCCGTTAGAATCGCGGAAGTGGGTAGGATCATGTTTTTTGTACGCCTGTCGCGAATGATGAACTTCTGATGGAAAATATGATTGTGATTGTAGTCGGCCTTAATATCGACGCCATTTCGAAGCAGAGCCATGTGAATATCGCGGTTAGTTTTGATGTCTTCTGGTTTACGATATTCATCCCACTGAGCTCGTTGTAGAGCTTCTTCCGGTGTTTCAGGTTGTATGGGTACAGCCCGTTTCTCTGGTGGCTTTGTATCGTATATGTAGTCGTGCTCGATAAAAATCCTTGTCTTTACCCCTCGCCATCGCGCGTCAATGATCGCCTGAGCTATCTTCTCTGAGTCAATTTCCTGTATTGCAATATCAAGGGTTTTTTTGGCTTCTTTTATGAAATTGATGATTACTTTTTCTAGGTCGTTGGGAGCACCTAGCTCTTGTGGACCAGCAAACGCTTGAATCTTTCCATTGGCGAAATCTACCATTAGTGTTTTCTCCTGTTGACAGTTTATAGGGCTTGAAATATGCATAAAACACTTGTGTCGTGCATGCATATTGGATGCGTAAAAATCATGGTACGTTTTCATGTAAAAGAAATGCATGTGTGTTCCAATAGATTTGACAAATTCAAATGAAATGGTCAACAATACTTATTTGCATGCATAACGCACACATACGTGCGTGTTTGATGAAAAGGGAGGAAAATAGAATGAGAGAAAGATTCGAGATTAGGCGCTCGACAGACGGCCAATTCTACTTTGTCCTAATTGCGCCAAACAATGAAGTTATTGCTACAAGCGAAATGTACAAAAACAAAGACGGCTGCAAGACTGGGATAGATGCAGTCAAGAAATATGCTCCAACTGCACCAGTAGAAGACAAGACGATCTGATTAGTAATAAGACAAGGTAGCTTTCTGCTTCCCTTTTTTTGGATCAAGGAGGTGCGTGCATTTGGAAAGGAAGTTTGGTTTGAGCTTACACTGATAGTTTTTGAGTATGCTTGCATTCTTGTTCAGAATTGTTATCGTATATTTGATGGACATTACTCATATCTCACGGTATAATATATCATACATAGGAATATACATTAATTATAGAGTTTTCTTTCTAAAGAAAGTAATAGAAAAAAACTCCATATCACACTAAAGGCCATGAATCGGAGAAGATTATGGGAGTAAAATATTGTGAACAAGCATACAGCGCATTGATAAGCCAAATCATAAGTGATGAGACTTGAGCGAAAAAAAATCTAGAATGAGCTTCTTGCTGATTTTCTTTTTGTGTCTGCTTATCGCGGCATATCAATTACCGTTGGCACATCTTTGGGTTGTATATGCTTCGAACTCATCTAGAGTGATTGACCTTTACACTCAGAAGGAGCCATATGATGGAAGGGGCCTAAGCCAGCCTAGTGATGCTTTTGCACCGCAAGATGAGGTATTCCTTTACGCTGAGGCAATGTATAATGTGGATCCTGTGGAGAACAGGCTTGTTGCTTTTGAGATTTATGGACCTATTAATTCAGTTCTTAATGTTACTTTGTCTAGGACGGGTACGACAAACGCTAGCGGCATAGCCAATGTAAATTTCAGGTTACCGTGGCCTGCTGAAGATGCTGAGACTGTTACGTTTGGAGTGTGGACTGTCTATGCCGTAGTAGAAATTGCTGGGGAAAGTGTCCAAGACACATTGACTTTTCGGGTTGGTTGGACTGTGGGTATTGCTTCGTTGGCGACTGTTAACGCGGATCTTCAGCCTCAAACTGGGTTTTCAAGGGAGACTTGTGTAGGCGTGGAGTTGTGGCTAAGAAACATTGCTATGTTGCCTAGAAAAGCGACGTTAACCGTTGTTACTTATGACAATTTGAGCGTTCCAATTGGTAACGTTGCGTTGAACGATTTTGAGCTTGAACCTGGTGATACATACCTTTATTGTGTGTTGCCGATTCCCTTGTGGGCTGAGCTTGGTGGGGCGACACTGAAGGCGATGGCTTATACTGCACCGTTGGCTGATGGTGGTGTGGCTTACTGCCCAGAAATGGACACGGTGTTTTGGATCACATGGCGTGACGTGGCGGTCGTGAGTGTCATTCCTTCAGTGACAGCAGTGAGTGTTGGGGACTTGGTCAACGTGACTGTACGAGCAACTAATGAGGGGTTTGAAATGGAGAGTTTTGATTTGGGTGTTTACTGCAATGAGATTTTAGTTGAAGAGTTGCCAGTTGTGGATGTGGCTCCAAGCGAGGAGCGAGAGTTTACTTTTGTTTGGAATACGTCAGGTTTGGCGGTGGGCAATTATATTGTGAGTGCAAATGCAAGTGTGATGCCTGGGGAAATTGACGTAGATGATAATTTGCTTGTTGATGGTGTTATTATTGTGGGAATGCCTGCGCCCCCTCAGCCTGCATTTGCGTTTCCCATGGTGTTTCTGATCGTTTTGTTAGCTAGTGTAGGAGCAATGGTTTGCACGATGGTTTTAGCCTTTTGCTACAAAAAAGGGGAGATAGAGAAAGGGAGAGCCAGTTTATCATCCGGGTCACCTGTTGGTGGTTCTGGAGGAGGTGGGTTTTCGAAGCCAGATGAGAGAAGTGGTGGAAGTGCTTTGTCTTCAAGATTCTTGGTTGCGAAGCCAAAAGAGGCGAAGGTTTCCCATGGTTATCGCAGATTGGAGGTTTCTTCTTTGAGGAACCCTTCTGTTTTGAGCCCCAGAGTTGAGTCTTTTTCCATGAAGCCCCGGGAGCGGAGCTCTCAGAAGCCTAAGGAGGAGAGCTCATCAAATCCTTCTTCTTCTGCTGTGGGTTCATCAAGGAATAGTGGCTCTTCTAGGCCCTTTGTTTTGGCGGTGGTTGATCTTTCGAGATTGAGGGAAAAGAAGTAGCTGTTGTCTTGAGGATAAATTTTTAGATGTGCGCAGTTTCTCTCTTACCTCAAATATTGGCTTAGAACATTTTTCTATTATTATGTCAAGAAGCTTTGAATGTTAAGCCAAAAAAAGAATATAATCTTATAGAACAATTTTCTGAACGATTTCCTCAGAAATTATTTAAACGCTTACTGCTAATACATCATATTTGCGAGGAGTCCTTCTCAAAAGATGTCTACAATTGACCAAGTTCTGGAATTACTAAGAGACGGAGATTGGCACAAGCTAAACGAAATCGCAAAACAATCTGGGCTCCAACAACCAAAACTTGAAGCAATCGTAAACTTCTTAGCGGAATACGAATTCATTTACGTAGACAAGGAACAGCAGAAAGCGAAACTCACCCATTCAGTGGTCAAATTCCTCAAGAAATCCCGTGCATAAACACCAAAGAATGGACTAGAAGAGATTGTAGCTCTCTGTAAACGCGAAGAAAAACCTTTTTTCAGTTCCCGTTTTTCTGTGATTGGTGCTACGAGGAATAAAAAAGATGGTGGGTGATTGCAGTCGCCTTTTAAATTATGTTTAGGTCTTTGTATATTCTGTCTTGGTCTACGGTTTTGTCCATGAATATGCTCAGGCGGTTGTCACCGATTTTCAGGGTGAGTATTTTGACGTCTTTCCCCTCTAGTGTGGCTTTACTAATATTGCCTAGTTCAAACACGTTGGCCATGTTTTCTCCAGCTTCAAGGACTGTGGAGGATAGTACTGCATAGTCAATTATTTTGGTTGGGTCTTTGAGGTCTATTGACGCGGATTTTGGAGTTCTGAAGATGTAACCGACGATTCCTTCTCTGGTTTTTATGTTTTGTAGGTTTGCTTGTATGTTTCCGATGAGGCGTTGAGGTTTGAGTTTAGGAGACGTTGTGCTTTCCTTTATGGTGCTTTCTAGCTTGCTGGGCAGGTCTTCGATTTTTTCTTCTTGAGGTTTGGTTTTGCGTGGCATGATTATCTCCTTCATGGTTCTACAGGTTTGATTTTCACCGGCTCTCCTTTGTTCACGTCAAGCACTCTGCAGACTCTTTCGGGTATCCGTATGATTCCTTTTCCCTGCAGATCTGGGTCGTTTATTTCCTTCACTTTGCATCGGGTTGTCTTTTCACCGGAGGTTTCGACTTCGATTTCGTTTACGTTTTTTCCGTTGAAAAGTTTGGACCATTCTGTTAGAAGTGGAGGATCAACTTGTACTGTGTCGCCGGCGAAAAATCCGCTGAAAGTGTCAACGGTGAGTTGTTGTGGTTGTGTGGATTTGAGGGGGGCAGGGGTTATGCTCTCTAGCAGTTTCAGAACGGTTGGTACTATCACTTGTGTAACTGAGCGCAGGTTATTTGTATCTGCGTTTTGGGAGGTTGCGGTGGCTAGGTACATGTCGTTGATGCGTGAGATGTGTACCTTACCTTTGTCTCCGTCAACAGAAAAGTTATGTAGGCCTCCAATTGTGCCTGCTTTTTCCGCTACGTTTTGAAAAGAATTTAAGGCTTTTCTAATTGTGGCATCAGCGGTTTCGGTGTCTCCTGCGACGATTGTGCCGTCTTTTGTGAAGATGAAAGAGCTGTTGATGTTTGGGCATATGTTTCTGATTTCCATTAGTGTATTCCTTAGTGCTTCCGCGTACAAGTCTCTATTCACTATCGTTCACTTCCTTGACTGGCTCAGGAAACCTTAAGTAGAATTCTCTCTGGCACCCCGTCTTTTTCCAGCACTAGGTATTTGATTCCTTCAGTTTCTCCAATTTGGTCTAACCATTTTAAGGCTTCGCGAGATTTTTGTAGAAACACGAGTTTGTCCTGTTGGCTTCTGACCACTTCTTCGATGGCTGTTAGTTCGTGGAATGGGTTGGCGTCTAAGACTACGTTGAGGTCGCCGACTGTGATCTCTCCAAGGGAGTTCTTCTCTCCGGTTTTTCCGGCTAGTTTGAGGACTACTTCTCGTATCTTTTTCGACCTTTCAGCTAGCGTCCGTATTTCGTCTAGTTGGCGCAGGTATTCGCCCAATAGGCTCTTTGTGCTTGTTATTTCGTCGTCGATGGTTCTTGAGATGTCGACCGCTGACTCGTATTCTTTTAGTTCAACTACCATATGTATACCTCCAAAGATTATGGAAGAGAGGCTTAGTATTCCCTACCCCCAATCTCAACATGGACGACCTAGGCTTTGTTATTGCCGCCGGTGAAGTGGTCCGTGAACTTGTAGCCACTTGATGTTACGATTGAAATGTCGTAAGATGTCCCGTTTGTATATACAAAAGCTACGTTGGTGAATGTTGTGGTACCTGCTGCTGTCAGCTGTAGTGGTAGGTTAGTAGGTTGTGTCACTCCTGTTGTCCCATAATTTACTTGAATCTGAGTTATTGTCAGATCTCTAGTTCCAGTATTATCGACTTTTATGGTGAATCCAGTATTGGGCCCCGTCCAAGTGAGGGTGTCAATCGTGAGTTCCTCTGTTCCCATCCATGTGAATGTTAGTGCTCCCATCCAGGCTGCAACTGCTATTGAAACCGCGACTGTCACTGCAATCAAGATGATCGCTGCAATCACTGGGCTTAACGCCTTTCTATTTCTCCACAATTTTTTCATTTTCATTTTTTCCCTCCTTTGAGGTTCACTAGAAGGATAATGCAAGCATTAACATTTAAATCTTACGACTTAAGACATCATATTCTATAGAATCGGATACAGAACAATCATAGGCTTCCTAAACAAAAGCCTTGACTATCGTGCAATCTCATCAAAAAACTCTAAAAGGAGCTTCGCCACTCTCTCACCGAACTCGGTAATCACGTAGTACTTCTTCAACGGATCAATGGGCACACTCTTAGCCAACCCCAAATCCTCAATCTCCATCATCCTAGATCGAAATGTACCATCACTAAGCGTCAGACCATGCTCTCGCATAAACCCCTTCGCATTCTTCCACCGGCCCTTCTCAAGATGCAAAAGCAGGATACAATCGATCGCGTGATCCTTCTCCAGCATGGCTTTAATTGCTGAAAGTCTTTTGTCGGTGAGTATGCGTTTAACCTTTTCTTCTGTCAATTTATCACCAAGCCTTTTCCTCAGCTTACAGTCTTCATTTAAGGCTATTCTGCTTTTAAGCATTTAACCTATATTACGATTCCTTAAATAATACTCATTACACAATGCTTGAGACTACTATACCGCCCCTTTTCTTCTGGGAGACTGATAGGTTCTGCGACCCACATCCCTCTGGTTGTAAGTGCCCTTTAACATGCCTGCAAATTCCTGGTTAAGAATGCTTTTCTTGTATCATCATATAGTAAGTTATGTATGAATTTTGCTTGTGATTATGGTTGATAGACCGCAGAGTTTTAATATACTTTCGTAAGACGCAAGATTTAATACATTGCTCAGAAAATACTACGTGTAGGAGAAGCACATTGCAACGAATCAAACGACCTCTAACGAAATTGAAGAAATCTTTATCAAGACTAAAAATTTCTCCTAAATTTTGGAAAAGACGCAAAATAAGATACGTTCCCTCAGCTCCTCCAAAGGCCACTCCAAGAGGTTACACAGTTGTTGAACGATATCCACTCCATGAACCATTTGTACACGTGGTCATCGTGCAAAACCCGTCAACAGGCGAATACAAATATATTCTAGACGAACTTCAACTCGACGCTCTTGAACAAAGCGTCTACAATCAAATATTGGAGATTCTACTTGCTGAAATTCAATCGCCAAAAGAAGAAATCCGTGATCCCAGAGAATTCTTCGACATAGAAGCAAAAAAAATTGTTAACAAATACCGCATCAGTCTAGGATGGCTTCCCGAAGTTTCTTGGTCAAAGATCCTCTACCATGCTGAACGCGACTTAGTTGGCTTTAGCAGAATCGACCCCTTGATGCGAGACCCAAACATTGAAGACATATCCTGTGATGGCGTTGAAAAGCCTGTCTACGTCTGGCACAGAAAATACGAGAACATTGAAACAAACCTTGTTTTTAAAGAGGACGAAGAGGTCGACGACACGGTAGTCAAGCTTGTTCACATGACTGGAAAACACGTCAGCTCTGCCTTCCCAATAGTTGACGCCTCGCTCCCAGGCAAACACAGACTTGCAGTTTGTTACAGACGTGAGGTAACCCCATTCGGAACAGCTTTTACCATCAGAAAGTTTCGGGAAGACCCGTACTCAATAATCGATTTAATCAATCTAGGAACATTTTCAGAAGAAATGGCCGCGTATTTATGGATGTGCCTAGAGAACAGAGCCTCTGTAGTAGTGCTCGGGGGCACAGCTGCGGGAAAGACGACGGCGCTGAACAGTCTTGCTTGCTTGATTAAGCCTGGTAGTAAAATTGTCACAATCGAAGAAACTGCTGAACTCAACCTACCGCATGAAAACTGGGTGTCACTTATTTCAAGAAGAAGCTACGGTCTTGGAACGAATCAAAGTGGTGAAGTCACGCTTTTTGACTTGGTTAAGACAGCGATGAGGCATCGTCCAGACGTTTTGATTGTAGGAGAGATTCGTGGCAATGAAGCATACGTTTTGTTTCAAGCACTAGCAACTGGTCACGGCGGCATGTGTACGTTACACGCAGAAAACATCAACTCAGCTGTTAAACGTCTAACTCAAAGACCTCTGGACATAGCGCCAGCGTACATTCCCCTGATGAACATCGTTGCAACAGTTCAGAGGGTTCATCTACCGAAAGCCGGCGAATTGAAAGCCTACCGACGGATGATTTCCGTAGATGAAGTCGCTGACTATGAAGACTACAGAAAAACGTTCAAATGGAGACCGGGGAAAGACGACTACGATTCCTCACTGAAAAATGGAGCTATGCTTCCAGCCATATCAGAACGCACTGGTACCAGCATAGAAGACTTAATCGAAGAGATACAACGTCGCGAAAATGTGTTACATTGGATGCGAGAACGAAACATGCGAAGCTACAAGGATGTCGCAGCAATCATAACTGAGTATTATTCCAGACCCAAAGAATTTTACAAGAAAGAGGTGGAAGGCTCTGCCTTGGCTTGACACCCTTGAGGGGTGGTCCTACCGACTCTTTGGAGGCTTCGCACCAAAATTCTTAAGCAACGTCTTTGAATTCAAGGAGTACTTAGAAAAGGCAAGGATTAGAATCTATCCCGAAACATATATTTCTTTAATGTTTTTCTCAGCTCTTCTAACCTTACCAGTCACTTTCATATCTATTGTGCTTTTGTATTTCTTCAGTTGGATCCCTCTGATCTTTCTGGTACCAACACCCGCATACGTAATGATTGGATTTATGGTAATACCAATATCAATGACCAGCGACAGAGCCACCGCCCTAGAAAGAGAGATGCCCTTTGCAGCAACCTACGTGACCATTATGGCATCAGGTGGAATACCCCCCTATATGAGTTTCAAAAGACTTTCAGAAGTCGATCTGATGCCTGCAGTGCGCAAAGAGGCTAAAGACATAGTCAAGGATGTGGAAATTCTTGGGGTCGACCAGTTGACTGCTTTGAACAATGCTGCCAAGAAAAATCCTTTGGATATCTTCAGAGACTTTGTCTCAGGATACGCTTCAACCGTCATCATTGGCGGTGATGTCCCACATTTTCTTGAAACGAAGGCGCAAGACATCTTCAGAACAAGAGCTTCGAGGGTGAAAGCAGCTGCAGAACGTTTGGGAATGCTTCTAGAGTCATTCATAATCATAATGGTGTTAATGTCCCTCTGCTTTTACATTCTGTTCAGCGTCGAAGCAATATACAGCACAGGCCTCGCTTCTTATTCCACCATGCTGCTATACACGTACGTTTTCACTCCGATGCTTTCAGTTGTTTTCATCTATCTTGCCCATGGCATGCAACCTAAAACGCCGATCACGGATTGGCGACCATACAAGGCCTTCGCTCTTTCATCGTTAACAGCTATCTTTGTTCTCTTCCTACTCACAGGCTTCTTTGGAATAATCCAAACACCGTTTGACGCGCTCAAAGGCATTGTTGATTTACCAACCGCTGTTGCCGTCTCGCTCTTTATTTCCGCGGCGCCGCCAGCCATAGTTCACAATAGACTCGCACGGAAAAGATTTAGCACTGAACGGGGGATGGCTACTTTCCTTCGAGATTTGACGGAAACTAGGAAAACTGGTTTATCTCCAGAAAAGTGTATTGAAAACCTCTCAAAGCGTGAATATGGTGCGTTTAGCAAGGAACTGAGAAAGATATCCTCTCAGATTTCTTGGGGCATTCCGATTAAGAGGGTTTTCATGGATTTTCTTAATCGGACAAAGAGCTGGATGACCCAGATCGTTGTGTTTCTTCTAGTAGAAGCAATCGATGTGGGTGGTGGAACCATCGCCATGATCGAATCACTTGCAAGATTCAATAATATGACTCAGGAAGTGGAGAAGGAAAAGAAGATGAGCGTTCGACCCTATATTATGGTGCCTTATTTCGCCGCTGTTATGCTGGTGGCAACAACCGTTATGACCTTGGTCTTCACCACACAAACACTGGAGGTTGGGGGAACTATGAATATAGATATAAATTTTCTTACGACAATCTTTGCGGTATCGGGGATTGTTCACTGTTATTTGATCGGTTTGGTGGCCGGCAAAATCACCGAGGAAGCCGTGTCCGCTGGTTTCATGCACGCTGCATTACTCGTTATGGTTGCTCTCGTAGCGTCAAAGTTTGCCCCAATGTTGATGGGCGACATGATATAAAAAAACTGAAAATTCCATTCTTTATCTAACAAGCGGCAGATTTCATTTTTGTTGTTGGTACCATCGCTATCATGTGTGTGCAAGTAGAATATCTACGTATGTATTAAGGAGGCGTAGATGCCTCTTCACATATCCAATTCTGACATATTGTGAAATTTGACTTAATGAATATATTACGTCGCCACGTAATAGTGAGTCTTGAGACAGAATACTTAATATAGAGGTTCCGTATGTATTATGTATACAGAAAGAACACATGAACAGTTTCCCATTCACAAAGAAAGGGGAATTATGATGTTAGCAGTCATACAGAATATGGGTGTGGAGAACGCATAAATGTTTGCCAGAAGAATCCCTAGGATAATCTTTGATAAGAAAGCTGTAAGCAACGTCATCTCAGCAGTAATATTGACTGGCGCAGTGGTTGCATTAAGCCTATCAGTGTTTGCTTGGGCACAGAGCAGATCCTATGATTATAGTAGAGAGTACAGCGAAACTGTAGACGCGGAAACAGCCAAATTAAAGGAAAAATTAGCGTTTGAGTATATCTACTATGAGGACAATCCGTCAGAGAATTTATCAATTTATTTGTTGAACTGCGGGACCATAGACGACATCCAGATAAAAACTGTCTATATATGCGACGGCGGAAATACTCTGCTTGAAACTTTTTCAGATCCGCAATTGTATTTATTCCAAAGCTTGGTTGAGATTTCGGATTTAGACAGAGGAGAGGAAGGACGTCTTATCCTAACACTTTCAACCAGCCTCGAGCAGGGCGCTTACTACTGCGTCAAAATTATAACTGAGAGGGGGGCAAGTTTTGACTCGAACTTCGTGGCTTAAGAAAATTTGGAAAGGACGTTCCAAAGGCGTATCCACGGTCATCGGAACCGTCTTTCTGATGCTCATAATTTTCATGGTTTCCACAAATGTTCTTCTTTGGACCTTTTCACAAAACGCTCTGTATACTCAAGCGGAGAAAGACATCAATCAGGATGAGGCTGACCGCCGCAATGAGAAGATCGTTGCCACAAATGGAAGCTATTCCGTTTCAGGAAACCAAGTCACGGTAAAGGTCGCACTAACGAATACTGGCGCTGTGGCTGCTCAAATGATAAACCTGTGGGTTTTCGACACCTCGATCCAAACATACAATCATATATCTCTGAGTTTGAGCCTAAACCCTGGAAGTGTTGCAGACCTTACTGGCGACGATGCAATAGTAGTGACGGTAGACGGTGCAAATCCAGGACACGAGTTCATTTCTTGGTTTGTGACAGCAAGGGGAAACACGATAGCACTTGAGAAGGAAGAATTAGAAGATGTGATAGTAGCGCAAGTAGCCCAAGGAATCGGCTACTTGGCGATGGACTTCGACACATTCAGATATTTCGAGTACGTATCTGATTACGTGCTGAAAGATTATCCGGCGGGTAGCGGCAGTTACATCGTGCCCAAGACACAACATGTAGTTTTCAGAATCAGATTGACCAACTATGATCCATCTGGTGGTAATAGATCTCTTACTCTCAATAGCCATTCATTGCTTTGGATGTACTACCCAGCAGTGGGTAAACAAGTGTATTGGTATATTGTGAATGTTAGCGCGAACGGAACTATTTCACCGACTTACTCCGATGTAATCATTGGATTTAGGGAAACAACTTACGTCTATTTTGCGTCGGCAAGTGACGGCACGTTCACCGGTACCCCTGATAAACAGAAGCCAGGGACTGTAGGACCCGCAGCCATTAACCTCTTATTGCTAGGAACAATTGGGTCTAGCAACTATGGACAGAATATACCCTTTGTTTCAGTGTATTGCACTTGATTGAAACGAGAACAGCAAAGACCTTTCCAGCGACCTCTCAAGACAGAGCTTGATTTAATCAAGTGAAATAGAAGATTCAATGTTTCTATTCGTTGCATCCAAATTATGCAAATGCTTCTAGAAGGCTAGATTAGTTTCCTGAATAGACTGCAATGTTTCCCCGCGCAGTAACCACCTTCACCGTATATTGTCCACTAGATAGGATGATGTCCATTCGAGAATAAGACAAAGTGTCTCCGGAATTTACGAAAACACTCATGTCATGGCGTTCATGAACTGTCGAATTAATAGTCCACAAGGAAACTAGATGACAGGTCAAGGAGCCTCCGTTCTCAAAAGTGAAAATTGTACCTGTGGTCTTCGCTACTTTGAATTCAATCCAGTCAATTTTAGAATCAAACTGCGTATCTGTCGTTTTAACTCCCTTGACTTTCATCTTCCAGTAACCCGTAGCGTTTCTAAAATGAGTCGGGTTGACATTTATCGTCTGGCTCTCAGTTTCATCAGTGTTTGGTGTACTGTCCGAAGTATAAGCCGTATAGCCGTTTCCACTCGTTGGATAACCATCAAGCGTATAGTTATAAAGTTGGAGCGTAACACTCACCGAACCCGTCGTCCATGCGCTGTTAACTGTCCAGTTTAGCTGGCTCCAGTTTTCCATGTTACTTGAACCAGTGAACTCAACTTCTGAGGTGTATTCATCAGACCAAACATGCAACAATGTGACATCAATATCCCAACTATCTTGAAAAGCATCACCTATTTCGCTACCTCCTTTAAATCTAATTGTGAAAGTGGCACTTGTTAACGACACAGAAACGTTATTCCAATTGTTTGCCGTTAAATCCGTCAACAGATTGCTCCAAGTTGAACCTGTCCAATAGTCCACACGCAAATCTTCGGTCCCCGTGCCCCCAGCGTAAATACACAATTCTTCGTTCGTTTCATCATAATCAACACTTGTCCACTGAACCTCCAAGTCTAACTCATAATTGACTGAAGCTGCACTCTGCAAAAAGTCTGCTTCATAAACATACGCCATTCTCGATTGAACAGGATGGTTATTAAAGAATCTGAATCGCATTTTTGTCACTGATGTCTCCGTGAAAGTCACGTTTGTCCACGAATTCCAAGTCCCTGCGCCACTGTACACGTTTGTCCACGTGCCATTGTAAATGTCAGTTTCAACCTGATTGACATCGGTGAATTCTCTACCTATATAATACTGAATCTTACCACAGGTTATGACACCGTGTGTAAGCACCAGATACTGACTCCAAGTATCGCCTCCAGGCACATCATCCATTGCACCTGTTCCAGTGTCATCATCATAAGCATTTGTTTCATCTAGCCACTCATTTCCAAGATCTTCATACCCAGTAGGGGATACCCACTGTTCCACAGCCGTATTACCCTCCAAAAGCGTATCCGTTATGCCGTCTGGGCCTGCTTGTTGTGCTGGAAAGTTGCTGTGTGTTCCCTTGTCTGCAGAAGAATCTACATCAGACGTGTTATTGTCTACAAAATCTAATGTATCTGTTCCCGAGTAATAGCTTCTAAAAGTCATGTAGACGCCATCATCTGAAGTTAGATCTGAAATGCTTCCAGACACCCAACTCGTTGACCCCCCCAGACTATACTCAGATGCATTGTAAGACCAAACATCTCCGACACGCGTAACACCAACAATAGCGATGTTCTCCTTCATTTTCTCCCAGTCCAACTGGTTCATCTCATAACTCCACAAAATAACGTTCGATGTTATGATGACAACGATCACAAGGCCGAGAACAACAACGATAATGTTGCTGACACCACGCTGATCTCGTCTAATAGTCGACAACATGCACCCAGCCATCGATATCATTTCATTCTTTAATCCATCTTTCCTTTTGGAAAAGCATTATGAAATGGAAAACAATATTTACAATTCACAGATCGTTAGACAATACTAAAACAACGTTTGCTCTTCATGTTGGCACGAATCTTTGAAAAGGATTTTCCTTCAGAACCTTCTGAAGTTGAGAGTAGTTCAGACCTTTCGCAACGTCTCCGTATATTTCACATTTCTCCAACAAACTCGTTTTTTCAGGGCTTCGAACAACAACTTCCACCTCGTTGCCAGAGGAAAGAACAAGATAAATGTGAAATGATGATTCCTTTTTACCTCGCTTCGTCACCGAACACCACTCAGTCCTCACAACTTTGAAAGAACCTTTTACAAGGCTGTCAAGAACAGCGTCGTGATCCGAAGAAAACACAACTACATCTATGTCGCTGTTTCGGTGGGCGGTTCCTCGCCAAACGCTTCCAACAAGCCTAGGATGGAAACCCTTTAAGACAGCCATTATTTGGAAAGCTTCTTTTCGCATCTGAGACAGCCGCTCACCTCTTGACTGACCCTCCCTTTCTTCAGCGATATTGTCAAGTTCCTCCGCCACTTCGGCGTTGTTTGGAAGAATTCGCATTCCCAACGTTTGTGCCGCTCTACTCTTCGCTTGCTTGTACTCTTTCTCCTGCGACGTATAAAGCAGAACGGCTGCCTCTCGGGCTACGCGCTTTCTTGAATCAAATGAACGTTTATTTTCCAAGAGCTTTCTCCCGTAGGGCACTATAGTTTCAAATAGAAGCTAAATGTTTTACGCGGCAACTGTTGGTTGAAGGGTAAGCTTGGATTTTCGGATGCCCACGTGGCGTAGGGGAGCTATCTTCTTTGCCTCATTGTAAATGTCAGACGCGATTTTTCCCAGTACGACTTCTTGAACAAACTGATCAAACGTAAGCGCGGCTGCTTTTTCTTCAACGATTCTTTTGATAATGGCACGTATTATCTTTTCTTGGGAAGTTTTAATCCGCGAAAGAGTGAACGCAGAAACCGCCAACCTTAGCTGATAACCATCCTTAGTCGTGATACTGAGGGTGCCATCCACCCGCGTCGTTCTTCTTCGAACAAGACTCCTCAGATAGTCTCGGGAATACTCGTGTCCCTTAAAAACGGTGTGAGCAATCTTACCCTCCACATCGGTGACACGGAAAAACATTTTCAGGTATTGATGAGCAAAATCGTCAGTAACATCATAAAGCGTGGCGTCCACAATCCTTCCAACGAGCTTTGAGGAATCGTCAGAAGGAAACGTCCCTAATTCAGCTCCCCCAAAATACGGCGGAGACAACACAGTGTACCAGCTTTTGCCACGCCACTTATCTCGCACACTTCTTTTCCTCTTTGAAGACACGATGAACCTCCTTGTGACTGGAAAGATTTCGCGCAGAAGTATTAAAAGCTTTAGCGTTTATCAAGAGGAAATCAGATAATCTAGTCATCCTATCCTTTCAATTCCGCCCATAAACGGTCTCAAGACCTTGGGAATCACAACAGAGCCATCTCTTTGCTGAAACTGTTCTAGAATGGCTATCATGGTTCTTGAGGTTGCCAAGGCTGTGTTATTCAAGGTATGAACGAATCCAGCTGGAGCCTGACCCATCTTCTCTCTGAATCTAATATTCAGCCTCCTCGCCTGATAATCCGTGCAATTAGAGTTGCTGCCGCTCTCTCTGAACTCCCCATCAGCCATCCAGACCTCTATATCATACGCTTTTGCTGCCTTCGCAGTCATGTCACCACTGCAAAGACTCACAACACGATGGCGTAATCCCAACTTCTGATAGAGCTCCTCCGAATTCCTCTGCAACTCCTCAAGAAAATCCCAAGACTGTTCCGGCGGACAAACAATGAACTGCTCAATTTTGTTAAATTGATGAGTTCTGAAGAGCCCCTTTGTGTATTTTCCATGGGTCCCAACCTCTCTTCTAAAACAGGCGCTGACGCCGACGAGTTTTATGGGCAGATCTTGCAGCTCGAAGACTTCATCTATGAACATACTGCCTAGAGGGTATTCAGCCGTGGGTATCAAATAGAGCTCGCTATCTTCAATCTTGTAGCTTGCCTCAGCAAAATCGAATGGATCGCCTATCATCCCTTCGTAAGCTTTTCTGTTTACCATGTAAGGGGGTTCGATCAAGGTGAAATCTTTTTTCATGAGGAGATTTATGGCAAATCGCTGTATCGCCAGATCCAGCAGAACCAACTCGTTCTTCAAGTAGTAAAATCCTGCCCCGACTGCCTTTGCGGCTCTCTCAGATTCTATTAGTCCAAGATCTGATGCTATCTCTAGATGGCTTTTCGGTTCGAAATCGAACTTTGGTGGTTTTCCCCAGACTCTTATCTCAACATTATCTTTTTCATTCTTTCCTATGGGAACTGAGTCGTGGAGAAGGTTTGGAAGTCTAAGTAAAATGTTGTTTATGTTTTCCTTGTACTTGTCCACTTTTTCTGTCGATACATCGATCTTCTGTGCAATCTCATTCACTTGCTCAATCTTCTCTCTGGTGTCCTTTCCCTTTTTCTTCAGTTGTGCAATTTCAGATGTTATCACATTTTTCTTGTGTCTTAGACTATTCAGGCTAGTCAGCGATTGTCTCCAATTCTTGTCGTATTCGATCAACTTGTCAAGCATCTTTAGCTTTTCAGCGTCTCCTCTTTTCTCTAGGCTATCTCTCACAATGTCAGGGTTCTCACGAATCAAGTTTATATCTAGCATGATAGGCTTCTTCTCCAAGCTTTAGTGCAACGGTAACCCTCTGCTGTCCAGAGTTTATCATAGCCTTAATATATTAACCTATACGACCTACTCGAACTTTTTCGCTGCCAAAAAGGCTTTTTCTGCGATGGATATGCAGCATAGAAGGTCGTCGATTGTTGCTATGAATGTTTGAAACTTTGTTTCACATTTCACGTTTGTGAACACTTTGGAGCCTTTTTTCGTTGTTTTTATGGACAAGCCTGATGGAACCTTTACGTTATCTGGTGACACAGCTTGGGCAACTGCTTCTGCTTCTCGTTTGTTTTGGTAGGAAAGTTTGATTTCAGCCTCCAAGCTACGTCTCCTCTAACTGTTTTTTGACGAGTTTATCTACAAGTTTGATGAAGGATTCTACGCTTTTTATTGGCACATGAGCCCCAGCAGCGATGTTATGCCCTCCTCCTCTACCTGAGTATTTTTCAGCAGCAACACGTAATATGTCTCCAAGGTCGAGACCTTTGTTAGTTAAGAGAACTAATGTTCTCGCCGAAATCTTAACCATGTCTTCACCAGAAACTTTGGAGTAGGCGATTATCGGTTTTTCACGGTTCGGAAGACTTGTCGAGAGAATGGAAGATAATGCTCCTATCACTCTATCGTCAATGAAGCCTTCTCCCCGAACCACATAGACATTGTCCAACTCTTCTATACGATCAGACTTTTCTGTCAGCCAACTCAAGTATTTAGTAATGGTTCGCCGATATTCTCTTAACACTTCGTTGGCTTGTTCAAGGGCTGTTCCCCGGTCCCCCATACAGATCGCTACGCCGAGACCTGCCTTGTCAAGTCGTCCGGTGGCATTGAGAAGAACTGTGAACTCCCGGGCGTCTCTTAGCGGAGTCCAAGGTTCTTCATGAGTTAATGTGTAAACGTTTCCAATCAAACTTAACGCTACTTCGCTGGGAAATTTTTTGGACGCAAGGTAGTCGGCGAGTGCGGAAAAAAGCTTCTTTTTCTCTTCTTCTGAAAGGTCTCTCAATGCACGCCATTTGGCCTTCTTTTTCGGTTTGATTCCTAGGCTTGCAAGGAAGGCTAGGCTTTTGTCCTCTTCTCCGCTTATGCCTGGTATGAACGGGTTTGTAATGTAGGCTAATGCTTGGTGAATAGGACGTGTTTCTCTTCCAAAAAAGAGAAGGTCAGTTTCAAGTTTGAGGCATCCTCCGCTTATTGCGTCCTCTACGATCATTTCGTTAACGCCACCCAACTTCCGTTGCTCATATTTGTCTTGTAAGTCTCCGAGTGCACCCACTACGGCGATAGGAGCCAAATCAATGTTTTTTTTATCAATGGCTTTGGCGACGAAATATGTTACGCCTGACCCGCTGAGGTCACGAGATCCGTCGATTCCGTGAAGATGAGGGTTTACCTGCGTGAATGTTGAGGAGGCTTCCCCGATGGGCTGATGGTGATCAAGGATTAGTACGCGGTTACTGGAAAGCTTCTTGCTTAGAAGGTCGAGGTAGCCACTCCCTAAATCAGTAAATATCGTTAAAGGATACTTCTCTGCAGCTATTTCATTAACCAAATTTTCATCTATCCACCTTTCAATTCGAAGGCGGAACGTTCCTTCACAACGAAGCAGAGATTTTCCGATAATCCCTGCCGCAGATAACCCATCTGCGTCTAAGTGAGAAACAACGTGAATGACTTCATCTTCTTCAACACTTTTCAAAACAATTTCAGCGGCATTAGAAGCACTAGCTAGAAAAGCGTCGACCTGTTCTTTCTTGACGGCCATGCAAGATCCCAGAAACTAGACTGGAGCCGCGATTTTTGCTTTGTATTTCCAGTCTGCCGGCAGCAAACCCTCTCGCCTATAGTACCTTGCGATTTTGTAAATTCTGGACTCGATGATTTGAAGGGCCCGTTTATTGTGCAAGTCCTTCCTGTTCTTTTCAAGATGAACATGAAGGCCTGCAGCCTTTTTCAGCAATTCTCCCAAGTCTTCGGGAATAGAAGGCGCTAACCCTGCGTCCCCTAAAATCTGAGTCACCGTTCTTCCTACGATGGGTTTGACTAGAGGAATGCCATGTTGGTCGCGCAAGATGATTCCGATTTTGCTAGGTGGATGCCCTTCTTTCGCGAGCTTGACAACCATGGCCTCCACTTCTTCTGGCGTATATTTGCACCATCTGGGAGGCCTTTTGCTAACTGGCCGAATAGAGTGTGAACTCCCTTTTTCCTTCTTTCCCAATTCTTGTCCTCCAAAGGACTTTAAGAGCGAGAGATTGCTGATATTTAAAACCTTCGTTGAAAGGTCGATGTGTACCATTTAGAGCTGGAGCGTACCGTTCAATTTTTGAGTTACCCGCGTTTGCATGCATACTACGGAGCTAAAGAGGCACATCCCCCAAATATGTTAGAGAATACTTCTTGTATTCTCCTTCTCCAATGGCAACCATGAAACTTTGAATGTCTATGGCAACGTCCTTCAATTCAAGTCTCAGCTGATTCAACTGTTTATGGTATTCTGTATAGTTTTTGTGATAAGAGATAATCACCCCAGTCATGCCTAGACCTTGCCCGCTAGAGGCAAATATTACATTAGGAAACTTCGCGGCAAATTTTTTGGCTCTCTCCTTTGTTTCTCCTACAAGAATGTCAGAACGCATTTTGACGAAGGTTAGAGCGAATATTTCAAAGCCAATCTTCCCAAAATTTGGAATAATTGTGTAGTCCTGAATTATTCCATTTTTTTCAAGTTTGTGACGAGTTCTTGTTACCGTTGGTTGTGACACTCCTAGAACCTTTGCGATTTCCCTATCACTTCTCTTGGAATTCTTCAGCAATTCCAAAAGAAGGCTTTTCATTATCTTCTTCATTAACATTAAACCTCATCAAATGGTTCTTATCAGTTCAAATTAGCTTTTCGGTTATGCCATAAGAGTTCTTTAGATTCTATGGAAAAATGTTCCATGAACTTCAAATTAAAGCATTTGTTAAATAAATTCTGGGAATGCGTGTCAGGCTTCAAAAATAAGCCCTGAAAGAGAAAGGAGAGTTTTCTTTATTCACGCATTCCCTTCATCTCAGCAAGATTAAAAATAGCAACTTACGTAATATTTAACTTTTGTGAACCCATGTTTTAGTATCTGATTCTAGAGTGTTTCAATTTCATTTCCAGCATTAAGAAAGAAGACAAACATGTATCGATTGATACTAAGAGAACAGTTATAATGTTGTCTGCTGACAGACAAGTTTCTCATTTACAGCGTTAACTAGTAGTTAGTTCTGTTATCATTTTTCCATATTTCTCGTATTCCATGCATGCCATACACACCTAGAGAATGTACGTCGCGGAGTGCAAATAGCGTCTGGATAACACGGTTTTATGTTGTGTTATTTGTGAATGAGATATCACACGGCTAAAAAAAAGAGTGGGTTTGTGATGGATATCTCCACAGCTAGAAGGTTGATGTGTACCATTCAGCGAATTTTCTTAGGGCTTGAGCTCGATGTGAAAACTTGTTCTTTTTTTCCGTGGTCATTTCTGCAAAGGTTCTGTTGGGACTGCCTGAAGGCTTGAATATAGGATCGAAGCCAAAGCCGGAGTTTCCCCGCTCTTCTTGAGATATTTTTCCTTTCACTTTGCCGTGGAAGCACTTGGGTGGTTCTTTTGGGCTGCAGAAGGCAACTACAGAGTGGAAATAGGCATCTCTTTTCTCCACTTCTTTCATCAGTCTGAGAATTCCTTTGGTTCCTGTTGTCCGATACACGTATGAGGAGTAGGGGCCTGGAAACCCGTTCAGCGCATCTATGAAAAGGCCAGCGTCCTCCACGAAGATAGACAGTCTACATCTTTCCACCGCGTCCCTAACGCTGGCTTTGGCAATGTTTTCTATATTGTCGTCTTGGATTTCTAAGGCTTTTACTCTTAGGAGCGCAGTAGCAACTTTGTATTTTGCTAGTATATGGCGGGCCTCATTGAATTTGTGAATATTACCTGTCGCGAAAAAGGCCACTCTACCTTTTGGAAAAGTACTCATAGGCGTCACACGTCTGCCTCCTTTCTTTCGGATACGTAACGTCCTCTTTTCTCTATTTCCCTAATCTTTTCTAATACATCTTTTGCTGCTTCATCTCCCCTTGCTTCAGCATATCCTTCCATGACCATGTCAAAACTTTCTTTTGCATACTTGTGATGAGTGCTTTGGAAGGCTGTCTTCATGAGGTGTAGGTCAACTCCCTTGGTTTCTAGTTCTGTTGAGTGTTCGCTTAAGCCGAAGTCTACGAAGACAACTCTGTCTTGCGGTGTTAGGATCATGTTTGAGGTGGTGAGGTCTCCATGGATGATTCCATGGTTGTGGAGGCGTCCGATCAGGTTGCCGATGAGATAGCACAAGCGACGCCTTTCTTCAGCCGAGAAATCATCTAAGACTTGCTTTACCTGTTTTCCATTAATGAACTCCATGATAATTGTTGCTTCGGCGATGTCAACCATGAAGATTGTTGGTGTTGGAACCCCCGCCTCCTTTGCTCTATGAATAATCTGTGGCTCATGAATGGTTCGATAAGACCGAATTTCCTCATCCAACTCGGGGACACGATACTTCTTCGGCAATCGCCGCTTCATTATCACCTTGCGGTTGTGCCACTCTTCCAAGTATAGGCTAGCTTCAGCACCTTTTTTAATGAGCACGTTTCAGCCTCCAACCCATGGTGTGTAGACCTCGTCCAGTCGCCACCTCAGCTTTACGAAGCTCTTCTCAACGGGAAGAGTCATGTTGTGTTGATATGCGAGAATTCCAGTCCATGCGATCATGGCTCCGTTGTCTAAAGCATACTCCTTGGGAACCACGCAGAACCGCGCGTCGTGTTCATCAGCGATTTGACTGAGCATCGATTGTAACCGTTTATTCGCAGCAACCCCCCCAGTCAACAGGACCTCACGCTTTTCTGTGTGAGCTAACGCCCTCTCCGTAACCTCGGTGAGCATGGAAAATACGGTTTCTTGCAAGCTGAAGCACAAGTCTTCGAGGCGATGTTTTCCTTCATGAAGTAACTGGATAACAGCGGTGAGGAGCCCACTGAAGGATAAATCCATGCCCTTCACCGTGTAGGGGAGAGAAATAAATGTTTGACCTTGACTTGCCATTTTCTCAACCATTGCACCGAAAGGCGCCCCTTTTTCCTGACGTAAACCTGCCTCCCGAGCGAAAACGTCGAGGCAATTTCCCACAGCTATATCAAGAGTTTCACCGAAAACGCGGTACTTTCCCGCCTCAAAGGCAGAGACAATGGTGTTTCCACCCGAAACATATAGAGCAACCGGGTCCTTCGCTCCAGTTACGAGCTTGCCAATCTCGATATGTGCAACACAGTGGTTTACACCGACCAACGGAACTTGAAGATAGGCAGCTAAGGCACGAGCGGCGGTTGCACCAGTACGGAGACAAGGTCCCATGCCTGGCCCCTGAGAAAAGGCGACAACTTGAATGTCATGAGGCTTTATTCTTGCCTTCTGAAAGGCTTCCTCCAAAACATTTCCGGCAACTTCCGCGTGGTGTCTGGCTGCTTCTCGAGGGTGGATGCCGCCTTTTTCAGGTATGTATGCGCTGATGATGTTGGCTAGGACGTCTCCGTTGAAGGAGAGAATTCCAACGCTGAAATCGTCAGCTGTGGACTCTATTCCCAAGCAATAGGACGCGGCTGAATGGTGCGTTGACATGTTTTCAGCTCCATTTTTGCGAAGCGTTGCTGTTGGTTATATCATGCTTAACATCCACGTTATATGTGTTAAACATTCCACCTTTAGTTTGTATAGATGTTTTTCTTGCTTTGGAAATCAACATACTCTTTTTATGTTTAGAAGTGCATTATTTATTGATAGAGTTCAAGGAACCGATTGACATGTCGAGACGAAACAATCTGGTGCACCAAGCATTACAGTTGATTGTAAACACGGGAGACCACGGTGTGCTCCAATCTGAACTTTGGAGAAAGCTGAGTGCCAGTAGCAGAGAAGGTTCTCGAATAGCGCTGAAACTGGAAAACAAGGGATTTATTCGGCGTGAACGTGAACTTTTCAGTGGACGATGGACGTATCGGCTGTATCCGAAGAGGCGCCCAGCATCTGTAAACTCCATAATTGATTGTCCCTGCTTGATGTGCCCTGAAGCTTTTCGATGTGGAGCATGGAGCTCAACTTCACCTAACAAATGCGAAAAATTAACCGAATGGATTCTAAATCTGCAGAATGGAACGAATCCTTCGGGTGACAGCTGATTTTGCCGAAGGCATGGGTCAGAGAACGGAAGAAAGAATACTATTATCGGAAGGCAAAAGAGGAAAAATACCGTTCACGTGCAACATACAAACTTCTTCAAGCTGCAAAGAAGTATCGGTTCATCAAGCTTGGTGACATGGTTGTGGATTTAGGCGCAGCTCCAGGCGGTTGGATACAAGCATGTCGAAAAATCGTCGGTGACAGCGGCTTTGTTCTAGGAGTTGACCTTGAGCAAATCCAACCGTTTAGTTCATCTAACGTTCGCACCATTGTTGGCGACGTGACAGACCCTCAAATAATCCAGCAAATTAAAGAGTTTTTGCCACATCCAGCTGATGTCGTAGTTTCCGATGTTTCACCGAATGTTTCCGGAGTTTGGGAACTCGACCACGCCAGACAAATCGACCTCGCTCGATATTCTCTACGAATTGCCACTTCCATTCTCAAGCCTAAAGGGAACTTTTTTGCAAAGGTTTTTCAAGGCGACATGCTTAGCGACTTTGTAAAAGAGGTCAAACAACATTTCGCATTTGTTAAACTGGTCAAACCAAAGGCCAGCAGAGCGAGAAGCTCAGAACTATATGTTATTGGAATGCGTCTTCGACAAGCTAGGTAGAACTGTTTGTTCTCTGTTGGTCAATTGGTCTAGAATAGGCTTGGAAGGCTGAAAGAGAAAAACATTCTAAGCACTAACGTGACAGCAACATACAGTATAAGCAGAGCTATTGTAATGAGTAGGTTTCTTGCCCATTTTGGGCTCAATGCCATTCCAAACGGGATTCCAAGGGTGAAGCCGATGATGTGGGATGAATAGGCCACATTTCCTCCTACTCCGTAGTAAACAGCGATTACATTATAAATGAAATAAATTATTGCCACGAGTCCTACGGGTAACAAGAACAGCATAGAGAATTTCAGGGGTTTAGTGAGCATCACTACCGCGGTCAGAGTGAAAATGGCTGCGGAAGCCCCTATCATGATGACATCTGGGCGATAGAAGAGGAGGCTTAGTAGAAACGAAGAGATTCCGCCGAAAAAGAATACTGCCATTGTCTTGTTTGCTCCTACTACATCCTCCAGCGTATTTCCAAACACGTAAAGGAAGAACATGTTGCCAACCAAGTGGGTAAGGTCGCCGTGGACAAACAACGCTGTGACCGGGGTCCAAACCTTTCCTTCGAGAAAGTTGTCCCCGCTGAACATTAAAAATTGTTCCACAATGTTTTGATCTTCTATGGTCCAAGCGAAGACGCTGACTAGGATGCATAGAAGTATAAGCAAGTAATTTTTCTTCATAGTTATTACCGTCGTAGAACGTTGACGCTTAACGCCATTTCATAACTTGATGTTAATAAAAATTTGCGTAAACTATGTTTTTCATCGTTCATGCATACATGCGGGTGGTTTACATTGATTCTTTAAGGAGTTCCAAAATGTCTATCACAGCAATTCTATCTTCTACATCTAACACTTTCACGGCGTCCTCTAGAGTTGTTACACAGAATGGACAGGCTGTGGTTATAACCTCAGCACCGAGTTCTAGGGCTTCTCTAATGCGATTTACAGAAGGCCTCTTTTCAGGAGTTGCATCCTCGGTCCAAACTCTCCCAGCTCCTCCACCGCAGCAAAAGCTATTCTCTTTTGTTCTCTTCATCTCAACAAGTTCTAAACCATTTATTGACTCTAGAATCTGCCTTGGAGTATCGTATATTTCATTACGTTTGCCTAGGAAGCAAGGATCATGGTAGGTAACCCTCTTCTTAACAGCTTTGGAAAGTTTGAGTTTACCGTGCTCGATGGCTTCGGCGACAAATTGTGTATAGTGCTGAACTTGAAGCCCAACATCGCTGTAGGGCTTGTCATTCTTGAAAGTATTGTAGCAGTGTGGTGATAAAGTTACAATTCTTTCCGCATCAAACTTGTCAAACATGGATATGTTATGTTCAGCGAGAGTTTCGAATAATCCTTTTTCTCCGAGTCTAAGTATGTGGTCTCCGCAACACCATTCTTCTGTGCCGAGGGTTGCGAAGTCAACTCCTAGCTTATTGAAGAGTGAAGCCATGGATCTGGCGATTTCTTGATTTCTCGGGTCATAGGCTGTCAAGCAACATACAAAGTACAAGATGTCAGCCTTCGTGACTGTTGGAAGTGTTCTAATTTTCAAATCTTTAGCCCATTCCATTCTTTTGGTTGGATGCATTCCCATCGGATTATGATATTTGAAAGTGCTTGTGAGCACGTCCATGGCGGATCTTGGGATGAAGCCTGTTTCTACTATGAGGCTGCGTTCATCAACTATTGAAGATGATGAGTCGACCTCTTTCGGACAGAATAACGTGCAAGAGTTACAGGAAGTGCATAGCCACACGTTGTCAGTCATAGGCTTCAATCGTTCATCTGAACCTTCATCCCTTGAATCGGAGATAAACCGATAATTAGTGGCCAAAGTTGAAGGCCCGAGAAACATTTCGTCTATTGCGGCTGGACAGGCTGAGTAGCAGATGGAGCATTTTGTGCATAGCGTTAAGTCCCAGTACCTCTTGAGATCTGTTGGCATTTGGACAAATTCATTGGGCTTCTTAAGCTTTTCTTCAGTTTTTATCAAAAATGTTTTGATTCTATTGTACGTGTCAAAGAATGGTTTGATGTCAACGATCAGATCTTTTATGATGGGCATATTAGAAAGAGGCTCTATGATTAGCGAGTCAGATTCGAGGTGGAGCACCTGCGTATAACAGGCTAACATGGGTGTTCCATTGGCTACGATCCCGCAGCTTCCACACTGTCCCATTCTGCATGAATGCCTAAATGCAAGTGTCTCGTCAAAATTATCTTTGATGTACATTAGAGCATCAAGTAGGGTCATTCCCTTGCGAACAGGCACCTTAAATGCTGACATGTAATGTCTTTTTTGTTGAGGATCAAAGCGGTGTATCTTAAATTCAACGATTTTCTCTGCTTCAGAGTTCACGCAAACACCTCCTAATAGGCTCTTGCGGCTGGAGGCCACTTGGTTATCGTGATCGGGATATACTCAAGCCTAGGTCCGGCTCTTGTGTAGTATGCTAGA
>CAZKWF010000021.1:0-31179 GCA_964556565.1 uncultured Candidatus Bathyarchaeia archaeon
CCCCCCCCCCCCCCCCCCCCCCCCCCCCCCCCCCCCCCCCCCCCCCCCCCCCTAAAGAGAGAGATACACACAAATAACATAACAAAATTATCCTACATCCCACAATATCTATATGCACAGAACGAGCGCTCTTCATCCAACACAAGGTTCTAATATCTCAAGCCATAGTTCACTAATGAACAAACATGAGCGACACATCCTCCAACGACTCCTCCACACAACCCTCAGACGAAGTTACCCAATTTGAACAACTTCGTACTACAGTTGAACAAGAATTCGAAGTAGAAGACAGCTTCGTAGAATACAACATACCAACCTTCAATGTGAAGCTACGACAAGACTCAAAGACAGCCTTTCTGAGACTCATTAAACGTTTAGACCCATTGGATTTCATTCCTGTCATGAGAAAAAGAAACAGCAAAACCGTACTTCAAGTCACGCAGAAACCTCCCACGAAACCCAGCAGACCCATCACAAACATAGCATTATTTTTTGCAACACTTGGAACCGTGCTGATTGCTGGATATTTCCAATCGCAGAATGTCATAGAAACGGTGACTTTTGCAGCTGCCATCATAGCAATCTTAGGCTCACATGAGATGGGACACAAGATAGCAGCTAACAAACACCGTGTTGAAGCTACTTATCCATATTTTATACCAGGCCCCCCACCCATCGGCACCTTTGGAGCTGTCATCCAACAAAAATCTCTTCCCCCAAACAGAGACGCCTTATTCGACATAGGTTCCGCAGGACCAATAACGGGTTTCATAGTGTCAGTAATTGTCATTCTTATCGGGTTTCAGTTATCCGTTCGTATTTCGGAGGTGCCTCCGAACGCAGTCCCGTGGCCTTATCCTAACCCTATCCTGTTTGAGTGGTTGTTTAGATTCGCTGTCACGTTTTTTCCATTAAGTGGAACCGGCGATTTGATACTGGTTCATCCGGTTGTTTTTGCGGGTTGGGTTGGAATGATTATTACGGTGCTCAATCTAATACCAGTGGGAATGTTCGATGGCGGCCACATCGCACGAACTTTCCTTGGCAACAGGAAGCGCAGCATCATATCGTATCTTGCAATCATAACCTTTCTGATTTTAGGCTTTTTAATCTGGGAAGCGTTCATCATATGGGCAATAATTGCGATTGTCTTTTCGTCTATGCGACACCCCGGTCCGTTGGACGACACTTCAAAAGTAACAACTTGGAGAAAACTCGCCACTCTCGGGACAGCTGCAATATTTTTCCTCTCATTTCCTTTCTTAATTTAATTCGAAACTATAGGCACTTCAGATGACACTTCAAAAGTCATGTCTATCAAAAACCACGTTCTCTCTCTGGACTGTGCGTGCGGCAACTCGGTGAGAAACCGACTACCCCCCCGAGTATAGGGGTCTAATAGGAGAGAGAATAACGCAAATAACGTAACAGTCACTTAGTAAATGAACCAAGCCTTCATTCACAAACTTTAAGAAATGGTTTCGAATCACTAATGATTCCTAGGAGCGTTGAAACTCTGAGTAACGAAGCAAGAGAAAGATTCAACGAAAAACTTGATAACTGCATCACTTTTGCTAAGGTTTTTGAATTAGTAAAGGAGGCTGTGAAGCGGTTTCTGAACATGCACAGAGCTGGTCTCATGCTCGGCTTGGCTGACCTGGGAATGAAAAGAGGATATCTCATAGGCGCGTTTCACCCTGTAGGCTCAAACATCATAGTTGTGAACCGAACTCCCCTTGAGACCGCTCTCCAAACCAAGGAAAGGCGAATCTTCAACGCTTACTGCTTCCACTTATTTCTCCACGAGTATCTACACTCCCTTGGATACATCGATGAAGATGAGGTGAGAGAACTGACCTACGAAGTCTGCAGATTAGCCTTGGGAAATAATCATCCAGCCACCATAATGGCAGAAAAAGGTATAACCACATACTTCCCAAAAGTCGCGTATCTGCCCCCTGATAATCGTTCCAACAGAATGAAAAGAGGATTATCTGAAATTGAGCTAATAGATTTGAAGACACCAGATTACATAAAGTAAACTAACTGTCGATCCGTCATCACTTAACGGCAATGTACACCATCTTATCGTCTAACGCACGCTTGTGCCACTTCACTTCGACCTCGGATCGCTTCTTGTGAGCATAAACTTTCTTAGCTCGAACAAGCTCCGCCATCTCGGTTAAGTAAGGTGACAACAATTTCATACTCTTCACGTCTAGTTCCGCCACGTAAGCAGCATTAAGTATGTCGGTCGGTTTGAAGCCCAACTCCTTTCGAAGAGCCTGAACACGACGAGCCAAGTCACGCATAACCCCCTCACCCAGCAAAGCCTCGTCTCGATGTGAGTCAAGCAGAACGTGCAAATCGTTTTCACACGCCAACGCCCATCTTTTCGAGTCAACCTGCGGAAGCGTTTCAAGATATTCAACTTCCTTTACGTTGACGAGTTCAAGAAACACTTCTTCCAAGTTCTTTAATGCTTTTTGCACCTGTTTCGAGGCCACCACTACGACTTTTTTCAGTGGCCACCGACGTTTCAACCTTGCAGATTGTCTAGCAGAATACGCTAGTGGAACGCACTGTAGTAGGGTTTCAAAATCCTGTTCCAAAGAGGTGTCTTGAAGAGTCTTGTCTGGCTTGGGCCAGTCTTCAAGGTTTACAGATTCGAGAAGAGTGTCGTCAAGTTCTTTGTAGACGTTTTGATACATGAACTCGCTCAAGAACGGAGTTGCAGGGTTAAAGAGAAGAACCAACGTTTTTAACGTGTTCCAAAGAGTTGCATACACAGCTAATCGACGGTTAAGAGTTTTAGGATCGTCGCTCCACAGTTCTCTGCGAGCCATGGGAACATACTGTCGGCTGACAACGTTAACAACAAATTCTTCTAGTTCTGAGAGGGCGAAATGAAACTCACATTTTTCAAGTTTCTCGGTAACTTCGTTGACTGTCTGCTGTAGTTTTGATAGCAACCAACTGTCAGGATTTTTCAGAGCGTTGTTTTTTCTGGCCCATTGGAGAGTGTGCTTTCGCGGATTGAAGCTGTCATATTCAGCGTTTTGCATGAAGAACCTATGAAGATGGTAGAGCGTGCCGAGGACTTGGTAAGCGCGTCTGTTCAATTCTTTGGTGTCGAAATCTATGGGATCTACTGGAGAGCATTTCCAGAGCATGTAGAATCTGCAAACATCGGCAGAGTGTTTTTCCAGAACTGAGTTGGCGTCCAATACGTTGCCAAGGCTTTTGCTCATCTTTCTGCCTTTTGCATCCTGGGCTAACCCTTGAAAGAGAAAGGCCTTGTACGGAGCCTCTGCTTTACCTGTTAATATCACATGTTCAAGTAGCAAAGTGTTTGCCCATCCTCTAGTTTGGTCTATTCCTTCGGTTAGAAAATCGACTGGAACAAACTTCTTGAACTCCTCATCTGTGAAGCTTGCGTAAGGAGATGCACCACTATTGTGCCAAGCGTCTAGAACGAAAGGCTCTCGTCTCATAGTAGCACCACAATTGTCACATTTCAAGACGACACGGTCTACCCACGGCTTGTGCAATTCAAAATCATCAGCTACAGGTTCCGTGTTCTTCTCAAGCAGCTCCTTCTTACTGCCTACACACACTTTGTGCCCACATTTTTTGCAAACCCAAACGGGTAGAGGTGCACCCCACACTCTTTCTCGAGAAACACACCAGGGCTTTCCTTCTCTTAGGAACGAGAGAAATCGGTTTTTCGGGCTTTCATAGAAATAATTGACTTTTTCAGCGGCTTCAACAACTTTTTCGTTCACCTTATTTGTCCAAAGAAAGTATTCTCTGCGGGCGAGCCATATGAGCTTGTGGTGGGAACGCCAGCATGTTGGATATTCATGCCGAACAGTCTTTGTGGCCACCAACAGTCCTTTTTGACGGAGTATATCAACTACCTTGGAGTCTGCGTCTCGAGCGAATATTCCAGCGAATTTACCAGCTTCCTCAGTAAATCTACATTCGTCATCAAAAGGAACGTACACCGATAAGTGACGCTTTTGAGCAGCCTGAAAGTCTTCTTCACCGTTTCCCGGCGACAGATGCACCACGCCCGTGGCCGTACTTATGTCTACAAACTCTTCGCACACTACTGTGTGAACTAGGGGTTGTTGGTCCAGTTCACGTTGACGAGGAACCATATCCTTAAATGGATACTCATACTTTGTGCCTTCGAGTTCCTTCGCTGGCACAACGTTGACAATTCGGTAGTCGCTTATGTCAAGTTCTTGCATGACAGCTTCAACTCTGTTTTTTGCGAGAGTCCACGTTTCTTCGCCGACTTTCACCTTGGCATATTCAGCTTCTGGATGAACTGCTAACATCATATCTGTGACTATTGTGAATGGCATTGTGGTCCAGACAAGGAAAAACTCGTTTTTAGCCTTGCTTACTTTCATCTTGAAGTGGAGAGACGGGTCTTCGACCTCCCTGTAGGCTCCTTCGTAACCGACTTCGGCATTACTGAGAGATGTTTGACAGTGAGGACAATAGGCAACCACATAATGGCCTTCGCCAAGTAAGTCTTGATCCCAAGCCCGCTTAAGGTACGTCCATTCTCTTTCGATATATTCATCGAGATAGGTCCAGTAGGCTTTTTCGTTGCTCATGAAAACTCCGAGTTTCTGATCAGCAGCAACCCATTCTCGATGGTATTTTTTCACAGTTTTCTTGCACTCTTCGATGAAGCGTTCTTCACCAACCTTTTCCAACAATTCCTTTTTGTTTCTAACACCAAGTGCTCTTTCAACTTCTAATTCAACTGGCAAGCCCTGACAGTCCCAGCCCCCCCAGAAAGGGACATAAAATCCCTGCATGGTTTTGAAGCGATATCGAAGGTCCTTCATCACCCGTCCGCGAGCATGCCCAACATGTGGAAAGCCATTGAGAGTTGGGGGTCCTTCGACGAAGCCTAAAACGCCTTTGTTCTCCTTTTCTCTAAACTGCATGAGCTTTTGAGAAACTTTATTCTTTTCCCAAAATTCACGGAGTTTTTGTTCAAGTTCCAGTGGGCGATAACTTAACGTAAGCCAGCGTCTAGAATCAGCTTTGAATTTGACGGCCACCTCTCATCTTGATAGCCCCGCTTAGCAGTGGAATGTTATTAGATAAATATAAGAGTTGCTGGTAGAGTTTACCGTTAACTTGTTAGGATATGCTGCAAGAGGTTAAGAAAAGAATAATGCAGAGTGCCTCAGTGAGGCGCATGTTCATCAAGTTTCAGAAATATGCCGGGCATCATAGGCGCTCTATAGCTAATTCCACGCCTTGCATCTTTAATATCTTCGCTTTGTCGAGAAAATCGCTTTCGGAAATAGTTGCAACAATATTTTGATGCATGCATGATTATATACTGACTTTTTTCCCTGTACGTTCCATCTTGAAATGTCCAAACTCGTCTTTGGCTTCCCTTAATTGCTCGTCGGAGAAGACAGGTCCATCCTTGCATACCATGAATTTACCTAGCACACAGCTTCCGCACAGTCCGATGGCGCATCGCATCAATCGTTCTAAGCTTGCTTGAAGGGGCGTACTGTAGCGTTCTACCAGGTCCAACATTTTATACATCATCTGCTCTGGGCCACACGTATAGACCATGTCAAACGTTTCTTTCTCCAAGATTTCCCTCGCTGGGTCTGTGGCAACTCCTTTCAATCCATAGCTTCCATCCTCGGTTGTGGCAATAACCCTTGCATCAACTTTTGAGAAAACAGTCTTAATTCTCTGTAGAAACAGAAGCTCATTACGTGTTTTGGCTCCGAGCACAAAAGAAATTCTTGTAGAAAGATCCGTTAGCTTTTCTGCTAAAGGTATAAGCGGCGCTAATCCGGTTCCTCCACCAACTATCATCACATTGCCGTTTGCAAGCGTGAAACTGTTGCCGTACGGTCCACGAACTCCAAGAGTTTCACCTAGTTTTCTTTGATGAAGAGCCTTGGTAGCTTCACCAACCTCACCTACAGTTATTGAACAACGCCCATCTGAACGCATGGTGGACAAACTCATGGGAACCTCGTCGACGCCAGGAATCCAAACCATAACGAACTGTCCAGGCTCAGCTTTTGCGCAGAACTTGTCATGAAAGGTGAACGTCTTAACGGTGGGGCTCTCCCTCTTGGCCTCTCGAATTTTCACGATTCTCAAGCGGTTAATAGCGGTGAGATAGGCCGACAATCTCTTTCACACTCCTGAACCCTCTCTTCTTAAGGTATGCGTCAACTCCTTTCATAACAGACTTGAACACATCCAATCCATTGAACGCAATAGCTGTTCCTATCTGAACCGCCGAAGCCCCAGCCAACATGAATTCCACAGCGTCTCGCCACGTGCTTATTCCGCCGCAACCGATAACCGGGACATCAACCTCACAATAAACCTCATACGCGCATCTAACAGCAATAGGCTTTATCGCGGTTCCAGACAGTCCGCCTATCTTGTTGGCCAATATTGGTCGAGTTGTTTCAACATCAATTGTCATAGCCCTAACCGTGTTGATAGCTGTTATCGCGTCTGCTCCCGCTTCAGCCGCTGCTTTAGCCACCTTAGCTATGTCAGCAACGTTAGGAGTTAACTTTGTGAAAACAGGCTTATCCATTCTGCTTTTCACTTTTTTCACAATTTCTGCCACCAACCGAGGAGATTGTCCGATTTCTGCCCCTGTTTTTTCAACGTGTGGACACGAGACGTTCAATTCTATCGCGTCTGCTCCCGCTTCAACAGCAACCCTCGCCGCCTCAGCAAACTCCTCAGATGAAAAACCGTAGACGCTTACGATTATTGGAACGCCTAACTCTTTCGCTTCACGTATCTCCTCACTAAAATAGTGAACTCCCGGGTTAGGAAGCCCCACAGCGTTGAGCAATCCACATTCAGTTTGAACCACGGTTGGGTTGGGATAGCCTTCTCGTGGTTCTAATCCTACAGACTTCGTAACCACTGCGCCAGCACCAGCATCTACAACCCTCTTCAACGTGAGTCCAGACAACCCAAGAATCCCTGAGGCCAACATTGTAGGATTAGCAAGCTTTAACCCTGCGATTTCTATGGCAAGTCGACTCGACATAGAGCACCTCTCCAGTTGCAGTAAGGTTATTCAATAGGCAAGATAAAGGTTAGGAAGAACGTGCTGAAACGATTGTATAATAATGGAGAGAAAAACATGAAGGCAATGGTCACAGAGTGCGTGATGGGCGTTTTCGGATTCGGAGAAGCCAACAAACTTGTTGATAAGGTCTTTTTCCCAAAAGATCCAAAGGAAACGGCGAAAAAGCTTGCAGAAATCGAAGCTGGAAAGGTGGTTGATGAAATAGTCACTTTGGTTGAAAAATTGCAGGAAAAGGGCTACACAATCTTTGTGTTTGAGAGTTCAGAGGTCGCTCGAAACGCTCGCGAAAAATTGAACATCGAGGCAGATGTGGCGAAACCCTCAGAGGCAGGAGAACTGCTTCGTAGGAACCTTGACAAATTCGCGGCGAAAGTAGATTTTGTGAAACATACCTCGGAGCTCCGGAACTGGACTCACAAGGTCTCTATGGAGCTGACCAAAATGAGAGTGAAGGGGGCAATCGAAAAGCGAGACCTGGTGGTGGTGCAAGCCATTCAAACAATCGGCGACTTGGACACAACGCTTAATCTCTTTATGGGCAGAATACGCGAGTGGTATGGTCTTCACTTTCCAGAGTTGGATCGGCTGATGGAGAAGCATGAAACGTACGCACGCCTTGTTACTAACTTGGTAGGAAGAGAAAACTTTACTGCAGAAAATCTAGAAAAAGAAGGACTGCCAAGAGCTAGAGCTGAATGGATAGCTAAGGCGGGACAAGCATCAATGGGAGCCTCGCTTAGCATTGAAGACGCAGACCAGATAAAGGCCATGTGCAAAACCGTGCTAGCGCTCTATAGCCTAAGACAGTCGCTAGAGAGCTACATAGATTCGATCATGGAAGAGGTTGCGCCCAACATCCACGCACTAGCTGGTCCGCTATTAGGAGCACGGCTCATAGCACTTGCCAGTGGGTTAAACAACATGGCTAAAATGCCAGCAAGCACAATTCAGGTTCTAGGAGCCGAAAAAGCCCTTTTTAGATCGCTTAGAACCGGAACCCGCCCCCCAAAACACGGAGTAATCTTCCAGCACAACTTCATTCAGGGGGCAAAGCATTGGCAGAGAGGAAAAGTAGCGCGAGCACTAGCTGGAAATCTGGCCATAGCCGCACGAGCCGATGCCTTCAGCAGCAAGTATATTGGCGATAGGTTGAAGGCTGGAGTTGAGAGAAGGGTCAAGGAGATTCAGGAAAAATACAAGCAACCATCACTCAAGAAACCTTCCATGAGAAAACCATTTAGGAGAACGAAACGTGGCCGTAAACGTTAAGTCACATCCACGTTTTCCCGCAATCTACTGGGCCACCCTTGAAGACGGTTCCCGGAAACTAGCAACAAAAAACCTTGCCTTAGGAAAAACTGTCTACGATGAACGACTAATCCGATACAAGCAGGAAGAATACAGACTTTGGGACCCTTTTCGAAGCAAACTTGCCGCCGCTGTTCTGAAGGGCTTAAAAACAGTACCTATTCAACCAGATCACAAGGTCTTGTATTTAGGAGCCGCTTCCGGCACAACAGCGAGTCACATCTCCGACATCATTGGAGAAGGTGGTTACGTATATTGCGTAGAATTTGCTGCCCGTACTATTCGAGAGTTGGTCAACAATGTATGCGAGTTTCGTTTCAACATGTCGCCTCTACTGATGGACGCGCGGTTCCCAGAACGTTATTCAACGCTTGTGGAGGAGGTGGATGACATCTACTGTGACATAGCTCAACCCGAGCAGGCTAAGGTGTTGGCAGACAACACTGATCTGTTCCTTAAAGCTGACGGATGGATTATGCTAGCGGTTAAGGCTAGAAGCATCGACGTTACAAAAGAGCCTTCCGAGGTTTATCACCAGGAAATAGGCATCCTGAAGACTCGCGGTTTTCAGGTTGGGGAGGTCATACACTTAGAACCCTACGACAAGGCACATGTAATGATTGTAGCTGAGCATTAAGATGGGTAATAAGAAGAAATATAGCTGTCAGATATGTTTAGAATACATGAACTGTAAGTTTATATGAGACTCTTCCCATGTTTTTACTTCTGAGGGGGAGATGAAGCTGGCGCAGATTCTGAACGCCACCGAATTGATTTTAAAGAAAGCTGGCTTCCAAGTTTCTGAAAGATGCACCTCGCGGCCAAGTTGTTTTGATTTTGTAACAAGAAAAGGGGAGAAACGCGTATTCATAAAGGTACACTCTGATGTTGGAAAAGTTTCAGCGAGTGATGCTTGTGAAGTTCAAGCAATCTCCGGATGCTTTTCCGCTAACTCTCTCTTCATCTGCGACAAAACACGCGAAAAGCCCTTAGAAGATGACACTGTCTATTCACGATGTAACATCTATGCAATTACCCTCAAAACACTTGAAGACATTGTCTCTCACAAAATGCAGCCGCTTGTAGAGGCTGGTCCAGGAGGCTGCTATGTTAAGCTCAATGGAAACGCCATTAGAAAGAAGAGACTAGAATTGGGCTTATCTGTTGGCAAGTTAGCAGAGATGATGAGTGTTTCAAGGAGAACTCTATACGGCTACGAAAAAGGCATGGCTAAGGCCTCCGTATCCGCCGCCTACGGCCTTGAATGGATTTTAGGCATTCCGGTGGCGCAGTCTATCGACGTGTTTGAATCAGCTCCTCAGGATACAGGATTTTTCGCCACCGCCAAGCGCATAATCATCAAACACCACTTTCTACAAACGGTCCTAAAGAAACTTGCTCAGTTTGACTTTGATGCAGCTCCCACCAAAAGAGCTCCCTTCGACTTTATAGCGCGGTCTCCAGAGGACTCGTTAAACATAGTGGGTGGTGTCCCCCATAAAGGGGAACGAAATGTCGACCAGAGAGCAGAGGAAATTGTGAGCTTCAGCAAAATCGTCAACGCTCAACCGGTATTTATAACGGATGGTAAACAGGTTCCAAACAACGGCATTTTGACGATTCATCGCGAGGATTTAGAAGAGATAGAACACCCAGAAGAATTCATTGCACAATTCTAGATTAGCTTTTTCTGTTTTGCTTTAGCTTCTGCCTTAATCCTTTTAGCTGGCTTCCACGATTTACGCACAAAATCTGGGTAAGAGCCAAACTTTTTTACCCAATTTTCTAGAAACTTGATGGTTTTCGGATCAGTTGGGTAACCACAGCCAAAGTCTCCATGTTTCTTCCTTAACTCAGAAACCGCGCTGTCACGCTCCACTTTTGCGATGATTGAGGCTGCTGAAACTATAGGGTACTTTGCGTCTGCTTTATGTTCTGATATTATTCTAACCTTGAACGGAACGCCTTCGATTATGTGATTTCCAAATCGGTCGGCCAACACATCTGAAGCATCTACGTACGCCACATCTGGCTTGAGGGCTTCTACCACTTTAGCCATGGTCTGGGCTTCAAGTCGATTCAGTCTATGAAGCTTTTTGCCAGTTTCAACCACTCTATCGATGTCCGTTGGAGCCAGCTTTATAACATGAAACTTGAGCGCCAACTTCTTGACTTCTTTAGCAAGTTGTTCTCGCCTGCGAGGTGAAAGGAGTTTAGAATCTTTCACGCCTAAGCCTATGAGCCTAGGCAAGTCTTTCTCGTCGAGCAAAACACCTGCGATGGCAAGAGGTCCAATTGCTGCCCCACGACCGGCATCGTCAACTCCAGCTATTTTCACATTCAACAACCTTTATCAACAATTGACATAAATGCTAAGATGACTTCTTTAAAGACTGAACGACTTTATCGATAATAACATTGTGGAGGCCTTCTCGGTTTTCATATGTTACCTCTAGGATTTCCGCGTCCTCTCTCTCCTTGATGGTGTTGATCAGTGGATCCCGTGCTCTAAAATGGATGGTTCCCACCACTGGCTTACTGCTTCTTATCGCTTGATCAACTGCTTTCTTAAACCCGAGTGAAAAGAGCTCCATAGATCCTATCTCGTCCACGACGATTATGTCCGCGTCTATTGTAGCATTGAGAATGGAACTCGCCCCAATAGCGTTTAGATCGCTCAAATTTACTCGATACTTGCTGACTCGAGGACCAGTAGGCTGAGTTACATGAGCCAACCAGCCTCTTTGCCCAGTGTGAAAATCAACTATTTCAAAACCCACACGAACTCCTCGTTCGCGAACCTCACGACTGATCATGCCGCCAACCTTATACCCTTTAGCCTTTAAAACGTCGACAGCTCGAAGTAGAACGCTTGTTTTACCGACACCGGGACGTCCAGTTATAAATACAAGTCGCTTCAAGCACGTTCACCTGAAATTTCCCTTTTTTCATAAACCAATATAAAGAAGGATATTAACGACTTTTATGTTTGACAGAAACTTCGGGGTTTGTAGAGTTGAGTTTAGGTTTTCCCACAGAAGTTGTGAAGGAGGGGAAGACAAGCGTTGTGGTGCCTAAACTTGAGGCATATGTGAAAGAGCCTTGGGAATACGCTCCGTCTAAGGCGCCAGTGTTCTACAACCCGGTTATGAAATTGAACAGGGACGTAGCAGTTTTGGCGTTGCAAGTGTATCAATCAACGGCGGGAAGAGAGATTTCTGTTTGCGCGCCCTTGGCAGGCTGTGGCATTCGAGGCGTCAGATTCGCAATGGAGGTTGAAGGTGTTCTGAAAATCGTTATGAATGATATCAACCCAAGAGCAGCCCAACTTGCTCAATTCAATGTTGGATACAACAAGCTGGTTGAGCGCGTCTCTGTAATGAACGAGGATGCGAATCTTCTTTTGAGCCAGTATGCAGCGCCTCGCAAAAGGTTCGACTTAATTGATGTTGATCCTTTTGGGTCTCCAGCGCCATATTTGGATGCGGCGATCCGCGCTCTTCGTGACGGCGGTCTGCTGGCTTTAACCGCTACTGATATGGCTCCTTTATGTGGTGTTCATCCTAGGGCTTGCGTCCGAAAATATGGCGGAAAACCTCTGCGAACTGAGTATTGTCACGAGTTAGCCGTCCGTCTTTTAGTTGGATGCTTAGGGATGATGGCGGCAAAGCATGATGTTGCAATTAAGGTTCTATTCAGTCACAGCGCGGATCATTACATTAGAGCATATGTTCTTACTAATTACGGCGCAAGAGAAGCCGACAAGAGTGTTCAAACGATGGGATACATTCTCCACTGCTTTGCGTGTTTTCATAGAGAAGCAATCGAAGGAATGTTTTCCCCCTTAGAACGAAAGTGTCCTGAATGTGGGTCTAAGCTGAATGTTGCAGGTCCATTGTGGCTAGGCAAGTTGTTTGATGAAGATTTTTGCTCATTGATGGAGAAGGAGGCTTACGGGAGAAGACTGAAAGAGAAAAGGATTCTTAAGCTGTTGTCTTTGACCCAAGATGAGATCGAAGCACCAATCACTTATTATGTGGTTGACAAAATCTGTGACAAATTCAATGTGCCCATTCCACCATTGATCAACGTGATTAGTGAGCTTAAAAGTGCAGGTTTTCAAGCTGTGCCGACACATTTCAGCAGTAGAGGCGTTAGATCAGATGCTCCTGCAAAGGTTATGAAAGAATATGTGATAAAATGCGCACAAATACACAAAGAAATTTCTGGCCAATAGTCTTCATTTTTGATTGTTATCTTTTCTTGGGGTTCATGGACAAACCGCGTGCATAGCAAAATGCTAAAGCATATATGATGATTAGACTCTCCATTGTTACAGTGGGATACTGTGTTTCCTCTGTATGATGAGAATCCAACCAAAACCCGACCTTATGTAACATGGATATTGATCGCCGCGAACGTTGTTGTATTTGTATTGCAACTGAGTAGAGGATTTGCAGACGCAGACTTTTTTGAATACGGTGCAGTTCCAGACTATCTAATGCAAGGTCAAAGCCTCTATACGCTTTTTACTTCGATGTTTATGCACGGTGGCTTCTTACATATTATCGGGAACATGTTGTATCTCTTCATTTTCGGGGATAATGTGGAGGACAGGTTTGGCCATGTCAAGTTTCTGATTTTATACTTGGTGTTTGGAGTTGCGTCGGGTATAGCTCATTCTTGGATAATCTTTCAGTTTAATCCCTCTGTAGCATGGATTCCAGCTGTAGGCGCTTCAGGAGCCATATCCGGCGTATTAGGCGCCTATATACTATTCTACCCAAGAGCCAATGTCGTCACGCTGGTATTCTTAGGATATTTTGCCACTACAGTGAAGATAAAATCGGTCTTCTATCTGGGATTTTGGTTCCTTCTTCAATTTTTTTCAGGCGTCTTTGATCCGTATGGCGGCGTAGCGTACTGGGCGCATATCGGCGGCTTCGTAGTTGGACTGCTCGTTGCCTTCTTGTTCAAGATAACTGCTTCTCAGAAGAGATTACCGGAGAGAGCATTTAATCTCGTCAGCTGATAACCTTTTTTCGAAAAGATATATGCATGTAAGCGTGTCACGTTCAAATCCCATTATGTCAAGGGCAGATGGTTTTCCAAAATTCTATCAGTTCTTTGAACACGCACGTGAACTGTTACAACAAAATTGAAACTACTGATTTGTGACAACTATTTCAACTTGACAGCTGAAAATATGGAATGCAGTTCCACTTATAAACTACAAACGTTACATTGTCAAGGGGGTTATCCCCATGACTGAAGCATTATATTTAGAGGATAGTTACCGCAGAGAGTGCGATGCCACTGTAGTCTCCGTCAAAGATGGAAAATATGTAATTTTGAACCAAACAATCTTCTATCCCAAGGGTGGAGGTCAACCATGGGACACCGGGAAAATCAAGAAAGGAAATGAAATATACAATGTTGTTTACGTTGGCAAGTTCTCTGGAGAGATATCTCATGAGACTGAAGGCGCTGGCTTGAAAGAAGGAGACAATGTGCATTGCGTCCTGAATTGGGGACGAAGATACAAACTTATGCGAAGCCATACTGCAGCTCACGTATTCGCTTCACTTCTGTGCACAGGCACAGGAGCCCTCGTCACTGGCAACCAGCTTGAGGAAAACAAGATTCGTTTCGATTTTAACTTGGAAGAGTACGATCGAGAAATCCTTGACAAATACATAGATAAGGCGAACGAACTGTTCAGAAAAGGTATGCTAGTAAAATGGTATGAGCTTCCCAGAGAAGAAGCCCTAAAAATTCCAGGCGTAATAAAAATGGCCAAGGCCCTCCCACCGAACATCCCCTATCTCCGCATTGTCGAGATAGTCGGTGTGGATATGCAAGCAGATGGGGGAACCCACGTCAAAAACCTGAAAGAGGTTGGGCAGATAAAATTGCTTAAAACTGAAAACAAGGGTAAACATAACCGGCGAGTCTACTTCACACTTACTCGTGGGTATCCTCAACTGGCATGAGACGCTCATGTGGTAGGTGCTTGTTCAGTAATAATCGATTTAGAAGGCGGACTAGTAGAAAGTCAAAGGTTTTGCCCCACAAAAGCCATTTTAACTTATGGTAGATGTGCAGTAGCTGTAATCCTTTTTCAGTAGTTTGATAGAATGTTTCGCTTGTCTTTTCCACTTTTAGCAGCTTCAGTTCCATCAAGGCACATAAGTAGTTGTTCAAGATTACGTGGTCCAAGTTACACCTGTACATGATCTCCGTTTTCTTGATTCCTTCAGCTGCCGCTCGGAGTATATTGACAGCTGTGTCGAGTTCGTTGCTTTCTCCCGTTCTGTTGCACCCCTGCGTCAAACCACATGTTCCCCATTCGCTGCAAAGACTATAATCGTTATTTCAATTTCGGGAATGTAGCAGAACTGATAGTAAGAGAACTAAAATATACTAGAAGCATCGCCCTTACTGTTTTACACAAACTAGACGCAAACGCATGTGTGATAAGTATGATCGGGGAACTTGCAGCCTTAGGTGCCGCACTCTGCTGGACAGTGTCAGCGGCATTATACAAGGTAGCGTTGTCAGATGCGAAGCCTGTTTCAGCTAATATTTCACGGTGCATATCTACAACCGTGTTCTTCATCGCATGCTTAGGAGTGACGGGGAGGTTGCAGTATCTAGCGGCTCTGCGAGTGGATTCGTTGCTTTTGGCTGGTCTCAGCGGAGTTATTGGTTTGTGCGTCGGTGATACTTTGTACATGTTGAGTTTGAAGTTGGTTGGCGTTTCCAGAGCGGTTCCTGTCACGTGCACGTACCCGTTGTTTACCATGTTGTTTGCGGCTTGGTTCTTCAGCGAAGAAATCACATTGTTTGTGTTGGTGGGTGCCGTACTCATAGTTGTGGGTATATGGTTAATCAGTCAAGAGAAGGGTAAGTCAGGTGGAATGGCAAGGAATGTGTTATTCAAGGGTATTTTCGTTGGATTCATTATTGCGGTAGTGTGGGCGGTGAGTATAGCCCTTATGGATGAGGCTCTAGTGCTTTCTGAACTGGCTATTTTGGACGCTGCGTTTGTCGTGAACACGGTTAGGCTGTTGGCGACTACTTTTTCTTTGCTGGCTATTTCTCCCTTTTTTGACCGTCAATTAGGTTTCTTGAAGTTGAAGAGGAGAACGTGGGTTATTCTCGCCTTAGGTGGGATTGTAGCGTTGGGCTTAGGCTGGGTTTTGTTGGCTGTAAGTCTTTTGGATATTCCAGCTTCTTATGCGGTTCCGATTTCTTCCGTGTCTCCACTTTTTGCAACCCTGTTTGGAGCCTTTTTGTTGAAAGAGAGAGTTACCATTAGAATCTTTGTTGGGTCAGTTTTCATAGTCTTGGGGACGTTTGTATTATTCGTTGTGTAAATTGACGGTTCGGTTTAGCCACCTTGTGAATGGCATACGGAGATTCGGATTATATGCCGAGTTTTTCATAAATCTTCGGTCTGTTTTCTTCCACTTTCTTCCGAACGTCTTCGAACAGGTTGTTTCCATGCGAGTCGATTGCAACGGCTAGAGGACCGAAGTCTTCAACTTCTAGAATCCATAATGCCTCTGGCATTCCTAGGTCAAACCATTCCACGCTTTTCACGTTCTTTACCGCCCTTGCTGCAAGGACGGCTGCTCCGCCTGTGAAGGCTCCATATACTGCTCCGTATTTTTTCATGGCATCAGTAGTTTTTTTGCCCATTCCACCCTTTCCTATTACCACTCGGACTTTGTAGCTTTTGATGAATTCGTCTTCGAACAGGTCCATGCGTGTGCTTGTTGTTGGGCCTGCTGCGACTATTGTCCATTTGTCATTTTCTTTTTTTACTATGGGTCCGCAGTGGAAGACTGCTAGTCCCTGTGGGTTGATGGGCATCTTTTTGCCTTGTTTGTAGTAGTCTAGCGCTCTTTTGTGGGCGCTGTCTCGGGCTGTGAATATGATTCCTGTGATGTAGATGACATCGTTTACTTTCAGTTTTCTTACGTCTTCTTCTGCGATTGGGGTTTTCAGTTTGTAAGTCGCCACTCTAATACACCATGTTATTAACTAGTAGAGTATGTGATGCCTGGAAAGAAGCAAATTAGCTTTTTGGTTTCTCAACTATTCAGCAACACACATTCCACAATTCCGATTAGTTCCTTTGGTTCAGCAACAGCTTTCCGTATTTCTCACTTCAAAAAATTGTAAAGATTCGTAAACTAAAGATTTAAGCATCTTTTGTTATTTCCGTTTCATCTTGCTTTTCTTTTTCCGTTTACCCAAGTCATCAAGCTTTTTCATCCACGCTCCTCTAACGTAAATCGCCCCAACCCCTGGTTCCAAGATTGCCCCAACGCCAGTATCTTTTCGTTTCCTCTTCTTCCTCGACTTTCTGCGAGACATACACTCACTCTCCTACCTAACAATAGACAGCAAAAACCGAACATAAAAATTAGTTTCCTCACTAGAGCAAAACACCAACCAGATCCCCCTCTATAGACTCGCAAAAAATTATAGGGGGGTCTAAAGAGAGATACCCGTAGATAACATAACAAACCGGCATACACCAAAATACGCAAACCACAGACGTAGAGAACACTTTATAATCAACTGACAAAAAGTATGAGAAGTAAAAGAGGCAAACTAATGAAGTTCTCATTCATAAACCCAGGTCCAAACACACAACTCTCGGTAAGAGAACGAAAGAAAATGTTCGGAGCAAGCCCACCACTAGGTATATTCTACGTAGCTACGATCTTACAACACGAAGGAATAGACATCTCAATACTAGACCAAGCAGCAAAAGGATTAACAACAGAAGACACAGTCAAATGGATAAAAAAAGAAGACCCAGACATACTTGGATTCTCAGTTTTAAGCTGCTCAAGCCAAACAGCACCAAAAATCGCAGAGAAAGCAAAAAGAGAAAACCCCAACCTGACTACAGTCTTCGGCAACATGCACGCAACCTTCAACGCAGAAAGAATCCTCAAAAGATACCCCCAAGTAGACATAATCGTACGCGGTGAAGGAGAATACACGACCCTTGAGCTTGTAGAATGCTTGGAGAAAGGGAAAAACCTGAAAGACATTCAAGGCATCAACTTTAGAAAGAACAACAAATCAATCACAACCCCAACGAGACTATCAATCAAAGATGTAGATTCAATACCCTTCCCGAACCGCGAATTATCAGACGTAGAATATCACGCAATGGCTGCTGGAATAAACGCCGCGCCCAAAAAATACGCTAGCTTCGTTTCATCTCGCGGATGCGTATACAGATGCCGTTTCTGCGGAGTTCGAAGATTCGCTAACAACATTTGGAGACCCAGATCCGTTGAAAACACATTAGAAGAGCTACAGTTTTTGGTTAGCAGAGGCTACGAACAAATCTACTTTGTAGACGACAATTTCATGATTAACAAGAAAAGAGTCATAGAAATTTGTCAAAGAATCAGAAAAGAGAAAATAGACATAGACTTCATCTGCTTGGGACGAGTCGACAACTGCTCCTACGAAATGCTACGAGAACTCGTAAAAGCAGGTTGCAGAATAATCCATTTCGGAATAGAAAGCGGAAACCAAAGAATTCTGAACTATTACAACAAACAGATAACCCCAAAACAATCCAAAGACGCCGTCAAAACCGCAAAAAAAGCAGGAGTAGACGTCATAATTGGCTCACTCATAGTCGGCGCCCCAGATGAAACTCGGCAAGAAATACAGAACACCCTCAAATTTACCCACCAATTAGACCTCGACATTCCAGAAATCAACCTTCTCTCAGCTTTTCCAGGAACAGACATTTGGGATGAGCTCAAAATGAAAGGTGTCTTAGATGAAGATCAATTTTGGGAGACTGGAGTTTCGGTGTGTGAAATATCTCCTGACGCAGTGTCGCCTGAAGAAATCAAAAGTATGATCCACGAGTACATCAAACGTTTCTTCCTTCGACCCCGTTTCTGGTTGGCAGAGATAATGCAGACCTTAAAAAGCCCTTATCGACTTAGCCTCGCGATTAACAATCTTAACCGAATTGACACCATTGTCGAAAACGCGCGTGACCTCATTTAGGCTGCTTATGAGTTAAGTATTCAACTGTTCCATCTAGATGAATGCGTGCTGATGCTCTCCTTGCAGCCCAGCATTGAACTGCGACCGCTGCAGGATAAGACGCAGGATGTCTCTCAGCATATTCAACGTGTACACCTAGTACTGTGAACTTGCCGCCAAGTCCCATTGGTCCAATTCCTGTGGAGTTTGCTGCTTCATACAGTTCGTTTTCAAGCTTTGCGAGCTTAGGATCGGGGTTCAACTGATTCAGTGGTCTTAATAAAGTCTTCTTTGCTAATTTCATCGCGATGTCAGCGCCGCCTCCTACTGCAACGCCTATAATGTTTGGGGGGCATGGCTTTGCACCAGCTTTTATTATCGTGTCTACAACAAACTTTTTCAAACCCTTCACGCCCTCGCCAGGTCTCAGCATGCCTAATGCGCAGACATTTTCACATCCTCCTCCCTTTGGGAAAACTGTGATTTCAATGTCGTTTCCAGGCACGATTTTCCAATGGATGAATGGGATGAATCTTCCTGTGTTGTCTCCTGTATTCTTTTGAGTGAATGGGTTAACGGCGTTTGGGCGTAGAGGCACTTCTTTTGTGGCTCTTTTCGTAGCGTTGTGGAGGGCTTCTTCGATTTTGTCTAAGCCTTTCACTTGAGCGCCGGCTTTTAGGTAGAAAATGATTACTCCAGTGTCTTGACACATGGGTGTGCGCGTTTTTTCAGCCAATTCGACGTTGTTTAGTATGGCTTTCAGTTGGGTTTTACCTGCTTCACTTTCTTCTTGGCGATACGCATTCTGAAGAGCTTCTTTTACGTCTTGTGGCAGTTCTGTTACTGCTAGTTGTAAAAGTTTAACTGCAACGTTTTCGACGATGTTTTGGTTTGGCATGTTTTTTCCTCCGTGAAGAGGGTAGGAGTTAGACTATTCGGTTTAATACTTTTTGCGGCGTTCTGAATGTGTGGGTATGGTTTCAGCCTGTGTTCTTACAGAATTTTTTTGTCTGGTTTGGAGTTCACTGTATGCGTGTTTCTCTCTCTTTTATGGACCCCCCTATAGCCCCTAATTTTTTTAGTCTCGCATGTCTCTCTCTTATAGACCCCCTACCTAGGGGGAGGTTGCTTGTGTCAGATTTGTGGTTTGGATTTTGTTTTGTTTCTAAGCTTGGGTTGCAAACCAAGGTTCAACAACCAGAAATCAGTGATTAACCATGCTCAACCGCTTACAGCAAGATTTATGTTCCCATTAAGGGTTACATTCGAAATCTAACAAGGCTTATTAATAGAGCGTGGCAGTTTTGAGAAGAGACCTCGACAACATCCTTGCTGAAAAAGGAGCGGAGGCGTTACTTCTTTACGCGGAAAGTTTCAAAGACGCCAACATGTACTACCTGACCAAGTTTCTAGCCCCAGACCGCTTCATACTCCTCAAAAAAGTTGACTCAGACCCGATGATGGTCATCAATCCTATGGAGTATCCTCGAGCGCAAAAGGAGTCGATCGTCAAAGACGTACGATCGTACATGGACTACAACTATCTAGAAGTAGTGAAGTCGGCGAAGGAACCGAAACTCGGCGGCATGAAATTCATAGCCACGGTGGTTGAAAAGGAACTAGGCAAAGGAACAAACATCTATGTACCTCCCAACTTTCCAACAATCGTTACCGATGTGCTTAGAAAAGAAGGCTTAGCCATCAAGCCTATGTTTGATGTGATTGGAAAAGCCAGAGAGACCAAAGACGCAGATGAGATAGCGGTGATTAAAGCTGTGCAAGTGGCTACGGAAAAAGCCGTTTCCGAAGCAATGGACCTGATAGCGAACACTGAGGTAGGCGCAAACCAAGTGTTGATCTCTAGAATCGACGGAAAGAGGCAGCCTCTATCAGTCAAGAGAGTAAAGTCGCTCATCGGACACAAATTCCTTGACCAAGGAATCATAATAGAGGAAGAACTCATAGTTGCATGTGGTCCTCGAGGAGCAGACCCACACTATAACGGCGACCCAGAAGATAAGCTCAAAGCAAACCAACCAATCATCATGGATGTCTTTCCAAGAAGCGAACGGGAACGCTACTGGTCGGACATGACTCGGACGATTGTGAAGGGAAAAGCCTCAGATGAGGTCAAGAAGATGTTCGACGCGGTTCTTGAGGCTAAAAATGCGTCTGTCTATGCTCTTCACGCAGGCGCCCTCGGCAGCGACATGAACGATGTGTGCTGTGATGTGTTGGAGAAGGCTGGCTACGAGACGGTAAGAGGTGGGAAACGAATAGCAAGGGGATTTATTCACAGTTTGGGCCACGGAGTAGGGCTAGAGATACATGAAGGCCCCACTCTCAGCGAACTATACAAATTCCCACTGAAAGAACACAATGTAGTCACCGTTGAGCCCGGATTGTACGACCCAGACATAGGCGGAGTGAGAATAGAAGACATCGTAGAAGTTACGAAGAGTAGATGCAATAACTTAACAAAGATGGAAATACGCTTGGAAGTCTAACATTCATTCGTCAGCTATCAACTGCCCGACACAGAACGTTAATGATATCTAGAACAAGTCTTTTGCACCGTTTGCCTTTTCCCGTGCATTTTTAGGGAAAATTAATATCTATCCACTGTTCTCTAATATTTTCTTCAAACCTTAAATCATGAGTAATAGGTGGAACAAAGTGAGTTACGCTGGACAAATACTTCATATAGACTTGACAAGTGGAAAGGTTGAAACCAAGCCTCTGAACGTGGAACTGGCTAAGGAATTCATAGGAGGAATAGGACTTGGTATGCGCCTGCTTTTCGACCATTCCAAACCAGGCACAGACCCTTTCAGCCCCAAAAATCCCATAATTCTCATTACAGGACCTCTCAGCGGCACGATGGCCCCCTCAGCAGGAAACAGCTACGCAGTGGTTTCGAAGTCACCTGCAACTGGAGGAGTAGCTGAATCTAAGGCCCATGGCTTCTTCGGAGCTGAGTTGAAACGAGCTGGCTACGATGCAGTTATCATCACCGGCAAATCTGAAAAGCTGGTTTACGTGTTTATTGATGACGATTCGGTTCAACTGATGGATGCTGAACGTCTGAAGGGAAAGCCTTCTCATGAAACAGAGGAAGCCATCAAAGAAGAGCTTGGCGACTATTACATCCGCGTGATGTCGATTGGTGAAGCTGGAGAAAAACTTGTTCGAGTTGCATGCGCCTTAAATGACGAATTTCGGGCGATAGGAAGAACTGGCATGGGCGCTGTGATGGGGTCCAAAAACCTCAAGGCAGTTGCCGTTCGTGGAACAAAAGATGTAAACGTGGCGAACCTTGAGGAGTTCAAAGAATTCATAAAGATGATACACGAACGCATGAAAGGTCCGAAAACAAGAAAATACAGAACCTTGGGGACGCCGGAGAACGTCCTCGTTCTAAATGCCCTAGCAGCCTTGCCTACAAGGAATTTCACTCAAGCAACTTTTGAGGGTGCAGAGAGAGTCAGTGGGGAATACTTGAATGAGCGTTACATCAAGAAAATTATTGGATGTGCAACGTGTGGCATGCGTTGCGACCATATTGCATTTGTTCCTGAGGGCCCGTACAAGGGAACAACTACGAGGGTGGAATTTGAGTGTTTATGGGCACTCGGACCCAACTGTGGTGTCGATCATTTGGATGCGGTTATCGAGGCAATCAGCCAATGCAACTATTATGGTATGGACGGCATATCCACAGGCGTAATTGTGAGCTTTGCCATGGACTGCTACGAGAACGGCATCTTGACTAAAAAAGACACGGAAGGCTTGGACCTGCGGTTTGGCAATCCCGAAGCCTTGGTAGAGATGGTGAAGAGAATCGGCTCTCGAAAGGGTTGGTTGGGCGATGTGCTTGCAGAGGGAACTATGAGAGCTGCAGAAAAAATCGGCAAAGGCGCGGTGAAATATGCAAATCATATTAAGGGATTGGAACTGCCAGGCTACGACCTCAGAGGATTGAAAACCGCTGCTCTTGGATTTGCTGTTTCTTTCCGTGGGGCTTGTCACCTCCGATCTGGGGCCTACTCACCTGATGTAAAGGGAAGCGTGGATCGTTACAAGATTGAAAAGGGAAGGGGAAAGATAGTCATGGATCTCGAAGATCAATACAACGTTATCGACTCGCTTATTTTGTGCAAGTTCTCAAGAGGCGTATATTATGATGGACTTGAGGATATGGCGAAATACTACACCCTAGCCACGGGTATCAAGATGACTGCTGAAGGGCTGAGACAGGCTGGTGAAAGAATAAACAACATAGCAAGGCTCTTCAACATCCGAGAGGGCAAGGGAACAAGAGAATACGACACTTTGCCACCAAAAATAATGACCGTCCCAATACCGGACAAGGGAGCTGCAAAGGGAAGCCGCGTCAACCAGAAAGAGTTTGACATAGGCCTAGATGACTATTACGAGACACGTGGATGGACAAAGAATGGTATTCCCACGGTGAAGAAACTCAAAGAACTAGGTTTGAACAAATTCGCTTACATTGTTAAAGGTAAAATTGAAAAACCTAAGAAAGGAGCAAAGTAAAAGGAGTAGATAGATATGCCTGCAACTCACGCGAGGAAATTTGTCTCTGCAGATCCTAACAAATGCGTTGGCTGCGCTGTTTGCGAATATACATGTTCAATGGTGAAGGAAAAGACCTACAACCCGACAAAATCTAGAATACGCGCTGTACGGCTGAACCCGTTCGCCAACCTTGCGGTTACGTGTAGGCTTTGCGAAGACCCCCCGTGCGTAGCTGCGTGCCCAAGAGACGCTTTGACCCAGTCCGAAGAAACTGGCACAATTATGGTGGATGAAGATGCATGCAACGGATGCGGCTGGTGCATTGAAGCCTGCGATTACGGAGCCGTCATGTTACATCCAGAGACAAAAGTGGTTTACATATGCGATCTCTGTCAAGACCAAGGCAAACCCCAGTGCATTGAATGGTGCCCAGAAGAAGCATTAGACCTTGTAACCTCTGATATTCTCGCTCAAAAGGCTAGAAGATCTATAGTTAGGAAACTGTTCCAAGAAGCTATGAAAGCCGTGCCAGTCTGAAGCAAAACCAGACCTTCTATCTCTCATTATATGTTTTACGCGCGCAAAAGACGAAATTAAGAGGTCAAAGAGGTCTGTGGTTAAGTTGTACCCCAATTATTGTAGTAACGCTCTTGTTTTGGACGATGTTGGAAATATGGCTTGTGACCGGCTAGCAAGTTTATCTCATATGGAAAAAATGAGATTTAAACGAAATTGATCGACCGAATATGGTAATTTTTTTATAACGCTTATTCCTGCTCTTGCTCGAGCTTTAGTTCGTAGCTTTTCTCCATGTTAGAAACAGTCTGAATACGTAGATGGCTGCTGCTCCCATAAAGCACCAAACACACAGCATGTGCACATCCCATCCATCTAGTGTGCTACTGCCTAGGAAAGGGTTGAAATCCAGCGGGTAGAACGGTCGGATATCCCTATGCATCCGCGAATCGAGTAGTATATGAATATAAATACCAGTCAAGGAGGCTAGCAGGATTTTTTTGAACGTTAATTTCTGTTCGAGCCTGAAAAACGACAATAAAAGCGAAAGAGATTCTCTAATTTTGCTCATCACTGCAGCCAGAAGAAATGCGACGATGGTTCCTCCTAAGAAAGAATGAAAGAAACCGTGAAGCGGATAGTCCAAGTCAAAGATTATGACTACAATTGGTTCCACATCAACGATGACGCTGGCAACCAAGAATGTGGTGAAATCGATGTAACTAAGGAGTAATAGTCCAATCAACAACCCAGGGCCCAAATGGAAAGGTGTCAAAGGCATGCAATACGATAGAGAAACGGGCACTAATCTTTTTTGTGTAATTTCAACATCGCCTAGGTTACAAGCCTATTAAAGTAAGAGCCGCAAGAAGGGCGATAGTTGTTATTGTATCAGCCAACGAGCTTTCAATAGGAATCACAAAGTTATCTGGGTCCCATCCTTTTCTGTATGTAAGTACCCCTATAGCATAAGCGATAACAACCATGGACAAGGCAGCCAAGATGTTTGTGACAAAAAGTAGCACCATGAATCTTAAGAGCTTCAATACGGACATCCCTTGTGTAACACATGAAATTATAGAGTAAAGCATAAACATCACAAGCGACGCCGCCCACGCACCACCTATCTCATTTAAATGCTGCTTAATCGATGCAAAAGACGACTTGAGCGTTCCCAAAACCAGCTTTGTAGTGGCAGTTGAACCCACAATGGACCCTACGCTTCCTATAGTATCGATTAACGCAGGGTAAACAATGTATATCTCCGGCCTACTGCCAACAACTTCAGTAATTCTAGCGAGAAAAGAACCTGTAACGTTTACAATGAAAGCCACTAAAACTATAGTAAGAAAGGATTCTTTGATTGTCTTAACAAATTCTTCTTCCCTAACATCTTTAGACAAAATATACAGCACAAGGCATAGAAAAACGAGGTTGAAAACTCCAATAAAATAATATCCTGTGAAGCTTAACGAAAAGAAGGCATTCAGTACCAAAATGTAGCATGCAGTAACAACAATGTCAGCCACAGTGGAAATAATTGGATATACAGTGACATCAGGGTCCAACCCACGCCTAAAAGACAGAACCGAAACAGCCACCGTAATCGGAGAAATGAGTACAAGTGACAATGCCATGGTCGCAATAACAACACCTAAAATAACGACAGAATCCATAAAATTGATTCCCAAGAAGAACATTCCAAAGAGCGAAGCAACTATCCCCAGCATAATGCTACTTTCAAGCGTCAGTACAATGGTTGCTCGCCACAGCGTGTAGAAATTTCTCGTGTTTTTAGTGAAGCCAACCCTCACGGTTCCTATGTGTAAGCCTGTGCTAAGGCGACCGCTAAATAAACCGCCTATGACCCCTCTCATACTTAGGATGCCTGGATATACAGCAAGCGTCCATGGAGCAAGAGAGAAAATTCCAAAATATACGGCGAGTAGCACCCCAGCCAGAATAGCACCCAAATTGAATGACAACGAAAAAATGGATTGCTTGAATCTTTGAGGGAATCTATCCAGATGAATGTTTAGGAAACTTCGTAGCACGCTTCGCTGAACTCTCTGGGTAGATGACGCAGTTTCTCTGTAGATTCGTAACAGTATCTCGTTGGTTATGTTGCGAACCGTCATCGCACTCACCCTCGCCCATCTTGTGTCTCCTCCGCTCTTTGGATAACGCGTTATCAGGGTAGACGGTGCCAGTAGACATGTCTCTGCTGGTTTCTGGAACCAAGCATGACTCAGGCTTGCCAGGCTCTAACACTATTTCTTTAGCTCGTTGCGTTTCCAAAGAGTGCTAGAACTTCATAAACTCACGTTCTTAAAGATTTTTTGTAGGCCTCAACATCTAGGCGTTATCAAACCGTGGACCCGCTATGTAGGCGGTGACTGGAGAACCCGTTTTTCATCAACATTTGATGAGTTAGCAGAACCCACTGTCTTTAGGAAGAAAATTCGATAGAAGATCGGTCAAATGTTTTGCCGCTTCCTTTAGTTCTGCTGTTAACCCTTCTCCAAAGCTGGTGTCCTTTGGCTGTATCACGAGGAGCGCGATCTTAGCACCTGTTGCTTTTGCGAGGTATTCGCAAAATATTTGGAGAGGTAACGCATGAGTTGATATAGCGGTCTGTTCTGCCATCTTGTCTGGGTCTACAAGCCTTGAGGACCCAGGTTTTTGATTCAGAAGCCCTGCGTCAATGAGCAGCACATGTGTGGGTTCAAACTTGGTTATCGGCCCTATAAAGCTCTCAGGAACCGTTTCGCACTCTATCAAGTGAACACATTGCGAAACTTTTCCACGCAGGTTTTCTACAACCGTGACTCCAACAGAATCATCTTTTCGAAGCGGATTTCCAATACCCGTGACCACAACCTTCCGAGCATCAGAAAGCCAGTTCTTCAACTTGTCCTTGAGTTCGTTTGTGTCTGTTGTGTGCTGCTTTTTCATTTGTCAGTTCTCTTCGTGTAAGCATAAAAATGCAATGCCAAATGATCACTGACTACAAATCTTCACAATTTCAGCCGCATTTACTCTAAGGTCTTTCAAGGCTAGTTCTTCTGGGGCGATGCCCATGGCCAGCCCTAAAAGCTGTGGATAGTGGAGCACGGGTATGCCAATTTTTTCGTTAAAGGTCCTTTCCATTCTGGGTTGGTTGAGGTCATACATTATGTGGCAATACGGACACACAGTAATCATTGCCTGCGCCCCCACCGCCCCAACGTGACCAAGTTTTTCCCTAGCCAACTGAAGTGGAATTTTGTCGTTTACACCGACTATTGGTGCGCCGCAACACTCCGTCTCATCCATGTAGTCCAAGCATTTTGCGCCGGTCACTTGAATTAGTTTCTTTAGAGTTGTAGGGTTTTCTGGGTCTTCAAAGCCTATGTACTTTGCAGGGCGAACGACATGACACCCGCTGTGTTGCGCCACGCGAAGTTGATTAAGTGGGTTTTGAATAGTTTCTTTTATTTTTTCAAAGCCGACATCTTCTGCGAGAACGTGAATGAGATGTTTAACCGTTATCGTTCCCTTAAATTCCATGCCTATTTCCTTCAAGTATCCGTTAACCTTCTCCTTGACTTCTTTGTCTTCCTTGAGTTCTTTGTTTACATGGTTTAGAATACCGAAACATCCGTTGCATAGGGTCATGATGTTCAAATTTTGTTGTTCTGCCAAACATAGGTTTCGTGCTGCCAATGTGAGCATCATGTCGTGGTTTACTGGATCCAGTGGAAATCCACAGCAATTGAACTCTGGCATCTCCACCAGTTCTACGCCAAGTTTGTCTAGAACTTTTCTGGCGGAAATCTCGTAGCTAGGAAGTCTGTAGGGGATAGCACATCCCAGAAAAAGCAGGTACTTTGACTTTGCCATTTTAAGTCCCCACCTCTTCAAGCGTCTTCGAAAATCCTGTGACATCAAAAAGCTTCGCGACGCTTTCTAAGTTGGCTTTTGGCAAGGTGGGCAGTCCTTTCTGCTGTCTCTTTTTGAGCCGCAGGTCTGAAATCACGTATGCGTAGCCTGTTTTTAGGATGTTAGAAGCTTGCTCTTTATAGCCGACAGGCATACGCCCCCCTTCTACAGTTAGGTTTCGAAGAGCTCGTACAATGCTGGCGATTCCTACGTCTTGTGGGCAATGGTCAATACACGTAAAGCAGGTGGAACAGAGCCAGATGACGTCGTTTGAAAGAAGCTTGTCCCTTAAGCCCAACTGGGTCATTCGGATGAGTTTTCTGGGTCTGTAGAAATCGTCAAATCGCGCTATTGGGCAGTCTGCTGTGCACGTGCCGCACTGGAAGCACAGCATAACCTTCTCTGCGCCAGGAATCTTGCTGATCTCGTATTTGAATTTGGGGTCCATCTCGGTTGTTTTGAGCACTGTTTTCCGCTCGGTTCCCTTTTCTTCCGTTTTTTCCATCTCAGCCACAGGTCTTACCTTCTCCCATTAAAAGGCTCTGACCAGTTTCTTCTATTTCCTTCGTCATGTCCTTAATAACCATTGCGAATCTGTCGCCCTCCGATGCGGACACCAACTCAAGTCTCAGACGCTCAGGCTCGAGACCGAGCTGTTCCAAAACCTTTTGCAGCAACAAAACTCTATTTTGCGCTATGTAGTTTCCCGGCAGGTAGTGGCAGTCGCCAAGGTGACACCCAGCAACGAGAACTCCGTCTGCTCCGCTTCTGAAGTGGAATATCCCTATTTTTGGAGATTTTACAGTAAATAAGCAATAGAATCGGGTATTTCTTTGTTTTGTATATTATTTACATTCCAAAACATAAAAAAGGCGAGTAACGCGGGCGAATGGCTAAACTTAAATTTGAGAAGTTCTATTTCTATCAGATTCTAGTGTAATGTCTCCGTATGGGTGATCGTATGGAAAAACTGAAATTTGCTTTATACTGGGCGGCTAGTTGTGGAGGTTGCGAAATCGCAGTTCTGGATATAAACGAGAAAATCTTGGACGTCGTTGCCAACGCTGACATCATCTTTTGGCCAGTGGCCATGGACATCAAATATAAAGACGTAGAGGCAATGCCCGACAAATACATTGATGTTTGTTTCTTCAACGGTGCAATCAGAACCGAAGAACAGGAACACATGGCTAAGCTTCTGAGGAAAAAAGCGAAAGTCTTGGTGGCCTTTGGCTCCTGCGCCTGTGACGGATGTGTCATAAGCCTTGCAAACCTTTGGAATAAAGAAACAGTTTTTGAACGAGCGTACTCTGAAACTCCTTCAACGAAAAATCCTGACCGAGTGACACCGAAAACTTCTGTTAAGGTTAAAGAAGGAGAACTGAAACTACCTGAATTCTACGACACCGTGAAAACCCTAACCCAAACCGTAGACGTGGACTATTTTCTCTCAGGTTGCCCACCACCAGTTCCCCTCATACTTCAAGCTGTTGAAGCCATATTCAAGAACGAGCTACCTCCAAAAGGATCTGTTCTAATGCCAAACAAATCCATCTGCGATGAATGCCCAAGAGAAAAAAAGGACAGACAGCTTTCTGAAATAAAAAGAATTTACGAAATCGATGACGACTTGAAAACGTGTTTTTGGGACCAAGGAGTAATATGCATGGGTCCGGCTACACGAGCAGGTTGCGGCGCTCAATGTCCAAACGTAAACATACCTTGCACTGGATGTGATGGCCCAGGTCCGCTCGTGACCGACCAAGGTGCCGCCGCAGTCAGCGCGCTTGCATCCATCGCTGTGAGTCCTGATGTCATTAATCAGGCCGTAGACCCTATTGGAACCTTCTACAAATACTCCTTGGCTAGATCTATCCTGAGAAGGAAGGTGATGAAATGAAGGAAATAGTTATAGATCCTATCACAAGGCTGGAAGGTCATGGAAAAATCACCATATTCTTAAACGACGAGGGAAACGTGGAAAACGCCTACTTACAAATTCCGGAACTGAGAGGTTTTGAAAAGTTCTGTGAGGGCAGAAGAGCCGAAGACCTGCCAATAATAACCACCCGCATCTGTGGTGTCTGCCCGGTTGCACATCATATGGCAAGTGCAAAGGCTTTAGACGCAGCATTTAATGTGGAACCGACGGAAACAGCTAAAAAATTAAGGGAACTGGAATATTGTGCTTATTATATCTACGATCACATACTTCACTTCTACTTTTTGGGAGCTCCAGACTTCGTAGTGGGACCTGACGCCCCGCCAGCGAAAAGAAACATTCTTGGAGTGATAGAGAAGGTCGGCTTGAATATTGCTAAAGAAGTGATTAAGCACAGAGCCTATGGACAGAAGATGACAGGCATACTCGGGGGCAGACCAACGCATCCCGTCAGCGCATGTATACCCGGCGGGATCGCGAAGTTTTTGTCTGAGGAGGAGAGGCAAGAAATAGAAAAAATGGTTAGAAGCTGCGTCGAGTTCGCAAAGTTCTCTCTGAAACTCTTCAACGATGTTGTTCTCAAAAACGTTGACTACGTAAACTTGATCAAGAGCGAACCTTACATTTTAAAGACCTATTACATGGGAACAGTTGACAAAAATAACAAAGTGAACTTCTACGACGGCGATGTCCGAGTAGTTGATCCAGAAGGAAAAGAGTTCGTGAAGTTTGCCCCCTCAGAATACTTGGGCATCATCGAAGAACACGTTGAACCATGGACCTACGTCAAACTACCCTATCTCAAAAAGATTGGATGGAAAGGCTTAGTGGCGGGATCTGACAGTGGCATCTACAGAGTTGGCCCCCTTGGAAGACTGAACGCCGCAGAAGGCATGGCAACACCCTTAGCACAGGAAGAGTACGAGAGGATGTACAAGACTCTCGGTGGAAAACCCGTTCACGCCACCTTGGCTTTCCACTGGGCTCGACTGATAGAGCTTATGTACGCAACCGAACGGACATTGGAATTGGTCACAGATAAGGAAATAACAAGTAAAGATGTCAAGAACAAACCTGGAAAGCCCAGCGAAGGAGTTGGAATAGTCGAGGCTGCGAGGGGCACCCTGATTCACCACTATTGGCTGGATGAAAAAGCCTTAGCCAAAAAAGTCAACTTGGTAGTGGCTACAACCCACAACGCCCCAGGCATTTGCATGTCCATAAAGAACGCTGCGAAGGGTCTTATACATAATGGCAAAGTCAGCGATGGACTGCTGAACATGGTGGAGATGGCCTTCAGAGCCTACGATCCATGCTTTGCTTGCGCCACTCATTTTGCTATTGGTGAGATGCCCTTGGAAGTCAAGATTTACGATAATGAAAAACGACTGATAAAAACGATGAGAAGGTGAGGGATTAAAATGGATCAAGTTAAAGTTGGAGTATTCCTGTCTGATTGTGGAAAACAGCTATCTGAAATCTTGGACTTCAATGCTTTAACCGATTATGTGAAAAAAGTTTCAGGCGTGGTTCTTGTCGGTAGAAGCAGTGAGTTTTGGCGTGGCAAAGGATTACAATTCATCGTTGATGCTATTAAAGATGGAAAGATAAACAGAGTCGTCGTTGCAGAGAGTCTCCCAAAGCTAAGCGAGGTTAACATCGTTCAAGCAGTTGAAAACGCAGGTCTCAATCCTTATCTGGTGGAAGTCATCGACCTCAAAGACCACTGTGCGTGGCCTCATCGGAAAACACCCTCGGAAGCCACTGAAAAAGCCAAAGCCATGCTTCT
>CAZKWF010000022.1:0-27874 GCA_964556565.1 uncultured Candidatus Bathyarchaeia archaeon
TGTCTTTCCCAGCTTTCTGTCTAGGCATGCTTTGACAAAGCCATAGTATTCTGGGTCTGGCCTGCTTGGACGACTTTTGAACTCTCCATGGAATTGTGAGGCGAAGAAAAAGAACTTGTCTGGCAGTTCCAGAATCTCTATTCTCCTGCGGTCTGGGCTTTTGCCTGAGAATACTAGTCCATGCTTTTGTAACATGTCCCAATAATCTCGGTTGACTTCCCATCTGTGGCGATGACGCTCATAAATTTCTCCAGTCCCGTACAGTGTGTACGCCAAGGTATCCTTTTTGACTATGATTTTATGTGCACCTAACCGCATGGTTGCTCCCTTATATTCGACGCCTCGCTGTTCAGGCATCAGATCGATCACGGGGTTTGTGGTGTCTGGGTTAACTTCCGTGCTGCTGGCGTCTTCTAGTCCACATACGTTACGGGCAAACTCCACGACTGCCAATTGAAAACCATAGCATATGCCCAAAAACGGTACATCATTTTCACGCGCAAAACGGATTGCCCTCATTTTCCCTTCAGTTCCCCTGGGACCAAAGCCGTAGGGAATGAAAATTCCGTCGAAATCTCTGAGTAATTCTACTTTGGTTTTGTCTTTTTCAAACCGTTCTGCTTCGATATAGTCGATTGAAATTTGGGCTTGGCAAGCAGCTCCTCCATGCCGCAGTGCCTCGCTCATGCTTACGTAGCTGTCAGCTAAGCCTGCGTATTTGCCGACCAGTCCTATTTTCACCTCGAAGCGCGGGTTTTCAACAGAGTCTACGAATCGTTTCCACTCGCTCCATTTGGGTCTTTTTTGGGGCATGCCCAACCGTTTACAGACATATTTGCCCATGCCTTGCTCGTCCAAGATTAGTGGAACTTGGTAAACGGAGGGAACGTTGTATGAGCAGAACACGGCGTTTTCTGGGATTGTGCCGAACAGCGCTATCTTTCGGAGGGCTTCGGAGTCAATCATTTTTCTGCATCGGGCTACGATAATGTCTGGTTGGATACCGATTCGGCGTAGTTCGTTTACGCTGTGTTGGAGAGGTTTTGTCTTCATCTCGCCAGTGACGTCTAAGATGGGGATGAGGGCGATGTGAACATATAGGGTGTTTTCGAATCCCTCTTCTAAGCGCATTTGACGAATTGCTTCAAGGAAGGGTAGTCCTTCTATGTCCCCAACTGTGCCTCCGCACTCGGTTAAAACAACATCAACTTTTGACTGTTTCGCGACCAAGTGGATTCGACGCTTAATTTCGTTCGTGACATGAGGGACGATTTGGACGCATTTTCCCAGAAAGTCGCCTCGACGTTCTTTGTTGATAACCGTCTGGTATATCTGTCCGGTTGTGATGTTGTTCACCTTGGGCAGGTTAAGGTTTAGAAATCTCTCGTATCCGCCGAGGTCGAGGTCTGTTTCTCCTCCGTCGTCTGTCACGTAAACCTCTCCATGGATGTAAGGGTTCATTGTGCCTGCGTCTACGTTGACGTAGGGGTCTATCTTTATCACTGTGACCTTGTAGCCTCTGGTTTGAAGCATTTTTCCGATAGATGAAGTTGTGATGCCCTTGCCTACAGAAGAGAGCACGCCGCCCGTTACGAAGACAAACTTTGCCATCACGGGACCTCGCAATAACACACCATAAGCTACGGTTCTGATTAAAACTCTTTTGTGTGCTTGTGGAAAGCAATCATTTTGGTGAGGGCCCTAAGTAGAGACTCAAGTCTGTGATGTGGGACTTGTTCCTCTAACCAGCTTGGAAATATCGCTTATATTCTCCTCTCAACCGTGCATTCTATCCTAATCCTTTTAGCTATCCTAGCCCCTTCCACTTTACTGGATGGATATGCAGAGAATCATGCCACCTTGGGAAGTCGAAAGAAAACTTATTGTGAAAGCTGAGGGGGAAACCAATCCAGACTACGGCTGTAGCCCAGACGAAAGACCTCTCGAAGACTACATCAAGTTTGGGGTAATAAATCTAGATAAGCCACCGGGGCCTTCAAGCCACGAAGTCACAGCTTGGACAAAACGTCTCATAAACATTCAACACGTTGGCCACGGTGGAACACTAGACCCTAAAGTAACCGGCATCCTCCCCGTCGCCATAGAAGAAGCCACAAAAATAATCCAAGCTCTCCTCGTCTCCGGAAAAGAATACATCTGCGTAACAAGACTTCACTCTGAAGTGACAGAAGACCGAGTTAAAGCCGTTCTAAACGAATTCGTGGGAACAATCTATCAAAGGCCACCAATCCGATCCTCAGTCAAACGCCGACTAAGAACCCGTAAAATCTATTACCTGAACCTCCTTGAAATCCAAGACCGCAACATACTCTTCCAAGTAGGCTGCGAAGCAGGAACATACATACGCAAACTCAGCCATGACATAGGCGAAGCCTTGGGCTGCGGAGCCCACATGCAAGAACTACGCAGAACAAGGTCTGGGGCACTTACCGAAGACTGCAGCCTAGTCACACTGCACGACATCTCATACTTCTATGCACAATATCAAGAAACAAAAGATGAAAAATACCTCCGCAGATTCATACAACCCATGGAGAAAACCTTACAACTACTACCGAAAATTATCATACGCGACTCAGCTGTAGGTGCGATTTGCCACGGAGCCAACCTAGCAGCCCCTGGCGTCTTAGCATTGGAAACAAAGATGTATCCAAACGACGCAGTCGCCATGTTCACACAGAAAGGCGAAGCTGTAGCACTCGCAAAAGCGCTAGAATCCACAGAAAACATTATAGAGAAAGACCATGGATTCGTCGCAAAAACACAACGAGTATTAATGCCGCGTGGCGTCTATCCAAAAAAATGGCAAATCCACAAATAACCCCATTGTTTTCAAAAAGCCTAAAAACAACAGTGAACCCTTTATTCTAAGACTGAGAGAAGCCGGGGTGTCCTAGAGCAACACATCAAATGCGGGAAATCAGGTAGGGAGCAGATTCAACCTGAAAAGAAGCTCACGCCTGGAGTTCGCTTAGAAAGCCTGTGGTCCTTTTGGGCCGCGTGGGTTCGAATCCCACCCCCGGCGCCAAACTACACAAACTACGTTTGAACCCTTGTTTGCATTCGCTCTGTGCTAGTTAACGAGAGCAGTTAGACCCAGGACCAGCCAGGTAACATTCCAATAGAGGCTAGTACCATAGCTAGTATTGCGAAGATTACGACGGTGACGATGAATGCTATAATGGAGATGACAAGCGCCTTTCCTCCAGTTGTGTCGAAGAAGTGCTTGACTAGCCAGATCCAGATCAGCAGTTGAATGATGAAGCCGATGATGCTAGCGGAGAAACCTATGAGGACGGCAGTAAAGATTGAGTTGACGAGTCCCCCAATGACGTTTCCAAGAAAGATTATCCAGAATGCATCAGTGAACTTTGCTTGTTCTTTCCCTACAAGTGTTCTTCCTACGAGCCACAGAATCGGCGAGACTATTATGCTGCCTACTGCGATGCCAATGACGTTCAAGATTACTACATCTAGATTTATAGGCACGTAAATTCACCTTTCTCTCCACGTTTTGTGGCTATCTTATTTAAGCTTACCTACATAGTTGTAGACAGGCCCTCGCGGGAGTGAATGAAATATATTCAAAACCCTCGTTTTTAAAACTTCATTAGTGGATTCACCAATATGTGCAGACCCTTTCCTATAAGGATCGTTTCATCACGAAGTTGCACCACCTATTTGCCAACCATTTTCTTCCCAAGCCTTCCTCATCACAGGGTTGCGCTTAAGATACTCATCAACAACTTCCTTGGGTACTCTGTTCAAAACACAAGAAAAATTGACACATTTGGAACATGTGTATTTTTGCAAAGTCCAAAAAAACATTATCAAGCCCCATGCAGTGAGAAGAAACAAGATGAATTGTCCGCCAAGAATTAAGAATGGAAAGGGATAACCGCACATTAGAGTGAAACCGATTAGAAGCTGAATTTTCTCTGAATTACTAATCGGTTCGGGATGGTATTTCCAAAACTTAGGGCACCCATAATTGGCGATACAGTGTAGCGTGAACCCCTTTTCAGCATAGAAAGGGCAATGACTGCAAAGGATGCGAATCTCCCAGAAACAAAAAAAGATTATCGCCAGTCCCACCCAACCCAAAAGATACCATCCATAGCCACCCAATATCATTCCAACAAAAGCTGGAATAGCGAAGATCAAGAAAAGGCCCATAAAACGAAGCAAATCTCTTGTTCTAAAGCGACATTTCAGGCGACCAGCATTGGTGCAATCTTTGCACTTGGAAATTGGCCTCCAAGTACATATATTGTAGGGATTATTTGTTTGCTCTTGTTTTTTCACGATGAAACTTCCCGCGTGCGCAACGGAGGAAACTCTTCCACCCTGTAGGCTTGCACTGGCCATAGGGGATTCACTCTGCCCCGATGCATGCATTTCTCATTAATTAGGTCACTAATGTTTTATCCCACGGACGTTGCACATTTATGAATCTACTTTTCAGTTCTAACGATTAAATATCCCTCATCAATTAGCCAGTGATGAAATTGGTATGTTGTAAATTTACATTTTGTCCTGCAAATTTGCCTTACTTTTTCATATTCCTCAGAACCAGGCTTCTTAGAATTGAGCTCCAGTTGTACTGGACATTTTACATCGTTGCAGAATTCTCTCTTCCTATAATCGACATATCCTTGGATTGACATGATTACAGAAAAAAGTCAACAAGATAATAAAGTTTATGCGCTCGCTAGAAAAAAAGAAATGAAGTAGGTTTAAACTCTTCCAGAAGCACTTATCGGGTTCTAAACCTAATCTCCAGCGTCAAAAACAACAATTATGCTAGTCTTCAGTCTTGCTTGGTTTCGCATCTGGCTTGTAAAGCCGTTTCTCATAAGCTGATTTCGGCTTGAATTTGCCCCGATACTGCCGCATTGATAACCTTTTGCGCTCCACGTTCGCAAGCCGAGCTTGAGCCCTCGCTATCTTGGTCTTAGAAGGCTCTTGGAGTCTACGTGGTTTGGTTGGTCGAAAAGTTTTGTCCATGAATGCGGAGGTGACTTTCCTGCGTTTTCTACTAGTCTCCTTTTTGACCAATCCTTCTCTTCTGAAAGTAACCGTTTCATGTTCCAAATTCACGTCGTGCACTTTCCATTTTACACCCAGCCACGCTTGAGCTTGAGGGCTACTCTGTGTACTCCACCAGCGTCGATGATGCGTAGCCGAGAACGGAAGGCTATCGTCGATTATCTCTTCAATCTTAGCGAAAGGCAATGTGACATGATCAGCATACCGCGCTTTTCTGGTCAAGTACCTACTAAGTGGACTGTACTTGCTTCCTCTCATTTTCGGCGAGACAAGCCTTCTGGCACAGTTCAGACAGATGAGGTTACCATCCCACGTATATGTAATGCAGTCTCTACAGTACATTTTTTTACAACGGTAACAACGCCTAAGGGAATAATGCGAAAAAGTTCTCTCACACAGCGAACAGTCTTCTTTCATCGCAGACGCCCTAAACTGCACCAGTTCATTCTAGTTGTTCTTCTCGTGCAGCGAATTTAAACATGTTCTTTGAGCAACTTCAGCCGGCAAAAGCCTTTATGCGCACTTGCAGTACAAAAGCTAGTTTAAAGGAAGTAGAATAAGTGGTGTGACCATGCCAAAACTGGCGATAAGCAAGGAAGAATATGAGAGAAGAATAGAAAATGTTCGAAAAGAGCTTGTGAAAAGAAAGCTAGATGCTCTGTATCTAACGAGTGGTATAAGCTTCTTTTACCTCACAGGATATTCATACATCGCCACAGAAAGACCAGCAGCTCTCATTATCCCTATCGAAGGCGAGATAACCTTTATGGGGCCTCTCCTAGAAATAGACCATATACCATTGAAAACCACCTTGATAGAAAACGTCAAGACATATGTGGACTATCCAGGACACAAACATCCAATAGATTATTTCGCAAGTTTCCTCAAAGAACTAGGATTAAGCGACAAAAAGATTGGCACAGATAATCCCGCTGGAGCCGCTGGAATCTGGGGTTATAAGGGTCCACCGATAACGAAAAAGCTTCGCAAAGCCAAGTTTGTGAAGGCAAAAGACATAGTTGAAAACATGCGAATAATAAAATCGAAAGAAGAGGTTGCGCTGATAAAAGAGAGCGCCAAATGGGGAAACCTAGCCCACACATTACTTCAAGAATATACGGAACCAGGCTTATGGGATGTCGACATTGCATTGAGAGCCTCCTACGAAGCCTCGATGACCTTGAAGAAGACGTTAGAGCCAGAGTATGAGCCGTGTAGACGAAGTGGAGCACCGGCGAGCGCAGGATTTAGAGGCCAAATCGGTCCGATGTCGGCTATCCCTCATGCAATCGGTACAAAGAAGAGAATCAAAGCGGGCGGGGTCATTGTAACAGGTGCCGGAGCAGAAATAGGCGGATACAACAGTGAACTTGAGCGAACCATGATTGTTGGAGAGTCAACTGAAAAGCAGAAAAGGTATTTTGAAGTTATGTTGAAAGCTCAAGATGCGGCTTTAGCGGCTTTCAAGCCTGGAGCAAAATGTTGCGATGTTGACAAGGCAGCCTTGAAAGTGATTCAGAAGGCAGGCTACGCTGGATTGATAAGGCATCATACTGGTCATGGAGTAGGCTTAGAGGGTCACGAGCCACCATGGCTGGATGTAGGCGACGACACTATTATGAAACATGGCATGGTCTTCAGCTGCGAGCCTGGCATATATGAGCCGGGGTTTGCGGGTTTTCGGCATTCAGATACTGTGGTGATAACAGAAGGCGGAGTAGAGAGAATAACGTATTATCCTAGAGACTTGGAATCATTGACCATCCGAAAGAAATGACACTTCTATATCAACTAACATAATCAACAATTTTTTTCAGGGCCTTGACGATATTCAGCTTTATTTCCTTTGCGCATGTTTGGTAAGTTACAATTCCTCCGCCATAAGGGTCATTAATGTCCAAGTCGTCAGTTTCCCCTGCAAACTCCTTCAGTGTGAAAACCTTGTGTCCAGATTGCAGATGCTCTGAGATAATCCTGTCTTTGTAGCTTTTTTTCATAGTTAAGATTAAATCCGCCTTTTTGACTAATTCCTCTGTCAGTTGCCTTGACGTGAAAGATGAAATGTCAATACCTTCTCCTCTCATAACTTTTATGGCCTCGCTTGTGGGAGGCCCTCCATAGGCGTTCGTTCCCGCCGAGAGAACTTCAATCTTTTCGGGTTCATTAAAGTCTTCCAACATTTTTTTCAGAAAACCTTCAGCCATTGGGCTTCTGCAGATGTTTCCGTAGCACACGAAAAGGACCAGCTTACTAACCATAGCCTTTCCACTTTCCATTGTAGTCTCAGTACTCTTTATGCTACCTAAAGAATTCTTTTATCAGAATCAAGCTGCTACCTATCCCATCAAAGAGGACATCAAGACCGCTACACACGCGTTCGGGGACGAAAAATTGGTGGAGTTCGTCGGTAATTCCATAGAGAATGGATAGAGTGATTGCGAGTAAGTACGCTTTTGTCTTGATAGACAGCGAGTTAGAGTTTGTGAATGCCCTGAACAGTAGGAAGCTTAAGATGGCGTATTCAACAATATGCTTCGCTACGTTAGAGATTGTTATTCCAAATTGTTGTTCTGGTGCGTGTAAAACCGATACTGATGAAAGATAGAAGATTGCGCCCGCGTAGAGATAGACGGGAAGCCAGTACAAAAGTTGATGCTTCACATGCATGTCTCAATCTCCTGCTCCTCAGCTTCGATATAAGAAGAAATCACATAAGAGTAAATGTTTCGTTTATTCCATCGAATCTTGAAATAAGGAAAGTTTAAATAAAATACGATTTACTTCAGTGGTTAGCTTGAAGCAAGATATGGACGGTTTAGGATGCCCAAAGAAATTCAACATATCGTTCGAATCGCCAACACCGACCTATACGGCACCCAAAAAGTAGTCTACGCCCTAACGAACATAAAGGGAATAGGAATCAAACTAGCCAACGTGATTGTGAAAAAAGCCAACATCGATCCGAAAACTCGCGTAGGCTTTCTCTCCGAAACTGAAGTTGAAAAAATTAAGGGCATATTAAAGGACCTAAGGAAACACGGCGTGCCCAGTTGGCTTCTTAACCACACTAAGGACCATCAGACCGGGAAACACCTTCACCTTATTGGATCTGACCTCGTTCTCCAAACAAAAACAGACATTGATGAAATGAAAGATATCAGATCATGGAGAGGATTCCGTCACGCTTACGGGTTGAAGGTACGGGGGCAACGAACAAGAACGACAGGCAGAACTGGAAAGGCTATTGGCGTGAAATTCAAGAAAACAAGGACGCAGCAATAATCATGGGCGATCCTAAAAAGCAACGAAAAAAATATGAAACGCCAAAGTTTCCTTGGCGAATCGATATTCTAGAAACAGAACTAAACCTGCTTGGTCAGTATGGACTGAGAAACAAAAGAGAGCTCTGGCGTCACAAAACCATGCTCTCAAAGTTTCGAGGAATCGCGCGGTCGCTTCTAGGCATGTCTGCTGAGGAACGAAGAAAACTGGAAAAACAACTTGTCGATAGACTTCGCCGCCTTGGTCTTTTACCCAAAACAGCTGCTTTAGCTGATGTTCTTGACTTGACTCTGGAAGACATCCTTGAACGTCGACTTCAAACCCTTGTATTTAGAAAAGGTCTGGCTAAATCTATGTATCAAGCTCGCCAACTCATTTCCCACGGGCACGTTGCCATCGAAAGTAAACGGGCTTCATCCCCAAGCTATCTGGTCTTAAGCGATGAGGAGGCAGTAATAGATTACGCTCCAACGAGTCCTCTATCAAATCCTAATCATCCAACAAGAGAATCCGTTAAAGCTACGGTTGAGACGAAACCAACGGTAAAACCAAAAACTGGGGGTTAGAAACAGTGAGCAAAAAAGCTGAAAGATGGGCAGTCGTCCACATTTACAGCTCCTACAATAACACGATTATACACATCACCGACATATCTGGCGCCGAAACCATCGCCAGAGCCTCAGGAGGCATGTTTGTGAAGGCAGCTAGGTTACAATCATCACCCCATGCTGCCATGCGAGCTGCAGCTCAAGTTGCAAGTACTGCTCGGGATAGGGGAATAAGTGCCGTACACATTAAAGTTCGAGCCCCAGGCGGATCAAGTGCTAGGACGCCAGGTTCTGGAGCACAAGCCGCCATACGAGCTTTGGCTCGAGGTGGATTCCGCATAGGTCGCATTGAAGAAGTAACACCGGTTCCACATGATGGAACGCGAAGAAAGGGCGGACGCAGAGGACGCAGAATCTAATTGCCCCTAGCTAAAACTGTTATTTAAGTTCCAGTTTTCCAGACGATAAACATTGAAAATGAGTTAGCACGCGCGGGGTTAGTTCTATATAGATTATTATTGCGTTACTGGTGGAGGTTTGTGGTTTTGATGCTACAATATTCGAACCATTTTGCTCAAACGAAAAGTTTCCTTAATGTTAATATGAATGCCTCTTCTTCCTAAATATTACCATAACATTGAAATAATGCCTTCCGCTCCTTATGAAAAACACGTGAGTTCATAAGCATCTGCCAAAGGGCGTCTAATCATAATGAAGATTCAAATAATTAAAAAAACTGATTTCACCATGCAGTTGACTATCCGTGGAATTAAGGCGCCCTTTGCGAATACTTTGCGCCGAATTATGCTCTCTGAGGTCCCTGCTATGGCTATCGAGGATGTAGTTATCATTGAAAACTCATCTGTACTTGCGGACGAAATTCTAGCCAATAGACTGGGGTTCATCCCTCTTAAAACAGATTTAGATTCCTATAACCTGCCCGAGGAGTGCCCGTGCAAAAGCGAGTTTGGATGCAACCTATGTCGTGTAGCTCTGACACTGGAAGCTGAAGCCACCGATGAGGTAACAGCCGTATACTCGGGAGACCTACAGTCCGAGAACCCAGATATAGCACCCGTTAGCGACAAGATTCTCATCGCAAAGTTGGCGCCCGACCAGAAAATGAAATTGGAGGCGTACGCTCGACTGGGGAAGGGGAAGGTCCACTCGAAATGGCAACCAGTTTCCACATGTGCCTACGAGTTTGCACCTGAAACCGAAACCAGCAACGAACGTGGTGATGTATTTAATTTTAACATAGAATCAACAGGCTCACTCCCAGTTGAAAGAATACTGCTTGAAGCCGTTCACATACTTGACAGACGATTTGAAGACTTCTCTAAACAATTAAAGGAGATAAAAAAATGAAACGGGTTAGAACTACTAACCCAGAGTTGATTAACCTCATTCGATCATTGAAAAAGCAGTCTCAAGAAAGCGAGGCAAGAATATGGCGTGATATAGCGGATTTTTTGTCTCGTTCACGACGAAGGCGCATAGCCGTAAATGTAAGTCGATTGAATCGGTACACTAAGAAGGGAGAAACTGTAGCGGTTCCAGGCAAGATATTGGCCGCAGGAAAAATTGATCATCCAATCAAAGTAGCAGCCTTCACCTTTTCTCAACCAGCACAGACAAAAATTTTGAAGGCCAAAGGAAAATGCTTATCACTCGTTGACCTGATGAAGAAGAACCCGAAAGGAACAGATGTGAAAATTATTGGGTAAACCAACGACTACTGAACGTGTTGCAGTGATTGACGCAACAGGACTGATTCTCGGGCGAATGGCCAGCCACATAGCTAAACGTCTCCTCCAAGGCGAAAAAATAATCGTCGTAAACGCAGAAAACGCGGCCATATCTGGCAAAAGAATGAGCTTAGTTAAAGAAGCGAAAAGATTCTTGGAAATTGGCCACCCAAGAAAAGGTCCCTTACACCGGAGGCGGCCAGATCGAATCGTCCGAAGAACCATACGCGGCATGCTTCCACGAAAGAAGCCAAAGGGACAACAGGCATACAAACGATTGAAGGTTTTTCTCGAAGTTCCTGAAGAGTTTAAAGGCAAGGAAATACAAACGATTGCTAACGCTAATGCGGAGAAGTTGCGGTGTCCCTATATAACTATTGGAAAACTGGCAGAAGAAATTGGGTGGACTCCAATAGGTGAATAGAAATGCCAAGTTCCAAAAGAATCTTATTAACCAGCGGAAAACGGAAAACTGCCATTGCCCGGGCAACCGTCAGAGCTGGAAAAGGTAGAATTCGTATAAACAATGTTCCTATCGAAATTTTTGAACCTAAAATTGCCCGTGATAAAATCACGGAACCTCTTCTGCAGACTGATGAAGAAATACGGAAACAGCTTGACATAAGCGTTAAAGTGTCTGGCGGAGGTTTCATGGGGCAGGCTGAGGCTACGCGGACAGCCATCGCGAGGGCTCTGTTGAAGTGGACAAAGAGTGCTCGCCTTAAAACCGTTTTTACGGATTATGACCGCGCTTTGATAGCTGGTGATCCGAGGCGAAAAGAATCTAAAAAGTTTGGTGGCCCTGGCGCAAGAGCTAGGGATCAGAAGAGCTATAGATAGGTGTAGCATCTAGGCTTGTTACAGTATCTGTATGCGTGTACAGTCTGTCCATAGAGAGGGCGACTGGTGGAGAGACGAGTGAGCCGTTGACGGAAACATTGAAATAATGCCTTTCTCCCCCTTATGAAAAGCACACAAACTCAGAAAACATCTCAATAGGAGGCACTCGATAATTATCATACCAGTACGCTGTTTCACATGCGGCAAAGTAATCGGTGACAAGTGGGAAGACTTTGCTAGAAGGGTAAAGGCTGGAGAAGACGCAGGAAAAGTCTTAGACAGCCTAGGAGTAACACGATATTGCTGCCGCCGTATGCTTCTGTCCCACATAGACATCATCGATGAGGTTCTGAAATTTTACGTGGAAGCCGGAAGAAGAAAACCAGCTGAACAATTCTAACGAGGCAGATGAAGTGTCTACAGTCATCGAAAACGTCACTGCTCGAAAAGTCTTCAACAGTCGGGGAGAAGAAACGCTGGAAATTGACATAATAACTGTTGCGGGATTTGGAAGAGCTTCCGCCCCAGCTGGCGCTAGCAGAGGTAAGGCTGAGGTCATTCCATACCCTAAAGGCGAAGTAGACCAAGCAATAGAAAAGGTTGAAGAACTCGTTGCCCCAGAGCTAATCGGCAGAAATGCAGATGAACAAGAGGAAATCGACCTTATTCTTCATGAAATCGATGGAACCGAAGACTTTAGAAATTTGGGAGGAAACATGGCTTACGCCGTTTCTTTAGCCACAGCGGAGGCTGCAGCCGCATCCTACGGTATGCCATTATTTCAACACCTTGCCGGCTATTTCGCAGGCGAACTTCCTTACCCGCTTGGAAATGTTTTAGGCGGAGGAAAACACGCGGGAGGAAAAGCACCAGACGTGCAAGAGTTTCTAGTTTTCCCTGTCAAGGTAGAAATTTTTTCAGATGCAGCGAAAGCCAATGTTCTAGTTCATCAAAGGGTTGGTTCACTTCTCAAAAAAAAGGATGCATCCTTCACCGGAGGAAGGGGAGATGAAGGGGCATGGGCACCTAACATAAAGAATGAAGAGGCTTTGGAAATCGTGGCGAAGGCATGTGAAGAGATTTCAGGGGAGTCAGGTATAGAATGCAGAGTTGGTTTGGACATAGCTGCCTCCACCTTGTGGAAACCAAAAGAAGGACGTTACGTGTACGGTCGAGAAGGAACTAAAAGAAATTCTGGAGAACAATTGGACTTTGTGTTAAGTCTTGTCAAAGACTACAACCTCGCTTATGTTGAAGACCCTTTCCACGAAGAAGATTTTGAAAGCTTTTCAAAACTTACTAAGAGAGTTAAAAGGTGCCTTGTTTGTGGTGACGACCTGTTTGCAACGAGCAAAAAGAGACTGGCCCGTGGAATGAAAGTTGGCGCAGGAAACGCCATTATTATTAAAACGAATCAGGTTGGAACCCTCACGGATGCCTGGGAAACCACTAAACTGGCAAAAAAAGCTTCTTACACCCCGATCATGTCTCACCGATCTGGAGAAACAACTGATACTCACTTAGCCCACTTATCCGTGGCCTTTCACTGCCCCATCATAAAAACTGGTGTAATAGGAGGGGCGAGAGTGGCGAAAATTAATGAACTCCTCCGAATAGAAGAGATGCTTGATAACAGGGCTAAAATGTCTGCTCTTTCATTGTGAGGAAAAAACATGTCAGAAGAAGAGAAGAAAGAAGAAGTTGAAGCTCCCAGTGAGGAGGACCTTTTGCTACCTCAAGACACCATGCTATCAGCAGGAATTCACATAGGCACGAAAACGAGAACAAGAGACATGGATCAGTTTATCTACCGCATTAGACCTGATGGGTTGTTTGTTTTAGACATTAAAAAGAGTGATGAACGTATACGAGTTGCAGCTAAATTCCTCGCTCGATTTGACCCATCCAAGATTGCAGTGGTAGCGGCGAGATTGTACGGGCGTGCTCCTGTGAATAAATTTTGCGAAGTAATCGGCGCGACTCCAATTGTAGGACGTTTTATTCCCGGAATGCTTTCAAATCCACTCTATCAGAGTCATATCGAACCCGGCGTAATAATTGTATCTGATTCTAAAGCTGACGTTCAAGCCGTGAGAGAAGCCTCAAGCCTAGGCATCCCAGTAATAGCGCTTTGTAGCACCGACAACGATTTTTGCGATATAGACCTAAGTATACCGACCAACAACAAGGGCAGAAGAGCCTTAGCAATAGTTTACTGGCTTCTTACCAGACAAATCCTACGGGAGAAGGGAGAGATACCTCCTGATGGAAACATTGAACCATCGATCGACGACTTTGAAGTGAAAATGGCGAGAGAGGAATAGCGGGAGGAGAAGGTTGAAGATTAGGCATCCTTCTCAAGCTGGAGCGTTTTACGCAGGCACTGCGCAATCACTGAAAGCACAGATTGAAGGATGTTTTACCCATAGATTTGGACCAGGCAAACTCCCCAAAATAGTGAAGGACGGTCTCCGAAACATTGTTGGACTCATCTGTCCTCATGCAGGATACATGTATTCTGGACCAGTAGCTGCACATGCGTATTACAATCTTGCATTAGATGGAAAACCTGATGTTGCCGTTATTCTTGGTCCCAACCACACTGGGCGTGGAAGCGCTTTGGCACTCATGAATAAGGGAGTTTGGCAGACTCCTCTGGGAGACGTAGAGATTGACACCTTGACCGCCAAGCAGATCGCAGGTGAATCTCACATCGTTGACATTGATGATTCAGCTCACACGTTTGAGCATTCCATTGAAGTTCAGCTTCCTTTTCTTCAATACTTGTATGGCTCAGCCTTCAAGTTTGTGCCCATCTGCTTTCTTATGCAAGATTTGGAGTCCAGCCGAGAAGTGGGACGGGCTGTTGCGAAGGCCTTGTCAGGAAAGAACGGTTTGATAATTGCCTCTACGGATATGACTCATTACGAGCCGCATGAACAGGCTCAACGAAAAGACAAGATGGCCATCGACGCTGTCGCGAAAATGGATGAGGAACTGTATTATTCCACCGTGGAGAGCCAGAACATATCTACGTGTGGTTACGGTCCAACGGTTGCTGTGATTACTGCGGCGAAGTTGTTGGGTGCAAAAAGGGCACAGTTGTTGTGTTACAAAACGAGTGGCGATGTGATCAGTGACTTTTCCTCTGTAGTAGGTTATGCTTCGATGTCATTCACAAAGTAGCTAGAACAGGTTATCGAGGCATCCTTCCCTTCTCTATTCTAATCGTATCATTTTCTAATCGAACAATGTCTCCGGTCTCTATTTTCGAAATATCAATCTTGTCAATGCAAGGTATTTCCGAGATTATTGCTCCTACAGCAACCACGGTTTCACATTCTTTGTTTATGATTCCAGCAGGGGCCGTATCATTCTTTTTCATCCTGTAAAGAGTGTAGGATCCAACGGTTGACCCTTTGCCGTTCGGGAAAACCAGTATTTTGTCCTTCACCTTCTTTCCCTCCAGCTCGTGCCCCTTTTCTATGATCACGCCTGTGTCTGGGTTCACTCCGCCGTAAAAGGAGATTGGTTGCGAGGTGGTTAAGGCTTCTCCTTCCGCAGCTCCCTTTGAGATGACTCTTCCTTTCAGCGCCATTTTCCTCTCACCGCAGCCTCTATACACTCTTCTAAGCTTCCCAGTTTTGTCTTCATGTTGTTGTGTCTTGAATAGTAACATCCTTTTGCAGAGGTTGTTGCAACTGACCTGAACCTTCCTTTCAATGGGGCCACTGCCATGCAAGTGTCGCAAGCGAATTTTCCCCCAGCCTTCTCGATTATTTTCGTGTAGCCTCTTTTGTCAGCGAGTTGTTTCATTAGCCTTGAGGTTGCGACCCAGAATTCAGTGTTCGAGGATACTCTCTTGTTTTTTAACAATTTTGCTGCTTCAGCAATTTCTTTGATTGAGCAGTGGGGGCAACCTATACAAACGAAGTCGATGGTGTCAACGTCGTCATCAATACTTTCATATGCTTCTTTTATGTCCATATCTTCGATGATTGTTTTCTCTTTTGGCAGTTGATGTTTTTCAAATCCAGGAGTTATCCCCTTCATAAAAAACAACGGTTTTGAACCGTAAGTCACCACTGAAGCGCAGAACGATTTCAATTCATCCAAATCCGCGTCTTTTATACCTGTTATGTATGGTATCTTGTTTTCAACTTTTTTGCCAATACAATAACCAAGGGCTCCCCAATCTGACAAATTTTTTAGTTTAACCCTCACGTCTACATGAACGTCGGGCACTCTGTTCTCTTCCAAGTGTAATCCGTAGGACGGTGTTTTGCCCACAAAAGCTGCTGCGAGGGCTGATGGGCCGCCTTCTCTGTTGGTTTTTGCTCCGATGACCGAGTTAGCGAAAGTAACTGCAGAGGACTCGGACCAAGCAATGTGTTCTCCATATGTTGGTAGGCTTCCTATCAGGTATGGTGTGCATGTGCAGGAGATGATTATACCCATTTTTCTGAAGGCGTCTATGACCAGGTTTTGTTTTTCTGCGAATTCTTCGGAGATTCCGAGTTTTTTCCAATCCTCCAAATCCATTCCTGCAGGATTCAAGGTTGTGAGCACCTTGACTTTTCCATCTCTTGCTAGTTCGTTTAGAAATTCTAGACCAGCATCTCCTAGGTTGTGATATGACACGCCTGCGACTTGAACAGAACCTACGCTTATGAGTTTTTCAGCACCGTAAATCTCTCCTAAGGCAACGAGTATCTCCATGGATTTTTTTGCTGCGTAACCTTCTTCTCCATCCAGCATTCTTTCTTCTTCTTTTGTGAGGTACATAAAAATCACAAGAATTTGTTTAGATCAACTCTTCTGTATTCTTCTTTTTTGAACCCTTTTCCTGTTTCTTTGAGCGGAATCGTTGCGTCCAACCCCATTTTACATGTTGTCGCTTTTTTTCCTTCAGTTAGATCTCCAGATGGATCAAGAGAAGACCCTCTTTGTTTTGGTAGGATAACAGCGTCTTTGTCTGCTTGAAATCTCGTTGCGATGGCCCATTCAACGTCGTTTGGATCATAGATGTTTATGTCGTCATCCACAACAATACAGTGTTTCAATGAGCTGTGACCTTTAAAGGCTGCTTCAATCGTTTTCTTTCCGTCATCTGGATTCCGTTTCTTTATTTGCACCACTGCGTGGAGCCAGCTGCAACCGCCAGGAGTTATGTAAACATCCTTACATTCGCAGACTTTATTCACTTCATTAAAAATCGTTGGTTCTCTGGGCATTCCCATCAAGAGTTTATGTTCGTTTCTTCCAGCAAGTATGGTTTGGTAGACGGGATTTTCTCTGTGAGTTATGCAGTTGATTTCTATCAATGGTTGCTGTCTTACTCTATCGATAATTCCTGTCAGATCTAAGAATGGCCCCTCTGATGTTCTCTCTTTTGTTATCCTTCCTTCTAATACAATCTCGCAGTCCTTCGGGACTTCAATGTCAATGGTTTTACACTTTACCAACTCTGTTTTTTCCAGTGCGTTCGCCATTCCCATTTCGTCAACGCCTTTTGGTAGAGATGTGGCGGCAGCAAGAAGAACAGCTGTTGAGTTGCTTATGCAAATTGCGATGTCGAGTTCACCGCCAGACTTTTTAAGGGCACTGTCGGTTCCCCGCTCTTCGACAATCCTAGCTACGAACCTGTTTTTACCTAGTAGCATCAACCTGTGGAAACACGTGTTTCTACCTAACTCAGGATCTTTTATTATGCAGATAGCCGATGCGATGTATTTTCCGCCGTCTTTTTCTGTGTACCTCATTATAGGAAGCTTTGTTAAATCAACATCCTTCTCAACTATTTCCTGACATTCTCCCTTCTCCACAACATCGGGGCGTACAGGGTTTTCTATGGCATTGGATAACTTATGCAACAATTGTTCTTTCTTGATATTCAACGCTCTGGCAATCAGTTCTTTAGAAGAGACGAGGCCGCCTACAACAGGGATGCTTGATTCTTTCACTTTCTCAAACAATACAGGTTTTTCGCCGAGAGCATCTATAATCCCCGCTATCTCATACTCGGTTGACACTTCTTTTTCTATTTTTGCCAATTCTCCATTTTGGTCAAGCTGTTCCAGAAAACTTCTAAAACCCAATCTTATCCCTTCTATAAAGGTAATTTCTTGTTTCTGTTAAGGCTATTCTCTTTATATTTTTTGAACCCCGATCTTTGCTCTCAGTACTTTGAACCCCTCTTTTTCCATTGTTGTGGCAACCACTTCTTGCAGTTCTTTTCCTGGCGTTAACGCTACCATACAGCCTCCACCGCCACCGCCAGTTAGTTTTGCTCCAAACGCGCCCTGCTCTCGAGCTAAATTGACTAGATAATCCAATTCTTTGCAAGAAACCTCAATTTCTTGCAGTAAGTCATGGTTTTTGCTCATTAGCCTTCCGACTTCTCTTAAATCAAAATCTTCTAAGGCCTTTCTCGCCTCAAGCGCCAACCGCTCTGCCTCATTGAACAATGGACCGTATTTTTCTGGATTTTCTTTCTTTCTTTCCGCAACGCCTGCAACCATTTCCTTTGTGTCAGCGACAACCCGCGTGTTGCCTATGACAATTTCAACGGGTTGCCTTATACTCAATCTTTCAATTGTGTTTGGGCCTCCGCTCAAATTCCTCCTGAACCAGATTAGCCCTCCATAGGTTGCCGCGGAGTTGTCGATGCCTGAAGGCGTTCCGGCGTAAGCTTTCTCAGCTTCATAAGCAATTTCATTAATTCTTTCATCTGACAAATTCATTTCTAACTCCTCTGCTATAGCTCGAGCGATTGCAACGCTGCTTGCTGCAGAAGCACCAACTCCGCTGAAGCCCGGGAGATTTCCTCCTAACCAAATCTCTAAAAACGCCTTTTCCAAATCGATTCCCACGGTTTTAAGCATTCTCTGAATTGACTCTTTTTGTTGGGTTCTCTTCTTTTCAGTGTAACCGTTTGCGCCTCTTCTTTCATCCTTTATAGTGATTCCGTCTCCAATTTTCTTCACTTCTGCGTCAGCTGTCAAATCAATTGCAGAAACAATTCCTGGCACGCCGTGAACAACGAAATGTTCGCCAAACAAAATGACTTTTCCGAAACCAGAACCTCTTCCCATCGAAACCGCCTAAATAATCAATGATTTCCAAAAATTTAAATAAATGGATTATGCGGGTTCCAAAGTTGAACTTATCAAAGAGGCTAGAGGCTCTCTGTGGAGCGGTTAGGGAAGTTTTCAAGTCTGTAAGTAAAGCGGGTGGAACATACCGAAAAATGCATGCATGCAAAATACAAAGCTCATCTGAGCATGATTAAACTGAGTATCATTACAGCCATTCCAGAAATAACTCCTATGGCTACCGTGTGCTCTTTACCATATCTGTGAGCCGCTGGCAATAATTCGTCAAAGCTTATGTAAACCATGATGCCTGCAATGAAGGCTAGAACAGAATAAATTAGATAGTCTGTCATGAAGGGTAAGAGGAAAGCTGCTCCTATTACTGCGCCAATCGGCTCAAATATCCCCGAAGCAAAAGAGTACAGAAAAGCCTTTCTCTTATTTCCAGTGGCATAGAAAATGGGTATATACACAGATATCCCTTCAGGTATGTTGTGAAGGGCTATAGCTATCGCTAACAGGATGCCGACATCTATTGAATATAAAGAACATGCGAACGTAGCAAATCCCTCAGGAAAATTGTGTATTGCAATTCCTAACGCAGTCAAAATCCCAGTCCTCATAAGTTTCGGATCTCTGCTTTCAACTTTTTCAGCGATATATTCGTGAGGGATCAAAATGTCGACTACAAAGATTATCACTATTCCTACAAGGAATGCGAAATTTGCATGGAGAAATCCTATCCCACCCATCGACTTTGTCAGAAGTTCAACGAACGATACATTGATCATTACACCCGCCGAAAATCCGAGAGTCAAGCCCAAAATTCTGTGCGTAGGTTTTTTTATGAAGAATGCTACTGCGGCTCCTATCGTAGTTGAGATTCCCGCTAGAAAAGATAGTAATAAAGCTAACGAAACAACATCACTCACGTTCTCCGCTCCTTATTTTCCAGTAAAAGCAACGTCGCCTTCTTTAAAACATTTGAAAGACATCTCCCAGTCATGGGTTTATCCCATCCCCTTTCACAATAATTCCTTTTCTTTCTCTGTGAGCATGTAAGATTTGACAAGTCCAGCCGTTTTATGCTACAGGTCGACTTAAGCGGACGGAAGCTATGCATGCATTGTTTCTCTTTCTAGGATAGAAGAGGCTTATGATAAGCTCATCTCCTTTTCACTGGGCCAGCATCAATAACCTGAAAGCTATCCCGCCAACGAGTACTGCAAACACGATCTCAAACACCGTAATGAATAATGCTTTCTTCCATCCGAACTCTCTAACTAGGGCAGCAATAGTAGCTATACAGGGTATATAGAGCATTGTTACCAGCGTGAACACAATCATCTGCACTGGCCCAAAATTTGGAACCTGTGTGAAATCTGCTGTCCCCAGAAGAGTTGCGAGCATTATTAACGTCAGTTCTTTCCTTAAAACTCCAAACATCAATGCTATACCCGTGATGGCTGGTAGCCCCAGCCAAGTGACAGTTATGGGACTGAGGACACTTGCGATAGGGTTCAACAAACCCATAACTTCTGCGAGCTTGATTAGAAGGCTACCTACAATTATAAGAGGAAAGGCCATCTTTATGAATTCCATCAATCTAAACCATGTTTGTTTCAACACCGTCTGCGGATGAGGCACTCTATAGTCATGCATCTCCATTACTAGTGCGGTTGGTTCACCGGGTAAAGCCTTGAATGCCAGTCTTCCTAGAAAGAAGATAATCAACAAGTTGATGATGTATAATGCTAAGGCCCATTGAACATTCACAAATGTCCCAACTAGACCGAGAACGATAACTGTTGTTGCGGCGCAAGGTACCAATGTAACAACGAAGGCGGTGAGAAGTCTCTCTCTTTCCGTCTCCATGATTCTGCATCCCAAACATCCTGGAACGTTACAACCAAGGCTGAGCATGACTGGGATAAAGGCCTTCCCATGTAAACCTATCTTATGCATTACATTATCTAACAAAAACGCGATTCTACTAAGATAACCGGAATCCTCAAGAAAGTATAGTATAAGATAGAATGGAATAATGTAAGGTAGCGCTATCGTAACACCCGCTATGATACCCTCCATAACTCCACCCCAAATCAGTTTTCCCACAATCTCGGCTCCGAATATGCTTTCAAAAATAGGTTCTAAACCATACAAAAGGTCACTCAACAAGCCAGAGGTGTAGTCTCCGAAAGTGAAGATAGAACTGAAGATTGAGAGTAATGCAATAGCCATAATCGGATATCCAAGGATTTTATGGGTTGTTAAAGCATGAAGCCTCTCTCTCATCGGTGGCTTTATTGGCGGCGCTATATGTTGAACCTCTCTAGCAATGAAGCCTGCAATCTCGTATCGCTCAGATGTTATCACAGTCGAGCAAGAATGACCATGGATATCTTCAATCTCTCTCGCAGACTTTTCAGCGGCAGATAGGATCTCGGGATCTATTTCACGAATTTCCCTTTCCACCTGCTCATCCTTTTCCAAGAGCTTTATCGCTGTCCATCTAGCGGGGTATGGATAATGAACCTTTTTGATTATCTCACTGAGACCTTCAATTCTCTTCTCAATTTCGTCGCCGTACTTCATTTGGTGAGGCTTTTTTCCTCCTTTTTCAATGGTCTCAACAGATTTTTGCAATAACTCGTATACGCCAGTTCCCCTCGTCGCCACTGTGGGAATTACCGGTACACCCAAGGTCTTTTCTAATTTCTTATAGTTGATCTCTATACCCTTCTTCTTCGCCATATCCACTTGATTTAAAGCCACAACCATTGGAGTCTCCAGTTCCATTAACTGAAGTGTGAAGAACAGATTTCTTTCAAGAACCGAGGCATCCACAACATTTATCACCACATCTGGCGTCTCGACTGCGATATATTCCCTTGAAACGAGCTCCTCTATAGAAAAGGTGGACAGAGAATAGATTCCAGGTAGATCGATGATGTCTATGGTATGACCCCTAAAATGAAGCGTTCCTTCAGCCTTTTCAACAGTTTTCCCGGGCCAATTTCCAATGTGCTGGTGTAAACCCGTCAAGTGGTTGAACATTACAGATTTTCCGACGTTCGCATTTCCTGCCAAAACCACAATGAACCTGCTTTCGGTCACCTCTTTACCTCCACGAAAATTCTCTCAGCCATTCTTTTACCTATAGCCAGCCTAGAACCCCTTACATAGACTTCTAAAGGTCCTCGAAAGGGTGCTGATTTCACCACGGTCACTCTGGTGCCGGGGGTTAGACCCATATCTTCAAGCCTTTTTCTAAATCCCCAATGTCTTCCTGCTCCTCGGTGTTCTTTATGCCCTCTTCCGTGACCCATCTTTATAGAAGTTACAACGCCACTCTCTCCATCTCTCAGATCAGTCAAACGTAACTCCATTTTCGCTATCCTCCACTTTCCTTTCTTACTGTCTCATGTGCACATGTGTATGCAATCGCATATCCAATATTCTCCTTCAAACAGCCCCGCTTCCAGTGGCCCTAGTGATAACTGCCGTTTCCCAGGCTCCAGATCGCTTAACCTCTATTCCACGATAAAGCCGCAATCTGCGATTTTGGGGCTACTAAATGTTAGAGTGTTGTTAGGCATATTTGTAGAATACCCTAAAAAAGTTAGGCATGTTATAGAAAATCGAACATGTTTAGGAAATCGATCTCTACTCTAATGGTTACGTGTCTACATGTTGACGGTTTTTCGTCTTACAATATCTTTTGAACTGTTCCAGCCATCTTTTGACGAACTTTGGATGTTCGGGGGCGCTGGTGATGAACTCCACGAATCTTGTGAACTGTAGTATCGTCTTCGTATCCAGTTGGTGCTCAAGCATGTGGGCATCCTTCAATGCAACATTCTTTGGTACTAGAATAATTTCTAGGAATTTTTTGAATGTCTCATGTCTTTCTCTAACGGCCCTTGCGATCTCTTCTCCCTGAGAGGTAAGCGTGATTCCACCATATTTTTCATACACGACAAGTCCTATGTGGTCCAGTTTCTTCATCATCTCTACGACAGTAGATGGTCTAACATTCAACTCTCTTACGATGTCCTTTATGCGAGCGTATCCCTTCCGCTCTATAATCTCGTATATCCCTCTCAGGTAATCCTCCGTTCTTCCTGTAAGGGCTTCCTTCAAAATGTTTAGCCTCCTAATTAATGCAGGGGACTCTAAATTAAAACTTTAGCAAGATAGAGCAGCAAAATCGTAGTTTGGCTTTGGACTCGTTTCCTAGACCCATAGGTACCATTACTTTATCGCCGTGACAATTCTTCTATTACATTTTAATTAGCGATGGTTCACAATTTCTTTTTGATGGCGAAGTATCCTCTTTTGAGTCTCAGTTTCCATGGTATCGGTTTTCCACACGGAACAGTTGCTCCCTTCTTTATTGCGTGCACAATTTCGTCAACCTCAGGATCTGCGTCAATAGCTGTGTAGGCAAAACCAATTTCAGAAGCGCAATGAGCATCGCTTCCTGCAGTCTGCGGAAGATCAAGTCTAACAGCAAGTTTTCGGCTTAGATGAGTTGAGAGGAAGAAAGGGAATGCTAAGGCATTAACCACTTCTACAGCGTCAAAGTTTGAGTCTACATGTCCCCTTAATCCTTTGTAAAAAACAGTTGGGTGAGCAGCCACAGCTATTCCTCCAGCTTCATGGATTATTTGAATCGTTTCAAAAGGGCTTAATTCTGCAGGAATGGGCTTAGTTATGTTGAGGGCTAGGACATGACCATGCGAGGTGGTGACTTCGACTCCTGGGATAACAACAAGTTCCTTAACTTTTTGGACAAGTTTAAGCGCCCCTTCAACAACGTCATGATCAGTAATGGCAACCCCGTCCAAACCTCTCTTCTTAGAATAAGCAACTATCTCGTCGAGGGTAGTTGTGGAATCGTAGGAATATCGTGTATGGACGTGAAGATCGATTTTAAGGCGCAAATCTCTCACTTGTAAAACTTGTAACTATTTTTTCACCACTACAACACCACAACGAGTCAAGCCTAATCAACACGTAATTTTAGTAGCTTTTCCTTTTCTCTCTTAATTTCTTCGGATTCTACTTTTCTAAATAGTATTTTCGGTTTGTTGATTTTATGCCCACTTTCTATAGCTAATTCCGATGCTGAATCCCAACTTTGTTTGTGAACAGAGTCCTCTAGATTCAATTGCTGCCACAGAGTTTCAGCTGAGAACGGTAGATAAGGTTCAAGTAAAATGGCTAGACTTCTGACAGCGTTTATACATAGATACAAACAAGTCGCCGTATCTTCCCTCTTAGTCCAAGGTTCCTTCCGCTGGAAATATTGGTTGCAAAAACTGGAAAATTCTAAGATTTTTTTTAGTCCTCGATTCAACTCGATTTTTTCTAATTCTTCTCCAACTTCTTTTGCTATTGTTTCAACTTTCTCTTTAAATTGGGCGTCTAGTTTATCATTACTTTTCGCTTCAGGTACCTTTCCATTGTAATTTGACCAGGCAAAAGTCAATGTTCGGTGGATGAAATTTCCGATATTCGCAATTAATTCATTATTCATTCTTGATTGAAAATCCTCCCAATCAAAATTTACATCTGATTGACTGTATGAGGTAATGGTTGTCAAGTAATACCTCAGATAGTCTGCTGGAAACAGATTCAGAAACTCTCTCAAACTAACGTACCACCCTCTGCTTTTAGAGAATTTCACTCCATGAAGTAGCAAATGACCTCTTGTAGGAATAAAATCTGGAAGTTTGAATTCTTCTACACCGAGGCGCATAGCGGGTAAGAACAAGTAATGATGATACACTATGTCTTTTCCGATAAAGTGATAGATCTTTGAAGAGTTCCAAAATGTTTTTCCATTGATTCCTCTATCCGAGAAATATTTTAACTCTGTAGAAATATAACAAAGGTGATTATCAAACCAGTTGTAAAGCACTTTTCCCTTCGCCTCATTTAGAGGAATTGGAACCCCCCACGTTATGTCTCTCGTAATATCCCAATCTTCTAATCCTGTACTAATCCAGTTTAGCACATAGTTCTTCACTTCTGGCTGGAGGCTTCGATTTTCCACTAACCATTTTTTCAACTCGTCTGAAAAGTGTGAGAGCTTAAAGAAATAGTGTTCACTCTGTTTGCTCACTGGTTTTGATCCGCATATCGCACAGTGTGGGTCCTTGATCTCTTCTGGTTGAAACACTTTTCCGCATTCTTCGCATCCATCAGAATATTGATCAGTGGCATTGCAGTAGGGGCAAGTGCCCTTAACGTATCGGTCGGGTAACACCTTTTTACACTTTTCACAGTATGGCTGTGAGATGAGCCGTTTGAAAATAAACCCTTTTTCATACAGTTTCTTGAAGAAATATTGTGTAAATCGTATGTTTTCTTTGGAGCTTGTTTGATGGAAAATGTCGAATGAAATTCCTAAATCCCTAAAATCTTTGTTGTCCGCTTCGTACCAGTAGGCTACGAATTCTTCTGGGCTTTTTCCTTCTTTTTCAGCTTCAACTAATATAGGAGTACCGAAGTCATCAGTGGCGCAGACAAAAACTACATTATTTCCTCTTAGCTTGAAAAACCTTGTAAGTATATCTGCAGGCAGATATGTTGAGGTGATCCCTCCCAAATGGATTTCGCCATTTGCGTAGGGCAGACCCGCCGTTATAACGATTTGTCCGAATCTAAACGCCTCCTAATCAATAGCGTTGAATGATAACCTTAGCAAGAGAGAATTGAGCTTATAATGTTGCTTGTGTGAAGCAAGTAGTTGACTGAAACTTTAGTGAGTTCAGTACACCTCCAAGCTTTACTCCACATCTTATAATGCTGTTTGAAACTCAAATACTTAAGCACAACGGAATCTAAAACGTGAAACACCAGCTCAAATTAATAAGTACAATTCGTCTTTACTACTATTGGTGAACTAACGAATGTTCCAGAAGATTTTAGTTCCTCTGGATGGTTCGGAGCCCTCATCAAAAGCGTTAGAATATGGCATTAATGTAGCCAAGAAATTTGGTTCAGAAATTATATTGCTTCACGTATATTCTAAGGCTGTACCATTTGTTGCCCCAGAAACAGGTGCACTCCCCACCCCATCCATAGCATCAGCAGAAATTACAGTTGAAGTCGTTGAAGCTGCAAAGAGAATAGGAAACAAAATCTTGGCTGAGGGTAAACACACAGTTGAGAAACAGAAGATTCCCGTGAAGGCGGTCCTGAAAGATGGAGACGCGGTTCATGAGATAGTTCGCACGGCGAAGGAGGAGAAGATTGATTTGATTGTTATGGGCGCGAGGGGAGTGAGTAGAATAAAAGAACTGCTGCTAGGCAGCGTAAGTCATGGGGTTTGCAGAAAGACTCATTGCTCGGTAATGATCGTAAAATGAGCTGTTCTCTTTCGAATGAGCGTTCACACTTACTCCTTCAAACTCTCTACGCCTTGGCTTACGTACCACCAGAATTCGAGCTGGAAAGTTTATATCGCCTACCCTCTACGGAGTAAATTTTTTCATTTTCGAACAAATGTCGTAAAGCTTTGTAAACATCTTTTTGAGACTCTCCGAGACGTTGCGAAGTTTCAGCTAAAGTTAAAGGCTTATCAACTTGACTGAACAACGAGAGAATTTTCGCTTCAAGCTTCTTTCTCTTACTCATTGCATCACCTTTCGAAAGAGGAAATCAAATATTGTATAAAAAGATTAGACTTAAAAAATGTGTGCTGAGCCTTTAGATGACTACAAGCAGAGCAACTTCCAAACCTACCAACCCAACGAGCGGTTGGATGGTGCTCCGGCCGAGATTTTGTCTAAACTTCAAATCTAGCCGCACAAGTGTGGTTGTTTTTGTGTTATAACATAGAACATCAAAATGCGTTTTCATTTTGCTGTTTGGTGATGCAGGGATAGGTGCGGTTCCGAGGGTTTCCGTGGGTCTTATTTGTTTCTAAGAAAAGCTGGGTATACATCGTATGAATGCCAATCATCTTTGGTGGTTTTTTCTTTATTTTGAAAAATGCGTGTTTGTTCTTTGTGCATGCATGCAAAACATTTAAATCGGACGAAATATAGCACAAGTGTACGCCAGAGGTTACTGTAGAAGCATGCTACCTACAGAGGACTTATGTCCTGTCCGAAGGCGAACTATTTCTGGGTGATTATGCAATTTCTTGTTTCAGTTCTTTGACTTCCACTTGCATGCATGCATCATGCGTTTCGAGCTGGAATAAGCGGGTTAACCTGCCAATTGGAAATAGATTTATGCTGAGTTGACGATTAAGGGAGCTTTGGTAGGAGAGAAGTCAGAAATGGAGCAGACTGAAGTTGAGCTTTTCCTGAAAAAAGTTGTGACAGACACGAGTGGCCTAGCGACAACCGTTATGGCAACCATCGGTGACCGACTGGGCTTGTTCAAGGATCTGGCTGCGAACGGTCCAGCGGGAAGCTCCGAGTTTGCCAAACGAACTAATATCCACGAGCGCTACGCGAAAGAATGGCTTGCTGGAATGACAAGTGCGGGATATCTGGAATATGACCCCTCAAGCCAACTCTTCACATTACCACCTGCACATGAGCCTGTGCTCGCTCAGGAGGAAGGACCATTCTTTTTTGGGGGAACACACCAAATGCTGTTGGGAATGCTGAAAACCGTAGACTTGCTGGAGAAGGCTTTCAAGAATGGAAATGGGATACCAATTGATGCGTATGACAGAAACACCTGGGAAGGTATGGAGCGGGATATGGCGGGAATCTATGAAGCTAAGCTGCTCAAAGAATGGATTCCGGCCATGCCTGATGTCCAAGCGATTCTTGAAAATGGGGTCCAAGTGGCAGATGTTGGCTGTGGGGGTGGCAAAGTGCTGATTATGCTAGCTCAGGCGTTCCCCAAGTCTCGCTATGTGGGGTTTGACCTTTCCAAACTGGCGATTCAGCGTGCTAGGTCTAATGCAGAAGCCGCAGGTGTGTCTCGTTTGGTGAGTTTTAGAGTCCTTGACGCCTGTGTTGGCTTGCCTGATCAATATGACTTAGTCACCACGTTCGACGTAGTCCACGAGGTTGTCAGTCCGCTTGGGTTGTTACGCTCGATTCGAAAGAGTTTGAAGCCTGGTGGTCGTTATGTTTGTTTGGACGTGAATTGTGAGGAAGCGTTGGAGGACAATGTGGGTCCGCTTACCACTCTGAGATATGGCGTCAGTTTACTTTTCTGTATGTCAATTTCATTGGTCGATGGAGGGGAGGGCTTGGGGGCAATGGGGCTACACGAAGCGAAAATGAGGCAACTTTGCCGGGAAGAAGGGTTTGGT
>CAZKWF010000022.1:27884-28818 GCA_964556565.1 uncultured Candidatus Bathyarchaeia archaeon
GAAGAATTCCAATCATAACATATATGTTGCGACGGTTTAGGCTATTGCTTTGCATGCATGCAAAAAGTATTTGAGCAGAAGAAACCAATCTGGGAAATATGAAAAGGAGACCTTGACATGCCAAAGAGAGAGGTTCTGCATGTTTTTTCCTCTGGTGCAGTAGCTCCGCCTATCAAGAAAAGTGCTGAAAAGTTCAAGGCAAAATTCGGAACAGAATTTGAGTTCACTGTTGGGAAAGCTGAGAATCTTATTTCAGAGATTGAAGAATCAAAGGAAGGCGACATATTGACATGCGGAGCTGAATTCATACTTGATGATGCGCAACAAAGAGGATTGATTTTTAGAGACACAAGAAGGAGCGTTGGCTTTAGGAAATCTGCCATTCTTGTGCCGATGGGAAATCCGAAGAAGAAAGTCAATATCTGACCTGACACAAGAAGGAGTCAAAGTCGGAATTTCTATTAGTGGATGTTTATTGGGAGTATGGGATGACATTTCAAGCAAAGCTGGACTTACTGACCAAATAAGAAGAAATATTACTGATTTTGCAGATGGATGTGGGGCAGTAATGGCTTTGATTAACCAGAAGAGAGTGGATGCTGTTTTCGGGTGGGGCGCCTTCAAGAAGTTATGGACGAAAACAATGGAAATCGTAGAGTTACCCAAAGAACTTCAAGTATCCAGAAGCACTGGAGTGGCTGTGGTAAAGTTCTCCAGAAACAAAGAATTAGCCAAGAAATACATTGACTTTCTCGTGTCAGAAAGTGGCAGGAGAATCTACAGAAAATACGGTTGGCATCATATAATTCCGTGAATTCCAAATAGTTGAGCACACAAAGCGAAATGCATGACGTACATTGTGTTGATGTGGTTTCTTCTTTCTTTATTGTGTTTTCCTGTTGTTAATGTGTAGTTTTTATGTGTTTTTGTCTCT
>CAZKWF010000023.1:0-27935 GCA_964556565.1 uncultured Candidatus Bathyarchaeia archaeon
TATTCGGATATATCAGTTCTTCTTATTTCTCCTGAACAGAAGAATGGCAAGAGCTACCTCAAAATCCTTTTTTATCCTTCTATTTAGTTCCCTTTTTAGCTCATATCTTCGACCGGTAGACAGTTCCACACACACGCAAGCCACGTCTAACCGCGAAAAGCAAGATTCATCGATACATTTATAGTCATCATTTTATGCACAATCTTGTCAAAGGAGAAAGGCTGATGAGCGAACCTTGGTGGAGACGAAGAAAGAAAAAAAGATCATACCCACGGTTCAATATTTTCGACGAGTTCGACAGACTTGAAGACATGATGGACGAAATGATGAGCAAAGCTTTTGAAACACCGACAGAAAAGGCAAAAGCTTACAGACCTTATGTATACGGTTTTTCAATGTCTATCGGACCCAACGGAAAACCAGTGATCCGAGAATTCGGAAACGTTCAAAAAAGTCGTTTCGGTCCTCAAATTCGAGAAGAACGGGAACCCCTCGTTGATGTTATGGAGGAGGACAAAGGCGTGGTCATAGTAGCTGAACTCCCAGGCGTGGAAAAAAACGATATACACCTACACACAACCGAAGAACACCTAACAGTTTCAGTTGACACCCCCAAACGAAAATACCATAAAGAACTGGCACTCCCTGCAAAAGTAGACCCCAAATCCGCTCAAGCCTCATACAAGAATGGAGTACTCGAAGTACGTCTGAAAAAACTTGTAGAAAAAAAGTTCAAAGGCGAAACAATCTTCGTAGGATAATTAAAGAATCCCAAACCTTAAGCACTTAAAGATGAGGTTGAACACATGCCCCAAAAACTTCGGAAGACCCGAAAGATGCGCGGCTCTAGAACCCATGGTTACGGTCAGATCGGGCAGCATAGAAAAACTGGCGGAAAAGGCAGACGAAAGGCAGGCCGCCACAAAGCAGGGTGGACGTACGTGATAAAGCATGAGCCAAACTATTTTGGAAAAAGAGGATTCACGTCTCCGCAAAGTCTGTACCACAAAGCCTCTATCATCAACGTAGGGCAACTCGAAGAACTAACTGATAGATTGGCCAAGGAACAACCAGAACAAAAGAAGAAAAAAACCGTTCTGGACCTCAACAAACTAGGATACAACAAGCTCTTAGGAATGGGAAACATAACCAGACCCCTCATCGTCAAGATTGCATCTCGCTCAGAAAACGCGGCTAAAAAAATAGAGAAGGCTGGCGGGCAGATCCTAGAATAGACATGATTAATTCGTTGAGCTAAAAATTAATTACCAAGGATTGCAACCTGTTTCATGGACAAAGAAGGAAAAGCGCATGGCCGGTAGATTCCTCAGAATGTTCCAGCCTCTTTCAAGGTTTGTGCCCGAAGTCAGCCCACCTCAGCGCAAGGTAGGATTTAACGAAAAGCTGTTCTGGACTGCTATGGCATTGGCATTATACCTTGTCATGTCCGAGGTGCCACTATACTTGCCTCTTGGGGCAGAAGGAGGCGATCCCCTTCTTTATCTCCGAGTAATTTTCGCCTCGAATCGAGGATCCTTGATGGAGCTTGGAATTGGCCCCATAGTAACTGCGGGCATCATTCTACAACTTCTTGTAGGATCTAACATGATTGAATGCGACATGTCCAACCCTGATGACCGAGCCCTTTTCACTACTGCTACCAAGGTCTTTTCTATAATCATGATTGGAGTTCAAGCTTCCGCATACCTAATTGGGGGAATGTATCCCGGCGTAGGTCCAGGTACGGTAAGATCGGTGGTCGTCTTTGTTCAACTCATGTTCGCTGGGATTTTGCTTATGCTTTTAGATGAATTGTTACAAAAGGGCTGGGGAATTGGAAGCGGAATCAGCCTTTTCATTATGGCAGGAGTGGCTCAAACTATTGCTTGGTCTTGTTTGTCTCCTTTACCTGCATTTGAAGAGGTTGGAAAACAATCTGGGGCTCTGATTGCTTTCTTTCAAACAATACTAAGTGGTCAGTCGTTGGGTAGTGTCTTTTTTAGATCTGGAAATAACCCCACCATGCTGGGTTTCATCACGACAATAGCTGTTTTTCTCATAGTAATCTATGCAGAAGGAGTTAGAGTCGAGCTTCCCATCTCATACGCCCGTTATAGAGGATTTCGCGGCCGATACCCCATTAAACTACTGTATGTATCTAACCTACCCGTGATTTTCGCCTCTGCTCTTTTTGCAAACATATATTTCGTATCTCAGCTTCTTTGGAATCAACCTTGGGGCAGAAACAACTTTTGGGTCGGTCTCTTGGGTCAGTATGTAGTAGAAGGAGGACAATCGCAACCCGTGGGTGGCCTCGTTTACTACGTGATTTCCCCTCAAAATCTGTCAGATGTTGCAAATGATCCCGTGCGAGCACTTGGATTTATGGCCATCATGATCGCATTTTGTGTCGTTTTTTCACTCACTTGGCTTGAAGTGGGAGGTTTAGGTCCAAAAATGGTTGCGAAACAACTCATTGACTCAGGAATGCAAATTCCAGGATTCAGAAGATCGAGTAAACCCATCGAATCACTTCTCAACCGTTACATTCCCACAGTTGCTGTACTCGGAGGGGTTCTAGTAGGGCTAATCGCTTCAGTTGCGAATTTCTTCGGAGTGTTTGGAACAGGTATGGGTATTTTGCTGGCCGTCGGAATTCTATACCAATATTATCAGCTTCTGATGCAAGAACGCGTCGCAGAAATGCATCCTGCCTTGAGTCGCTTCCTAGGAGGCTGATGCTGGGTTTCAGGGTTCATGTCTGATGCCTGCATGGTATTAACTTGCGCGTCGGTGAAAACGGTTAAAACCGAGAGGAAAAGGTTAAAACTAAAGAGATTGTGGAACTGTTGGGTTAGGTGATATACGATTGCTACCTGATTGGCTGTTAACGCCTCCCGGCTCAACCATATTCATCCTATGCTTTTCTGCAATTATTACACTTATTACATCTCTTGCTAACCGTGTCCTTGTTGATAGGGAACAGATGAACGCATGGCAACGTGAAATTCGTGCTTGGACAACTGATTCTAGAAAGGCTCAACGCACTGGAGATAAGAAACTTCTTGCAAAGGTTCAAAAACAACAACGTCGAATCACGCAGTTGCAAGGTAAAGTGTTCAAGCAATCGCTTAAACCCATGCTTGTCTACTTTGTTCCATTCATGCTTCTTTGGCAACTTTTTCTAATACCGTTATTCGGCGTAGGCACTATGGCTTATTTTCCTGGATTAAGTGGAGGCTATATCGAATTGCCTCTTTTTATGTGGTATCTCATCTGTTCCTTTGCCTCAGGAACCTTCATTTCGCGAGCGTTGGGCATACCAATGGGGACATCGGGAGCACCGAGCTAAATGCCCAAACCCTCTCTACGGACAAAAAGCAGAAGACGTCAGCATCTCCGGTTGCCTGGAGGACGTATGGAAACTCATTTCAGACGTGAGAAAATCGGTGCTTCATACTGCACTCGATGTGGTCAAATGCTTCTAGGGGTTCCGCGTCTAACCTCATCGAAACTTCGTAAACTTCCTGCGAGTCAAAGAAGAGTTGAACGTATATATGGCGGTCAGTTGTGCCACAGTTGTATTCGATACTTGTTGAAGCAGGCTGTGAGAAAGATCTAATTATCAGAAAGGGCGAGTTGACTAAACATGAGCCGCTGTAATGAGGAGCGGAAATCGAAGGTTGTGTTGTGTGTATGTGGAATGACTGGGTGTGGAAAGAGTTCAGTAGCTAAAAGGTTAGCCGAGAAATATGGACTTGAGTATCTTTCTGGTGGGAATGCGCTGAAGGCTTTGGCTGTTGAAAGGGGTTACAAGTCGGTTGGAAGGGGCTGGTGGGAAAGTGATGAGGGAATGCGGTTCCTTCAACAAAGAGCGAAGGAGTCCAAGTTTGATAAGGAGGTTGATGAGAAACTTTTGGAGTGGGCGGGGCATGGGAATGTTGTTTTTGATAGCTGGACGATGCCTTGGTTGTTGAAGGAGGGGTTCAAAGTCTGGTTGGAGGCTTCTGTTGAGGTGAGGACAGGACGTGTTGCGAAGAGAGATGGAATAAGTTTTGAGAGGGCTTTGGTTGCTTTGAAGGAGAAAGATACGAAGACTGGGATTATCTACAAGAAACTTTATGGGTTTGATTTGGGTGGCGATTTTTCTCCTTTTGATTTGATTTTGGATTCGAATGATTTGAGTGCAGACGAAGTTTTTAGGACGCTTTGTTTGGTTATGGATCGCGTTGTGTTGGGTATCGATTAGGTTATAAGTATGGGTGTTTATGATGTTTTCACGCTTCGGATATAATGGAGGGCTTGATGGTGCCTGCGATTGAGGTTGGTAGGGTTTGTGTGAAGATTGCTGGTCGTGAGACTGGTAGACGTTGCGTTATTGTAGATGTTGTGGACAAGAATTTTGTTGTTGTTACTGGTCCTGTTAAGGTGAACGGTGTTAAGCGGAGACGGGTTAACGTTGGTCACATTGAGCCTACGGAGATGAAGGTTAAGATTGGTAAGGGTGACGGTGACAATGAGGTTGTTGAGGCTTTGAAGGCTGCTGGTTTGTTGGATAAGATGAAAGAGATTGTGAAGCCCAAGCTATAGTGCTCTATGTGTGACGCCGTCTACCCCGTCTGAGATATGAATCGAATATGTTTCAAATAGAAAGTTACGTTTGAAATATTCTTGTTATTGTTTTACAAATTTTTTCTGCGCACTCTTCTAGACTTTGCTTGTCTGAATCTACTGTGACTTCTGGGTTTTGTGGTTGTTCGTATGGGACGCCTATGCCTGGCACTGTGGTGCTTTTGCCTGTGAAGGCTTTCTTGTAAATGTCTCTTGGTGCCATGAAGGTTTTGCCTCGTTTGGTCTCTCTTTCTATGCAGATTTCCAGTGGACAGCGGACGTAGGCTTCTATAAAGCGTGGAATCTGTTTTCTCGCGTGGTCTCGGTATCGTTGGCGGTTGGCGGTAGCATCGATTATGACGTTAACGCCATTCTGGGTGAGAAGCTTAGAGACAAAGACGATAGAGGCGTAAACCATGTCACGCTCCTTTTCAGAATAAGTGGGTTTAGGAGTAACAACTTTACGTAGCATGTCAATAGAAACAAGTTGTGCAGAGATACCTTGTTGTTCCAAACGCCTCAGCAATGCTTGGGCAATAACTGACTTACCGCTTCCAGGAAGCCCGGTTAACCAAGCGCACCACCCAGCTAATTGAGTCATAGGTTGAGGACCTCCTTGATTTTAATCACTAATCTATTTTGGAGTCAACTTAATGAATGCAACGGAGCAACAAGTATTTTTACCCATGGGGATAAAAAGCAATCTAAGACGCTATATGTACCGCTTTATTTCTCGTATAGCCTCCTCCGAGTGCTCTATTTCTCTAAGCATAGTCTTTATCGATTCTAATAGTTCGTTAGTCAAAACTACTTATCCTCTTACTTCATAGTTTATAGTAGACCACAAAAATCAAAGTCTTCTTAAAACTCTTTCTCACTCGAACTTTCACTCAGAACCCTCGCCAAATAACCTATTGTCACGCCCCCCGCAAAACCATGGAAATCTATTGACTCTCAATGTAAGAGTTAACATCCCCCAAAGCAAACCGCTCAGTCTCAAGCGCATTTCTAATAAAATTAAATAACTTGATCCGCACTTCCAAAGACAGATTCGGATACCAAATAGGCGAAGCTATCACCAGCCCTCTCCAAGCATAAAAAGGTTGCACCACCTCTAACATTTCCTCATCACCTGTTTTATCCAGATAATTTCTCCAAAACCTATCAAACAACGTTTCAAACGGACCCGCTAACCGTCCATATGCCTGCAACGAATAAAACAGATAGTTAATCGTCATAGCAGTCACATCATCAGCCGGTTCCCCCCACTCACCCCTGCTACGATCCAAAACCGTAAAATCCACGCCTTTCCGAAACAGCACATTCCACGGGTGATAATCCCCGTGAACCTGCGCCAAACGGTGCGTCTTACGCTTCAGCTTCCACCTCCACTCTACACAACGCTTCTCAACCTCACACAAATCCTCCTTACCAATATACTCCAACCCATCCGGATAGCTATCTGTCAAACCCATAATGCACTCCCCGTGCCCCAATAAATCCCGAATTCGCCTCACATATAATTCAACCTCGCTAGACTTCACTTCATGAATCGTAACCAAATAATCCGACAAAGCCTGACAACGATCCAAATCCAATCGTGACAACCGCCCACGCCCTCTAATCCTGTCCAAATCCCTGAAATATGGCCAACCCCTCACCATATCTGTAACAATAAAAAACTCCGTACAATCACCCAAAGACTTCAACGCCCCCTCCCTAGTAAAAGCGCCAACATCCACGGAGCGAGCATGTTTAGGCAACCTGTTAAAAACGGAGTGCTGCCACAACGAGACCTGAGCTCGATCAGAAAAATGGTTATGACCGAAGCCGCTAGGCCGCATAGTCTCTAAAATCACACGTTTCAGTTTCCCATCCATCATAAACTCGACTTGATAAGGTACACCGTAGCCAAAACCCTTCAACTTCTTCCTAGGCTTCCTTATTCCCACTTTTCGTTTACCCAACTCACCCACATATTGAATCTCCACATCCGCCCCATAAACACCACGAAGATACTCGCTCAACTTATCTAACTGCAACTCAGACATATTTTCAGCCTCTCAACCCAACTCACAAGCCAAGCAGAAATAAAACTTTGCATCCACACGTATTCATCTTTTAAATACAGGCGACTAAAAAGAATAGGAAGCGTGAACACCAATGGCAAGCTTCAAAGTAAAAAAAGCCAGCTTAGCCCCGCAAGGAAGCCTACTCATCGAATGGGCCTCCATGCACATGCCAGTTCTAAACCGAATCAAAAAAAGATTTCAGCAAGAAAAACCACTTAAAGGTATCCTCTTAGGCGCATGTCTCCATGTAACCAAAGAAACTGGAGTGCTCATAGAAGCACTCATGGCCGGCGGAGCCGACATTGCGCTGTGCGGATCCAACCCACTCTCAACCCAAGACGAAGTAGCCGCAACATTAACAGAAAAGGGAATAAACGTGTATGCATGGCGTGGCGAAACCACCGAAGAATACTACTGGTGCGTCAATAAAGTCGTTGACCACAAGCCACAGATCACGTTGGACGATGGCGCCGACCTCGTAAGCATGGTGCATATGAAAAGAAAAGAAGCTTTGGAAAACATCAAAGGAGGCACAGAGGAAACAACCACAGGGGTCATGCGGTTGCGGGCTATGGAAAAAACAGGCGCCCTTAGATACCCTATCATAGCCGTGAATGATGCATACACGAAATACTTGTTCGACAATCGCTACGGTACAGGACAGAGCACCTTGGATGGAATACTCCGTGCCACAAATATCTTGTTGGCTGGGAAAAACTTTGTCGTATGCGGCTACGGATGGTGCGGTCGAGGACTAGCCTTCCGGGCTAGGGGCATGGGCGCAAACGTGATCGTCACCGAGGTGAATCCGACTAGAGCTCTTGAGGCGGTCATGGACGGCTTCCGTGTAACAGCTATGGATGAGGCGTCTGAGATAGGCGACATCTTCGTAACCGCCACAGGAGACCTCAACGTCGTCAGAAAAGAACATATGCTCATGATGAAAAATGGTGCCATCCTCGCCAACAGCGGACACTTCAACGTAGAAATCAACATATCCGACTTGGAAAGTATCTCATCTTCAGAGCGAACTATCCGCCCAAACCTAGAAGAGTACACTCTTCAAAACGGGAGGAGACTCTATCTGCTAGCTGAAGGAAGACTCGTAAATCTCGCAGCAGCAGAAGGTCACCCATCCGAAGTGATGGACATGTCTTTTGCAAACCAAGCCTTATGCGTTGAATTTCTAGCGAAAAAGGGGAAGATGGAACCGAAGGTTTACCTGGTGCCTAAAGAAATTGATGAACTCGTAGCCAGCCTTAAATTGAAGGCGATGAATGTGAAGATTGATGAGCTTACAGAAGAGCAAAAGAAGTATATCGTCGGTTGGGAAGCTGGAACCATCTGAACGAGACGTAAACTTTATAATGGGTTGCATTCATAAAAAGGGCTAAATTGGTGGTCATATGGTTAGTAAGGATCAAGCCATTGGTTGGCTAATTTGTCTGGTTTGTGGGGTCATTGCAGTCTTATATACCGTAACATTGGTCTGGCCAGCGTGGGTATGGTGGGCGGCAAGCGCTGAAGTAATTCAAATGTGGTTGGTTGGAGTTCCCGTCTACATAGCACTCGTTGCCGTACTAGTCATTGGCGCTTGGATCGGATGGACTATGGCTACAACGCCTCCTCCTAAGCCTATTGAGGAGATCGAAGCCGAAGAAAAGGAAGAGAAGAAAGAGAAAAAGGAGTAACACAGCAAAACCTTTCCTTTTTTATTCGATTTCTTAATTTTACAACTAACAGAACAAACCAAGAACACATTTTTTCACATTTATCCAGCAATGAATTTTTCAAACAGTCGTTCAGCTTCTTCCAGCCGCATCATTTGCGGGGGACGCTTGAAGGCGTAAGCTGAGACGCTTAAGAGGGGACCGGCCAACCCTCGGTCAATGGCAATTTTGACTCCTCGAATGACATCGAACATAACAGAGCCGGCGTTAGGCGCGTCAACAGTGTTAAGCCTCATATCCAGTTGCATAGGAACTCTTCCAAAGTACAATCCTTTAATCCAGAAATAGCTGTCCCGCCGATTCTGCAAGAAATCAACATAGTCAGTAGACCCAGCTATAATAGAAGTCTTGTACGGCAAGGCGGTTTCAACCGCTTCAGTCTTCACAATCCTTTTTACTTCCTTTGTTCTTTCAAGCGTGTCAAGAGATTCTGCGCCTCCGCCCACATCGAGCTGGTAAGTTTGAGAGATTGAAACGCCTCGGTCAGCCAACAATCTCAGAAGAGTCTTATGGAGCGCCGTGGCGCCCACCTGATCTACCAAGTCGTCACCTACAAGGGGCAGTCCAACTTCATCGAAGCGTTTACCCCACGCGGCGTCGCTGGCAATAAAAACAGGCGTAGCGTTTATGAAGCCGCATCCTGCCTCAAGTGCTTCCTTGGCATATCTTCTTGAGGCTTTTATCGCTCCACTTGGAAGGAGGTTAATCACTATCTCGGCATTGCTTTCCTCAAGTTTCTGGGCTACATCAACCTCTGGGGCGTCGGATATCTTAATGATGTCTTTTACAGAATCGCCTACACCATCCAAAACAGGGCCTTTCAAGACCGGCACGTGCGATTTTGGCACATCAACGAGTCTTAGGGTGTTGTTGGGTGGGGAAAAAATGGCTTCTGACAGGTCTTTTCCAACTTTTCTAGTTTCAATGTCAAATGCGGAGACGAACTCAATGTCTCGTGGGTGATAACCTCTGAGAAAGAGGTTTTTCAGTCCTACAGCCTTTTCTTCTTTTTCAATGTTCATATAATAGTGGACTCCTTGAACTATGGCTGAGGCGCAGTTTCCAACTCCGACTAACGCAACCTTGATCTTGGACATGAGCATGCACCAGCTATAGTGAGGTATACAACTGTACTGAAAATATATGTGTTATATGTCTGCTTTATAATGCATGCAAAGTTTATTACAATTGTGTCTTCAAGAACCTCTGAAAGACCAACAAATTCCACTTTACAGCCACCTTCGGCAAGTCCATCTACGATGGCATACCCCGTTTCATGGTCTCCTCCACCGCCAGCCAAAAATATGGCGACGCTATCCACGAGGTCCATCAAATCTTGGTGACATAGCTTTTTCAAGAGATCAAGCTCTTGTTTAATCGTGAGAACATGTTTTGACAGATAGTTTTTTCTTTTTGACAATGTTTGTCTTGCGCAGAAAAGTTTTTATTTTTTTGAGCTAGAACTACCGTTTGTGGTTTTGTGAAAATGAATGTGTTGAATGAGTTGAAGGTCAGCCCACTGAATTATGTTGCAAATCTAGAGGCACCTATTGGCGTTTACCTTAGAAGAAACACACTCAACGAGAAAACTAAAGCTGATACAACCTTAAAGAAAAAATTGTATGAGAAAACAGTTGCCGACCAGTCTGCGGATGGAAGTTGGGACCAGCTGTTTGTTCGAACCGCTAACAATCTTTGGAACCTTGCGCTTCTAGACTGTGACGCAGAAGACAGAAGCATCAAGGAGGGATTAGAGTGGCTTCTATCAATTCAGAGACACCAATATAGGGGCTATCCAGGTTTTTTCTATTCAGACAACAGAAAAGACCCACGTGTGATGCGCTCAACACTTTACGGAGAATTTGGGCCAGGCTGTACGATTTTTTATCAAACAACCTATGCAATTCATTTATTCCACATTTTTGGTTTTGACGACATTAGGCAAGTTCAAACAACTGTAAAATCATATCTTCAGTTTTGGAGACCCGACTGGTGTGGCGCATGGTGCACAATCAATGTGTTACGTATGTTAATTGAGCACCCGTTAAGCATAGGATCCAAACAGGTTGAGAGTGGTTTGAAATATTTAGATAAGCGACAGACCAAAACGGGAGCATGGAAGGGTTTTCCTTTCTACCACACTTTTCACGCTTTATCCAGAGCCAATCATGCTTTAGCAAAGAAGCAGTTTAAAAAAGCATTTCCATCAGTTGTTAAGAGACAGAATAAAGATGGAAGTTGGGGCAGAAAAGAGCAGGAGACTGGAACATTTTTGGTCTTAGACGCTCTGAAGAATGCGAGCACCATGTAACAGAAACATGACTATGAACGCAGAAAAGCGTAACGTGTAGCGGAAAACCAAAGTTTCAGTCTTCAGTTTTGGCTAAAATGAAATGTCATTTGCACCACACATTGGCTTTTCATTCTCGTTCCGAGCCATTGATAAAGGGGAAAAGAACGTTTGCTTTATTATTAACCAACACACTAATGATTCATAAAACGGCACATGAACGGAAGTGAACAACGTATGCAAGCCCAAGACAAGTTTGAAAAGATCAGTGAACTGGCAAAGCGTCGAGGTTTTTTCTGGCCTTCCTGCGAAATCTACGGCGGAGTAAGTGGCTTCATAACGTTTGGTCCGCTGGGTTCCATATTAAAGAGAAAGATTGAAGACAAGTTTCGAGATTTCTTCATTCGCCCCTTTGGCCTTTACGAAATCGAATCGTCGGTGATTATGCCTGGTAAGGTGTTTGAAGCCTCCGGCCATGTGAATCACTTCAAGGAACCCATGATTGAGTGTAGCAAGTGCAAACGAGGGTTTCGGGCTGATCACATACTGCAAGAGTTTGCAGGGATGAGCGACACAGAAACGGAAAAACTTAGCCTTCAAGAGTTGGCAAATGAAATTAACAAGCACAACATTAAGTGTCCAGAGTGTGGCGGTGGCTTCGGTGAATCAAAGCAGTTCTTAACGATGTTCACCACCACCATTGGGCCATATTCTGGGGCCGTTGGTTACGGTCGTCCTGAGGCTGCTCAGGGCATTTTCGTTGAATTTAAGCGTCTTTACGAGTGTGCTCGAGGAAAGCTTCCATTCGGGGTTGTTCAGGTTGGTCACGCGCTAAGGAATGAGATTTCGCCGAGGCGGTTTCCGATAAGGCTGAGGGAATTTACTATCATAGACATTGAATTCTTTCTTGACCCGGAAGACCCACATTGCATGTTGTTAGAAGATGTGGAAAACGAATCTTTGCGGTTGATACTGGCGGAAAATAAGCTGAAAGGCGTGAAGGAGCCAGTCGAAGTTACAGTTAAGGAAGCTTTGGATAAAGGATTTGTAAGGGCAGAGTGGCAGGCGTTTTTCATGGTCTTGTCTAAACATTTCTTGATGAAACTAGGCGTTCCTGAGGACAAGCAACGCTTCATCGAAAAATTGGATTGGGAAAGAGCACATTATTCTGTTCAGGGGTTCGATCAGGAGATATTTCTGGAACGATGGGGTTGGGTGGAGGTCTCAGGCCACAATTATCGAACAAACTATGACTTGAAGCAGCACATGGAATTCAGCGGTGTCGACATGAGAACTTTCAAGGAGCATGAAAAGCTGGCTGAGAGGGAAGAGGTAGTTGTTGGCCCTATCATGTCTAAGATTGGTCCAGCTTTCAAAGACAGGGCTTCAGAAGTTGCCAGATTAATTTCTAACGCAAATCCGAAGGTAGTGGAAGCGAGGTTCAAGAAACAAGGTTTCTATATGGCGGGACGTTTCAAAGTCTTGCCAGAACACGTTGAAATCGTACGTAAAGAGGTTGAGGAAAAGGGAAAGCATTTTATTCCTCACGTGATCGAGCCAAGCTTTGGATCGGATCGAATGGTCTACATCGCTTTGGAATACGCCTACAAAATGAAGGAAGATCGAGTGGTGTTAAGTTTTCCACGAGAACTCGCGCCCATAGAGATGAGTGTTTTTCCATTGGTGAGCAAGGATGGCTTGCCTGAAAGGGCAAAGCATGTGTATGAGATGCTGATCGATGAAGGTTTTAACGTGGAGTATGATGAATCAGGTTCCATTGGAAGACGATATGCAAGAGCCGATGAGGTAGGTACCCCTCTGGGAATAACCATTGATTATCAGACGTTGAAGGATGACACGGTGACTATACGTGATCGCGACACATGGGAACAGGTCAGAAGCGAGATTAAGGGGCTCCCTAGTTTACTCCACGCTTTTTTCCGTTATAAAGTAGAATTCAGAGACCTAGGACAACCAATCAAAGGTTAAAACTCTTCATTCTTTCGCTACATTTTTTAAGGCTTCTGCACATCATATGTCAAGTGTCAATGGAAACTTTTGAGAGGCGGAAGTAGTGGTTTTCCCGGTGGAAACAGAGGAACGAGTGAAACGAAGAGCTCTCAACGTTTGCCGAGATCATTTAAGGAAAGTAACGGAAGTCTCTCGTAAGGTTTCACAGATGGTTGACTGCTTTATAAAGGAAGACAAAAAGTCGGCTCGAATCTTATTCACAGAGATCAAGAAGTCGAGAGAGGAGGTAGACGGAGCAAGGCGTATGGTTTCACAAGAACTTGCCGAGATAGGGGCCATTCTGATGAGTCGAGAAGACTTTCTCCGCTTCACCAACCTTACAAGTGAAATCGCAGACTTTTCTGAGGGCATAGCGTTTCGACTGCTGGAAATCATGGAAAGAGGGTGGAAGGTGCCTCCAAAGGTTAAGAAGGGGTTGATGAGGCTTTCGGATGGAGTATTTGAAACTGTTTCAAAGCTTCGGGAAACCGCCATGACACTGAGCTACGGTTCGACGAAGACTCTTGAGAAAGCTAGGGAAGTTGAGACTGCTGAACATGCCGTCGACGATCTTTATCGAGAGCTTGAGTTAGAAATAATCAGCAGCCAAACTGAAATTCCTGTGCTAATTCTTCTAAGAGACGTAACCCAACTTCTAGAAGACGCAGCGGATAAGGCTGAAGACGCTTCTGACGTTGCTCGCATTTTGTCCTTTACCATCTAGAAGAAACTGGAACGGGACTGGAATGTCTGAGAAAATCGAAACGGAGTTTATTGAAAACTTTCTGGTGGTGTGGGCCCCGGAGAAGGGGTCTGAACTCTATCGTCGTGGCTTCTACGGCAAGCCCATAGGCATCCCCAAGCCCAAAAATATGGACTTTGATGTTCCCCTGATCCTCGACCTTATGGAAGGAGTGTATCTAATGGAAAAGGGGATGATTACAGTTTCTGAAGGAATGAAAGGAGCCAAAGTCAGCTTCAAGAAACTGCGAGCGAGAGCCAAAACACTCTATGAAGAGTTCGACCTGAAGTACGCAGTGTATCGAGACATGCGCGACCGAGGACTCTTCGTCACGCCAGGCATCAAATACGGGTGCGACTTCGCCGTATACAAGCAAGGGCCAGGTGTCGACCATGCACCTTACATGATTTCGGTGAAGAAAGCAAAAGATGAGGTTACGGCAACCGATATTGTGAAAGCTGGAAGACTTGCTACAACCGTGAGGAAACGTTTTATTATGGCTATACCTGATTTGGAAATAGAGCATATACGATACTTAATCTTCAAGTGGTTCAAAGCATAAGTCAATAGTAATTGTGGTATTTGTTAACCTTCACATTTGTTTTATTAAGAGAATTGTTTATCTCAAAGAGATTTCACAATATTACGCGGCTTGTAAGCCGAGGTGACAGAGTCCGGTAATGTGATGGCCTGCAGAGCCATTTAATAGGGGTTCAAATCCCCTCCTCGGCTCCACACACGTAATAAAAGTTACTTCTATGTTTGTATCCAAACATATAGACTCGCGCACATCCGTTTTTATATTTTCGTTTTAACATAGAAACTAAAAGGGAAAGTATTAAGGATCTTTTTTGGGTGTGATTAAATGCAAGCCAAGAAACAATCTGGGCCGATTGATCTTAGATTTTCTCGGATCTACCTAGACACGAACATTCTAATTGCTGCTCTTCTCGAGTCAGATAAACAATGGAAGAGAAAAAACCCGAAAAAAGCTCGGCAAAAAAGTAACTCAATCCACACATCATCAAGGATTTTCAGAGAATGGGAGTGTCGGGCTGGCGCTCTTAAGACTTCAACCTTCGCTATCGGCGAGTTTGTCGGGGCAGGAAGCCGATTTGGCAAGACAACGGAGGAAATGCTAAGGATAGTGAACGACAAGATTTTGAAAAGATGTAAGCTCTGCGAACCACCACACTTGAAATATGAGAGAGATTCTGTTCCTCCCAGAATGCGCCGCGAAATACGATTGGCAGAAGTCAGATGTAGCGGACCACGAGACGAAAATGGGACTCCGATCGGAGGGGAATTTGTTTTTATGGTGACGTTGGACTTGACGTTGGCGCGCATGCTATCGAGTGCTGGACCGGAAATGCTGCGTCCACGGGATCTTTCTAGAGTAAAGGTGGAAAAAATTGAATCATACAGTGCTCCTGGATATGAACTCATGCTTTTTCATAAAGCCTCGGAATTGGCAAATAAATACGATCTCGCATTAGCCGATGCTCTTCACCTTCTATATGTTCAGGGTCAGGCAGAGTTCATTATCACAGACGACGTAAGAACTTTCGTCAAACGTTGGAAAGAGAATCCTCAGTTTGAAAGAGAATCTGGTGTAAAGGTCTGGACGAGCAAACATATGTTAGAATGGGCTAAGCGGCGCAGATGGTTGTAGATTTAAATGCTCGCATCGTCTTAATATACGCTAAGCGCGTGATGTGACACCATTAATATCAAATGCCAATGCTTAACTCCCCTTTTTGCACGCGTAATTCCATCAATTCTTTAATGTCTAAGCGTCTGCGTTTACATAGGGTCTTATATAGAAACAACAAATAATATCTGTATTCGCCAATGTTCAGTGAGGTGGATAAGATGAAATTTCAACAACAATCTTGGAATCTAAAGGACGTACTTCCGTCGCATTCTGGACCAGAGTTTGATGCTGAATTGGAAAAGCTCAAAAGCGACTTAAAGCGGTTTGAGCACCTGAAACAGAAGCTTTCTCCCAAGATTTCTACAGACGATCTACTCAAGGCTTTAAAATTGTACGAAAAAATCAGAAAGAACGATGCTCGTTTTGAGTGTTATGCATACATGTATTTTTCACAAGACACGGCCTCTCAGGAGGCGAGGGCTTTCAAAAGCAGAACGGATGAACTCGATGCAGATGTGTCAAATAGAACCGTTTTCTTTAATCTTTGGTTGACGAAACTCGATGATAAAACAGCTAATCGTTTGATGGCGAATATCAACGAGGATTATGTTTATTACGTAAAGAAATTGAGGAAACTGAAACCTTATGTTCTGGACGAAGCAGTAGAGCAGGCGATCAAAACCAAAGACACTACTGGTCGTTTGGCAATGATCCAATTATACGAGCAGATCGCGAACGCTTTTGAGTTTACAATATGGGTTGATGGTAAAACACTTAAAGATGAAAGAGGAAAAACCCAGAAATTCGCATATGGTGAACTTGTGAGACTGGTATTTGGGCCGGATGCAAAGCGAAGAGAAGCTGCATACCAGGCGCTTTACAAGGAATTCATCCCCCGTAAAGATGTTTTAGGAGAAATTTACCAAGCACTAGTAAGAGACTGGAGAAATGAATACATTAAGACACGACATTATTCGTCTCCTATATCCGTATTCAATTTGGCAAACGATGTACCAGATGAAGCGGTTGATACACTTTTATCAGTGTGTAAAGAAAATTCCGAAATTTTTCAGAAGTTCTTTTCCTTAAAAGCAAGACTTCTAAAAATGAAACAGATGAGTAGATATCACATTTACGCCCCACTAAAAAAATCCGAAAAAAAGATTCAATATTCAGATGCTGTTAACATGGTTCTTGACGCTTACAATTCCTTTCATCCAAGGCTTGGAGAATTAGCAAGAAGAGTATTTGAACAAGACCATATAGATTCCGAGATACGAAAAGGAAAAATGTCTGGAGCTTACTGCATGAGCATTACACCAAAAATTATACCTTATGTCCTCATAAATTATGCTGGCAGTATAAGCCATGTTATGTCGATTGGACACGAAGTAGGACATTCTCTCCACACCATGTTGGCATCAAACCACTCCCAACTAACATATCATTCGCACACACCTCTTGCAGAGATAGCATCCATTTTCGGAGAGCTGATTCTTTCAGAGAAGCTGATGGAGGGAGAGAAGGACCCTCAAGTTAAACAAGATTTGCTTGTGTTGATCCTGAGTGAGCTATACGCGACTATACCACGGCAGGCCTACTTTACGATGTTTGAGAAGGATGCTCATAGCGCTGTTGATAAAGGCACCACAGTGGACAAATTGGCAGATTTGTATTTTTCAGGCTTGAAAAATCAATTTGGTAGTGCGGTCCAAGTGCCAAAGAGTTTCAAGTGGGAATGGATAACTATTCCTCATATCTACCGGTACCCATTCTATTGTTGGACGTACAGTTTTGGGAATTTGGTTACACTAGGGCTCTATAATAAGTTCAAGGAAGAGGGAGAATCATTCAAACCCAAATACATAAAACTACTTTCATACGGTGGCTCTGAAAGTCCGGAAAAGGTACTCAATGAAGTAGGTGTGGACATACGTTCAGAGAAGTTTTGGCAGGGTGGATTTGATATTATTAAGGGAATGATAGACGATCTAAAAAGACTACGAAATTGATTTAAGCATGCAGGTATGGGAATGCCTATATTTTGCTGTGCGAAAATGAAGAGCGTAGAGGAGGGGTTTGACCCAGAAGGATTATGCTCCCTCGATTCTCTAACAGAAGCGTGGAACATCAATGGTGCTAAAACTTACTGATACAATGAGTGGGAAGAAAGAAGTTTTCAAGCCTCTAGAAAAAGGTAGAGTGAAGATTTTTGTCTGCGGAATGACAGACTACGATTACATGCACCTAGGCCATGGAAGAACCTACGCATTCTATGACGTATTGATAAGATTCCTGAAATTCCTCGGATACAAAGTCTACTATATTCAAAACATCACTGATGTCGGCCATCTAAGAGAAGATACTGGAGAAGACAGAGTAATCAAGAAAGCCACTGAAGAAAAAAAAGACCCGATGGAAGTTGTTGACTTCTATATGAGGAAGCACTTGAAGGCAGCGGACAAACTGAAGTTAGAACGGCCAAACATACTAGCCCGAGCAACAGGCCACCTAATAGAGATAATAGAACAAGTCAAAACCTTGTTGAAGAACGGTTACGCCTACGAAGCCAACGGCTCGGTCTACTTCGACGTTTCCAAATTCAAAGACTACGGCAAACTCTCCAAGAGAGTCCCAAAAGAGTTGAGGACAGGAGCCAGAGTTGCAGTCAATCCAGACAAGAAAGATCCAAGAGACTTTGCACTCTGGATTAAAGCTCCCAAAGAACATGCGCTCAAATGGCCTTCACCTTGGGGCTTAGGCTATCCAGGCTGGCACATTGAGGATACAGCGATTGCAATCAAATACTTTGGCCCCCAATATGATATTCATGGAGCTGCTATTGAACTCGCTTTCCCACATCATGAGGCAGAGATTGCTCAAGCTGAAGGAACTACCGGAATAAAACCGTATGTCCGATACTGGGTCCATACAGGCCTACTGACAATAAATGGAGAGCCGATGAGTAAATCTCGAGGCAACTACATCAAACTCTTAGACGCGTTAGAAGAGCATTCAGCAGAGGCCTTGAGGCTGTGGATGGCGTCCGCAAACTATCGGAAGCCCCTGGACTACAGCAAAAAGGACATAGAAGATGCTGAAAAGAATGTGGAAAAGATTTCAAACGTCCTAGAGTTGATCGAAGAAAAATCGGTGAAACCACCGAAGAAGAAACCTACTTTTGTGAAAGACATTCTAGGGTTGGAGAAACAATTCATAGAGCACATGGAAGACGACATTAACACTCCTCATGCTTTCGCTACTTTCTGGCAACTGATTTCTTTGGTTAATAAAAAGATAGATGAGAATGTTTACTCAAAAGAAGATTTGGAAACTGCAAAAGAAACCATAGTTAAGCTTGGCGACTTCTTCCAGATTATTCCTGAAAAGAAAGAAAAAATCGATGAAAAAATAGTTGGAGATTTGATGAGCTTCATCATTGAGTTAAGACAGAAAATCAGAGACAAAGAAGATTATGAAACTTCAGATGAACTCAGAAGAAAGCTGCAAAAATTAGGCGTAATATTTGAAGACACACCTGAAGGAGTTAAATGGAGAATCAAAACTCGGAAATCATAGGAACAAAAACGATACGCAGATTCACCAGATGTTAACCTTTTCGTCTGTTGGTGAAACGAGATGAAGCCTCTGCCTAGGAGATTCTACACACGTGAAACGCTTACAGTTGCCGAAGAGTTGCTGGGAAAAAAGCTTGTAAGACACATCAATAACACTAGACTCGGGGGGAAGATTGTTGAAGTCGAAGCCTACCAAGGTAGCGATGATCCAGCTAGTCATGCATACAGGGGGATGACGCAAAGAAACCGACTGATGTTTGGAAAGGGCGGATTTGCCTACGTTTATTTCACATACGGAATGCATTATTGCTTTAACGTGGTAACCGAGAGACAAAATGCTCCAGGTGCGGTTTTGATCAGAGCCTTAGAACCGCTAAATGGAATAGAAACCATGCGGAAAAATAGAGGAAACAAAAACGTGCTCAATCTGACAAACGGTCCAGCTAAACTGACGGAAGCCATGAACATAACAAAAAAGCAGAACGGCTTAGACCTAACGAGAAGCAAAGAGCTGTTCATATTTAAGCCAGAGGTGAAGGAGAGTTTTGAGTTTGTGTCTACGAAAAGAATTGGGATAAAGGTCGGCGTGGACAAACTATGGAGATTTTGCATAAAAGACAACAAGTTTGTTTCTAGAAGATGCAATCTTGGCAGAGATGTCTAAATGGTGAAAAATCATGCATTTTGCACAAAGTAATTATACGTAGTTATTTAGGTTAGTGTGAGAAGTCAAGAGCGAAAGATGGTGAATTATGTCTTTTACCCCCATTGAAGATGTCCTAGATGGCCGTTGCGAAGGCAAACAAGTGAGGGTTAAAGGATGGATTTATCGAAAACGCAAAAGCAAGGACATTATTTTCCTCATAATACGCGACGCTACAGGCATCGTTCAATGCACCGTTAAAAAAGACAGCACAGCTTGGACTAATGCAGAAAAGGTTACTATCGAATCTTCTGTCACGTTGAGTGGGACTGTGAGTAGAGATGAGCGTGCTCCTGGAGGTTTTGAGGTTTCTGCAGGTCAATTGAATATAGTTGGGCTGGCTGAAACATTCCCGGTAACAAAGGATCAAAGCGAAGAGTTCCGACGCAATGTTCGACATCTATGGCTACGGAGTCGAAGGATGAATACAATCATGAAGATAAGAGGCGAAACGCTGAGATTTGTGCACGAATTCTTCCGAAAAAAAGGCTTTTTCGAAGTTTCGCCACCTATGTTTATATCAAGTGCATGCGAAGGCGGTGCTACATTGTTTGGGTTAAAGTATTTTGATAACGACCTATACCTCACCCAGAGCGCCCAATTGCATCTTGAGGCATTGATCCAGTCGATGGAGAAAGTTTACTGCGTTGCGCCGTCGTTTAGGGCAGAGAAGAGTCGAACGATAAGGCACCTCGCAGAGTATTGGCACGTGGAAGCGGAAGAGGCTTTCTCAACGATGGATGATTTGATGCGCCTAGAGGAAGATCTCGTGAGTCACGTGTGTCAGAATGTTGCAAAACAATGCAGAAAAGAGCTTAAGACCCTAGAAGTAAACGCGGGGAAACTAGCGAAAATAAAGCCTCCGTTCAGCCGAATCACCTATAATGAGGCCATACAGATGCTTCACAAAAAAAGCTTCAAGATTGAGTGGGGCGAGGACTTTGGGTTTGATGAAGAGAAAGCCTTGGCAGAAGAGTTTGGACCTCTCTTTGTGTATGCTTATCCAAAGAAGATAAAGGCATTTTATTGTAAGACGCACAGAGAAAATCCAGAAATGGTCATGTCCGTAGATTTGATCGTCCCAAACATAGGTGAACTATCCACAGGCGGAGCCCGAGAGGACGACAAAAAAGAACTGCTCAAACGACTAAAAGAGTTTGGCTTAAAGCAAGAAGATTACGAATGGTACATCGACCTCAGAAGATATGGAACGGTCCCGCATACTGGTTTTGGACTAGGCGTTGAACGACTGCTCGCGTGGATGCTTGACCTAGAAAACATAATGGACACCATTCCTTTCCCACGTACCACCCGAAGATTCTATCCTTAGGCTTGAGCAAGAATTAACATGGAGTTAATTTTCAATCATGAACCTAGAAAATGCCCAAGTGTATAATGTGGGCGCAAGCTTTGGCTCGAATAGAGAGATGGTATCTCATTTTTTCACGAAGAAACTCTTAATTTTAACACTTCATTTGCACGGCTGCAGCTTTGAGTGCTGCAACTCCTGGCAAATCCTCGCCCATAAGGAATTCTATTAGAGCACCTCCTGCAGTGCTCACGTAGCCCATCTTCTCTCTTAACCCGAGTTGTTCTACAGCAGCAACCGTGTGTCCTCCACCAACCAGCGAAAAGGCTTTTGAGGCGGCCACTGCTTCCAGAACTCCCTTAGTACCGGCCATAAATTCTGGATTCTCAAAAACTCCCATGGGTCCACTAATAACTATCGATTTTGCATCGTTTATGATTCCAGTGTATTTCTTTACGGTTTCTGCTCCTATGTCAAATATAGGATGATTTGTCGGGAGTTCTTCAACTGGGATTTTTTTTCGTTTTTCGTCGACTTCTACGGCAAGGTCAACAGGAACCTTTATTCTCTCCGGGTATTTTTCCATTAACTTCTTTATGCCGGATATGAAAATCGTAAGCTCATTCTTTTCTAAGAACTCCATGTTTGGTTTACCCAAATCCACGCCTTTTGCCGCCAAGAATAAGTGACCTACAACACCGCCTGTTAATACGTGATCTGCAATGTCGTTGTTTAAGACATACTGAGATATTTTCAAGGCATCATCAGCTTTAGCTCCTCCAAGAATGTAGATACAAGGCTTTTCAGGTTTCTCAACCGCTTTGCTCAATGCCTTGAGTTCTCTCTCCATGATGCGACCGGCGACGCTGGGAAGCACTGCTGTAAATCCTACTATGGACACGTGAGCTCTATGGGCAGCGGCAAAAGCATCGCTGACAAATACGTCTACAAATGGTGCAAGTTTCTTCACAAGCTCTGATTTTGCATGTTCTTCAGGAGAACCTTTCTTCCGTTCGTTGGGGAATGTTCGAACATTTTCCAGAACGAGAATTCCCCCGCTTTTCAAAGCTTTAATAGCATCCTGCGCTTTTTCTCCAAACAGATCGTTTACATATTTTACCGATTTGCCAAGGATTCTGCTGAGAGCTTTTGCATGTTGCTTGAGAGGAATAAAGTCCGGTTCGCCCGGTCTTCCTTGATGAGCAAGTATTACAACTTTAGCACCTTTTTGAGAAAGTTCTTTTATTGTAGTCTCGCCGTGAACTCGGATTCTTGTGTCCTCTAGAATCTTCTTTTTGTCAGGGTCTATCGGAGAGTTAAAGTCTACTCTAACTAAAGCTACCTTGTCTTTGAAGTTCAGGTCATCCATAGTTAAGATGCGTGTCATACCATCACCTAACTGCTATAGAAAAATACTTCTTCTGACTCCAGTCTTTTATGCTTTACCTATAGGTCTGTTTCTAACTTTCTAGTTAGAGAACTATTGAGACAATATGGCATGCATGGGGCATTTTTACAGTTAGATTCTCAGTATACGGAGCTTCGGGAAACAGTATCATGTTGATAGACGAACGATCCTGAAACGTAGTTGAGGAAGGTTTCGTATGTTAGGAGGTGCGAGTTAGAATTTTAAGTTCATGAGGATATATGCGATATAGAGGCAATTCATATGAGCAACGACGTTCCACTTCACGAAAGACGAGTCGTCTATAAGATTCCTGGAATGAATAGTGTCCGGGTCAAACGTGACATTATCTACAAAAGCGTAGATGGGACTCAACTAAAGATGGATGTTTACATACCAGCAAGTGCATCTTTGAGCGTTAGAGTCCCGGGCGTTTTATTTATTCACGGTGGTCCTGTTCCATCCAATTATCGGCCTGAACTGAAGAACTGGGGACAATATTTGTCATATGGAGAGCTAATCGCTGCCTCAGGATTCGTAGGGGTCACGTTCAACCATCGTTATTATGACTTCTCACAACTTGAGCAATCAGCCGACGATGTCACAGATGCGATTCGTTACGCACAAAAACAAGCAGAATTATTCAGCTTTGACCCAGATCGGATGTGCCTTTGGACAATCTCCGGTGGTGGTCCACAGCTGAGTTTGGCTCTTCAAGATAAGCCAAAGTTCGTGCGTTGCATCGTTGCTTATTATACTATACTCGACTTGCAGGAAATCAAAGAGGCATCGACCACCCTAAGCGAAGAGGCTTTGCAAAAGTCCTCACTCGCTTCCCATCTTAGTCGCCACTCCTTCGATGATGTTCCAGTTTTCATCGCACGTGCCGGCTTAGACAGTTCCAAACTTAACAAGACAATAGACCTCTTCATTCGGAAAGCGCTCGTTTCAAATGTGCCCCTTGACTTTGCGAATCATCCTCAGGGTCACCACGCCTTTGACGTGCTCGATGACGATTCTCGTTCTCGCTGGATTATAGCTAGGACAATTGAATTCCTCAAAGCCAATTTGCTGGAGAGTTAGCAAAAGTATGAATTCACGCTCTATGCATGCACTCGCTTTTTTACATTGATGTTGTTTATTCGTTAGGAAAACTCCCGATGCATGCAAGTATAATATTTCATCCCCGATTTTTGGAGTTTTACGCGATATTTACGTTCTTTAATGTTAAAACGTAAACAATCTATGTTAAACCACTTATGCATGCATTGGCGTGTGCATATGTGTAGCAAATTATTTTAAACAAAACAAGTCTTAGGTAGACTATGATTTCGATCATAGGGGCAGGGAAGGTAGGAAGCGCTTCGGCATTTGATATTCTAAGACTCGGAATTAGCGATGTTGTTCTCATAGACATTGCTGGAGAGTTGGCTAAAGGCGAAGCACTAGATATGATGCAAGCCGCGCCCGCAATAGAATTTGATGGCAACGTCAAGGGAACCAACGATTTCAGTAGAATGGAAGGTTCAGAGGTCACGGTTATTGTTGCAGGTGCAGGAAGAAAACCCGGAATGACACGTCTTGACCTTATTAATGTGAATTCCAAAATAGTGAAATCTGTGGTGAAAGAAGTTGTGAAATACGCTCCTGAATGTAAGCTCATGGTTGTGACGAACCCCGTCGACACAATGACTTACATAGCCTACAAAGAATCAGGCTTTGAGAGGAACAGAGTTTTTGGAATAGGAAACATCCTTGACACCATGCGCTTCAGATCTTACATAGCAACTGAGCTAAATGTTTCTAGAGAGGATATTCGTGCTTTGGTTATAGGAGAGCATGGGGATTCCATGGTCCCCCTCGTGGACTATGCCACCGTTTCCGGAATACCAATAAGAGATTTGCTCGAAAAAGAGCAGATTGAGAAAATAGTGAACCTTACCAGAGCCTCTGGTGCTGACGTCATAAAACTAAAGGGAGCCACAACATATGCACCAGCAGTCGTGATAGCTATCACCGTCGACGCTGTTTTGAGGGGCAGAAATAGGGTAATGAGCGTTTCCACTTTCCTACAGGGTGAATATGGTCTTTCAGATATCTCCATTGGTGTACCCGTTGTTCTTGGAAAGAATGGTGTTGAAAGAATTCTAGAACTCGAACTAAGTCCTGAAGCCAAGAGACAGTTTAAAAAGTCGGCTTCAATCATAAAAGACACGATAAATATACATGCATGCAAAGAAACTATCAATAGGTAACGCTAGGATAGCTATGGCTCACCGATCACAACCCCACAACGCATGCATTTGAAACCCAAAAAAACATATATGACGAAAAATTGTTTAAATCGCGAGACTTGTTCGGAAGGTTAAGAACATGCAGACAGAATCTCTTCCAGTTGAACTGAGATATTGGCCAATAAAAAGGTATATGGACATATACAAAAAGTCACTGGACGATATAGAAGAGTTTTGGGGGCAAGAAGCAAGAAATCTTGAATGGTTCAGAACATGGGATAAAGTCCTTGATTGGGATCCACCCTTTGCAAAATGGTTTCCTGGTGGAATGCTAAATGCTTCCTACCTGTGCGTCGATAGACACCTGAAAAGCTGGAGAAGAAACAAGGTCGCAATATACTGGGAAGGGGAAAAAGGTGAAGAAAGAACGCTAAGTTACTCGCAGCTTTATAGAGAAGTGAATCGTTTGGCGGCTGCACTTCAGAAACTAGGCATAAAGGACGGAGATCGCGTAGCCCTTTATCTGCCGATGATACCGGAACTAGCTGTTGCAATGTTGGCGACAGCTAGAATAGGTGCAATACACACTGTGGTTTTTTCTGGATTTAGCTCAATGGCTCTGGCAGACCGCATAAATGACACTGAAGCAAAGGTGCTCATAACAGCAGACGGGGGGTTTAGAAGAGGAAAAATCATACCGTTAAAAGAAACAGCTGATGTGGCTGTGGGAAAAACACCCTCAATAGAAAAGGTGATAGTTGTAAAGAGAACAGGCCAAGAGATCAAGATGACAGAGGGAAGGGACCTATGGTACGATGAAATCATAAAAGCCACTGGAAAAGATGTTCCTCCACTACCAATCGAAAGCACTCACCCTCTTTACATACTCTATACGTCAGGCACAACAGGCAAGCCAAAGGGCATAGTCCACAGCACAGGAGGCTATCTGACCTACATAAATCGCATATATAAATGGGTCTTTGACTTACAAGAAGATAGTGTTTACTGGTGCACGGCTGATGTTGGATGGGTAACCGGACATAGTTCAATCGTTTATGCACCATTAATGCATGGAGCATCCATAGTCATATATGAAGGAGCACCTGACTATCCAAAACCCGACAGATGGTGGGAATTAATCGAGAAATATAAGGTAACAATATTTTACACGTCGCCAACAGCCATACGCATGTTCATGAGGTATGGCGAGGAATGGATCAAAAAACACGATTTAAGCAGCCTAACGATATTAGGCAGTGTAGGAGAGTCAATAAATCCAGAAGCATGGATGTGGTATTTCAACCACATAGGCGGAGAACGTTGTCCTATAGTAGACACTTGGTGGCAAACTGAAACAGGAGGCGTGATGATTTCACCAGCACCCGGCATAGGACTTGTTCCTCTTAAACCTGGGTCAGCAACATTCCCATTACCTGGCATAGACGCTGATGTAGTAGATGACAAAGGCAATCCCGTGTCTCCAGGTGTAAGAGGATATATAGTAATAAAGAAACCTTGGCCTGGCATGTTCATGACACTATACAAAGACCCTGAGCGCTACAAGCAAACCTATTGGTCTAGATTCCCAAACGTTTACTATGCTGGAGACTATTGCATGAAGGATAAGGATGGATATTTCTGGCTTTTAGGCAGAGCAGATGAAGTTCTGAAGATAGCAGGTCACAGAATGGGCACTATGGAATTGGAAAGTGCAATGGTGTCTCATCCTGCCGTAGCAGAGGCTGCAGTAATCGGCAAACCTCATGAAATCAAGGGTGAAGCAATCGTGGTTTTCGCAGTTCTAAGGCAGGGCCATAGTCCAAGCGAGGAGTTGAAGAAGAAATTAAAAGGGCACTTGAGAAAAACGATTGGTCCCGTGGCAACACCTGAGGAAATATACTTCGTTTCAAAGCTTCCAAAGACGAGAAGCGGTAAAATCATGAGAAGAGTTCTAAAGGCACTAGTTTCAGACAAGCCAATAGGCGACACTACAACATTAGAAGACAAGGCTTCTATAGAAGAAGCAAAACATGCGTACAAAGAATTCAAGAAAATAATGACGCAATAACTCACCATGCATGCATCGCATGCGGCAGCACTAGTTCAATTTCCGGACTTTTACCCTTAAATCTGTCAAGCTCTGGTAGTTTGACAACATTGGCATAAGTTTTATATTAGATTTTTCTCCTAGCTTGAGTTGATCTAACATGTGCGAGTTTACCGTTTTTCTTGGAAAAGAAATCGTTTACAAGGACGTAATCTACGCAAAAGCTGAAGCAGACAAAGTGTTTGTAAAGGACGTCTTGGGTGCTTCCAAAACATTCGAAAACTGTAGAATTGTGGAGATTGACGTAGGTTCCGAACGGCTAACCATTGCTTTATCAAAATAACTATAATAGATAGCCCTGCAAACTGAATGTTGAAGCTTGAAGGAACGCCTATGAAAATCGCTGTCTCTGGGAAAGGTGGAGTAGGCAAAACCTTAGTTGCTGGAGCTTTGGCGTACTCGTTTGCCAAGAAAGGTCTCAAAACAATTGCTATCGACGCAGATCCTTCTCCAAATCTTGCTTTGACGCTAGGCATTTCCTTGGAAAAGGCACGTGAAATAGTGCCTATCTCCGAAAATAGACCCTTGATCGAATCGAAGACTGGAACAACGTTTTCCGGTGTCTATCGGCTTTCTTTTGCAGTTGATGATGTTGTTCGCGATTTTTCAGTTGAAACACCATATGGAGTAAACCTTGTTGTAATGGGCACCGTGAAGTCGATGGGCTCTGGATGTACTTGCCCTGCAAATGCTGTCATTCGAGCTTTGCTTCGCCATCTAATCGTAGAACATGATGAAGCAGTTGTTGTGGACATGGAGGCGGGCATTGAACATTTAGGTAGAGGAACGGCGAGACATGTGGATACAATGTTGGTTGTGACAAACCCCACTGTGAAATCGCTTGAAATCGCAAGAAGAATCTATAACTTAGCTGAAGACGCCGGTATTAAACAGATTTTTCTTCTGGGAAACAAGGTAGCCAACGAAGTTGAAGCAGTTTCTATCAGAAAATTCGCCAAAAATAACGGCATGCTTCTGCTCGATCTTATACCCTTCGACGAGGAAGTCCTGCAGGCGGAAACGCAGGGGAAAACTCCGCTTGGAAACGAACAGTCAAAGGCGATTCGATCTATTGAGGAACTGGGCAAGAAACTTATGCAAAGAGCATAATGCCTCTGGTCAACAGCGTATTCTTCCTAATGACTTCTAATATAGTGGTAATCCCCTGTTTCGATTGATCCCTTTGCGAGTTCTAAGTTCTTTTTCTCGGGAATTTAGAAAACTTAAAATAATGTTGAACCTACTCTTACAACTTCAAGATTTCCGAGGGTGTGTATCCAATTGGTCAAGAAAGGTTTGCTTGTGAAAGCGAAGGAGTTGAAGACAGATGTTGTGGTTATGAAGGACCTTGAGGTGTCTATCGGTAGAATTCTTGAAGAAAAGTGGGATGAGCCTATCGGTCCAACCCCGTTTCCGTCTATAACTGACTTGAGAGAATGGGACTTCAAGCTCCTACAACGATACAAGCCTTTTTACCTTCCATTCTGTGA
>CAZKWF010000024.1:0-27104 GCA_964556565.1 uncultured Candidatus Bathyarchaeia archaeon
CGCTGTTGAATCCTGCCAGAAATATGGTTCGCCAGGAATTCCTAAAGGTTCACGTGGCTCAACAATAATGCTCTCAACCTTTGTGTTATACTGGACTTCACCACCTAATCTTTTGAACTCTGACTCGTAGAAGTTGACAAGGGAATCTATGTCTATTGACCCAGCTTTTGGAACTAAAATTCCTACGTCTACATCTGCTAAGCTCATTAGTTTAGAATCTTCATCTTTCGTGACGTGAGTCCTAATCTTTAGTTTTTCAGATAATTCATGAGCATCATACACTTTGTGTTTCAAGCCTCTTTCAGCCATAATCTTTAACACTGGTTCAGCCCATCGGTAATCTTCGTTGCTGAAGAGCCACAGGTAGCCAACCCACTTCAACTTCAAGTCTACGCCAAGGTCTTTCTGAACGTGTTTGAAACACTCGATTGTTGTGTCAACAAGTGCAAGATTCGTTTGCGAGTAGAAGAAGCTTCTGAACATAGCTGCACTTTTAGCCGTGTTTCCCTGACCAGCAGCGCCCATCTTATCAACCACGAGAACTCTCTTCTTAGGATTCATTTTCTTAATGTAATAAGCAGTGGACAGCCCTAGAAGACCAGCACCAACAATAACCGCATCATACTCGGCCATGCCATATATCCCTTCGAAAGTATCGCTCAATAACCATTAATTGTTATTAATCCTTAAGAAAATATGGCGTTAAGCTTTTCCCATAAATTTACTAGTAACGCATAGTCTGTGGGTGTTACGTTGTTTAAGGGATTCTGTATGTATAAGTTGCCTCATAGCCTTCAGAAGTTTCCACAGTGATTACGACGTCTTTTCCAGAACTGGCACTCCAATCCCACGAACACGTAAACGTAATCTCAGCGTCTGAAGGAAGTATGAACGGAAGGGAAGGAACGGTATCATCCGTTAGCTCTGTAACGATTATGTTTTCTATGGTTACGTGGATTTCTGCGATGTTAGCTTCTTCGAGAGAAAACTCTGAATTTTGGACAGTAATGCTAAAATGATTTGTATCAATCGGGTCGAAGCCTACATAAGTAATGTTTAAGACTATGGGCGGTGGAGTGACTTGAGCACGCCATGCCGTGAACCCTTGTAGCGTGTCGACGACTACTGTAACGTTTTTGTCTCGGTGCTCTGTCCAATTCCATGGACATACGAAAGTGGCCGAGGAGTTTGAATCAAGCGTATACGGAATAGCAGGTTCCACATAAGTTCCGTTTTCCACAGTCCATTCTCGGACTGTTAGGTTTCCTATGTCTACGGCTATTCTTGTAATGTTGACGTAAGTTGGGGAAGCTTCATTGTTTGTAACATTAACTGAGAAGTAGCTTGTGTTTGCGATGTCAAACAGGATTTCAGTAACATTTAGGGTTACCGGGAGAGGTGTCGTTTGGATGGTATAGTTCATGTAACCTTGTAGAGTGTGCACAGCAACGGTTACACTTGTGTTTTGATAATCGGTCCAATCCCATACGCAGTTGAAATCTTGTGTGTCACCGGGGTTAAGCGTCCACGGAATAGGAGTTATCTCAGTTACGTTTTGTATGATTCCATTTGCAGTTACAACAATGTCCGTAATATTAACATATGTTTCAGACACTACGGCGTTTTGAACGGTTATATTGAAGTGAGTAACGCTTACCATCGAGTTGAAGCGAGCGTCTTTGATATTCAATTTCACGAGACGTGTTTCTCTTTGAAATGTTGGGCCAGTTCCCTCCTCAAGAAAAGCGACGATTCCTACGGTTTCACCCGTGTAGTTCGCCCAGTTCCAAATGCACTTAAATGTTTCAGACACGCCTTTCTTGGGGAATTTGTAGGGAAGCGAAGGATTCACTTCTGCTATATTGCGAACACGCGTGTTGTTATTTGTTAACACCACGATTTGTGTGATTTTAGCTGTTTCCTTTGACTCATAAGAAGTTGGACATTGGATGGTTACATTGAAAAAAGATGTGTCTTGATAGGGAAACACGATGTTTGTTATGTTTACTGTGGGTCTCTCGGGAACCGAAATGCCGAGGTTCATGATATAACCTATTTCCCAGAGATACGAAAGAAATGCTCCGACCGTGAATGCAATTAGCAATAACAGAATAAGAGAAAGCTTTCCGATGGCGTGCATGTTTCGAATCAGCCTCATACATTTCCCTCATGAATGCGTTTTCAACTAGTGTTTTAGTGTTCAAATCTTTTCCAATGGCATATAAACATTCGGTCTTTCACAGTAGTTAAGGCTGGATAGTAAATGTTCAAACACATAAAGTTTGAGATGCCTTTTTTGCTGTGTACTTGTGTTTGCAGGTAAGGACAAGGAGACGAGTAGAGCAGTAGAAAATGGCATAAATCGGAACGCTTATAACGTGAAGCGAAGAAGGTGTTCTTTCGGCGGGTGAGTGGGTTCCTCCCAACCGTTCCGCCATAAAAACCCCGGGCGTAGGGAGGTGAAAAATTGGATGTTAAAGACCTAAGTCTAACAGCAGTTGTCGCTGGTTTATATGCAGTTTTAGTGTATTTTTTGGCTGGGATTAGTTTTGGGTTAGTACAGGTAAGGATAGCAGATGCGTTAATACCTTTGTCGATAGTGTTTGGCTGGCCGGTGACAGTTGGGGTGACGATTGGATGTCTGATTGGGAATGTTGTAAGTCCGATGCCGAGTGTTGTTACGGATATGACGTTTGGTGCATTAGCCAATTTTGTTGCAAGTCTGTTGGCTTGGAAAATTGGAAGTCGAAAGTATTTCAAGAGAGCAAATGAGTTTGTTGGATGCGCTGTTGCCACTGTGGTAGTGACATTTATTGTAGGGACGTATCTAGCGTGGCTGACGCAGATGGATGCGTGGATTTGGTGGTTTGGTGTCGGTGTTGGATCGATGATCAGCATCAACATACTAGGCTACATGTTAATTCAAGGGGTCAAGAAAGTCAAACCTGTTCAAGAAATTAATGAGACAAGCAATTAATTGGGTGAGCTTTCAAAAACTCTTAAGACTCCTTTGTAGGTTATACGGAAAGTTGGAAGAAAGTATGGGTGAAAGAAAGGTGAAAGGAAAAACATCAAATTCAAGATTTGCCACAAGAAACTTGGCTCTAGTCAGCGTTTTTGCGTCTTTGTGCACCATTTTCTCTTTTTGGTCTCTATTTCCAATAATCGGCGCCATTGGAACATCCATTAAAGTAACGGCTGTCATAGCTCCGCTGATTGGGATAATACTTGGGCCATACATGGGGGCGTTTGCGGTGGCTTTAGGCGGATTTATCGGCGCCTCCATCACACAAACTGGGCCTTTCGGGCCTCTCAGTTTTGTCCCGTGGATGGCCACTGCCTTCTGTTCCGGTCTTTTATATAATCGTAAGTGGCGGCTGGCAGCTATCCTATATTCAGTGTTGTTGCTAGTGTTTACATTTTACCCGGCAGTAGGCCCAGCTTGGTTACATCCCTACTTCATTTGGTTTCAACTCGTCGGATTAGCTGTTTTGATATCTCCATGGCAGTTAAAAGCTGTGACGCGTTCGCAACAAACGAATGCCAAAGAGCTCATTTTAGGAGTCGCTGTCACCTCTCTCATATCTGCGTTGTTTGGCCAGATTGTCGGCAGCATTATGTTTGAGTTGATGTATTGGCCAACAGTTATTCCTGAATTGAACTCTTGGGTACCTCTTTGGCAAGCTCTTACCTTTTTGTATCCTGTTGAAAGAGTGATAATCACAGTGATAGTCACGTTCATTGGGGTGCCGCTCATTAGGGCACTTAGGGCGTGGGGGTATAAAATAGGAGGGAAGTGAAAGCGTATGCAGTTTTTTGGGATACACACTCGACTAATCGAGCCTAGAGACAATCTTGTTGACGTAATTCTTGATGGTTTGCGAAGGCAAAAGGTATCAATGGATGATAAAGATGTGCTTGTGATTGCCAGTAAAGTTGTTGCCGTTGTTCAAGGGCGTCTTGTGAGATTGAGTTCGATAGAGCCCTCTGAAAGAGCTAAAAAGCTCGCTGAGAGATGTAACTTGGAACCTAGTTTTGTGGAAGTTGTGTTGCGGGAGGCGGAGAAAGTTTATGGAGGAGTTTCTAGAGCTTTGCTCGCCTTGAAAAACAACGTGTTGATACCAAACGCTGGGGTTGACCACAAGAATGCACCCAGAGGATACGCTGTTTTATGGCCTGAGAAACCCCATGAAAGCGCTGAGAAAATTCGGAATGAAATCTTAGAAAGGACAGGTAAGCGTGTTGGAGTTTTGATCATCGACAGCCGAGTTACTCCGCTTCGAATGGGAACAACGGGCGTTGCCATAGGAATTGCTGGTTTTGATCCTGTTAGGGACTGCACGTCTGATAAAGACCTTTACGGTAACCCTTTGCTCATTACAAGACACGCTTTAGCTGATGATCTTGCAAGTGCAGCGCATTTGATTATGGGAGAAGCAAATGGGCTGATACCTGCGGTTCTTGTCAAAGGTGTTCCTGCGGATTTCAGCGAAAAAATTAATTTTGACTCTGCAATAATTTCGGCGAAGGAATGTCTGTTTATGGGTTGCATTGCACAAAATCGGGTGTTTTTTGCTAATGTTTACGAATAGGTGTTCAGCTTTTTTTGGTTTTAAATCTTCTCAGCTTCTCTATCGTATGTGTTTCCTTTAATCTTTTCATGTACCACGATCTTTGGGTTGTGTAATAGATGCTTAATGCAATTCCGCAGGCGAGTAATATGTATGCAAGAATGGTGAAAGTTAGTCCGAAGAGGCTGTATGGATGCGACGTAATGTGATAAGGAATGATGAGGAACCATTCAGGGTCTGGTTCAGTGACAGCCGTTAGGATTGTTCCCCCAATCAAGAATACTACGCCTGCAAGGGTTATCATGTATCCGATGTCTTCGTTGTGTCTGGACTCCTCAGCCTTTTCATGCAGATATTCCATTAGAGACAGTTGACTTCACCTTTTTGCAGATAAACCACCATGGTTACAAGCATGGTTTGGTTAACGTTCTTTCTGATGTTCTTCTTCTATGGTTTTCGTTACTTAAAGCTTGTTTATTCTGAATACAGATTAAAACAGAATGACTGTAAAGAACTCGGCGGGTGTTCAGTTGGTTATTTTCATGATTGTTTCGGTTTTACGATTTTTGGAACATAAATTGTTGGGCTACCACATACGGGACAATACCTAGGCTCTATCTTCTCCTCATCAACCCATTTGTGTCCACACTTCAAACATGTCCATTCTGCCATTTTTTCACCACACTTGCTTTCAGAACTTTGGTTAATGTTTCTTAAGACACTTAAATCTTTACATGAAATCAGCGTCTACATGAAGCGTTCGAGTTTCGTTAACCCAATGATTTCGTCGAAGTCCAATCCCATTGCGTCCAGAACTTGAGCAAAAGTTGAATGCATATGCCCCACATATTTGTCTACATCTACTTCACTATTGGAAGCCAGTTGAACAGGTTTTACATGAGGCTCCTTCGTCACCTTCACGAAACTTATCAAATCTCCTGCTTTCAACTCATATCCCTTTTCCCGAAGGATTAACGCCGCTTTTACGTGTTGTGGTGTAGTCTTAATGTATCCTTCTGGAACCTTTCCAAGTACGACGTGAAACGCTAGTTCCTCAGGGCTTTCTCCCCATTTACGTCGCTTCAGTCTAGAATAACGTTCTCGAATAATTTGCTGGACATCTTTTTTCGCTTTTTCGAATTCCGTGGGAGATTTTACTCGACCTAACCGCTCCTCCATCTGGTCAAAGGCTTCTTTGATGAAGACTGGGATGTGCCTTTTCTTTCCCGTCATTCCCTTAACATCTACACTTCCATCAGGAAAAATCCCGAGATAATTCTTCTTTCTCGAACTAAAGACCGAGTAGCGGTAGATTTTGTCTACGTCCAATTCCATTTCTAACTTGTGTTCTGACCATTTCATTAAAGCGTTTATTTGCTCCTCAGTTGATCCTCTCAAAAAGATGCTGTCTGTGTCTCCGTAAATAACCTCAATTCCCAACTCTTGAGCTTTATTTATCGTCTGCGTTATGACGTGTCTTCCAATGGCAGCAGTTGCTTCAGCCACGGGTGGACAATACAAATCAAACTTCTCTGCGCCGAACACTCCGTAACTCGCGTTAAGTATAACCTTCAAAGCACTTTGTATAATGTAATACCAACTTCGGAATTCATGGGATAATGTTTTGTCTCTGGATTTCGGTTTATACCATTTAACTCGGAGGTCTCTGAGCGAGCCTATCAGTAAACTTTCGATTGCCCTATACTTCTTGCAAACCCAGTGAGGAGTGCCGGGAACTTTATTGTTTTTGCATTCGCTGTGAGGACAACGAACAGACTGATAACCCAAGTTGTGAACCTTGATTATGGACGGATACAGGCTGGCGAAATCCATAACTTTCACGTTGAAATGTACGCCAGGCACTGGCTTGACCACGATGGCGCCTTTATATTTTTTACCTTTTATCATGGCTTTGGTGGCGGTTGTTCCTTTAACAGCAAGTATGTCCTCAGCATTGGGAATCAGCATGTTTCGTCGGCGGTGTTCATGATGAAGAAAGTTTCGAATCCATCGGGAAACTCCTTGTCGACTGACGTCTTCCATGGGCATACGGGCAATTCTCGTGAGCGCCAGAATAAGTTTCATAACTAGATCGTCATCGAAGGTGCAAAGTTCAAGTGTGATTTCGGCGTCTCTCGCACAGTATCGAGCTAGTTCCGTGTAGGTTAACTCAGATATAGGCTTAGTGCGTTCAAGTTTAGTGCGCCCTACTAACGCTTTGCCAACCTCATCTAGGGTTACGCCTCTGTATTTCTGGTTGAACGCGTAAATTTGGATGGATCTGTTATAGAAGAATTTGTAGAGATCGATGTGGATGCCATATTTAAGCGAACATACCCTTTTTCTAACCTCTATGGGAATTTGGTTTTTCTTCAAACCCATGTTCAGAGCTCTATGGTAAAGGTATCGAAAATCGAAGTCGTCTCCGTTAAATGTTATAACGAAGGGGTAGTCCCAAAGCGCCTTAAAAATTTCCAGAATAAGCTTCTCTTCAGAATCATAATACTCAGCCGTCACGTCAGGGGGCAACCTCTCGGAACCTTTCTCTAGCCCCTCACGTCTCAGAAGAAGAACCTTATTCTTTCCGTCAGATCCTAGAAGCGTCGCGCAAATAACGCGGTATGTAGCTTCCTGAGGGTCTGGAACACGTGTAGGTATCGGTGAAAAAACCTCGATGTCGAGAGCTACTCTTCGGAAATTAGGAACTGGGTATTCAAGAAGCCTTGCCCATAATTCTATGTTTCGCAGCGATTCTTCAGTCTCGTCCTCAAATAATCTACAAAGTTGTTTAATCGTTTCTTCTGAAGGTTCGTGTTTAACTTGAATGAGTTTGCCATTCTCGATTTTATAAATCATACCTGGAGCTAAGTTTCTATCATAAATGTAGCTTTGATAATATTTGATGGCGGCTTCCCAAACCTTTGCCTGTTGCTGCTCGCCAGCGATTTCCGGATACTCTTCAGGTATGATGTCTCTTATGCATCCTCTGGGGCGTCCTCCAATTGCTAAAGGGTCTTTAGCCACTACTTCTGTTACGGTTACCTGTCGGTCGAGCAACGAATCATATTTCTTTAGAGTTTTGAAGTGGTCAAACCCAGTATGTGACATTAAACCAGCGATTTTTTCAAGTTCACTCGGCGGAAGATTCGTGCAGCAATATGGTTTGTGCCCAGTTGTGTCATACCAGAAGTGAATTCTTCCAGATTCCGGTTCGTACAGTTTGAGGCAAGCGCGTCTCTTGTTTCCATCGTAGGTGGCGGAGACGAAATATGAAGCGGATAGATTTCGAGGAGTTAAAGTTTTAACAACAGCTCTTTCTTTTTCTTGAGACAAACGCCCTTCAGGTGCAGAGGATTCTGTCTGTTTTTCTTTCATGGTTTTGGCTACGGTAAAGAAGTCATCTAAACGTTTTTTCATCGCCTATCCATGACCCATTATGTATACACTCTATATGCTAAAAAACTCTCTGATTATAGATTATTTACACTCGTTGAGACCTCGTCGAGGATTGGCTTTCACAGATTGAGAGGGCAGACCACAGGTCAAAGATTCCTGTCCACACATTCATGATTGCAATGGATTTTTCGTAGTAAAGCTCTTGAAAGAAACTACTTAATGCGCCTCAAGAATCAAGTTACGAAAACTAGCCCTTCTTTGCCTTTTCTATGCAACACAACACTTCAAACATGGTTTTTGCAGCCTGAATAGCAGTTACGCCATTATCATAGTGAGGTGCCACTTCAACCAAATCAAAGGCAACTACTCTGTGGTCGCACACCTTACACAGTATATCCAGAAGTGTGTGCATATCCAGCCCATCAGGCTCAGGGTTTTGAACCGCTGGTGCAAAAGCAGGGTCCAGAACGTCCATGTCGATTGTTAGATAGATCTTTTCATGGTTAGCAAGAAGTTTCTTGGCAGCATGGGCTGTCTTTTCGACGCCATCTTTCCTAATTTGTTGAACAGTCAAAAATTCGATGTTAGATTTCTCTGCGTATTCGAGTTCTTCCTTACACACTGCACGAGTGCCGATTTCCAGAATTTCTGGTGGTTTGACCTGCTCGTTGAGCCTCCGCATAAATGTAGTGTGAGACACTGTTCGCCCCATGTATTCGTCGCGCAAGTCCAAGTGAGCATCAAAACTCACTATGGCAGTGCTCTTGCCAACGCTTTGCATCACGCCTAAGGTGATGGTATGTTCGCCACCAATGACGACAGGTGTTTTCTTGGCGTTCAGAAGCTCTTTTGTGACAATTTTTAATTGTTTTAGAGTTTCGTCAACCCTCCCGACGATGTTAAGGTCTCCCAGGTCATGGATCTTTACGTCTTCAATGTCCATGTCTGTTCTGAAGCTGTAGGTCTCGATGTTGAGTGAGGCTTCTCTGATGGCTAATGGCGCAAATCTAGCTCCAGAGCGGTAAGTGCTGGTTACGTCAAATGGAACCCCCAGAACGGCGTATTTAGCTTCCTCAAATACTCTTTGACAACCGCTAAAAACAGGAGACGAAGAAGTGAAAAGCTCACGATAGCTCATGTTTATGTTGTCCCCCTGAAATCATGTTTATGTGGATCATTAGCTGTAAATGTTTTTGCCTGTTTGTTGCGGAATTAATTTACTATCTATATCCGTTCATGAAATCTATGAAAATACTACATGAACTAAACCCTACAAGAGTCTAGTTTAGCAGGATTAGTAGGAACTATTCGGGAAGCGAAGGAATACAAAAGAGTATAATCATGATTTTGGAAGACCAATAATTATGTGCAATGTTTTGAAATGCAATTATCAGAAATCTTTCCGCAAATTCTAAAAGCCAAGTGATCAATGATGTAAAGGATGATTGAAATGAATAAATCTGTTTTAACCCCTTTCACAATTTTATGTTTGCTATTCATAGTGTTTTTGATGGGATTAGGTTTCAACATTCAAACAGTCAAAGCAAGCGGAACCATATACATTAGAGCTGACGGAAGCGTTGACCCTATAACAGCACCGATTCAACGAATCGGAGACATCTACATTTTAGAAGGGAACATTAATGATACGCTCGTTGTGGAGAGAAACAACATAATAGTTGACGGAGATGGATATACGCTTCACGGTTCAGGAATTGGGATAGGAATAGACTTGACTGGCACAAACAATGTAACAATAAAGAACATAAAAATTGAAGCCTTCGCACACGGCGCATGGCTCCATCAGTGTTCTAACAACAACATTCTCGGAAACACGATAACAAATAACACTTATGGCGTGTGGGTCTGGGCTTCCAATAATACTCTCTCCGAAAATATGATAACAAATAGCAGTGTTTCTGGGATCGTAATAGATATTGACTCTTCTGATAACACTCTCTCTGGAAACGAGATAATGAACAACGCCCGTGGGGTCTGGGTTATCAGTGCTTCAGACAATAGATTCTACCACAACAGCTTCATAGAGAACACGCAGCAGGTGCATATCTCCATGTCCGTGTATGCTAATGTTTGGGATGACGGCTATCCTTCTGGAGGTAATTATTGGACTGATTATACTGATGCCGATCTCTACAGTGGGGCTTACCAGAACGAGACTGGAAGTGATGGAATCGGGGATAGTCCTTACTTTATGGATGTGCACAATCAGGATGATTACCCGTTGATGACCCCGATTACTCCTTTGTATTATGAGTTGCTGGAAGCGTATAACGCTCTCTTGGCAGATTACCAAGACTTGAACTTAACTTATCATGAATTATTAAACGATTATTCAGAACTTCAATCCAACTACAATTCGCTCAACCTGACTTACTATGAACTTGCCCAGAATCACACTTTACTTCAAAACAGTTTTGACTCTCTCACGACAAGCTACAATGAATTACAGGGGCAATATAATAGTCTGAACTCCACGTATAACGATCTGTTAACGTCTTACAACAGCTTACAAGTGGACTATGATGAACTGCAATTGGGACAAGAACCTATCATGAATGAACTGAACAATGTCAGGAATCTAATGTACGTTTTTATAACAACAACAATAATTCTTGTGGCAACAACAGTTTACTTCGCATTAAGGAAACCAGAAACAAAAGCACTGCCAAAGAGAAGAACGAAGAAAAAATCATAAGCATATCCATTAGGAGAAATCTTCCTCTGGGGCGATCTATAATGTCCAAATCCTGATTAACATTCGATAGACATATATTTGTCAGCTACACAATGGCAGTTGATTTATCGCTCTAATAAGTCGCAATGATAGTTTAAAGAGGTCTGCAGAATGGCGTTGAAATCGAAGCTTAAGGTGGAAAGCCTAGGAGTAGCAGTGTTTTCCATTTTCTATGCAATTGTAGGAGTAGCGATCATTTCCATTTTAGTGCTCTCTAACTTTACAATACCACACGCAATGGTTCTGGCATTTCTAAGCTTGGTAACAGCCTATGGTCTGTTTAGAATGAAAAAATGGGCAGTTCTGCTTACGGTTATTCTTTTCTTTCTGGGAACAGCCTTCAGTGCACCTCTGCTCTATCACTCAGTTATGGTAGAACCGTTTTTTTCAAGTTTAGAAACATCTCTATTGAACCTAACATTGATCGGGCACATGATCGGATTGTTTGCCGCTTTGTTATACGTGGCGGCTAAGAGGGAAAATTTTCAATAGGCAAACAGTCTGACTATACACTTTCTAACCAATTTTTGGGCTTGAACAAATATGCCCTAACTTCTTCTCCAGTGTCAATGAACTGTTTTTTCTCTTTTATTTCAACGAATCCATCAGCCTTTGCCAATGTTGTTATTGCACCAGACAGTCCTAAAGGAACTGGCGAAGCGAGCAATTTGCCCGATTTGTTGTAGGCGAGGCTCACCATGACAAATGTTCTACGGCCTCTTGCAGGAAACATTTTCGTTGTTGCTGTAGCTTTGAGAGTAAGCGGAGCTTTTTCGTGTTTTCCAGTCATCTGGAAGAGGATGGGACGGACAATCTGGTAGAACATTAAAAGAGAGGATGTGGGGTGCCCGGGCAGAGAGAAAACCAGTTTTTCGTTAATCATTGCGATGGTTGTGGGTTTTCCAGGTTTCACGGCTATCCCGCAAACGATGACGCCTGGGGTCCCTAACGTATCCAGCACTTCAGGAACAATATCCTTTGGTCCCACCGACACTCCTCCAGAAGTGACCACAATATCAGCCAAATCCAACGCTTTCTTAAGTATCACTTTAAGCTGGTTCATATTATCTGGGATGATTCCCAGGTTGATGGACTCTCCACCACACTCTAGAACCGCGGCACTAAGTGTATGAGCGTTAATGTCGTAAATCTTTCCAGGAGGAAGAGGCTTCCCGGGCTCAACGATTTCTTCACCGGTAGAGAGAATCGCGACTTTCGGCCGTTTATATACCTCAACCCGGGTCAAACCAAGTGCTGCTAGAACACCTATTTCACGAGAAGACAATGTTTGACCTTTCTTTAGAACAGTTTCTTCTCTATGAATATCGGAGCCCGCTTTCATCACGTTTTCCCCCTTCGAAACTGGGCGATGCATAGAAACGCTGTTTCCTCTTCGAATCACATACTCCAACATGACAACCGCGTCAGCGCCCTTCGGCAAAGGTGCCCCAGTAACAGTTTCAACTGTTGTTTCCTTTTCCACCACAACATTGGGAGGCGCACCTATGGTTACATGTCCGCAAAGCTTCAGTGTTATAGGGTGATCTTCATCTGCGCCAAACGTGTCTGCGGCTTTCACGGCATAACCATCAACAGTCGATCGGTCGAAAGGTGGAACATCTATTGGTGACAGAATGTCTTTAGCTAGAATACGGTTGTGCGCCTTAGACAGAAAGACTTTCTCCACCCCAACTGGTTTAGGTGAAAAACTTCGTTTGAGAATCTGTTTTGCTTCGTGGAAAGAGACTAATTTTCTAAACATGTTAAGCTTCTCCAATTTTGTCAAAAAGATGCACGGTAACGGATTCGCCCTCGTCGAGCCCCTCACGATCCTCAGGAATTATCACGTATCCATTTGCCTTAGTCATGGTTGAAATGACGCCTGCACCTTTTATTCGTACAGGCTCCGCGAAAAACTTGCCCTCTCTTTCAAAAACGTGGGCTCTCAGGAAGACTCGTCTTCCCAGTACTGAGGGAACTTTTTGGGTTAACTCTGCTTCAAGCATGGGCCTAGGTTCGCATTCGATTCCTAACAATTTGAGGATGAGCGGTCGGGCGAATACTTCAAAGCCGATCATAGCCGCCACTGGGTTTCCAGACAATATGATAACAGGCTTGCTGCAGAGAACAGCTAAAGCCGTTGGCATACCCGGACGCATGGCTATCCCATGCACGATTACTCCCGGGGTTTCTATCTGGTTTACAGCGGCGGGAACGACATCTGCATATCCGACGCTTGTTCCTCCGGTGGTAAGGAGTATGTCTGCTTTTTCTATTCCTTCACGGATTTTAGCATCAATCTCGTTTAGGTTATCTTTTGCTATGCCAAGGTCTAGGGGTTCTGCGCCGAGTTCTTGGCACATGCATGAAAGAATTAGGCGGTTTGCGTCTACTACTTGGTTCAGTTCGGGTTTGCGGCCTAACTTCACGAGTTCGTTTCCAGTGGAGAGAAGGGCAACTTTAGGTTTTTTTACGACACGGACATGCGTTTTTCCCAGAGCTGCTAGCAAACCCACGTGGTGAGGTTTCAGTCGTGTTCCTGATCTAATTGCAATGTCTCCTTTTTTTACGTCTTCTCCTTTTCTAGAAACGTTTTTGCTTGGAGTAGCAGGTACCCATACTTCGATTTTATTCTGCCTTGTCTTCGTGTACTCCAACATAACTATCGCATCGGCACCTTTGGGAAGCGGGTTTCCTGTCCATATCTCTCTCGCCTCTTTTTCACCGAGTTTATTGTTTTTAGTAGTTTTAAGGGTCCTTGGGCTAAATTGGGATGCCTCAAAAGTGTCTTTAGCTTTCACGGCGTAGCCGTCTACGGCGGAGCGGTCGAATGGAGGCAGGTCATTCGTGGCAACAACATTTTCAGCCGCGACACGTCCCAGAGCCATACTAGTGGGAATCTGCACAGACTGCAGCTTTTCCAACTTGAGTTGCTTTAGAAAGGTAGAACGCGCGTTGTCGATGCTTGTGAGTTTTTCAAATCCTTTGAGCCGAGCCAAGTTTAGTTCACCAAACATATGACAAGATGTTAATCACTCTCAGATTTAAATAGAGATTTCCTGTCGTTTGGAAAATTTTCTGTCTGCAAGGCTGCAAGTCAAAACTGGGTCTCATGCATACATACATCCTCGATTGGACTTTTGAGCATCTTGAATGCTAAGGGAGTTCCTGCTGGGCCGAATCTGGGTCGGTCAGCCATTTGATCACCAGCGATCTTATTGACCTTTGCACAGCACATGTGTTGATAACTGCTCGGATAAGAAAGTGTTTATCGTCTCTTGTAGCGCCGATACGGGTGGGATGTATACTGCCCATACGTTAATGCTGTCAACGCGGAAGCCCATGCTGCAATGTTTTGGCAAACGGCATACTTCCACACGAGGTCAAGTGTGACCATTGGTCCTGTCATGGATGTTCCGAAGCCTTCGAGAGCACTTCTGAAACCTGGAGCCACCACCAGTAACGCGTTATTTATGGTTGATCCGAGCCATCCTAATGGAGTCAAGGTTTGCCCTATTCCTTGTGTTATCTCGAATGTTTTTAGCACAAATCCATGGAATGAGGGGTTTGTCTTGTAAAATCCAGTGACGACTTCGTAGATGAAGCTTGGGAATCCTACAGTGTGCAACGTGAGAATAGAGACTAGAAATACTCCGATAATGGTTGCTGTGCTTTTGACGGTTGCTTTTGCAAAATGGAGTTGATAGAAAGATTCGATTGCTCGATTTATCCATTCGAATCTTCTGCTTATCCTTTTAAAAAAGCGTTTAATCGACCTGAACCGTATTTTCCGAGGTCTTAGGCGTTGTCTTTTAGGTTTGGTTGGCACCTTTTTTTGAGGCACCACGGCTATGTTTTTTGTGAGGTACATCCAGCTTGAGACGAGAACAACGATTACACCTAGTGGTAGGAGATGGAACAGTGGGCTGATAGGCACGGTGAAAAGGAAGCCAGTGAATAGGAACGTATCTGTTAAACCGAAGGATATGAAAAGATAAACTACAAGATACTCGATGAAGAGAGCTAGTCCAAGGAATAACAATGTTGCTGTGAGACCCTTCCGTGCGGTCCATCTAAAGAGTAGGCGTTTCCAATGTTTCTCAGACGACATTTTCATTCACCAGACCGCATTTCTCACTTACTAGGCTGTCCATGTTCTTATTAACGTTGCTTTTTTCGTCTGATTCGGTATTCACCTTAAGATTTTAAACGCTTTCTGGAAGCATGAGCCCTGCCCTTGAAGCCGGAGACCTCGTCATAATTCAAGGAGTCTCACCAACCAATATCCAAGTAGAAGACATCAAAGTCTTCGACTCACCACAAGGAAGCCGCACAATCCACAGAGTGACCCAAATACAAACCCTACCAAACGGAACAATACAGTTCAAAACAAAAGGAGACACCAACCCACGCGAAGACTTGTACTGGATACCCGAACAAAACGTCCACGGACGAGTCATCTACCGAATACTCTACATAGGCTGGCTGGTACTAGACCCAACAATCCCAATAATAATTGTATCAACCACCGTAATCCTCTGGCCAGAAAAACGCAGAAAACTACGTCGCTAGCTCTTCCTCCATAGGTTAATCACACATATATACTGAGAAATAAAGAGGAAACCCTTCGACGCGGAAATGATATTTCTTGAAAGATGAAAACGATGTGCGGCGCAAGACCTCTCCGAACTTCCTCAAAGGGATTAATGCCACCATCCAAAACCAACTACCCCCCTAGGTAGGGGGATCTAATAAGAGAGAGACAAACACAAACAACCGTCACTTCAAGGTTTTAGACATATAAGGCCCATCATAACCATAACCAAACCGCATATAATACCGCTTCGTCCCAAGCGCACTAATAACAACAATCTTCCTACAACCATAATCATCCCATGATATCCGCTCAGCCTCACACAACAAAGCCTCACCATAGCCTTTGTGTTGCCAAGCCTCAGCCACACGCCCTCCAACAGGAACCAAAGGACCATAAACATGAAGCGCCCGAACAATCGAAACACCTCCACCACAGATTTCAGACCTGTGCGCACATTCAGACGGAACACGCAACCTTAGATAGCCAACAAGAACATCGATCCGAGAAGAATCACTTGTCGCACATGTACTAAACGAAACTCTTAATATTAGGATAATTATGATTGAATACATTTAATTAGTGACTTGAAATGAGCAAAGGTTCCTTGAATGAAATAAATGAGAATCATGGTATAGATAATCTCTATCTTTGTTATCAATGTGGAACCTGTAGCGGTGGGTGTCCAGTTACCAGGCTGGTCCCTGAATACAACGTAAGAAAGATTATCAAACAGAAAAAAGAAAACAGGATTGATATCAACAATAGATTCCTATGGTACTGCTCAACCTGCTACATATGTTATAGGCGATGTCCTCAAGAGGTCAAACCAATTGAAGTTATACATTCTATTACAAACCTTATATCAAAAAATGGATCCGCCCCGTCATCTCTGAAGGAAGGAAACAAAAAAATTCTAGCCATAGGCCGTAGTAGTGACCTCACTAAATTTACTGAACAAAAAAGAACGAGTTTAGGACTACCAGAACTGAAAACAGACGTTTCAAAGGACTTCAAGGAAATCGCTAAAATAACAGGATTAGCGGAGATGGTCCAATGAACCTTGCATTCTTTCTCGGATGCAACGTTCCAACCCAAGTTTACAATTATGAAGCCTCTGTCAGGAAAATTGCAGACGCTTTTGGGATTAAACTCGTAGATATCCCAGATTTTGGTTGCTGTGGTGAGCTCACAGAAGCCATGGATTATTATACATCCCTCGTTTTTTCCGCGAGAAACATTGCCCTAGCAGAGAAGAAAGACCTAGACATCCTAACCTTATGTAATGGATGTTTCTCTTCATTGAATAAAGCAATTTTCGCGCTAAGAGACCCTCGTCTAAGACGAAGAGTCAACGAAACTCTCAAAAAAATAGGCCTATCCTACAAGGGAAAATCGCAAGTGTTTCACTTTCACCAACTGATGTACGATATCATTGGCCCTTCAAAGATTAAAGAAAAGATAGTCTTCAACTTGAACAACGTATCTGTCTCCTGTCATAACGGTTGCCACATCCTCAGACCAAGCGATATCCTTAGATTCGATGATCCCGAAAACCCGAGAAAACTTGAAGAACTTGTGGCGCTAACAGGAGCCAGAATTATTAAGCCAACGGGTATTGAGCAATGCTGCGGATCAGTTCTATCACTTTGTGATTTAGATGTCGCCCAATCATTGGCTATAGAATCTATCGAAAGAAAAGGCAAAGTCGACGCAATAGTGGTCGGCTGCCCCTTTTGTTTCAAACAGTTTGATACTGGACAAGTTGTCGCCAGAAAAAAGTTCAACAAAGAATTGAACATTCCCATACTATTTTACGCCGAACTTCTTGGGCTGGCTCTCGGACTTGAAGCAAAAGACCTTGGACTTAACGCTGTCCATAAGATACGCACAGATGGGTTCTTGCAGAAACTGGGGGTTTCTAATGGGTAGAGTGCTAGTAGTGGGCGGCGGTATCGCTGGGATGCAGTCTTCGTTAGACTTAGCCAATATGGGCCATCGGGTATATTTAGTCGAGAAGGAAAGAGAACTAGGAGGCAACCTGAGGAGTCTCGACCAAATCTTCCCTACAATTGAGAAAGCGGAGGAATTTCTCTCCAACTTCACGGAGAAAATAAAAACACAAAACAACATATCAGTCCTAACGGATTCAACTCTCCGCAAGTTTGAAGAAGAAGGCCATACTTTCAAAGTTACAATCGATGTCGCAGGTAAGAACGATACCTTCGATGTTGACGCAATAGTTCTTGCAACAGGCTTTATTCCTTATGATCCAACAGAAAAGACGGAATACGGATACAACAGGTATACGGATGTGGTAACTTCAATCGATCTAGAAAGAATGATGAAAGAAGGAAGGTTAGTGAGACCCTCGAACTCTGAGAAGCCTAAATCAGTAACATTTGTTCAATGTGTTGGATTTAGAGATGCCAAGGCATATAGATACTGTTCCTATTTCTGTTGTACCTTAACTGTGAAAGATGCGCTCCTTATCAAAAGAGAATATCCTGACATAGAAGTAACGGTTATGTATATGGACATCAGAACCCCCTACGCCTATGAGAATCTATATTCGGATGCTAGAAACATCGGCGTGAAGTTTATCAGGGCTAGACCAGCTGAGATTTTTGAAAAGAATAATAAACTAGCCCTCAATTTCGAGGACACTCTGACAAGTGAAACGCACAGCATTGAATCTGACTTGGTTGTTCTGTCCGTTGGGGGAATACCTCATCCAGAAACAAAGGAGTTAGGTCAAATGATGAAGGTATCACTGGATGATACAGGTTTTTTCAAGGCTCACAATAGACCTTCGGGAACAGATGCAAATCAAATTTTTGTCGTAGGTGCAGCATGCGGCCCAAAAGATATAGACTATTCACTATCACAGGCAGGTGCTGTCGCATCTCAAATAAACAAACTCTTGAGTGAAACGTATGTCGCTAGTAAATAATTGTTACCAATGTGGGTTGTGCACGGGAATTTGCCCAAAAAGGCGAATTTCTAAGTATTCCCCCCGCTTTACGATTAACAAGTTTTTGCTGGAGAGTGAAAAGAAAATCTCATGGAAATGTCTTACCTGCGGACTCTGTTCACAGTACTGCCCACAAGAGGTTGACTACCTAGACTTCGTTCGAGATCTGAGAAAGCAAGAAGTTGATGAAGAGGTTATTGCTCATAAATCGATCTTTTCACTTATCTGTGAAATCATGACTAGATATCCTGACGCTCAGGGGGTGCCTACAGACTATAAAGGGAAGATAGATCAAAACAGCGACGTTGCCTATTTCCCGGGCTGTCTCGACTTTTTTGACTGTTTTTTGGATGTTGGCGTAAATTTCCATGAAATCGGTGAGTCAAGCATCAAACTGCTAAACCGAATTGATATTAGCCCTAGAATTCTGTCTTTAAAATGCTGCGGGCACGACGCACTCTGGCAGGGCTATGACGCTACCTTCGATGCACTAAGAAAGCACAATGAAGACAAACTTAAGAAAAGTGGAATCAAAACTCTCGTCACCTCTTGCGCAGAATGTTTCAGAACATTTTCAAAAGATTACGAACTTGACTTAGAGATAATGCACATATCTCAAATGCTTGATAAGAACAGAGATCAATTGGACATTGAAACCAATGGCACCATAGTTACATACCATGACCCATGTAGACTTGGCAGACACATGGGGGTGTACGATGCGCCTAGAAACGTGCTGTCAAAAGTGAAAGGTCTCGCGTTCAAAGAACTTGATGATACTCGCGAAGATGCCCAGTGCTGCGGCGTATCTGCGTGGATTTCATGTGATCAAGAGGCCAAGTTTCTAATGGTGGAAAAACTGGAAAAGGCAATGGATACAAAATCAAAAACGCTAATCACTGCATGCCCAAAATGTTATGCGCATTTGAATTGTATAAAGAATGAAAAGCCGCCGATAAAAGATTTCAACATCAATGTTGAGGATCTAACGGTTTTCTTGTCAAAATTAATTGACAAAAGGTGAAGTAATGATGACTGAGAACGAGTTTGAACCGAGAATCGTGGTTTTCGCATGTAACTGGTGTTCTTATGCGGGAGCAGATTTGGCAGGGGTTAGTAGAATTCAATATCCTCCCACAGTAAGAATAATACGGGTGATGTGTTCAAGCCGGGTGGATCCAGCCTATATTTTGGAGGTTTTTCTCAGAGGGGCAGACGGAGTCCTAGTTGCTGGCTGTCATCTGGGTGACTGCCACTATATCGAAGGCAACTACAATACTGAAAAGAGGATAAAGAAAACGCTGAAAGCATTAGAATATGTGGGGTTTGAAGCTGAAAGGTTGAGACTAGAGTGGATATCTGCTTCTGAAGGCCCGAAGTTCGCAAGCTTGGTCAGGGAATTTACGGAAGAGTTGAAAGAGTTAGGGCCTAACCCTATGCGAAAAACCGGTGAGGATATGAATGGATAAGGTATTAGTGGTTGGTTCTGGAGTTGCGGGTATCCAGGCTTCACTGGACCTCGCAGATTTTGGATACAATGTTTTTCTGGTCGAGAGAGAGCTTGAGCTTGGAGGAAATCTGAAGAACTTGAGTGAACTCTTCCCGACTGGTGAGAATGCGTCGGATTTGCTTTCGAGTCTTTTGAGCAAGATTGAAGACAAGAAAAACGTCACGGTCATGAAGAACTCTGAAATTCTAGATGTTACAGGAGAGTTTCCAGAGTTCAAGGTTAAAGTGAAGAGTTCAAATGAGGAAAAGAGTTTGGGTGTCAACGCCGTTGTCCTAGCTACTGGGTTCAAGCCTTATGACCCTTCACCCTTAAGGCAGTATGGATATGGCAAATACAAAGATGTGATAACTTCTTTAGAGTTAGAAGAAATGCTCAAGAAGGGAAAACCTGCAAGACCTTCAAATTTGAAGAAACCAAACTCTGTGTCCATTATCCAGTGTGTCGGCTCGAGGGATAACAATACAAATACTTATTGCTCCTCCTTTTGCTGTATGTATGCCATTAAGCTTGCACAACAAATCAAGAAAATGCACCCCGAAGTGATGATAACCATATTGTATATGGACATAAGAACTCCCTATGAAGGCGAGTTTGACTATAACAATGCTAGGCTATTGGGCATTCGATTTCTGAGAGGAAAACCTGCTAGAGTTAGGAGAGTCAAGGATGTTCTTGTGGTTCAGGTTGAAGATACATTAGAGAATGATTTGGTGTTCCTTGAATCCGACCTTGTGGTGCTTTCTATCGGCGGAGTTCCTGATCCCACCAATGTTTTTTTCAAGGATAAGTTGAATCTCGAGCTATCGGATTCAGGATTTTTCCACGTAGCAGAAAGACCCGTCGGCACAAATGTAAAAGGTGTTCTCGTCGCAGGTGTAGCAAGCGGGTTAAAAGACATCGCATACTCAATGGCGCAAGGAAGCTGTGCAGCAGCCAAAGTTGACATAATTTTAAAATCCGCAGCAATAACATAAATGTGCGCACGCGCTAAGTCTGATGTTTCCTCCAAAATCCTGCCAGTTCTTCTGTGACATAATCTGGACCTGCTGGGGTGTACCGACAGATAATCAGAGTTTAGCTTTTCTCAGATACTTATTCCAGATAATAGAGGTAAAGTAGCCAGCTACTGAGCCGTTAAGAGCCCCAATAACAAGTATACTGAGTTCTAACATAGAGTTTCTTGGTAGCAAACCGAATGGGAAAACAGTTGTATAATAGCTAATAAGTCCCACTAAGGCTGTGCTTACGGTCATCGAGACAACCAGCCTGCTGGTTTTCACATCATTTTCGGTAGTGTTCACCTTAAAAACGAAAAAGAAGAGGTCTACAAACAATCCATACAATAGGGCAAAGATGAAGGTGAAGGATGCGAAGGATATCCGCCATAAAGCGGTTAAGAATCCTCCAACAATAGCAACATGAGTGCCACCCATCCTTCTCAGCAGCAAAGCACCTAAGGCGAGGAGTAAAGCGTGGACGCCAATAAACATTTTATCTATGGGAGAAGGCACAACAACCTTAGATAAGAAAATTATAGCTCCGAAGAGAGTTGCCAAAGCTATTCTTTTCGTTTTAGACTCCAAAATTAACCCTTCTTTTACAATAATAATAGCATACTTGGGAAAAAAGTAGCGTAACCTCTAAGTAGAAAATGCCTGCGTAGCGTTTTTGAGTTTTACTACTTGGTATGCGGAAGTCCGCTGACCCCTTAAGATTTTATTATGGCTGCTTCTAAGCTTGCCTCAATTTGTTGTTTTGAAAAGTGCTGAGGAGTTATCGCTCCGACAGGGCATGCTACAGAACAGGATCCACAGCCCTTGCAAGTTATGGGGTTAATATACGCCTTCCTTGTTAGAAACATAACCTTCTCAAGGATCATTTCCTCGGGCTGAAGTTCTATTGCTTTGAAGGGACACACTTCAACACAAATACCACAGCCCTTACATTTCTCCTCATCAACCACGCCTATGGCACCTTCAGATTCTATGTAATCCTTCGACAATATCGTGCAAGCATGTGACGCCGCCGCGCTCGCCTGCGCTATGCTCTCGTGTATCATCTTCGGCGAATGGGCGGTTCCGCAAACAAACACCCCATCGGTTGCAAAATCAACGGGCCTAAGCTTCACATGGGCCTCCAAAAAGAAACCATTGGCATCGAGAGGAACTTTAAACATTTTGCTTAGCTTATCATAATCATCTCTCGGCACTGTTGCGCTACTCAGAACTATGAGGTCTGGCCTCAATCTCAATTTCGAATCGAACATTGGATCATATATTTCAACTGTCAAATTCTTTGGATTAACCGATGGTTTACTTTCATCCGTATACGTCAAGAAGACTACTCCAAGGTCTCTTGCCTCTCTGTATAATGCTTCCCATAGGCCATATGCACGTATGTCCCGGTACAGTATGTACACTTCTGTATCTGGGTTTAGTTTCTTAATCCTGATCGCATTCTTTATTGCCTCTGTACAACAAACCCTTGAACAGTACGGTCTGTTTTTGTCCCTAGAACCTACACATTGGATCATAACAACAGTCTTTACACCCTTCTCGTCATCCCATACCCATTCTCCCGTTATCATAGGTTCCAACATTTTTTGAGTAATAATCTTGTTACTTTCTCCATAGTGAAAGAGACCTTCGGGTTCTAGCATCTCTGCCCCAACTGCAATTATCGCTGCTCCAAATTCTACTTCTCGAACTTTTCCTTCTGTACTGATTTTTGCCCTAAAGTTTCCGACAAAACCGTCGACTTCAATGACTTCTGAGTTCTTGAATACTGTGATTTTCGGGTGATCTTCAACCTTCTTTATTATCTCTTCAAGGATTTCAATCGCCTTGGTTCCATCTTGTATCTCTTCTATATTTCGCATGAATCCGCCTAGCCGATCTCGCTTTTCTACAAGATAGACTTCAAAGCCCTGATTTGCAATGTCCAAGCTCGCTGTCATCCCTGAAATGCCTCCACCGATGACCAGAGCACTCTTTTTTACAGGAATTAACTTGGTTTGAAGAGGCTCCAAGAACCTAGCCCTTGCAACAGCCACCCTAAGGAGGTCTTTTGCTTTTTCTGTCGCGCTCTCCTTATCCCTCATGTGAACCCATGAACACTGCTCCCTAATGTTGCAGAACTCAAAAAGGTACTGATTCAGGCTAGCTTCTTTGCAAGTGTTTCTGAAGATGGACTCATGAGTCCTCGGCGTACAAGACGCAACTATAACCCTGTTCAAATCTTTCTCTTCTATGACCTCCTTGATTCTTTCTTGGGTGTCCTGAGAACAAGTGTATAGGTTTCTCTCTGCATGAACCACATACGGTAATTCTTTCACGTATTCGGCCACTTCGGGGACATTTACAATTCCTCCGATGTTTATGCCGCAGTGACAAATGAAGACGCCAATTCTTGGTTCTTCTGAAATAATTTTCTCTTCTGGATACTCCTTCTTTGTAATCAGCTGATTCCTTGCAGAAGATAGAAGCACCTCCGCCTTTGCAGCTGCTGCGCTCGCCTGTGCAACTGAGTCAGGAATGTCCTTGGGTCCTTGGGATGCGCCACAAACAGATATTCCTGGAATATTGGTTTCTACGGGGTTGGTCAGTCTGGTGCTCACATATCCGAAATCGTTTAGTTCTAAACCCATGATTTCTTTGAGCGAGAGAAGAGTACTGGAAGGGGTCAGTCCCACCGAGAGAACGAGTAGATCTAAATCCATGCTCTTAAGTTCGTTTGTAACAGAATCCTCGTAAAAAACTGTGAGACCACTCTTATCTTTGTTGAGAGATACTGCTGGAACCTCACATCTTATGTATTTTATTCCATATTCTCTCATTGCCCTCTCAGTAAATTCTTCGAATCCCTTCCCAAAAGCGCGTAAGTCTATGTAGAAGATTGTTATGTCCAGTTCTGGGTCGTGTTCTTTTGCTACTATAGCTTCTTTTGTTGCGTACATACAGCAGACGGCGGAGCACAATTCCCTACCAATGCTAGGGTTCCTCGAGCCGACACATTGAATAAACCCAATGGTTTTAGGTCTTTTTCCGTCTGAAGGACGAAGGACGACACCTCCGTAGGGGCCGCTGGCGCTTAGAATTCTTTCAAACTCGGCGCTTGTAATCACGTCTGGGTAGTGATATCCATATTTTTTCATGGTGGACGGGTCGAAAAGTTCTGCACCGGTGGCGAGAATAACAGCTCCAACATTCAATTCAATTGGATCGGTCTTCTGGTCGTAATCTATAGCTTCTCTCTTGCAAACTTTCTCACAAAGTCCGCATCCAATGCATGCGTTTCTATCGATGGAGTAAACGAGGGGAACTGCTTGGGGATACATCACTGAGATAGCGCTTTTCTTACCAAGGTTTCTGTTGAAGGCATCTAGAGCCCTAACTGGGCAAGATCTTGCACATTCTCCACAACCGTTACATTTTTCAGAGTCAACGTATCTCGGTCTTTTCAACAGTTTTACCTTAAAATCTCCTGCAACACCACTGAAATCAATGATGTCAGCGTTACCTATAATTTCTATGTTCGGGTGTCTGTACGTGTTAACAAGTTTTGGCGACAAAATGCACATGGCACAGTCGTTTGTCGGAAACGTCTTGTCCAGCTGAGGCATGGTTCCTCCTATACTCGGTTTTTTATCGATAAGGTAGACTTTAAAACCTGAATCTGCGAGATCCAAAGATGCTTGAATCCCGGCTATACCCCCTCCCACGACCAGCACAGAACCTTTCATATCAATAATTCACCCTACAACTTGAAAAACCGGGTAATCCTCCTTGAAGCCAACTACATTAACGGACCCTTCATTTTTCAACTGCATTAGGCAGTCGAAAATCTCTCTGTGTTCGATTCCCAGTTTTTCTGAAAGATCGGCAACTGAAAGCGGCGTGTCTTTGATCACCCTTATAATTAGGAATTTCAGATATTTTGTATCTACAACCTCGCTGACTATCTTCGTTAAGTGATCGGGATCGAGTTTCTCTCCGTAAACATTTCCTTCGTCTAAAAGTGTTTTCTCTTTGCCTATCATCCATCTCACGGTGAAGTCTAGGAACTCATCTTCAGCCGCAGATATCTTATCCATGGTAGGAACGTCGTCTATGACTTCCTTGGAAATAGGCCCGAGGTTCTTCAGTTCCTCAGTAAACTCGGTAACAGTCTCCGCAAAAAGCTTTCCTTCTGATGCAGAGATCCATTTGTATTTGAATCGTTGTACGGGAATCTTGCTTTTTTCAATAGCCCTCTCAACGTATTTCATCTTGTGTTGCGCCTCGATGTTACCTGATATATAGTGGCAGTCTCCTGGGTGACACCCAGCCACTAAAACGCCGTCGGCACCTTCGCGAAATGCCTCAAAAATTAGGGACGGATCAACTCTGCCGCTACACATAACCTTGATTATCCTTAGGCTTGTTGGATACTGATACCTTGAGACTCCGGCAAAGTCTGCACCTGCGTAAGAGCACCAGTTGCATAGGAATGCAATTATCAAGGGTTCAAAATCCTTTTCATGATTCTCTTCTTTCACGAAACCACCCTTGCCGCTCTTATCTGTGATATAAGCTGTTGATCAGTGAAATGTGTAATACTGATTGCTTTTTCAGGGCACGACGCGGCACAAACACCACAACCTTTGCATGCTGCCAAAACGACTTCTGCTTTTCCATCGTCACCAATTTCGACAGCATTGAATGGGCACAGCAACACACAAAGTTCGCAGCCTACACATTTTTCTTTGTCTGTTATACGACTAACGATCACCTCGCTTTCAATGTAATCTTTTGAGAGGATTGTGGTAGCTCTTGACGCTGCCGCGCTCGCCTGCGCTATGCTCTCGTATATCATCTTGGGATAGTGGGCGGTTCCGCAAACAAACACCCCATCGGTTGCAAAATCAACAGGCCTAAGCTTCACGTGGGCCTCCAAGAAGAAGCCGTTTGGGTCCAAAGGCACCTTAAATAGTCTGCTGATTTTTTCGTAATCCTTGTGTGGAGTTATTGCGCTGCTCAGCACCACATAATCGGGGTGGAGTACCAACTTTTCCTTCAATAGGAGTTCATCAACTGTAACAGATAGATTTTCAGGGTCTATGACTGGTTTATGTTTGTCTGTATATCTAATGAAAACTACGCCCATGCTTCGCGCAATGTTGTAAATGGTCTCCCAGATTCCATATGCCCTAACATCTTTGTATAGTATATACACGTCCGTTTCCATACTCATTTTCTTAATGTTTATCGCATTCTTTATGGCTTCACTACAGCAAACCCTTGAGCAGTAGGTTCTGCCTTCATTTTCTCTTGAACCGACGCATTGGATCATAACAACTGTCTTTGCGTTGAAACGTTTCTCAAGCATCTGTTCCAAGTCTTTTTGGGTGATTATCCTTTCGTTTTCTCCATAATGGTAGTATCTCGTAGGTACAAGTACGTCGGCTCCAACAGCGATGATGGCGGTTCCGAATTCGATTTCTTTAGAGTCTTTCGGAGTAGTTATTATCGCTTTGAAGTCGCCCACGTGGCCAGTTACTGCCTCTACTTCTGATTCGAGAAATATCTTTATCCGTGGATTGTTTTTCACTTTTTGAACGATTTCTTCTAAGATGTCAGATGTCTTGGTTTCATCTTGGATTTGCCATATGTTCCTGACAAACCCTCCTAGCGTATTATTTTTTTCAACAAGGTACACATCGAACCCTTGATTTGCAATGTCTAGGCTTGCAGTCATTCCAGATATGCCTCCACCCAGTACCAGCGCCTTTTGGGTAACGGGGATCATTCGTCTTTGGAGTGGCCTCAACAGTTTTGCCTTGACAACTGCTATTTCTATGAGGTTCTTGGCTTTCTCTGTAGCCTTCTCTTTCTGATTCATGTGCACCCAAGAGCATTGTTCACGGATGTTGCAGAATTCAAAGAGGTATGGGTTTAAACCTGCTTCCTTCAAGGTGTTTTGGAAAAGAGGTTCATGAGTTCTGGGGGTGCACGATGCAACTACAATTCTGTTCAGTTCTTTTTTTTCTATGACTTCTTTTATTCTTTCCAGTGTTTCTTGTGAGCATGTGTAGAGATTGTCTTCACAGTGAATAACATTCTCTAGTGTGCTAACGTATTTGACCACTTCAGGGACGTTTACAACTCCTCCAATGTTTATGCCGCAGTTACAGACAAACACACCTATCTTGGGTTCTTCCTTTATCTGACGTTCACTTGGAAATTCCTTTTCGATAGTTAACTGGTTTCTCGCAGAAGAAAGTAGAGCCTTAGCCTTTGCAGCAGCTCCACATGCCTGTGCTACAC
>CAZKWF010000025.1:0-24321 GCA_964556565.1 uncultured Candidatus Bathyarchaeia archaeon
CATATAGAGAACACAACGTCATCTGCGGTGAAGTCTTCTCCGTCATGCCATGTTACACCAGTTCTACAGGTCCAAGTCCATTTGAAACCATTTTCACTGGCCACCCAGTTCGTCAGCAAGTTGGGATCAGTGTAACTGGAAAGACTTGGCTTCACCAATACTAAGCCGCCGAAGATGTTTGCAGATATGATAGTATCGTACCAAGAGTTAGAGAGAGTTGGGATCAATGATTCGATTTCGCCAGTAGAAGCGTAGACTACTGAAGACTTGCCTGTGAGCATTTCAGGGTTGGGTTGTGCATTGAAGTAGAGCCAACCATCGCCGCCTGGGCTTGTACCTAATGCAGGGCCTCCTAATTCCGGAGTAACTGCAGTAGGTGTGCTTGAATAGAAGATTTGAGAGGCTGGCAATTCGTTGTAGAAGATTGTCTGCAGTTTCTTCGAAACTTCATCTCGTTCGGTTGTATTAGTTGTGGTTAGAAATATATCCATGAGGTCGTTGGCTTCCGTGTTGTTGAAAAGATAGTAGTTATTTCCGGTCGGTGCGAAGCCTTCTTCGCTTCCATAGTATAGTTGGCTGGGTTCAGGAATCAATCCTGGTGTCCAACCTACCAACTGAATGTCAAAGCCACCTTCGGCGTAAGGTTTGCCCACATTCTCTTCAGGAGGTGTGAAAACGCGGTCGTAAACGCTTGCCCAGCCCAAATATACAACTCTAGCATCAATTCCCAGTTGTATCAGCGAGTTTGCAATTATCTGTCCCCACTGGCGCCTCAGCATGTTTGCATTTCCAGGAGCAATTATTGTAACGCTGAATAATGTTTCATCTTGTGCTTCTGCCATGTTTAGTGGTAACACAGTTAAAGTCAACAGCGTGACCAACGATAGTATTAGCAATACTTTTTTGGAGTTTCTCATAATTTTCACCATTTTCCTTTTGACAACAACCCATATTTACAATTTCTACTTATATAATTTTCATATCCAAAATCACGATTCTGCATATACAATTTAAGTTACGATGGATTCACAAAAATTATAAACTTAAGTAAGCCTAAACTTCTTATGAAACTGCATTAAGTGGGATGGACATTATTGAATTCTAGCAGATCCATCATCAGAAGATTTTCATCGGTGCTAAGTAGCGCAATGTTCAGATACATTGTTAGACGGCTACTCTACATGATTCCTGTATTCTTAGGCATCTCCATAATCAGTTTCTTTGTAATGTACGCAGCAGGAGACCCTCTCAACATAATTAGACTCGGAAGACCAAACATAACTCAGGAAACCATAGACGCGCTAAAAGTATATTATGGTCTTGACAAGCCGATACCCATACAATATTTGACATGGCTCACAAACCTACTGCAATTCAACTTCGGAAAGTCCCTATACGGCGGCAGACCCGTGAACTTCCTCATAGGAAGCTGGGTTTGGGAAACAGTTAAACTTCAGCTAATCTCAATTCTACTAGCCTTTGCTATATCCATACCCATAGGAATAAACTCGGCAAAGAAACAATACTCAAAACAAGACATCGCCGTTACATCCATTTCCCTATTTGGAGTTTCAATGCCCACCTTCTGGCTAGGACTCATACTAATAATAGTATTCTCCTTTCAGCTAGGGTGGCTACCTTCAGCAGGCGCACGCGGAGCACCATATCTTTGGTGGGACAACCCAATCTTGGACGAAATAGCACATCTGATACTACCAGTCACTGTCCTTGTTTACGTTATGTTGGCTCAAAACATTCGCTTAATCCGAGCAAACATGCTCGAGATCTTGAGATCAGACTATGTTCTTGCAGCTAGGGCAAGCGGACTAAGCGAACGTAAAGTAGTATACAAGTACGCATTGAGAAACGCCATCGGTCCCGTGATCACATATCTTGGGATTTCATTGGGAGCGATAATAGCTGGTGCGCCAATGACGGAATACGTGTTTAACTGGCCAGGTCTTGGCCGTAGATATGTTGATGCCGCCATGAGGTTAGACTTCCCTCTTGTGATGGGGATTACCATGATAATAACTGTGATGACTTTGATCGCGACCCTGATAATAGACATATGTTATGTCTACATAGACCCGAGAATAAGACTCAGGTAGATAAAGAAATGGTCTCAAGCAAAATAGGGCAGAACAAGAAAGAGAAATCCAAGCGAAGGGGTGCCAGTCAGTGGGCTGTAGCTTGGAGAAGATTCAAAAGAAACAAGGCAGGCATCTTTGGCCTAGTAATTGTAATGGCTGTGTTCTTTGTCGGAATCTTTGGAAGTTTTTTTGCTCCTTACCCAGCTAGACCGAATCCAGATGCCTACGCACCTTTCTATGTAGGAGATGTTCGAAAACAACCAAGCTGGCTAGATCCTGAAGAACCAGACAACTGGAAATACCTCTTTGGGACAACACCTATAGGCACAGATGTTTTTAGTGACGTAATTCATGGAACAAAGTACACAGTTTACGTGGGGATTTTAGTAACAGCCATCACCATGGCTTTGTCCATCGCTGTTGGAGCTATAGCTGGATTCTACGGACGTTGGGTTGACAATATTCTGATGAGGATCTCTGAAGTGTTTTTGGTTTTTCCATCGTTGCTGCTCATTTTAGTATTTGTTAGGGTATTTACAGTGTCAGTAGGAGACCCGTTCTTGACCATTCCAATGATTAACATCCAAATTCCAACAGGTCTCACAATCGTTGTATTGATTCTAGGTTTGTTCAACTGGGCTTCAAATGCCAGAATGATACGCGGTGAATTCCTCAGAATTAGAGAACTCGAATTCATAGAAGCTGAGAGAGCGTTAGGAGCTGGTAATATTAGAATCATTTTTAGACATATCTTGCCCAATCTTATGTCGTCTGTAATAGTTGTTTCAAGCCTGACAATTGCCTACGCAATCTTGTTAGAAGCTGCAGTGAGTTTCCTAGGGTTTGGAGACGTAAACACGATAACATGGGGACAGATTCTTCAAGAAAATTTCTCAGAGATGAGAATCGTTTGGTGGGCGGAGGTATTCCCAGGTATAGCCGTCTTATTAACCGTATTTGGTTTCAACCTGCTCGGTGACGGCTTATCCGATGCGATGAACCCAAGACTCAGAGATTAGGGGGAGTTCATGCAAATGGTGGAGACCTTACTGAACATCGAAGGATTGAAAACACACTTCTTTACTGAAGCGGGAATAGTCAAAGCTGTGGACGGCATCTCTTTCAACTTGAAAAAGGGTGAATCCTTAGGACTCGTAGGTGAATCTGGGTCTGGAAAAACAGTAACAGCCCTCTCTGTGCTCAGAATAGTTCCAAAACCTGGCAAAATCACGGATGGAAAAGTAGAATTCAATGATGAAAACCTTCTCAAAAAGACTGAAAAAGAAATGCAGAGAATACGAGGAAGTGAAATCGCCATCATTTTTCAAGACCCCTCATCCTCACTAAATCCTGTATACACTGTTGAGACCCAACTAAGAGACGTCATAATGGCTCATCAAACCGTATCTAAGACGGAGGCTAGAAAAAAGGCAATCGAAATCCTAGAAGTCGTCGGTCTTCCTGACGCGGAGACCAGAATGCGGGAATATCCTCACCAGTTCAGCGGTGGCATGAAACAACGGGTAGCCATCGCCCGAGCCCTAGCCTGTGAACCAACACTCTTGTTCGCTGATGAGCCTACCACAAACCTAGATGTCACGATTCAAGCTCAGGTACTAAATCTTTTGAATGCCCTGAAAAAAAAGTTTGGAATGTCACTTGTGATGATAACGCATGACATGGGAATCATAGCCGAAATGACAACAAGAATCGTGGTCTTATATGCTGGTCGCGTATGTGAAATCGCCGAAACTCATGACCTTTTCGAACGTCCTAGACACCCGTACACAGAGGCCTTACTTGCCGCTGTACCGAGGCTAGATATGAGAAAAACTTTGCGCGTCATTCCTGGCAACATCCCTAATCTCATTGAGCCTCCTTCAGGCTGTCGTTTCCATCCACGCTGCGACTATGCCAAACAGACTTGTAAAGAAGATATTCCTGTCTTGGAGGAGATAGAATCCGGGCATTTTGTTGCCTGCCATGAATGGCAAAATATCACGTTGAAAGGGGAAAGAAGTCACTGACTAGTAATAATCTTATCGAAGTTAAGAACTTGGTCAAGTACTTCCCAGTATATTCCAGAGGGGTCTTGCTCAAAAAACAAGTTGGTCTTGTACACGCCGTGGACAATGTTAGTTTTAATATCAAAAGGAAAGAAACCTTTGGTCTAGTTGGAGAAAGCGGATGTGGAAAAACCACAGTTGCGAGGCTAATATTGAACCTAATAAAACCCACATCTGGAGAAGTTTTTTTTGAAGAAGAAAACATTTTCGAGAAATTTCAATCCGCCAACAAGGACGAAAAATTGAAACTAAGGAGGAAAATGCAGCTAATTTTCCAAAATCCCTACGGCTCATTAGATCCACGAATGACGGTTTTCGACATCATCTCTGAACCATTTGTCATCCATAAACATGTACCTAAGAATCAGTGGAAAAATAGAGTTTACGAGCTTCTTAAGCTCGTAGGACTAGAGGAATATCATGCAGAAAGGTACCCTCATGAGTTCAGTGGAGGGCAGAGACAAAGGATATGCATGGCTCGGGCGTTAGCCGTTGAACCTGAATTCTTAATCGCAGATGAACCAGTTTCTTCGTTGGACGTATCCATCAGAGCTCAGATTCTCAACTTGCTGGGAGAACTTCAGGAAAGAATAGGACTTGCTTATCTGTACATATCACACGACTTAAGTTCTGTTAGGCAAATCAGCCACAGGGTAGCAGTCATGTATTTAGGCGAAATAGTTGAACTTGCAGACACCGATAAGCTTTTCAAAAGCCCCCTCCACCCATACACTGACGCTTTGATTCAAGCAGTTCCAATTCCTGATCCAAAAGCAAGAACTATGAAAATCGTCCTTCCTGGAGAGGTGCCTAGCCCAATCAACCCTCCCTCAGGTTGTCGCTTCCATCCAAGATGCCCAAGAGCACAAAAAATCTGTAGTAAAAAAGAACCAGTGTTCGAAGAGCTGAAAAGCAATCATTTCGCAGCTTGCTTTTTTCCCCATCTGGGTTAATACTTGGCACAGAGATTTTTGGCAAAATCCCAAAGGATAGGACAAGGTATCTCTGAACAGACAAAAACATAAATCAGTTTATCTACAATGAAGCTACGATGAAGACGACGGGCTGAATTATGTACCACCATACCAGCGTGTTCAAAAATGAAAGCAAATTGGACATCAACTATGTACCACCTCGTCTCCCTCACAGGCATTTCCAACTCAATCTCTTGAATCAATTCTTCCGCTTCGCCCTCGAAAATCCCGGAAAAATGGCCCAACGCGTGCTAATCACCGGAAATGTTGGAACTGGAAAAACAGTTCTTTCCCAACACTTCGGACTAGAAATGGCAAGAGAGGCAAAAAAGAGAGGAATAAACCTCAACTACGTTCACGTCAACTGTCGCGAATGCAAGGGAAACCTCTTCATGATTCTTCAACGAGCCATCCTAAATTTTCATCCACACTTCCCAAAACGTGGCTATTCAGCAGAAGAACTCTTACAAACGCTCATACAAATTCTTGATGAACAAAACGCCTACCTCATCTTGGCGACCGACGAGTTAGAAGCACTCATCCAAATCGGAGGATCAGACCCTCTTTACAAACTCACCCGCATTCAAGAAGACCGCCTTAAAACTCCCAAAAGATTCTCCCTCATCTGCATCCTCCGCGAACCCAAATACCTGGACAGCCTCGACCACAGCACAAGAAGCACCCTTCAACGTAACATCATCCATCTGGAAGAATACTCAACATCTCAGCTTCAAGACATACTGAAAGACCGAGTAGACCTCGCCTTTAAACACGGAACAGTCTCCACATCAACTCTACACTTCATCGCCGAATTATCTTCTTCAGAAGGCGGCGACGCACGATACGGAATTGAACTTCTATGGCGAGCTGGCAAATACACCGACGCTTTGCAACTATCAGAAGTTTCACCTGAGTGTGTTCGAAAAGCGACTGTAGATGTCTACCCAGTCGTACGAAAAGGCGTCATCTTTTCTCTCAGTCTTCATGAAAAACTATTTCTCCTCGGGATCACAAGATGCTTCAAACATTCCGAAGCTGCTTATCTGTCTATGGGAGAGACTGAAGACGCTTACGCAGTTGTTTGCGAAGAGTATGATGAAAAGAATCGTGGTCACACTCAACTTTGGAAATACGTGAAAAAGCTTTCCATCTTGGGCATAATCAGAACAGAGCTTTCCAGCGTTGGACAACGAGGGAAAACTACGTATATCAGTTTGCCGAGGGTTCCAGCCTCAGACTTAGAACAAGAGTTGACCAAAATTCTCTCCACAGAGAAAAGACGGAGTAATCTGCATGTCAATTGAAGATATATTCTCCTCGAAGGGACGAGTAAGAATCCTTAGAATTCTGGTAGAAATCGAAGAACTAAACATTTCAGAAATCGCTCGACGCGCCGGACTCAACTATGCCACGGCAAATCAGCATCTGCAAGCTCTCGAAAATGCTGGGCTCGTTCGACACAAAAGATTTGGGAGAATTCGCATTTTCCGCTTCAACGAAGAAGATTCTCGAGCAAAAATCATCAAGAAACTCATAGAAAACTGGAAAACAAACAAATAAACCCCAATGATCCATAAAATAAGTCAGTGAGTAAAACGGCTGGTGATTATTTACATGTCGATGGTTGACATAACCGCGAAACCAGAAGTATACCGAGAAGCAACAGCAAGAGGCACTCTCAAACTGAAGTCTGAAACCATAGAATTGATCAAGGAAGGAAAAATCGAAAAGGGCAATCCTTTCTATGCGGCAAAAATCGCTGGAGTGTCGGCGGCGAAGAACACGAGTTCGCTGATTCCATTGTGCCATCCTCTTCCCTTAACCAGCGTAAAAGTTGATATAGAAATGGTCGACGACTCAAGCGTGCAGGTAGAGGCAACAATCAAAACGAGGGCACAAACTGGAGTTGAGATGGAGGCTCTTGTTGCCGCCTCGATGGCTTTGTTGACTATATGGGACATGACAAAACAGTACGAAAAGGACGCGCAGGGACAATATCCAAACACGCTCATTCAGAATATACGCGTCGTACGTAAGGTAAAGGGAAAAGGCAGATGAGCAAGACATCGATCAGCCATAAGGCTACAGCACCGAAGAACCTAAAATTTACAGTTGCTATTTGTAGCTCTTCCCGCTATCAAAAGCTGAAGTCAGGAAAAACCGTTAACGACCCATCCGGAGACCTGATAGTTGAAGCCCTGCGACAACATGGCCACATCGTTGTTTCTCGAACGATAGTACCTGATGATCAGCATTTCATCGAACAACATGTAAGAAAGGCTTTGAGTTCAAACGATGTGGACGCGGTTGTAACCTGTGGCGGAACAGGAATCGGACCAACAGATGTAACGATTGAGACTGTTCAGCCGCTTTTGGAGAAAGAAATTCACGGCTTTGGTGAGATTTTTCGAACGCTTGGTTATGAACAGATCGGTTCAGCGGTCATTCTCACCCGTGCTTTAGCTGGAGTATCACAGGGAAAAGCTGTTTTTTGCATACCAGGTTCTCCTCAGGCGGTATCCCTTTGTCTTGAAAAGCTTATATTGCCTGAGGTGGGGCACATCGTCAAGCACGCCCGTGAAAGATAGGAGTTTTCTAGATGATCTGTGACAATTATGGGCGACCAACACTTAACCTGCGGGTATCGGTTAGCCAGAGATGCAACTTGAAGTGCCCCTACTGTCACCGTGAAGGAGAAACTGCGTCTCCATCAACCGAAATGTCGGTGGAAGAAATTATCCGCATTATCAGAGTAGCTCTCTCTCTTGGTGTTTCTTCGGTGAAACTGACTGGAGGCGAACCTCTTCTTCGATCAGACATCCTTGAGATAGTTAAAGGGATAGCTGAGCTTCGAGGCTTACAAGATTTGTCGATGACCACTAACGGAACTTTTTTAGCACCTTTAGCAGAGTCACTTCGTAAATGTGGTTTGAAACGGGTAAACGTGAACATCCCAACGTTGAACGCTGAAACCTATCGAGAGTTGAACGATGGAAGCTTGAGAGACGCAATAGACGGAGTGAAAGCAGCGGTGAAAGCCGGGCTCCATCCCGTGAAGTTGAATATGCTTGTTTTGCGGGGCGTTAACGATGAAGAGGTTTCCAAGATGATGAAATTTGCGGAGCAGAGTGAGACGATTCTTCAGCTTATCGAGTTAGAGCCAGTAAATGTAAGTTCCGACTATTATCATCGTCATCATTATCCTTTGGATGAGATTGAAGCAAGGCTGGAAAAGGAGGCATTAGAGATCAAGACGCGGGGGGACATGCAGAATCGTAGGATATACTTTCTACCACGAGTGAAGGTTGAAGTAGTTCATCCGATCGAGAACACGGAGTTTTGTGCTCATTGTACAAGGCTTAGGGTGACAAGTGATGGGAAACTGAAGCCTTGTTTGATAAGGAATGATAATCTTGTAGATGTGTTGACTCCAATGCGGAATGGTGCTGATGATGCGGAGTTGACTAAGCTTTTCATTGAAGCTGTGAAGAAGCGTGAACCATACTACACAGTAATGAGCAGTTAGAAGAGCGTGATCTCTCTATTTGGCGGTAGATTTGGAATTCGTATTTTCAATTCGTAGGTTTTTTTAGTTTGACGGAAGAGACTACGTTAAATTGGGAGTTCTAAAGGTTGGGGCGTTCGGAACTGGATGAAAAGAGCATTGCCAGCAAATTAAAAGGTAACACACTCATGGTTTACTGGCATTTGCTAAGGTCTTCGAGTGGTGTAGTGCGGGTTAGGGAGACGCAGAGGTCATTGGGTTTTTCGAGCCCAGCGTTGGCTTTGTATCATTTGGAGAAGCTGGTGGAACTTGGTTTAGTTCAGAAGATTCGGGGTGAGTATCATCTAGTGAGGACGGTCAACATTGGGGTTCTTAAACAATTCATGAAAATTGGAACGTTTCTTCTTCCTCGTTACACTCTGTATGCAACGATGTTCACAACCCTTCTGATTTTCTATGTTTCGCAGTTTAGGGCAGTTAACTTCTACAGCATGTTTGCTCTGATCTTCGGTGCTCTTGCTACAGGAATTCTGTGGTATGAAGCTGTCAGGACATGGAGGCAGAGGCCTTAGTCATGGAAGGACCGTAGCTTTTAGTACTGGTCTGAGTTTTTTGCTGTGGCTGACTGCTACCCAGTCGGTTTGTATGTCAATGAGAACTGCTGTTGTTTCGCCTTCTATTACTTCAAAGTGTATGATGACTTTGATATGTTCGCTAGGCACATCTAGATCTGTAGTGTTGCCGTTAGCATAGGTTGCGTTGGCTGTTTTTACGTGCATTTTGATCATAGTGTAATTTCCTGGAGCGATTTCAGCGATAGAGAGGTTCATTGCCACGTCTTGTAGTGCTAGTAGGTCGAAGTAGACCTCTGTTACGTTATTGACGAAGGCTAGGCTTACCCATGTTTCGTTGCCACTCCCCTTCCTATGGGCTGAAATGCTGTCAAGGGTTACGTTGAGATGGGTTAGATTGACAGGCGCATCAGTTAACATCACAACCAAGGTACCGGTGTTAGGGGCAGGAGGAGAAGGGGGAGTGAACCATGGAAATGTTAGGCTGGGCATCGTCAAGCTTGAAACGGCCATGGATGTAATAATAAGAAAGGCTATAAGAACTCCAGCGGTTGCGTACAAGCCCATTTTTTTGCCATCAATTGCCATTCTACTTCGACCTCCTCTCATTCCAGTTTTCTTCCACACGTTGGACACTTGCTCAAATCGATTCCACAGGTAAAGCAATACCATTCGCCACATTTTCTACAGTGAAAGCTCACGCTGTTTATCGTTGTCTTGCATTTTTGGCATAATCTTTTTGATATCCTAGAATGAAACATTTTGTGTATGTTCTGATTTGTGGTGAACATGTTTTCATCCAATAAGTTAGCGGAATCGTGAGATATAATACAATGTTTTTGAACAGTCTGTTCAAAACTTTGAACAACACCCTTCTATATATGCAGAAGACTTGGGATTGCAAAAGATGGGTGCCAGAATCCCAGTCAAGATTTCCCTCTATTCACAAAGGTACCACATCTATCATTTCAAAGGCTTATTCTTAAGAAAGTTTTTAAACATAATGGTTTTCTGTTGTAGATGACAATGAATCATGTTGGTGGAAAAAATGGTGGAAAAGTCTTCTTCAAGCAAATGGATGTATGTATCTTTCGTTCTAGTCGCTGCGTTAATTCTTAATAGCACCTTCTTTGCGTATACGTATCTTAGTGTTCAGACCCATTTTTCCACTCTGCAAAATAGCCTCGATGCCCAAGAACAGCAACTCCAAGATTTACAACAACAAATTGCCATTCTGAATTACATAAATCAAACTGAATTTATGCCTTGGCCGGAAATCTACGATCAAATCAAATATAGCATAGTGCTTATTCAGACCGAAATTGGCTTAGGCTCAGGCTTTGTCATTGATCACGAGGGTCATGTCGTAACCAACTATCATGTAATCGAAGGTGCAAACACGATACAAGTTTCATTCCTCGATGGAAACATAACCGATGCCAACAGAGTTGGTGAAGATGCCTACAGCGACCTAGCCGTTATCAAAGTCAACCCAGACATTACAGAACTATATCCAGTTGCGCTGGGAAATTCATCCGAACTCGTCGTGGGGGAGCCAGTAGCGGCTATAGGAAACCCTTTCGGACTAAGCGACACTATAACCGCCGGAATAGTCTCCGCGCTTGGGCGAGACTTGGAAGCACCTGGTCAGTACCGAATCGTAGACATTATTCAAGTTGACGCTGCTATAAACCCAGGGAACTCTGGTGGACCACTAGTCAACCTGGAAGGCCAGGTGGTAGGTGTCAACACGGCCATAATATCAGGTTCTGGAACTTTTGCTGGAGTAGGATTCGCTATACCCTCTGACACCGTGAGAAGGGAACTTCCTGATTTGCTGACAACAGGTCAATACAAGCATCCTTGGGTGGGCGTTGCTGGAATTGATGTCAACCTAGCCATCGCGCAATATATCGGCTTAGAAAAAGCTCAGGGATTCCTCATAATCGATGTTATTCCTGATAGTCCAGCAGAGGATGCCGGTTTGAGGGGAGGTAATCAAACGGTTGTAATAGATGGAGGAGAAATCAAGATTGGTGGTGACGTGATCGCGGGAATAGATGGCCTCAATGTTAGAACTTTGAACGATCTGGTCGTGTACACAGAGAGAAATAAGCGTCCTGGAGATATCGTGAGCTTAACAATTATCAGAGATGGTCAAGAGATGACCAAGTCGTTAACGTTGGGAGATCGCCCGCCACCATGATAAGAAACACATTTTTTGTCTCAAGCAACCTTTCAAACATTAGTTTCTGAAATCATCATTTCAGATTTCTTGTTTTTGCTTGGGTCAAATACTCTACCATAGTATCGTCAAAGTCAAGCCATTTTGCTATACCCACTCGCATTTGTGGGTTGTTTTCAAAAATTATTCTTATGTAGGGGAGGATTTCTTTGACAGCTACGATTGAAGAGACATGGCATTTCCGTTTGATTTTCATTCCTATAGCTGACTTCATCTGTCGTTCTCCTTTAGTTAGTCCTAACCATCGGATTCTCTGTGGAAATCGGTATGGAACCCAGCCAGATAGTCTAGTTTTTTCACGAGCCATAGCCACCCCAGCCGTCATAAAATCATATACATACCGCATCAATTTCCAGTTCCTCGTCCTACGAATCCTACCGCGATACAAGTCAGCTTGACTCAACGCCTCCATAGCCTTCGATAAGTCGCTTGGATGAGTCAGTTGATACGGCGCATTCTCATAAACCCACTGAAACAACATGTCAGGGTCCACATCAGCGATATCTACTGCTCGCTTCGCCTCAGCACAACTCTTCGAATAAAAGATTGTTTTCATTACGCTGAAGATGACTTCTTTTCGATTGCGACTCGACAGCCAGGCCACATTTTCATACGTCAATCTGTTGCGCCCTTGGGCCAAAGCCTGCAAATCGTTCACCGCTGACCTAACGTCGCGCCCAGATCGTTCAGCAATAAATTTTAGAGCCCGTTCCTCCGCCTCAATTTTCTCACCAGCACATACCCTCTTCAAATGCTTGACCACCTGCAAAGTCGTAGGCCTCTTAAACTCAATGAGTAGGCAGTATCTGCGAAGCGTGGCAAAACGAGGGTTATACGCATTGTTTGCTATAAGCACAATAGGACACTGAGCATCCTTTGCAACCGCTATAACAGCTCTAATGCCACCGCGATCCGCAGTTCCTGTAACCCCATCCAACTCATCCAATAAAACCAGCCGACGACCACCAAACAATGTACCATACTGAGAGGCTAAACCAGCAAAACGCTGAACCATCTCAGCCGTTCGATAATCACTTGCGTTCTTCTCCACCAACTCCATGTTCAAGTCATGGGCTAGAGCCTCTACGCAAACAGTTTTTCCAACGCCAGGAGGCCCGTAAATAAACACAGCTCTCTTCTTGGGAACTCTCTTACTCCAAGATTCCACCCAACTTCTAAATTTTTCAATTGCCTCTCTGTTTCCAACAACTGCTGATAATGTCTGGGGCTTGTGTTTCACCGTCCAAGCGGCGTGCACTGGCTAAACGCCCCTCTTCATCTCATAACCAGCCTCAGTTAACCGTGCAAGCAAGGCGCTCAACTGAACCTCTTCGTCTGCGCCTTGAATCAAACGAAAGTCAATCTCTCCAATAGCATCTGCAAGCTTAATCTTCCATTTTTCTGGAAGCCCCGAACGGAAAATTTCGATGTGGATTTGTCTGATGATGTCGATTCCAGCTAAGCCGTACTTCAGAATCATCTCTCTCAGTTTCTCTCTAGAACCTATGAAATCACCCTTCATTGCTAACGTAATCATTTCTCGAACGTCTGCTGGGTTGGCTCTACCAATCACCGAATAAACGGTGTCGGCGTCGATGGGTCTACCTAGAGAAGCAGCCGCCTGCAACGTGTTAGTTGTCTTCCGCAGGTCACCTCCGCAAACCTCAAAAATGGCGTTCAACCCATCATCTGGCACTTCCACATTCTCTTTCTTGATGATACGCTGCAGATAGATATTGTGATTCTCCCTTGATAAATAGGTAAACCGAAAAGGTGCACAACGAGATTGAATAGGTTCAATAATTTTGCCACTATAATTCGCTATGAGAATAAATCGGCATGTCTCTGTGAAACGTTCCATAGTACGTCGCAAAGCCTGTTGGGCATCCCTAGTCATGTTATCCGCTTCGTCCAAAATCATGATCTTGAACGGAATTTCACCAATTGACCTCACTCGGGCGAAAGTCTTCACAGTCTCTCTAACCACATTTATCCCTCGTTCATCGCTCGCGTTCAGCTCCATTAGATGCTCCCTATAACCCGCACCGTATAGATCGTGAGTCAAACAAAGTGCAGCCGTCGTTTTTCCAGTTCCTGGTGGACCAGCAAAAATGCAGTGTGGAATATTCTTCGTCTTCACGAAGCTTTCCAATCGTTCCACGATTTCCTTTTGGTTCACAATTTCACTCAGGGTTTGAGGGCGATACTTCTCTGCCCACATCTCATAGCTCAACTTTTAGCCTCCGTGGCGTTATCTATGGAAAAGGCATGTCATAAATGTGTTTGCCCACTATGATAAAACCTTAAAACCAAGCTAGCCTCTTTCTCTTAGTTAGTTCTTGCTAGGTGAGGTCTAGTGTTGTCAGCGAAACCGTCAATGTCCATAAGAGATGCGGATTTTGAGTTTGAAAATACACCTGTCAGAATTGCTGTGAACAGAAATTGCCCAGAAATTGAACTTGCAGGCTTGAAAGTCGGGCCCCTAGAAGAGGGAAAAGAATACGAGGTCAGGTTCTGGATAGCCCAAGAGCTGGAAAAGGCAGGAATTGCACGTTTTCATGAGGAAGATTTATTGACCGCGGTAAAACTCTACAAATTTCACTGGAAAGAACGTGTTCAATCGGTTAAACAGATTGCATCCTTACCTCCAGATTTCTATCCTAAACTGCGACGTTACCTTGCAGACTTGAAAAAGAATGCTGTGAAAAAACCTGAAAAAATGAGAGAATACGAGAAAGCTGTAAGGCATTCCCGCGACATTATCAACTGCAGATTAAAGAAGATAGTTTCCCTCGCTTCTGCAAGCGCCGTCCAAACAAATCAGATAATCAATAATCTGACAGTTGAGGAACGCAGCATATACAAACTTCTTCGCAAGAACATCGAGAAGTGGAGAACTAAGATCCTCAAAGAAGGTGTAGAATCTTGACCGAAGTCGTAACAGCAGATCCACAAGAACGATTTCAAGACTTTCTAAAGTCGGACAAATATCGCGAGCGTATCTCCCGAATGGCTGTTGAAGGCACCATTTCGCTGAGCATAGATTTCGACGATCTAATGACAACCGACTCAGCACTTGCGGAAAGCATCACCGAGGAACCAGATGAATATCTAGAGCATACAAATCGCGCAGCGCTTGCTCAACTACAAATCGAAGAACCCGAATACGCTGAAGGAATTGAGACCGTCCATGTCCGATTTAAGGGACTACCGATAACCACCCCGCTGAGAACGCTAGGATCTATTCACATAGGAAAACTCGTTATGGCGGAAGGAATCGTTGTACGTGCCACCCCAGCCAAGCCTATGGTTACGCAGGCGGCTTTTCGATGCAAAAGATGTGGAACCACCAGCTATGTCAACCAAACAGGCCGGTTCTTAAGAGCTCCACTTGAATGCAGCGACCCAGCATGCAAGAGAAAAGGACCCTTCGATTTTGTACAGGAAGAATCTAGCTTCATCGATTCTCAAGAAATTCGCATTCAGGAACGACCTGAGAATCTTCCGCCAGGCCAGCTTCCGATCTGGATAGGCGTAAAACTGTTTGGAAGAGAACTTGTTGATGTAGCTAGACCCGGAGACGATGTCTTGATTGTGGGAATTGTGCGTGCAGTCGCACCCACACTGCCAAAAGTGGGAAAACTTCGCATGTTTACATTGCATCTTGAGGCTAATTTCATAGATGTAATGAGCAAAGAGCCTGAAACAGTGCTTATTTCGCCTGAAGAAGAGAAAGAAATACTTGAACTCGCAAAAGATCCGTGGATCCACCGCAAAGTCATTCGATCCATAGCACCGTCCATATACGGCTACGAACATATCAAAGAAGCCATCATGTATCTCCTCTTCGGGGGGGTTGCAAAACATCTCCCCGATATAGCCATACGAGGAGAAATGAACGCCCTCTTAATAGGAGATCCAGGAACCGCAAAGTCCCAGTTATTGCAGTATGTGTCGAGGGTCGCTCCGCGTGGTTTGTACACTTCTGGTCGAGGAACGACGGCTGCTGGCTTAACCGCTGCTGTGCTTCGCGAGAGGCAGAGTGGCGGAATGACTCTTGAGGCAGGAGCGCTTGTGCTTGCGGACAAAGGCGTCGCGTGCATAGATGAGATCGATAAGATGCGTCCTGAAGACCGTGTGGCGATACATGAGGCAATGGAGCAACATACAGTTTCAGTTGCGAAGGGTGGTATCGTGGCGACTCTCAACGCTCGAACAGCCATATTGGCTGCCGCTAATCCATCCTTAGGAAGATATAACCCCTATCAAACGGTTGCGGAGAACATTTCTCTTCCAGTCACGATTCTTTCGAGGTTTGATCTCATCTTCGTGTTACGAGATGTGCCGGAAAAGGAACTTGACGCAAAGATGACTGAGCACATACTCGGTCTTCATAAGACAGGTGCTGTTCCGGTTGAACCTCCTATACAACCTGATTTGCTCAGAAAATACATCAGCTACACGAAGAACTTGAAGCCTGTGTTAACATCTGAAGCCCTGAACCGCCTCAAAGATTTCTATCTTGCCATGCGTTCGGCAAGCGAAACTGAAGGAACGCCTATCGCGATAACGGCGCGACAACTTGAATCTCTTGTTAGGGTGGCTGAGGCTAGGGCTCGTATCGTCTACCGGAAAGAGATTCTTGCTGAGGACGCTGAAGCTGCAATTGCCATAATGAAAAGGTCCTTAGAGGAGGTTGGAATCGACGTTTCATCTAAGAAATTGGACATCGATATTATCATGACTGGCAAGCCTAAGAGTTTACGCGACAAGTTGCAGATCGTCTTAGGGACAGTGATTGAGATGGAAAGAGAAACAGGTATGGTGGAAAAGTCGGCGCTTCTGGAAAAGCTTGAGACTGAATATGGAATAGTAGGTCCAGAGGCGGAGAGGTTTATAGGACAGTTAGTAAAGGAAGGGACTATATACTCGCCCAGAGACGGGTATCTCAAGAAGACCTAGCTAAGTAAAGGGCGCGGACGTTGAAAGTTGAAGATTTATCGATACCAGACTCTGTAAAACAGGTCATAATCAACTCGGGAATCACTGAGCTTTACCCTCCACAAGAAGAAGCCGTACGAGCTGGAGCTCTGAAAGAAAAAAGCCTTATTCTGGCGAGTCCAACCGCGTCAGGCAAAACGTTGATCGCTGAGCTATGCGCCCTCAAACACATACTAGAAAAAGATGGAAAAGTTCTTTATTTGACTCCGTTGCGAGCATTAGCCAGCGAGAAATATGAGGAGTTCAAGAAATATACAGTAATCAGGAAAAAGAGTGGAAGACGAGTCGGTGTGGGCATTAGTACTGGAGATTACGACAGTAATGACCATTGGCTGGAAAAATTTGACATAATAGTCACAACGAACGAGAAGGCAGATTCACTGCTGAGGCACAGGACACATTGGATGAACGAAATCTCCCTCGTAGTCACTGATGAAGTGCACTTGCTAAACGATGCTGAACGTGGACCAACGTTAGAGGTGGTGCTCGCCCGTCTTATGCAAATAAATCCTGATGCTCAACTGTTGGCCTTGAGTGCCACGGTGAAAAACGCAGAGGAGGCTGCTGAGTGGTTAAAGGCTGGCTCTATCACAACCGAGTGGAGACCAGTCGTACTGAAGGAAGGCGTGCTCTTACAGGATGAGGCACACTTCAAGGATGGAGGCGCTTTCAAAATAGAGAAGCCCTCCAAGAATCCAGCTGTCAACCTCGCGTTGCACATTATACAGTCTGGTGGGCAAGCACTCATCTTTGCGGCTACAAGGAAAAACTCGGTTAGTTTAGCCAAGAAAGCAGCGACAAGCATGGCAACCCGTCTGTCTAAGCCCATGAAGCGTTCTTTAACGCGGATTGCAGAACAAATTCTCTCAGCTGGCGAACGAACAAGAATAAGTGAACTACTAGCTGAACTCGTCCTGCATGGAACTGCTTTCCATCACGCAGGATTAGGTGGAAGACACAGAAAAATAATTGAAGACGCCTTCAGAGACGGCAAAATCAAGGTTATAACTGCGACACCTACGTTGGCTTTTGGAGTAAATCTGCCCGCCAGAATGGTGATCATCCATGATTATCGGCGATATGAAGCTGGGTATGGCTTTTACCCTATCAAGGTGTTAGAATATAAGCAGATGGCTGGGAGAGCTGGAAGACCCCGTTACGACAAAATAGGTGAAGCTTTGCTGGTTGCCAAGACAGAGGATGAACGTGACTATTTGATGGAGAGTTACGTTCTATCTGAGACTGAAAGAATATGGTCGAAACTGGCTGTGGAGCGAATCCTTCGTTCACACGTTCTAGCTACAATTGCAGCTGATTTTGCTCGCACCGAGCAGGGAATCTACGATTTTTTTGACAGAACCTTTTATGCACATCAGTATGGCTCGGATGCCATTAAAGGGGTCATTATAAAGATTCTGAAGTTTCTTTACGATGAAAAAATGATTGAAATTAACGGTGAAAACGTTTCGGCCACCAAATTCGGACGAAGAGTTTCTGAACTGTACATCGACCCAGTTTCTGGAGTTATAATTCGAGACGCTCTATTAAGCCGGGCGCCTAAGCTAACTGACATCAGCTTCCTCCACATGATTGCACACACGCCTGACATGTTTCCTAAGCTTCGCCCCTACTCAAGCGAGATCGATCAACTCGCCTTGTTTGTTGACGAACATCAAGACGAGTTTATGTTTGAAGCGCCTGATGAATGGGTGGATAGAATAGCCTACGAAAATTTTTTGGGAGAGGCAAAGCTCGCTTGGGTGCTGGGCGCGTGGATAGAAGAAACAACGGAAGACGACACTATCGGAAAGTTTAGAGTTCAACCCGGCGACCTCTACCGACTTATCTCAACTACACGATGGCTTCTATACGCCTCACATGAATTAGCATCCCTCTTCGGCCACAAAGACCTTCTCCGAAACCTCGCAGGACTCACAGAACGTGTCAAGAAAGGCGTGAAAGCGGAACTGCTCCCACTCGTTAGGTTAGAGGGAATCGGCAGAGTCCGAGCGCGCATACTTCATGATTCTGGCCTAAAGACCATTAAGGATATCAAGAGAGCTCCACTTGAAAAACTGACCAACCTACCACTAATCGGCCCCAAAGTTGCAAAGAAGATTAAGGAACAAGTAGGCGGATTTGTCAAAACAAAAGAGTGGGAAAAACTGAAAAAAGAGAAAAGTCAGGAACAACAAGCTCTAACTAAATATTAGTCGATCAACCCTCGAGCTTTTCTTTCATGTTTCGTCTTCTCAACAGCCAGTTCAACCTGTTTTACCGTTGTACCCAAGTAGTTTCTTGGGTCTAACACCTTGTCGATTTCCTTTTCACTAAGCATATCTCGCACGGCGTTATCTTCCAGAAGAACTGCCTTGAAGAGACGCTTTTCAACATCACTTTTCATAGCTAACCTTCGAACAAGTTCATGAGCTTCTTGACGGCTCATACCCTTCCTTGTCAGGACAAGCATAACCGCCTCAGACATCATTCGCCCCTGCGTCAACTCCATGTTATGCAGCATTCTTTCTTCATCAACCTGAAAATTTTTCAAAACTTTCATCATCAAAACTAGCATGTAATCAGCGAGAATACAAGCTTGAGGGATTATGAACCGCTCCGCAGAAGATTGCGTCATGTCTCGCTCATGCCACGACGGAACATTTTCCAAGGCGGGCACAACAAGGCTCCTCATAATCTTAGCCAAGCCGCAAACCGTTTCACAAGTTTGTGGGTCATGTTTATGCGGCATCGTTGAACTGCCCACTTGTCTTTCCATTTCAAAGAACTCGAATACTTCTCCTACTTCTGTTCGCTGCAACTGCCGAATTTCGGTGGCAATCTTATCAAGCGTAGATGCAATCACTGCGAGGAGGCAGATGAGTTCTGCGAAACGATCCCTCTGGACAATCTGTGTAGAAACCTCTACCGGGTTGACACCTAGCCTTTTCATAACGAGTTGCTGTATCTCCATTGCGTGTGAACCTAAACCTGCCTGAGTTCCAACGGCACCGGTCATTTTCCCAACCAACACGCGTTTGCTACACTCGTGGAGGCGTTGAATATGCCTTGCAGTTTCCCTCATCCAAACCGCAAACTTGAGTCCAAACGTGATTGGCAATGCATGTTGGCCGTGAGTTCTGCCCATCATAATGGTTTTCTTATATCGATCCGCTCCTTTCATCAGAATAGTCTCAAAATCGTTCAGTTTCTTTTCAATCAGCTTTAGGGCTTCTTTCAGTTGAAGGGCAGTTGCCGTGTCCAAAATATCTGAGCTTGTCGCTCCGAGGTGAACATAGGCTCCACTTGTTCCACACGCCTCAGCCAACGCTCGAACCATCGCCATTACATCATGCCTGATTTCGCTTTCGATCTCCTTCACACGAGTCAGTCTAACGTGTTTTACAGAGGCCATTTCCACGATTTTTTCAGCATCTTTTCGTGGGATGTTTCCTACTTCACTGTGTGCCCAAGCTAAGGCTGCCTCCACATCCAGCATCCTTTGAAGCCTGTTCTCTTCATCAAAGATTCTCCGCATTTCCCGCGTTCCATACCGACCAGTATCAATTGGAAGAATATGCAATTTTGAGTTCCTCCAGAACAATACATAATAATAGGTTAATGGTATTTCAACATTGCATTTTATAAGATTTAGGTACAGATAGAGCAGTTTTCCACAATTGACACTAATTCGCATAATATCTTAACATTGTACTAGAATAGACTTGGGGAATATTAGCTATTACAAGCAGTTTACTTCATCTTGCTTAATATTAGTACACTAAACTTCAAGAACAAATGTTGGGAACTAATAGAGGACAGAGAAATGTATGATTATGGTTGCAGTCAATACTATGAAGCCAATTACTGTGGTGATCGTTCCTTCTTGTCGATAACGTTGTCTTTCCTTAGGTTTCAGTTCTGCGAATTTTTTAAAGTCAAACCATCCAGTACGGCCTCCCCAACGGTATGGGATACTGTTCTTTCTGTAGATGTAGGAACTAAGAATTTGGAAAACTCCTATAGTCAAGGTGAATAATGCTTCGTAAGCGAGAATAAGAGTGAATAAATGAAGAAAATTTAAGATCCATAGAATAGGTAAAACTATCAAACTCACGACTACAATCCACCCTGAAATTTTCATTGCACACGCTAACATCCAATGAGAACTTGACTTTGGAATAAACATTACCCCCAGATAAAAAGGTGCCAGAGGATAAAATATTTGCTTCCATTTTCTTTTAAAACAAACACATTTTCCAGTTGATGCCCTGCTATCTATGCCTATTCAATGAAAAGAGTTATCCCACTTGTTTTTCTGTGAAGATATGCTATGTTGAGTAGTTTATAGGTTTTTATCTCTCCATTCTGCTTCTATTGCTTTAGGAATGTCTTCTCGGTATTCTTGTTCCCACCATCCAGCAACTTTCTTACCTATAAATCCATTTAGGAAGGTGGCGATTATAAGGGTGGTCAATGTTGTTGCTATTCCTGGAAAAACTAGTGATGGTATCGTCACAAAGATGCTGTTTACTACTAACAATATTATGAATAAAGCAAATCCATGAAGGAATAAATCCCAGAACGATGTTTTCACTTCAAACCATAGAAACGAAGTTATTACGCTGTTCAGAAAACCTACGATAAGGAAAAGCAGACCGATTCCGATTACAAGCCCAATAATGAAACCTATAACAACAAGAAAAGCAAAGACGAAAGCCCAAACAATGCCTAAGATAAGGAACAGTATAGAGAAAGCAATTCCGTGTATGAAGTATTTTGCTAAATCCTTCCAGTTCATGTCTACACCTACTTTCTCTTTTACCCTATTATCTCATTTCAAATTGTATTAATATTTTGAGGAGAAACGTTCCACATAATGCATTATTTTAACTTGTACTAAAGATTTAAGAAAGAAACTTCTAAACTGTTATTGGGGATTTGAATGCCACAAAGGAAGCCATATTGTTTGAAGGGCTTAACAAGACAAAAATAAGGTCTATTGACAAGCTCGTTTGGGGAGAGGTTCGGGGAGAAAAGAGAGTACGTCTTCCCTCAGAAACCAAGAACAAGGTCTACGAAAGGGCTAACGGTGGATGTGAAAGCTGCGGAATGCCCATGAAAATGACAGATAAAGGCGTTCAATTTCATCATACAAGGAAGCCCACTGTGAAGTCAAGAGCATCGATCATTCAATTCTTATGTGCGACATGCCACAGAAAATATGGACATGAATTCTATACAGTAATTAAACAAGACCCTTTTTATGGCACCACAAAAGAAACAAAGATAAGAAGAAAGAAAGTGCGAAAACACTCATCATCTCCTTATTGGAAGAAGCCTAAAACTAACAAAAAGAAACCTACAACTAGGAAGACAAAAAAGAAGACTAAGCCTAAAAGAACTACACGCAAGAAGAAAGTCACAAAAGCTAGAAAGAAGAGACGTTGAAAGAATAAGAGTGAGAGGCCATTATAGTTACCGTAGTTATGTTCTCTCCATCGTCACAGTCTATGCGCTTGAAAAGTTAATAGGCTTTAAATTAAAGATCAGTTTTACCAAGTTCAACGGAGATTTTTGATTGTGGGCGCGATAGCGGCTGTCGTTAACAAGAGAGGCGAAAACGCTGTCCCAAGCGTGGTTATTATGCTCAGAGAGTTGAAGCATCGAGGCGTTGACGCTCATGGAGTTGCTACACCAAGCTCAACAACCACAGTCAAGTCGATTGAAGACATGAAAATTGAAAACCTCAATTCACCTGTTGCTTTGGGCCATAATCTTTCTCGCATTTTTTCAAGAGATCATCCGCAACCGCTTCTGAGCGATGACTTCGCCCTCGTGTTTGAAGGCCATTTATTCCCCCACTCCGGCGCCTCTGAGGTTGATGAAGTCCTCAAGAAGCTTAAGCTTGAACCTCAAAGAAACGCAGGTTCTTTTATCAGGGAACTTGAAGGATCATACTCATTCGCTATCGCACGTGCGGAGAAGGTGATTGCTGGACGAGACATGTTTGGGACAAACTCGTTATATTATGGTGAAAATGAAACGGCCTGTGCCATAGCGTCGGAGCGTAAAGCTTTGTGGGCGGTTGGGATAAAAGATGTGAAGTCCTTTCCGCCGGGAAACTTAGCTGTAATCAGTGATAATGGCGTCGTTTTCCAACCAATAAAAACCGTGACACAACCCTCCTTAAAATCCATAAACATGGATACTGCAGCGAAACATCTCCAAGACTTTTTGTTAGAATCAACAAGAAAGAAGGTTTCTGGCCTCAAGAAAGTGGCAGTTGCTTTTTCAGGTGGCCTAGACAGCAGCATCATCGCGGCACTCGCTAAAATCTGCGGAATCGACGTTCATGTGATTTCGGTGGGGTTGAAAAATCAGGCAGAAATCGAGTATACAGAGGCAACAGCTGAGAGGCTTGATCTACCTCTTCATCTTGGAATATTCACAGTTGATGATGTTGAACGGGCTCTTCCAAAGGTTTTGTGGTTGATTGAAGAACCTGATGCAGTGAAGGTCAGCATTGCTATACCATTTTATTGGACCGCTGAAATTGCCTCAAAACTGAGATGCCATGTTCTCTTGGCCGGGCAAGGAAGTGATGAGCTATTCGGGGGTTATCACAAGTATCTTGGAATGTATGCCCAATTCGGTATTACAGCTGTGCAGAACGCCATGCACCACGACGTAATATCCTCTTACGAGACAAACTTCCAGAGAGATACTCAAGTGTGCTCCTTTCATAAAGTGGAGCTGCGTCTTCCCTTCGTAGATCGCGAGGTTGTACAATTCGCGTTGGGTTTGCCCGTAAGCTTGAAAATCGAATCTACAGGAGACCATCTTCGAAAGAGGGTGTTGCGACGAGTAGCTCAAAATCTTGAACTTCCACAATTCATCGTTAACAAGCCTAAGAAAGCCATTCAATACACAACCGGGGTGAACAAGACTCTTCAAAGATTAGCGAGAAAGGAAAATTTGACCTTGCGGGAGTATGTTAAAAGGATCTTCCAAACAGTATATCCTCTGGGTGTGTAAAATGAAAAAGACAGCCGTCATTTACGCTCCTAAATACCTGAATCATAATCCCGGGTGTAACCATCCCGAGTCACCAGAACGCCTCAAGGTAATTATGAAAGAATTGCACCACAGCGGTCTTTTCAAAACCGGACAGTGTTCGCTCGTTGAACCTGAACCCGCCAGCATAGAAGATCTGAAGCTAGTTCATGAACCCGACCATATCACGCTTACTAAACAGTGTTGCGCGTCTGGTGGAGGCCTTCTCGACATTGGCGACACAGTAGTTTGCCCTGAAAGCTTTGAAGTTGCTCTCCTAGCAGTCGGAGGAGCAATGAAAGCGGTGGACCTTGTCATGACCGGAGGTTTTCAGAACGCCTTCGCCTTTGTCCGACCTCCTGGCCACCACGCAGGTCCATACTACGCCATGGGTTTCTGCGTCTTCAACAATGTCGCCATAGCCGCCTCGCATCTTCTTCGTAACTTCAACCTTGACCGTATCTTGATCTTAGATATCGATGCTCATCACGGAAACGGAACTCAAGAAATCTTCTATGACACTAATAATGTTCTTTACATAAGCTTGCATCAGGACCCCACAGCGTTTCCTAGCACAGGTTTCACAGACGAGGTGGGTAAAAAAGACGGACTCGGATACACCGTGAACATTCCATTTCCTTTTCATGTAGATGACCAGATTTATCTTCAAGCCATCAATCAGATAGTAGTTCCAATAATCCAGCAGTATAAACCGCAATTCATTCTCGTTTCCGTCGGCTTCGACACACACCACACGGACCCAGTCGCAGAGCTTTCTCTATCAGCCTTCGGATTTCTCGAAACCTTTACAA
>CAZKWF010000026.1:0-24232 GCA_964556565.1 uncultured Candidatus Bathyarchaeia archaeon
TTCCCTCGCTTGGTGTACACCCGACACGCCTTAGGTTTCTCGCCTAGGGACACCTGTGACGGTTCTGGGTACGGTCACAGAGGATCCTTTCCAACACCCTTTTCATTGGCTCCGAAGATCAGTTGAACCACCCTAAAAACGGGTGGCTTTTCCCGCTTTCGCTTGGTTCTCGCCATTACGGCACTCCCCAAGATTATACGGTTAAACAAGGCGACAGCCTTGCTCAACCTACCTTGAAGCGTCAGGTATTGGACTTGCGTCGCCGCATGTACCTCTGTGGTACAGGAATTTTAACCGGTTTCCCTTTCGGCTAGATCGGTTGAGTCTAGTCTTAGGACCGACTTACCCCCAGCTGATGACGCATTGCTGGGGAACCCTTGCCCTTTCGGCGGAGGGGTTTCTCACCCCTCTTTGCTGTTACTACCACCGGGATATGCAATCCCGATCCGGTCCACTGGACCTCACGGCCCAGCTTCTGCCCAGTCGGGACGCCCTCCTACCGGATTGCAGCGCTAAGCTGCACCCTGGGGTATCGGTGGCTGGCTTAGCCCCGTCCATTTTTAGGGCCATCAGCCTCGGCGGGTGAGCTGTTACGCTTTCTTTGAAGGGTGGCTGCTTCTAAGCCTACCTTCCCGCTGTCTTAGGCTGATGACGCCTTTCAGTTTAACACTTAGCCAGCACTTTGGGACCTTAACCTCAGTCTGGGTTGTTCCCCTCTCGGACTAGGAGCTTACCCCCTAGAACCCGTCTCCTGAGGTCTACAGCGCCGGCGGATTCGGAGTTTGAAAGAAAAGCGGGGTCTTTCGACCCCTTACTTCTCAATCAGTGCTCTACCCCGTCGGCAGCCTCGCTCAGGGCTGGGCTGCGACCCACTTCGGAGGGAACTAGCTATCACCGAGCTAGATTGGTCTTTAGCCCCTAGCCCCAGGTCAAGGGAGCGAATTGCACGTCAGCACCCTTTCGAGCCTCCACCAGGCTTTCGCCTGACTTCGCCCTGCCCAGGGCTAGATCGCTCGGTTTCTAGTTTCACTGCTGTGACTTCGGGCCATTTCAGACCTCGCGCCTCGCCAGTGTAAACGCTGGTTGTGCGCATGTTGGTTTCCCTGTGCTTGCGGGCTTGTTTGCCCTTAGGCTTGCCACAGCCGTGATCTCCCCGGCCCGTGTTTCTAGACGGAGCGTGCAACCCTGGTCCTCCTCCCTCGTACTTGTATGTTGCCATAGGTTCCTTTGGGAGGGATCTGTCCTTCTGGGCTGCACACGTCTGTAACCGTCTGGTTTCAGGCTCTTTTCATCTCCCTTCCGGGATGCTTTTCAGCTTTCCGTCACCGTACTAGTGCGCTATCGGTCTTGAGACGTGTTTAGTCTTGGAAGTTGGTGACTTCCAGTTTCTCGCACCCATACCAGGGTACGGTACTCTGGGATTCCAGCCCGTCTTCTTCTAGTTTGCGCTTACGGGGCTTTCACCCTCTTTGGCGAGCCGTTTCAGGCTACTTTGGCTTTGCTAGTGAGAAGGTGGCTGGACCCACAACCCTACATTCGCCATGCGTTTCCGCATGGAGTTCAGTTTGGACTTTTCCCTTTTCGCTCGCCGCTACTGAGGGAATCCCGTTTTGGTTTCTTTTCCTCCCCTTACTAAGATGCTTCCGTTCAGGGGGTTCCCGCTCCTTTTTGGAGCGCCACGAGGTCCCTTGGGAGCTCGTAGCGAGAAGTCTCATTCGGGTATCCCCGGATCTACGCTTGCGTGCAGCTACCCGGGGCGTTTCGCCGCTTGCCGCGCCCTTCTTCGGTGCTCAAGCCTAGTCATTCGCCAGACGGCGTTGCATGTCGGGCTTACTTGGTTGTTTTGGTGTTTGTTTGGTGTGTGGTTTGTTTTGGTTTTTGCGTGGTGTTCATTGTGAGCTTGTGTATAGTTCTTGCTCACTTTTCCCTTCATCATCAATCCTTTAGGATCGATAATTGCATCTGTTTTGAGGTCTTTTTGTACGTAGAATTTGACCTCAAAGGCGCCTTTGCATTATTACTGGTTATTTTCGTGTCATATAAATTTAGTGTATTGTGTGGTTTTATGTTTGTCGCGTTATGTTTCGTATGTTGTTTGTGTGTGTCTCTCTCTTTAGACCCCCCTATAATTTTTTCAATAGCTTCTTATTCTCTCTTATTAGGCCCCCTACCTAGGGGGGAGGGTCGCGGCTTCTGTCAAAGTTGTTCTTAGGTTTTGTTCTGTTTCCCTGCTTGATGAAGAATCTGCTTATGTGATGAATGTGTGATTTTTAACGTGGATTATGTGAGAGTTTGGGTGTCGTGGTTTTACATGTAGCCGTGTAGTCTTTGAGCTTACTGTCGGTTTTTAGCGTGCATATTGTTAGCTCCGCGTTTTCAAGTAGTTGCGTAAACGTTTTTTTGGTGAAGCTTTTTTTCAGCGCCGTAACCGCTATGGTGGCGTTGTCCTTGCTTATTCTTTTGATTTCACGGAGTGTTGTTGCTGGGTTGGGCATGTTTTGTAGGAGGGTTATGGCGAAGATTGTGTGGAATGTTTTGTTTTTGAAGGGGGTGTGGTCGGCTTCGGCGCGGATGACGGCTATGTTACCGTATTGTTTTGCTTGTGTTTTTGCTCTTTTGAGTAAGCCGAGTGAAGTGTCTAGTCCTATGAGGAGTTTTGCTGAGTTTTTGATGTGTTTGAAGAGTGGGCCTGTTCCGCATCCTATGTCTAGTGTGATGTTTTCGGGTTGAAAGTGTATTTCATCTAGCACAGCTTTGATTTTTGCTTCTTGTTCTTCAGCGTATTGTGTGTCGTAAACGGTTGCTATGTTGTCGTAGTGTTGCATAACTTTCCGTTTTTTGTTCCAGTCGGCCATCGCTGTTCAGAAGTTTTATGTGTGTTTGTTTATTTGTAAAGGTTGTTGGCGGAGATATTGAGAAGTCAAAGATCTGTCGTTGCTTTGGAGAATCCGAGTGTGGAAGAAGCGGTGGAGTTGGTTAGAAAGGCTCTTTCAGAGCGGAGAGTGCTTGTTATTGTGGGAAATTGTTGGGCTGACTATCGTGGAAGGGCGAGTTCCAAGCTGGAGCCGGGTGAAAGAATTGTCGTAATAAAAAGGGACGGGTCGGTGTTGGTTCATCGTCCTTCAGGGTATGAGCCGGTGAATTGGCAGCCGCCTGGCTGTTTGTTTCAGACTCATGTAGTAGATGATGTTTTGCAGATTCGAGCTGTTCGGAAGAAGCCAGCGGAGTCGGTGAAGCTGTTTTTTGATCGTGTGTATTTGGTCTCCGCATTAAGTCTTGTAGACGCTGGAGAGTTTTCGCTTTATGCGAGTGAGGAGGATATGCAGAAGGCGATACTGTTGGAGCCGAGTCTCTTAGAAGCTGGTTTTAAGCCTATTGCGTACGAGAAGAGGGTGGAGCCTGGGTTTATCGACGTTTATGGGGTTGATGAGGCTGGAAGGTTTGTTGTGGTGGAGATTAAGCGTAAGACGGCTGGGCGTGAGGCAGTTTTGCAGTTGTCCAAGTACGTGGAGTCGATTAAGAGTATGGTGAATCGTGAGGTGAGAGGTGTTTTAGTGGCTCCTCACTTGGGAAAGGGTGTTCAAAGGTTGTTGGAAACGTTGAAGCTGGATTTTAAGCCTTTAGACCCGAAAAAGTGCGCAGAGATCATAACTCGATTCAAAACCAAGAAACTTGAGGAGTTTCTATAGAGAAAAATTCTAGAACAAAATTCTAGTGCACATGCATGCATTTTGTATGGATAGAGAGAATGTCGCTAGCTAGGTTAATTGATATTCTCCTCCCTTTTCCAGCAATACTACCTTGATGTTTGATGTGGCTGTAACTTCCTTCTTGAATCCCTCTGGGTCTGTGTCCCAACAATGCATAGGCACCACTACTTTTGGATCAATTGCCAAAGTAGCTTCTGCAGCTTCAGAGTTGTCCATTGTATATTTGTCTCCTGTAGGAAGTAAGGCAACATCTACATGTCCTAACTGTCTCATCTCAGGGATAAAGTCCGTATCCCCCGCATGATAGATCGTCTTGTCTCCAATTGATATCAGGTAGCCAACTCCATATCCTTTAGGATGCCAAGGTTTTCCTGAAGGTTTAAAACGCTTGTAATTGTAGGCTTCTACAGCCCTAACCCTAATGCTGCCAACTATTGTTTCTTCTCTAGGCTGAAGGGTTTTGACGTCTCCTTCAATCTTTGAAACACACTTTTTGGGGGCAATAACAACGGTATCCTCTTTGCTGACCTTTGCAATCTTTTCTGAACTGAAATGATCGGCATGGGAATGGGTGACAAGTATTAAATCCGCTTTCTCAGAGGTCTCAACTACTCCTCCATATTTCCTCAAGTCAACATAGATGACTGCTCTTTCAGCCTTAATTTGGAAACTGGCATGACCAAGAAACTTAATGTAAATAGCCATTTCGCACCACTCTAGCACAAGTCCTGCTGTTTAGAGCATTCGCTATCCAGTTTTTATGACTTATGGAAGAAACTACTCTATGCTCAGTAAAAGCAGAAGACATACCAGTTTTCTTTTGCCAGGAAGTCTTCTTTCCAACCTCTCTTTCTGCATATGGCTATGGCAGCAGGATTATCTGTATAATACACGATGTGGTCATAGCCTTTGTTTCTGATGAATTCTTCAAAGAATTCAAAGAACTTTTTGCCGTAGCCTTTCCTTCTGTATTTCTTTCTCAGCCAGATTTCATGAAGTTCAACAATGTTATCTTTCCTTCCTCCAAGGAGCCTCCTGAGTGATACTCTGTCTTCTTTGTCTCTAGGGTCTCCTTTTCTATGCTCTTCAGTGTTTGTTTCATGCCAGATTGCATGCCCAATGATTTCGTCGTTTTCCCTCCAAACGATTAGGAGTGATGGATTTTTGACTAAGACTTTGTTCCAACGGGTATCCAGTTCTTCTGAAAAGCCAAATGTTCCCTGCCACTCTTTATCAAGTGCCAATTTCTTGTAGTATCTCTTGAATTCCTCTAAATCACAACCTACAACGATTCTCATGAGCTTACCCTAACTTTAAGTTATTATTCTCTATTTCTAGCGGGTATCCAATAATTTTTTGCATGCGTCCTATACACTCATAGCATGTATGTCGCGAATTACACAGAACCCTTTTTACACTGTAAGATTTTAACATCACGCATGCGTGCTAAAAAGGAATAGAGAGCGGTAGTAGCGTTTGGAGGCTAAGGGGTTGGAGAACTGCAAAACGTGTGAACGGTGTCGCAAAGAAGTTAGAGACCTCTACGCTTTTTACGAAGTCAATAAGCAAGATGAAAGGCGTAAATTTGGAAGTTTCTGTAGCGAATGTACAAAAGAGCTTGTAGATGAATTGAAGGGTAAGCTTGAATGGGTCCGTTTTGAAGGCGGTTGGAGAGGTTATATCCATCCTAAAGCGAGGATGGAACTTGAGAAGTCTGGATTTGCCCAAGCAAAACATGACACTCAACTGATAGAGATAGCGGGAAGAAAAAGGAACCCAGCTGGTGAAAGGGAAGTCTTAGAGATTTTGAGGCTAGAATACGCTGGGGGTCTTATTTCAAGGGAAGAGTATGAGAAGCAGTTGATAGAGGTTAAGAAGAAATGTATGCGTGCATAGGAAAATGGAATCAGAGCAATGTTTTCAGAGCGCCATAAGATATTATCTCGGAAACCTCTTCCACGAACCTAATGTGCTCCGCATTGTCAGATGCAAGAGACCCCTTCAATATTATGGGTAAGAAGTCAAGGTCTTGTGCACCTCTGTATGTAGATAAAACGCAATACTCTGCACAAAACCCTGTGATAATAACTGTATCAACTTGAAGTTTTCTTAGTTTTTCTGCAAGCCCTGTCTTTGTGAAAGAGTTGCCATAGGTTTTCACGATGCGTATGTTTTTGGGCGCAAGCTTAACACTTTCAGGCATATCAAAACCTGATTTACCTGGCACAAGGCCTTCCTTCTCACTCTTGTGCTGTATAGCAACAATGGGAAGATTCTTTTTTCTGAAAAGGTCTATTGCTGCATTTATGTACTCAATGGCTGACTTCAGGGAGTCTGAGCACGCCTGATTGATGTTGAAGAACTCATTCTGTATGTCTATTACGAGTAAGGCTGGTTTCATTTTTTGTCCTCCTTCTTTACTTCACTATCTAGCTGTTTTTGTAAGCTTTGGTATTGAGGATAGATAAACATTGTTTCTTAAGGTTCTGTCAAGTCTTCGTCTGATTCGTTTCCCTGTAAAAGTTCGTCAGATAAAGAAGAGTAGAAATCGAAACTAGTGAATGCACATACATAGGGCTAACATTCTTACTAGCTTTCTTATTGGGCTGGCTTAATCACTTAAGGCGAGTAACAGAGTCATCAATTGATGCAATCAGTTTCTTGAAGTCTGTGAACTGATAAAGGTGGTCTGAACTTCCAGCAATTACAATATGACCATGACCTTCCAAGTTCATCTTTCTTATTTCTTCATACGTTCTTTGAACTATTGCAAGGGCATCAGGTTTCAGAAACGATGCGAGTTCAATCTTGACCGAATCGTATGCTTCCGTGATGAGAGGAATTCGTTCATCAGGAATTCGGTTTTCCTCTTTGGGTGCGTCCGAAAGAGTTTCTCGGATTATGGAAAGCTCATTAATCAATGCTCTCTTGATCACTGCCCTTCTTCGCCTGTTCTTCATTAAATCAGTTAGCTGAGATAGCAAGAAACCTATAATAACACTTATTACTGCAAGAATTCCTCCCCAAGGAAACTGTTCGCTCATCCATAGTGGATTTGTGAGACCAGTTACAAAGGGATCGAGATACCCTAGAGAATAACTAGCCCAGACTAGAACTATAACAATAGAAATGGCAACGACAACCATCAGTTTTTTCATAATGCGTGTATATTTCATAGTCAAAGCTATTCTAAGTTTTCACTTTAAAGATTTAGGCTTCTACGGTGTTGGTGCGTTATTATGGACTTTTGCATTTTGGAGAGTCATTCACTTGTTTTTTCCTTCAGCCGTTATTCCACAAGCTTCTGCTGTGGTCTTTCCTTTAAGGGCTTGGTGAGGTCTTATGGGGTTAGAGTAGGGGTGCTTGTCGTTCTAGTTTAATAAAATCATTAATCAGCAAAAAGTGAAAGTTCTTACCCACAAAAGTCACCGTAAACCACGATAAAGGCGCGGAATCTCAATCTTACTCCCTAAAATATTGCGTGATCTTTCTCTGAAAAAGTGCGTCTTGCAGAAGTTTGCTCCGTCCTATCCACAGCTCTATGGGAATTTGAAACTGGCTGGCAACCCTAGCGAGCGCTTCATCCAACGTATTATACTTGAAAGGTTTCTGCCTCATAGCATTTCTAACATTTTCTCTCACTTGCCAAACACCCACGGGCATGATGTAGCCTGGATGTGCCTCTCTAAGTACAACTACTGCCGCTTGGCGCCGCTCTTTCGTTAACAACTCGCCCACAGCCAACCTAGCCGCGTAATAGCAACCTCCAATATTTGCATAGGTGGTTCTACCTTCGAAGCCCTCCCAATCTGAAAACATGATTATGCTATTTTCACTCGGGTTCCAAGCAGTTCCTGGATACCATGCCTCCATAGCCTCGTAACTCCAAGCCCCGGGTATCATTAAAACCTCAAACTGATTGTCCAAGTACCGAGACTCGTATACGCGATATTCGTTTATTTCTGGAAACGTCTTAATCTCCGCCATCATATCCTTTGAAACGATGCTGTCCACTGCTGTGATGCTCCAACGCGTAGGCACCAAACGTCTGTTGTCCTTTAGTCCAAAGGAGCCTACGCTGAAAGCCCGCTGAATTTTAGTGACCAGCACGCCTCTCTCGTAGAGCGTTGTGACCGCATCCGCCGCCTTCAGATCCGTGTCTCCATAGGCTTTCTCAATCTGATGATTCCAACGAGACGTCCCAACGCTCAGGTCTCGGACAAGTGCAGACGGCCCAAACGGTTGAACCGCGTCATCTAAAACAAAACGTCTCTCAGGTCTCTTTTTTAATGCTAGCTCCACATCCACTGAACCCTCGGACAAAGCCAGCTCACGGGTTCGGTCCATAATCTTCCCCGCATCCTCAAAATGTCTTACGTGAACACGATGCTTTCCCCGAACAAGCATAGACCGGAAACCCACAATCTCGTCCATGGACTTTCCAAACCACAACTCGGGCAAATCGTATAGACTCGTGTCCTCATGAACCGGTGGCACAAGCGGTCCTGCATATACGTACGGATAGCCAAATCGACCTACAAATACGCCTGGCGGAGAAGCTCCATCTATGTCTGTGCCTTGGATGAGAGGCGCTGTTCGGAAGTAGTACTTCAATCGAACAATCAGGGGGCAACTAGTTTTCCCACAGAGAAACTTGGACCCCTTACAAACAACACATAACCCCTTCCCCCAGCCCACTCCAGAAGTCTTTGCAACCAAATTGTCTGCATTATAATTCAGATCTGTAGCAATGTTTTGGTCATCGACTAGTTGCAGTATCCAAAGGTTGTCCTTACTAGCTTTACTCGGCTTTCTTGCTCCCACATCAGTTTTGAACTTTCTTATCCGTCCAGTCAGCTTTTTCATATTTGCTCCGCCGAATGTCCACCTGATAAGTTGATTGCATGGCTTAAAAATAACTTGATCAAACAGAAGTTGCTACTTTACGGTAGTTTGCTCAGCGATGTACTTACCCGGTTACCGCTTCTATGTACGCTTGAATGTTCAAAGCCGCTTTTGCAGTAGCATTTGCAAAACTTATGAATGGAGCAGGATAGACTCCTATGACTACGCATAGCGTTGCCAAAATAACCATGACGGCTAGCATAGATTTTGGAGACTCTTTGATTCCTTCATAGTTTATCGTAGGCTTTTTTATGATGAACGTGTGGATGAGGAGAAGGTAATACGCTATGGAGAATAATATGTTCAGCAACATTAGAGCGGTGGGTATGTACCACCCGACATCTATTCCAGCTATAACTATCGTTATTTCACTCATGAAACCGTTCAATCCAGGAAAGCCTGCTGCTGCCAATGCTCCAATCGCGAAGAGAGCTGTAGTTACAGGCATTTTCTTGCCAATTCCAGTTAACTTTTCTAGGTTCCTTGTCTCTGTTCGATAAATGAATGAGCCAACGCACAAGAATAAGAGGGCTTTTATGATGGCGTGGTTCATGATGTGAAATAAGCCTCCGGTTAATCCTTGTTCGGTTCGGATGGATAATGCAAAGATGATGAAGCCCATGTTGACAACGCTGCTGAACGCTAGAAGTCTCTTTATGTCCTTCTGAAGCAAAGCCATAAAGTTCCCGACGAACATGGTGAAAATAGCAAATATCGCCAAAACGCTTTGCCATGCAAACTGTTCTGGTATGAAGAGTAGAAGTAGACATCTAATGAGGGCGTATGCACCCGCCTTAATGACAATTCCAGAGAGCAACGCGCTTATTGGACTGGGAGCCGCCGCGTGAGCATCTGGAAGCCATGTATGAAACGGAGCGATGGAGGCTACAACTCCGAATCCAACGATGATCAGGGTGAGAGCCAAGTAAAGCCAAGCATTGTTAGGCATTGAGCATAGTGTTGTTGAAAGGTATGCAAAGTTTAGTGTTCCAGTCATTCCGTAAAGGAGTGACATCGCGTAAAGCACTGTTATGCTTCCAGCTGAACCCATTATGAGATATTTGAATCCTGCTTCAACGGGCTCCCATTTTCCCTTTCTGAAGGCAACTAGTGCGTAAGAGCTTATGCACATGATCTCCCAAAAGATGAAGAGTGTAAAGAAGTCTCCAGCAAATGAGATTCCTACCATCCCGGAAACGGCAATCAGTAGTAGAGTATAATATTCAACGAGTCCTGTGTCATGTTCCATAAAACGGATGGAATAAATGCAGGTCATCAACCCGATGAAGAGGAAAATCGCTGTCATAAATATGCTTAACATATCTATTTCCAGACAAACCGCTATCGGACGCATGAATAGTAACTCAGACGTAATCACGATAATGCCGCCGTTGTCTAAAACTTGATTATACAATAATGGAAGGAAGGCCAGAGAAACCATGAACCCAACTGTGGCAAATATCGGTGGAAATCTACGAAACCCAATCTTACGGCCTAATAAGCCCACTAATGGAGTTATGACAATGAAGAAGAGCAGTGCGTCCAGTGCAAATGTGAACATTACCATCTTATCCTTTTCAGTTTCCTTACGTCCAGAGTTTTGTAATGTTTGTATGCATGAAGTGTAATAGCTAACCCTATGGCAAGTATGCATCCTCCGATTGCGATGGATAAAATGACGAGCGCATGAGCCAGAGGATGCGTAGATCCGGCAACAGCATAAGCAGAGAAAGCTATGAAATTTATATTTGCCGCGCTTATCATTATCTCAAGGCTTATCAACAATCTTACCATGTTACGCTTGGCTATAAGGCAGTATAATCCGATGATGAACAAGGCCACTGAGCATATGAGATAGTAGATTAATGGGATCAAGCTTTCTCCCTCTCCTCAACTCTCAACATAGCTCTGCAACAAGTTGCCGTCGCAAACAAGACGAATGCTAGAACGATCAGGTCAAGTTGACGCTGTCCCCATAGAGTTGCACTAACCTCTTGACCCACATTTTCCTTAACAGGAACCAACGTCATGTTTATCGGAAACTGCTGAAAACCTTGTTGTGGAAACTCATATTGAATCACTATAAGAAACACAGATGTTAGCGCAACCGCAACTGCTAATCCGAAAATAGGTAACCATCCGATCTTCATTCTTCAAACTCCCTCCGCGTTACCATGACCACTGAGATAAATAGGGCGATGACTGCGCCTGCGTAGATTAATAACTGGAAGACCGCAACGTAGGGAGCATTCAAAATCGCGAACAACAGTCCAATTGTGATGCCCATCCCGCATAAACATACAATTGCACGGAGCATATCTTTGGTTTCGATTGTGAGAATCGCCAATAGAATGGTAACCATGATGAGAAGTATCTGTATGAAGTCGATAAACAGTTTCAGACCTCCATTCTGTCGTATATCATGATTTTAACTACTTGTCTCTCATCGATTTTAAGAATTGCCTTTAGGATATTCGCTGCAATCCAATTGATTGAAGTTTTATGTAAAGTTTTAAGTGATGTAGAGTCTAACACTACCAGACGGAGGGAATCTTACGCCAAGTGAACTCGGCTTTTCAATTCCCTTAATATTCGTCCTCTCCATATTATTAGGTGTTATATTGTACATTTTTGGAAGCATAATCGCTCCTAAAGCTAAAAAAACAGCTGGGAAGCTTGTTTCATACGCTTGTGGAGAAGACCTTCCAGCAGAAAAGCTTCAAGTGAACGCTGAAGAATTCTTTATCTATGCTACTTATTTCTTGATCTTCGATGTCGTAGCCTTCATGCTTGCAACATCCTTAGGTAAACCAGGCTTCTTTCCCATACTGTTCATTGCCGTAATTTTGGTTGCCTCAGTCGTACTGTTTTCGGTTCGGGTTTGGCGGGTAGAGAAAGATGGGTTTGATCAAGTGGGCTAGAACAAAGTCTCCATGGCTTCTCCATTTCAACAGTGGAGGATGCGCTGGCTGTGACATTGAGGTTGTTGCTGCTCTAAATCCAAAATTTGACATTGAAAGATTTGGCATGCTCCTCAAAGGAAGCCCGAGACATTCTGACATTCTGGTTTTAACTGGGCCGATTACATCTCAGATTAAGGATAGACTGAAAAGGATATACGACCAGATGCCTGAACCGAAATTCGTCATAGCAATTGGATCATGTGCCATAAGCGGAGGCGTGTACAGGGGATGTTATAACGTTCATGAGGGAGCCGATAAAGTCGTTCCCGTCGATGTCTATGTTCCTGGCTGTCCACCGAAGCCTGAAGCCATAATCGATGGAATCATAAAGGTTCTGAAGAATTATGAGGAGGCAACGCCATGAGTTCTCTTTTAAAGGATTATCGAGACCTTGTTGAAAGGCTCAGGAAGGAAATCGGCGCAGAAAACTTAATTGGATATGAGATACCTAGGCCAGGGAGGATTTGGTTCTCGGTTCGTAAAGAGAAACTCGTTGATGCAATCACCTATCTGGTTGGAGAGGGATTTGTCCACCTTTCAACCATAACAGGTTTAGAAGGCGAAAACGGACTTGAGGTTATCTATCATTTGAATAGAAAAGGTTTAGAGGCTTCATTGAAGGTTGAAGTCTCTGTCAAGCAACCTGTTCTTCCGACCATAACCCCAATTATTCCCGGTGCAATTCTGTATGAACGCGAAGTCCATGAGTTGTTAGGGGTAGTCTTTTCTGGGCACCCTAATCTATCTCCATTGATTCTACCTGAGGATTGGCCAGAGGGCGTCTACCCGTTGAGAAAAAAGTGGACAAACGAAGAGATTAAAAAGAAATTATCGAGGAAAACGTGAAATGTCGTCAATTATCAAAATACCGTTTGGTCCCCAACATCCATCGTTGAAAGAACCTGAAAATTTTATGTTCAAAGTTGATGGCGAATACGTGGTTGATGTTACTCCTAGAATTGGATACGCTCACAGGGGAATCGAAAAAGCCCTTGAAGCCAGAACGTATATTCAGGACTTGTATTTGGTTGAGCGAATCTGTGGAATATGCTCTCATGCGCATACTACATGTTACACACAAGCTGTTGAAGAAGCTTTGAAAGTCGATGTTCCCCCCAGAGCAAAATACATCAGGACTATTGTAACTGAGCTTGAGAGAATACATAACCACTACTTCTGGCTTGGAATAGTCGCTCATGAAATCGGATTTGAAACCCTCTTCATGTACACTTGGAGAGACCGTGAAATTGTCATGGACTTACTTGAACTCCTCTCAGGAAACCGAGTACAATATGCCATGAACATGATTGGAGGGGTGAGACGCGACATCACGCCTGAAATTTCTTCTGAGATTATGAAAGGAGTGAGAATTTTAGGAGAACGAATGATATACCATAAAAAAATATGCTCATATGAGAGAACAATACTCGCCAGATCCGTGAACGTTGGAACCTTGAAAACCAAAGACGCCATATCACTCTGCGCTGTCGGACCCACTCTACGTGCAAGCAATGTTAGACGTGACGTTAGAACGGACGATCCTTACGCGGCCTATGATGAAATACCTTTTCATGTAGTGACTTACGATGGGTGCGATGTAGCAAGTAGAATCGCGACCAGATGCGATGAGGTTCTAGAGAGCGTAGAAATAATCCGATATGCTTTAGAAAATCTGCCAACTGGATCTATAGAAGTGATAGTTTCAAGGGTAGTCCCGCCAGCCGAAATCGTCAGTAGAGTAGAAGCTCCCAGAGGCGAAAACATTCACTATCTAAGGTCAAATGGAACAGACAAACCAGCAAGATATAAAGTTAGAGCCCCAACACTGGCCAACCTTCCTGCATTATGCAAGATGCTGATCGGCGGATACATCGCTGACATCCCAGTTGTAATAGCGGGGATTGATCCATGTTTCTGTTGCATGGATAGACTCACCTTCGTTGACATAAACAATGATAAGAACTGGGGTTGGGAAGGTGAAAAGCTTAGGAGATATGGAATTAAATGGTACAAGAAGCAATAATTTCTCTACTCCGAATACTCATCTTCCCAGGATTCCTCTTCTTTATAATAGCCGCGTTTTTCTATGAATGGGTTGACAGAAAGTTTGTAGCTCGTCTTCAGAACAGGTATGGTCCGCTACACACCGGGCCTATAGGTTTACTTCAACCCTTCGCGGACTTTCTTAAGCTTCTCTCTAAGGAAGACATCATTCCACATGCTGCCGATAAACTTCTATTTTCCGCTGTGCCGATATTTCTGCTGTCTCTTCCGTTAACAGCCCTCTTCTGCATTCCCATTACCAATTCTGCGGCTCCTATTTCCTTCGAAGGAGACCTCATTCTCGTCATATTCATAACAACCATTATCGTCATCTCAGTATTCATAGGAGCCTGGTCCTCAACAAACAGGTTTAGCACAGTCGGCGGTATGAGAGCATGCCTTCAAATGCTTGGATACGAGATTCCAATGACCATTGCTATGGCTGGACCTGCCATAGTTGCCAAAACTCTAAGTATAAGCAAAATTGTTCAATGGCAAACTACAGGGTTATGGTTCATCCTCACTCAGCCACTGGGTTTCATCATTGTCGCCATATGTCTTTTAGCGGAGTTGCAAAAAATTCCATTTGACATCCCAAGAGCCGAAACCGAGGTGGTGGCTGGCTGGCTTACTGAGTTTAGCGGTAAGAAACTGGCGTTATTAAGGCTTGCAGAAGACCTTGAACTTGTCTTAGCAGGGTCGATAGTGGCATCATTATATCTGGGAGGACCATCTGGATTCTGGTTCATACCACCCTTTGTATGGTTCATCATAAAACTGACAGTCTGTATATTGATACTCTCTAATCTGAGAGCTTTATTTGCCAGATTCAGAATTGACCAATTAATGAGAGGGGTGTGGAAATATCTAACCCCACTTGCTCTCCTTCAAATAATCTTGGTTGAGCTAATTCGGTGGTGATTTTATGAGCATGGAGGAGGAACTCATTAGGCATCTACTAAAAAAGCCTGTAACCCTGCGTTACCCATTCGAAAAACTTCCTCCAGTTAAGGGATTACGTGGAAAGCATGTTTGGGACTCCGATAGATGCGTCGGATGCGGGTTGTGCGCCACAGATTGCCCATCTTTCGCCATTGAAATGATAGGTAAAGGCCTCACAGCAGAATTCAAAATCTACCTTGGCAGATGTTTATTTTGTGGGCAATGTGAGGAAGGTTGTCCGAGAGATGCTATAAGACTCACTCAACTATATGAGTTGGCTGAATCCGATCGAAAAAACCTCATTTTGGAGTTCAAAAGAGAATCCACATGAAAACTTCATAAAAGTTAAATAACTAGAATACAGAAACTGAAAGTTGGAGGACCTTTGTAGGTGCAACAGGGCGTAAAGCGGCTGGTCCTAGATGTCTTAAAGCCCCATGAACCCGACTTACCTGAACTTGCTACGCGTTTAAGCTCGATAGATGGCGTAGATGGAGTCAACATATCCCTTGTCGAGATTGACCAAAGCACAGAAAGTGTAAGAATCACAATAGAAGGCAACAGTATCAATCTTAACAATATTAAAGACGCCATGAAAGATTGCGGAGCCGTGATTCACAGCATCGACGAAGTTTCTGTCGGAAAAAAGCTTATCAAAAAAACATCAACTTAAGACGACTAGGCATATTCGTTTACGATACGCAAAATCTATATTTGTCTCAACATTTAGAAGCCTAGATTTTGGTACCTCAAAGACGATATGTTCAGTAAAGAGGTTAAATGCCACCTAGAAGGACGACTATTGCTACAGTTAGTAGTCCTGCGGCGACCATCTGAGCACCGTATAACAAAATGTTCTCCCTTGCGATTCTGCCAAGATAGAGGCCTAAAGAAAACAATGTGGCTAAAGTGAGAATGAGGGAGATTATGTAAGCGTCCCAGATGACAAGCGTTTCCGTTAATGTTAAGATGAAGGGAATAAGAGAAACAACTGCTGTCAACATGGGCGACACACCATCTATTATTGCAGCATAGATGGAAACAAAGTTAGAAGCATCACTGTGCATAGAATCACCAAGATCGGTGAGCATAGAATCCTCAAGCGTCTTAAGATGTCTCTTTCTCTCAGCTTTCTCAGCCATGTAAGCTCCGAAAATGCCGGACACCCCCATGGCCAAGCATGCCCCAAATCCTGCGGTGACAATTATCTTTGGCTCTGTGTTCCCCACAATCCATGAGCCTATAACAATGCCTAGCATAGTCATTGAACCGTCAAAACCATTCATGACGAAGTATCTTCTGGCGATACTACCTACGTGCGTAATCCGCAGATAAGACCTGATTCTTTGGAAGAAGTTTCTAACTTGCTCTGTCAAACGTTAACCACGCTGAGAAGACCATGCTTCTCACAATCGCCACTCATTCACATCATTAAACTAGTACACGGTTAGGAAATATAAACCTTCAGATGCTCTCCTTAATTGTTGATTAGAATGGTTTACGTTTTAAGAAACGAGTACAAAGGACTCAAATGCTACTGATTAATCCTAGGAGTAAATCTGGCCATATCCCCAACGCAACAGTAGCAACGGTTAGCACGACTATTGGAATGAGCAACAGCCACGAACCCTCTCGGACGTTTTCCAAGTTTCCAGGAGTTGCTCCAAAGAAGACTCTCCATACAAACCACAAGTAATACCCTGCCGTGATCACGGAGCTAATGATTGCTATTAGGGTGAGCAAAAATTTTCCAGAGGCAACTCCGCCTCCAAATATCATCCATTCACTCCAGAACCCACTCAGTGGAGGGGTTCCAGCCAGAGACAAGGCGCCTATCAAGCATGAGATGGTAGTTATAGGCATTTTTCCAGCTAAGCCACCTAATTTTCTGATATCTCTTGTCCCAGTTTGGTGTAGGACAACACCGGCACACATGAAGAGAAGACCCTTACAAATGGCGTGGTTGACTATGTGGAATAGTCCACCCGTTACCCCCAGTTCGTAGATGACCCCGATGCCGAAGAAAATGTATCCCATCTGACTTATGCTAGAATAAGCCAACAATCGTTTTATGTCAGTTTGGGCGAGAGCCATCAATCCCCCGTAAATTATCGTGACTATTCCAATGATGGCTAAATAATCTGAGGTTTGGAGCATTGTTGAGCTAAACATGGAGAGAAAAATCCTTATCATGGCGTAGGCGCCACATTTGATCATGGCTCCAGACAGCATGGCACTTATCGGCACAGGTGCTTCAGCGTGTGCGTCGGGGAGCCACGTATGGAGAGGAAATGTCGCCATCTTGACACAGAATCCGATCAACAGTAAAGCGAAGATGAGCATTATCATATTTGGCGGTATTTTGCCATATACTTCATGAAGAGAGAGTGTAACAAGGTCAAAGGTGCCTGTGTACGTGTAGATTGATAAGATTCCTAGAAGCATACACAGTGCGCCAACGTGCGTAAATATGAAGTACTTGAATCCGATGGTCAATGCTCTTTTGGCTGTTCCCCAGAAAGCTATTAGGAGATAAGAAGGGATCAGCATCAACTCCCAGAAGAGGTAGAACTGAAGAAGGTTTGAGGAGAATATTACTCCAAGCATACCAGACATGAAGAGTAGTAGATTTGCATAGTAGCCTGCTTGTCCATGTTCATTTTCCATGTATTTGGTAGAGTAGAGACAGGAGAAAGCGCTGAGGACAGCGATAATTAAGCCTATGGAAAAGCTAATGTTGTCGATTAGAAAGCCGAATTTGACCTCAAATGGTGATGTTATCCAGTCATACGTAACGTAAATCGACTGTCCTCCGTTTTGGTAGTATCCAATAAGGTCTGGTAGCATAGAAAGAATCAAAAAAACAGAGATAAAAGCGATTATAGTCGCTGGCCACCGGACTTTCTTTCCAACACCTCTTCCAAAGAGATATAGAATAATTCCTAAAATTGCCGGGAGAAGTGTTGCTAACAGGGGTATATGGTAGAACATCAACTTTCACCTAGGGAATGAACCCTCCAAATATAAATATTAAAGATATCAACAATACAATTCCAACGGAAACTGCCAACATATTGTAGGACAAAATTCCTGAATGAGTCTTTCTGAAACGTTGACAAAATGATGTTGTAACATTCGCTATTGAGTAATTAAGTGCATCAATGCTTCCAAGCTCAAGTTTCTTATGCGCGGCCTTAGATATCCACCTGAAGAACCCTGCAACAGCGTAGTTGAATGTGTCGATGCCTCCAAACTCAAGCCTTTCATGCACGGTCCTAGATATCCACCTGAAGAAACTTGCAACAGAATAGTTGAACTTGTCGATGCCTCCAAACTCCAATCCTTTATACAATCCTTTTGAAAACGTGATCGCGGGATAAGCGAAGATTTTGTAGTAAAGCGCGTTGATGTAAAATCGATTCCAGAAAAACGCATGAATCTTCTTCAAAAACAAGTGCTCTTCAACTAATTTGGCTGGATCAACTCGGCGCGCTACATACAACAGGTATGCAGGATATCCTCCGATCGCTACCGCCACACACGTCAAAACTGTACTTATTGAGAGAATAATGTACGCTAGACCATCGACAATAGTAGGGAAAGTCAGCGTATGCAAGAGAGGTTGGAGAAGCCTGTTAAAGCTCGGGATCAAAAAGAGTGCTAAGAAATCCAAAAATGCAGTCACCCCAAGAGTAGCAGCAAGGGAAATGCGCATCAAAGACGGAACCTTTTTAAGAACCCTCCCTTCTGAACCGTGATTCCCTTTTCGAAAGACAAGCCCCATCATTCTAAGACCATAAAATGCAGTTATTCCTCCTCCTATTATTAGGAGAGCGAAGATTACGTAGCCCGATATCATCAGGGTGGATTGTCCTTTTACGCCAGCCTCCCCTGCAAAATCCAAGGCGACGGTTTGAATCCAGTTCGTGCACACAAAGCCGCTTAGTGGTGGTATACCTGCAATGGCGACGGCTCCCACTTCCATGCTTCTATGCGCGATCCGACTCTTGAACCCACTCATATGGTGTAGATTATCTGATCCAACTGTATAGGAGATGTACGCCGCGGTGAGGAAAAGTAGCGCTGAGACGAAGGCGTCTATGGTTAGAAGGAAGGTTCCAGCTAAATATCCCCTGCTTATGTCGGTCATTAATCCTGCTAAACCTAAAGCCGCCATCATGTATCCGATCACGCTTGAGATGGAGTATGACAGAGCTTTGAATATGTTAGTTTGAACAGTTGCAATGAGAGCACTAATCACTGCTGTAAGTGTACCTACAAATGCCATGACTAAAAAGAAGTTAGCCATGCCACTATATTCTATACCTCCATGAAGGATTGGGAGAACTCTAGCCATAACGAAAGGCCCAGCTAAACATTCAGTTAAGGCGTTGAAAGAAGAAGGCGAGGCAGCCAGTGCGTCCGGAAGCCATTCTTGCAAGGGAAACTGAGCCGCCTTTCCTACAGCTCCACCAAAGAACATGAGGACTGTAATGAAAAGCAAGCCAGACCTTGATAATTCTCCCATCCAGTTGCCGTTTTCTGCGAGTTTTAGAATGTTAAGTGTATGGGGAGGCGTGGCATATATTATCAAAATAGATGCAAGCAGCAATAGATCTGCAACGCGAAGAAGAATGAAAGTTTTAAGGCCCATGTGTGCCTTGTTAGGGTCTTTGTGCCAAAAAGCTGCAAGACCTGTGCAGCATATCCCAACTATTTCCCAACCTATGAACATGAAGAGGAGGTTATCTGCCATCACTATCACTAAGTATCCACCGATGAAAAGCTGTATGAGAAACCAGAACCTAGCCAAACTTGGCTCTTCTTGCATGTAGGCGACGGAGAAGACTGTAACTAGAAATCCTATACAAGTAATCACGCTTGCCATAAGCACGCTTAAGGGATCAATGTACACGCCAACTTGAATAAGGCTGTTAGAAATCCATGGAATCGTCAAATCGGGCTGAGCTGTTCCAACCGTTCCAAAATAGATATCTGGAATCATCGAAAAAGAGAAGAGAGCACTTACTCCGATGGACAACACGGCTAAATAACTGCTGAATTTTCGACGAATTGCACTAACTAATGGTGTAACTACGGCTCCGAAGATTGGGATGAGCCAGCAAAGCCACGGAGCATACGGAAGCAATGAAGAGTCCTCCTTCAGAGGAAATAATTAAGGAGACTATTAGAATAAAAGAACTGTGTCGGAAATTCGTAAAGCTCTCTGTAGAACAGTCGTTTTTTCGTGTTTGTCTGTTTTGGTCAAGCACTTTTGTTTCGTGGAATCATCAGTCTAAATTTCAAATCATAAAAGGGTGCGAAAAAAGAAATATATGAACTAAAGCCCCCTCTATTCATAGAGAACACTAATGGAGGAGACATAGAATACTTTTTATGTCCTACATAAATCAAAGAAATTCAGTTGCTTGCCGATTCACACCAGTGGAAATTTGATGTTGAGGACTGAATGATGAAATCAAAAAATAGGCTGCCGTTAGCATTTGACCAGTTAAAGAAAATGATTATCGATCAAGGCTTTTGCACCCTGTGTGGTGCATGTGAAGCCGCTTGTCCAGTCCGTGCAATTAAGATAGTCGAAGAGAAGCCTCAGTGTATCTATGATTGCGCAAAATATTTGGATCAATGTTCAATCTGTTACGATGTCTGCCCCCACACAGAAGCACTTTTAATTGAGACCCCAAATTTGGGATGCTATAGAAAAATCCTACTCGCCCAAGCTGTAGAACGCGGTATGGAAGTCGGTCCTGGCGGTGGCGTCATTACGGCCCTATTAACACACGCCCTAGAGAAAGATATCATCGACAGCGCTGTGTTCTCAGAGGCAAAAGCTGGGGTTCCGATGGAACTAAAGCCACTCGTCAGTTCCGTTCAAGACGATCTGCTTTCAGCGGTTGAAATTCATTTTTTTCCATCTGCTGTTGCCAAAGCCTTCCGCAGTGCAGTACTTGAGCATAGAAAGCAAAGAATAGCCTTCGTGGGCATTCCTTGTCATGTGCTTGCTCTTCGAAAGCTGGAGGCTTGGCAACATAAGCTTGCGGAAAACCTCAAGATCGTAATAGGACTCTTCTGTCTTTGGACTCTTTCTTCAAGTAAACTTCTTCGATATCTCTCACGTAACTACGACATCAAGCCTTCTGAAGTTCAGAGAATAGCCCTAACCACAGAATACCTCATTCACACAAAAAAAGGCACTACGAGCATACCGCTTCAAGAGATCAAGCCAAACGTTTTGAATAGATGTCGAACATGCATGGACTTCTCATCAGAACTTGCGGACATATCCGTGGGTGGCGCCAACCCATTGAAGGATTGGTCCACAGTCATAATTCGATCTAAAACAGGCGAGGATTTCTTTAGCGACGCTGTGAAGCATAAGGTAATAAATATCAAAAACATAGACGAAGAACCGAGTGTTTTCCTCCAAATTTCCAGAATGGCTACAAATAAAAGAGGAAACGCTTTAAGAGAAGCAAGAAAAAGGAAACGATTAGGTAAGCCGGTTCCGCCCGCAATGGAATCGTTTGTCGACGGTCACACTACGTAAAATAATCATTCTCACTTCAATAAACCCTTTCTTGCTGTTTACTGGCACGTTTTCTTACGGTCTTTATCAGAAAAGGACTCACAATTGTTGTGGCTAAGCACGCGACCACGGAAGTAACATAGACATTTTGTGGAATAACACCATTGTGAAACCATACTGCCCAGAAGTAATCCAATCTCACCACTCATGCATGCATGACTATTAGAACGTTAAATGGACTTGATGCCCAAGTTTCTACTTTAATCCCGTGTGTTCTATTATTTTCGGGACAATCCACTCAAAGCCTACAGCCATCATATGAATCCCTGTGGCGTTAGTCGTTTTTCTTATTTCTCGTATCATTTGGCTAAAAATCTCAATGTTCTCTGCGAAAATTGCTTCTTTGCCACCTCTTTGTTTTGCCTTGCGGATTCGATCTTGTATTTCTTCTGGAACTTTTATGCCTGGAACAAATTCCACCATCCATTTCATCATTCCTAACGATTTGAACGGTGCTATTCCAAGGAGAATTGGAGTGTTAAGGTAGGACGCTGCATCAAGAAAGTTCTTTGCTTGTTCGACACTGTAGACGCATTGGGTCTGGATGAAGTCGACTCCTATCTTCACTTTCCTTTCGATTTTCAGAATTTCGGGCTCTAGTGGATCAGCGTTTGGTGCAGCCGCTATACCAATGCTGAATTTAGGTGGGTCATCAATCTTGTTATTGTTCAAGTCGACTCCATCATCTATCATTTTCCTTAGCATATAGACGAAGGTTGCGGAGTCGAGGTCAAAAACTGGTTTAGCTTGAGGAGTATCGCCTACTGTGGTGTGATCCCCAGTTAAAGCTAATATATTTTTTATTCCTAACGCGCCAGCAGCCAACACGTCAGAGATCAAAGCCAAGCGGTTGCGATCACGGGTTGTCATCTGATAGACAGCTTCAACACCGGCTTCTCTCTGAATCAGGTAGGATGGAACAAGCGCATTCATATAACCGAAAGCCGTTGGATTATCTGTAATGTTTACAGCCACCACGTGACCCTTCAGAATTTTTGCGCCTTCAATAACTTCATGAAGATTTGTTGACTTTACCGGTTCAAGCTCCCCCGTGAAAACGAATTTCCCCGCTTTAATTTGTTTCATCAGCTCGCTGTAAGCCTCGTCCATTAAGCTGTCTCCTCCTTCTCTTCTGGTTCACCACCTAGTTCTCGCGGATGCTCTGAAACTCGGTAATCTTTAGGAAGCCTAAATTTGGTGAATAGGTCAAGTCTGTTTCTTTCTTTGAGACGATTGTAGATGAGAATCCATGCACAGTCGTTTTTCCCGCCGCCGACTTCACATTTACCTTTCGCTTGTCCTCCACACGGACCATTAAGCAGGCTCTTGGCACAACGTGTTATTGGACATATGCCGCCTGTTTCGAAGAGTATACAGTCGCCACATGCTCTACACATTTCATAAAACATGCCAGCTTTCGTATCATGCATCCCTATGAATTTTGTGTCGTTTGCAGGTATGATAATCTTATCTGGAAACAGTTCTGCAAGGGTTTGAACCCCAACTCCACATGACAAAGAGACAACGGCGTCATAATCGTCAACTAGTGGGTGAAGCGAAGTTTCAGAAATTTGACGATCACATTGTCGCAGAATGGACATGGCTTCTATCCCAATCTCTTGTTCGCCCTTCAATCTTCTTTCCATCTCCAGCAGAGCCTTCAAAACTTTGGCCTGCTTCTCACCACCAACTTGAATGACTGATGCGCATCCGTCGCAACCAACAATTAAAAGGCGTTGGAAGCTTCTTGCCATCTGAAAAATCTCGTGAAGAGGTTTTTGTTGAACTATAATCACCGTATAGTCGCTCCTCAGAGATTCATCAGAAAGTGAAACTGTCGATATAAAAATTGCTATGAATACGCATTTTGGTTGAGAGTTTGTAATGTGTCTGGGTAAGCATTTTTAATCAAGGAAAATCGTTTCTCAAACGATCATTAAATTCCAGACACTTGAAGTGCACGCCTACAATGGTTTAAAATTTCAACATTTAACATACATGACAATATCCTATAGCGTGCAATACGGAATCCGCGAAATAACTGTAACTGTGTCTAAATCCATGATTTTATCGCTCATTTTTTTTCGCTAAAGAAGGAACACGTCTCTTAATAGCTTCATAGATAAAATGTCCCCCAAGGATGCTCAAGACCCCTTGAACAGCATTAAATGCTCCAAACAGCAAAGCTACTATTATAGGAACATCTGCATAAGATGTGGGAAGCGCTATGACTCCTGCATAAATCATCGCTAAATCCACACATATCATAATTAAGACTCTTGATGCTATGCCAAGCGAAAAGGAGCCAACCAGCCTAAACCTCTTAAGCAACTTTAACCCAACAGCCATTCCTAGGATTGTTGAAAATTCTGCAACCCCTTTCATTAAGGAGCTAACAACCTGTCCGCTACGTGCAAGGATAGCAATGGAAGCAATTATAGAGGTAAAGGTTCCAGGAATTAAGCCGAAGAGAAAAAGAGACAAAACTATGGGAATCCCCGTGAAATCAAATTTAAGAAATGGAAGCCACGGGAAACTTATTTTAAGGCCCGAATATTTCATCGAATAATCAAAAACAACAACCAAAGCCGCAAGAATAGCGGTTCCAGCAAGTGTCGTAGTATTCATTTTCATCTAAGAACTCAAACCCCGCTTCTTTTTTGAAAGTTTACGCAATAGTCTTAAAGAGTTTACCACTTCTTCCACATTCTTAGTTTCGATGACCCCCGCCTTTTCAGCTTTTGAAAATAGTTCTTCTCCTTTTTCTGTGCGGATAATTGTGAATGTCCATCCATCTAAACCTAGACCTCCCATTGAGATGTCTGCAAGTTCAGAGCTGAAGTCATCACAGAATCTGCAGCTTTCTCGACCATATTGCTTTGCAGTCGCAAGAGGAATAGTTCGAACTTCAGCTTTTGTATTAACCAGTATTTTTCCCTTAATGTTTATTTTTATTATGTCATTTAGGTTAAGATCTAATGTATCACGGATGTGTTTCTCTGCAAGTCCTTCGTAGGTGAAACATTCTGAGCACATAAGTCCTATTAGAAACGTTAAAGGTT
>CAZKWF010000027.1:0-23883 GCA_964556565.1 uncultured Candidatus Bathyarchaeia archaeon
GTGGGATTCGAACCCACGAACCCCTACGGGACAGCCGCCTCAGGGCTGCGCCTTTAACCTGGCTTGGCAACCCCCGCTTGAGCTAAATTATCTACCCGCTCGCTTTCAATTAAATCTTATCTGTATCTGTAAGCCGCTAAGGCACTTCAAAATCTTCATTAGTATTGCTAGAAGATAGCAGAGATAACCATCCAACGCCGGGGTATATGCGCACAAAAATACGGTATTTCGCCATTGTAAGAATCGACCTGAACGCGTGTGGAAAAACGGCTCTTCAAAACCGACCACCCCCACTAGATAAGGGAAACTGCTGCTAGGGAGCATGTGCGTGCCTGCAACATAGGAAAAACCGCATTCTCAATACAGCCGCCGTCGATTCCCATCTTTCTGCATCTATTCCTATCTTTTCCTATCTTTCCCCATCTATTCGCATCTTTTCCCATCTAATCCTATCGTGACTTGAGCAATATTCAAGCGCTGTTCACAAAAAGAAGCTCACTTCAAGCTTTTCAAAAAAAATTAGGTAGGGGGTCTAGAGAGAGAATAAGAACACTAGAAAGTTATGGGGGGTATATATAGGGGGGGCTATAGGGGGTCTAATAAGAGAGACCCACAAAAATCATGCATGCATTTTTAGCACGTTTTCAGAAAACAATTATCAAAATGAAATACAAATAAACAATATTCTGCTTGTTGTTATATCAAATAATCAAACCTAACTAGCCAACTCATGAATATCTAAGTTAGAGTAAAATCTTACATAAGCACACAAGAATACTAGTACTTGCAAGGAGGAAGCCAAAATGAAAGCAGTGGTATTAGCAGGAGGCTTCGCAACAAGACTACGCCCACTCAGTTGCACAAGACCAAAACTCCTATTTCCAATTGGAAACAAACCTCTACTAGACTGGACGCTAGAGAAACTAGCGAGAAGCCATGTGAAAAAAGTCATACTGGCCGTAAACTACATGGCCGACACCCTCATCCAACACTACGGAAAAACAAAACACGAAATAAAACTCCTATATTCCATAGAGGAAAAACCATTAGGAACAGGAGGAGCCATCAAAAACGCAGAAAAACTAATCGATGATCAAAAACCATTCCTCGTCATAAACGGAGACATCTTCACCAACTTCAATTATTCAAAGCTTTTGGAAAAACACAAAAAGAATGACGCAATTGCGACGATAGCACTTTACAACGTTGAAGACCCCAGCCGATATGGAACCGTAGAACTAACCGAAAAAAACCGTGTTACACAATTTGTAGAAAAGCCCACGAGAGGAGAAGCACCCAGCAATCTGATCAACGCGGGGATATACATTCTTGACCCACAAATATTCAATTACATCCCAAACGGTCAACCCGTTTCAATCGAACGCGAAATTTTTCCAAAACTAGCCGATGAGAAAAAAATTTACGGCCACCATTTCAAGGACCTGTGGATCGATATTGGAGAGCCAAGAGACTATCTAAGAGTAAACCAGCTTCTACTTGACACCAAAATAAAAAAGAATCAGATAGGAAAAAACTCCTTTATAGAAAACAGCGTAGAAATCAAAAACCCCACAATAATCGACGAAGAAGTTACTATTGAAAAGAAATCAAAAATAGGCCCCCACGTAGCTATTGGCAAACACGTTATCATAAGGAAAGAAACCCACATCGAAAACTCCATAATATTCCCCAAAACCACAATCTCAGATTCCACCTCAATAAAAGACACAATTATCGGAGAAGGCGTCATTGTCGGAAGCCACGTAAAAATAAAGGAAGGCTGCATTATCGGCGACCACGCCATAATCCAAGACAACGTTACTCTTACACAAGGCGTAACAGTTTGCCCTTTTAGAAAAGCTACAGAAAGCGTACTTACGCCCAAATGTTTAATGTAACCCTGTTCAATTCATCGACACAATTAGCAGGCAACACTGCTATAAACCTGCGTGCTATTAACTTCATTACTACTTAAAAGGAAAAAGCTCGTGGAGGAAACACCCAATGCAACCAAGACGACTCTTCGGAACCAATGGAATCCGCGGATTAGTTAATCGCGATCTAACCCCCGAATTCGTAACAAAGATCGGAGGAGCCATCGGAACATTTTTTCAAGGCGGACAAATCGTAGTAGGACACGACGGCAGAACCAGTAGCCCAATGCTTGTCCAAGCTCTTACCGGAAGTCTAACTTCAACAGGATGCACTGTTCACAATGTGGGGTTGTCCCCTACACCAGCGATCCAATACGCGGTTAAACATAACAAGATGAACGGTGGCGTGGTTATCACAGCTTCTCATAATCCACCCGAATATAACGGAATCAAAGTAATTGGTGACGACGGAATCGAGCTGCCCCGAGAACAGGAGATCAAAATCGAAAACATTTTCTTCGATGATAAAATACGGCGAGCAAAATGGGATAAAATCGGAAAAATATGCCAACTACCCGGAATTTTAAGCACATACACTGAGGCTATAAAAAAACACGTAGACGTTACCACCATTCGAAAAAGACGTTTTCACGTTGTAGTTGACCCAGGAAACAGTGTGGGTAGCTTGACGGCTCCTTATATGCTCCGAGAAATGGGATGCCGAGTTACTACCATAAACGCAAATATTGATGGAACCTTCCCAAGCAGACCATCAGAGCCCAAACCAGAAAACTTAAGCGAACTAGCAGTAACGATGAAAGCACTCAATGCGGACATGGGCGTAGCATATGACGGAGATGCTGATCGTTCAATCTTCGTCGATGAAAGAGGCGAAATCTACTGGGGAGACCGAACCTTCGCTCTCATCGAAAAACACTTTTTACGGAGAAAACCCGGAGAAATCATCGTCACCCCAGTAAGCTCATCAAATCTCATCAAAGAAATAGCGGATGAATATGGGGGTGAAGTGGTTTGGACCAAAGTTGGCAGCGTCGTTGTTTCTCACGAGATGAAAAAGGTAAACGCAAAACTCGGCGGTGAAGAAAATGGCGGTGTGTTCTATGCGCCTCATCAACCAGTTCGAGACGGAGCAATGACCACCGCGTTGATTTTGGATATTATGGCAAAAACCGAAAAGAAAGTATCAGAATTACTAGCGGAACTACCTATTTATCACATAAAAAAAGATAAGCTACAGTGTCCAAACGAACTCAAAGAACAAGTGTTAAAAGAACTCATTAGAAAAATTAAGAATATGACCATAGACGTAACTGATGGCGTGAAAATATGGTTCACAGACAAAAGCTCAATTCTTATAAGGCCTAGTGGAACCGAACCTATCTACCGATTTTATGCCGAGGGAAAAACAAGGAGCAAAGCGGTTCATCTTGTTAACAAATACAAGGGAAAACTTCATGAAATAATAAATAAATGCAAAAGCAGCTGATTCTGCAAATCTTTATACAAACCCGTCAAATACGTAAAGACAATGTAGAGAATGGAAACGATGTGAAAAAAAGATGCCTGAAATGATGACACTTAAAAAAGAAGACATTAACACCCCTGAAAAACGCGGAAAATATACACTTAGCGTCATAGGATGCGGACGAATGGGCCTGTCTCATGCTTGCCTTTTCGCCGAAGCAGGGTTCAAAGTCATCGCTGTAGATACAAACCCACGCACCATCAACCTGATAAAGAAAGGCAAGATCCCATTTATAGAGCCTAGGCTTGACGTTCTTCTAGAGAGGCACATAAAAAATGGGCGCCTTACAGCTACACAGGACACTAGAGAAGCCGCCTCAGCAAGTGAAATCATCGTGTTTGTTGTTCCAACACTTATTGATAAAAGGAAAAAGCCTGACTACTCACGCATTGAGAAAGCATGCAAAGACGTAGGTATGGAGTTGCGTCCAGGCTCTATGATCATTTTTGCAAGCGCAACAGGACCCGGGGTGACTGAAAGCCTAGTAAAGGAAACGCTTGAGAATACATCTGGCCTAAAGGCTGGAATCGACTTTGGTTTATCTTACAGTCCGATTCATGCCATCCCCGGGCAAGTTTTACAAGACATCACTACCGATGCAAGGGTTGTTGGAGCTGTTGATGAACAAAGCTTGAGAACTGGTTGCCTTGTTTTAAGCACAATCGTAACCGGAGAAATAGTGAAGGTGAAGAACATAAAGACAGCGGAAGCTGTAAAGTTATTCGAAAGTGTCTATCAGGACATCAACCTCGCGTTGGGAAACAACTTTGCTCTCTTTTGCGAAAAAGCCGGAATAGACATCGTTGAAGCACAGAAAGCGGCTAGGACGCAACCCGATTGCCACTTACCCACTCCAAAGATTGTCAACGAATATGTCACAAAAGACCATTATCTTCTCGTCGAAGAATCGGAAACATTGAACGTAAAGCTTCCCATGTTAACACTTGCAGGAAAAATAAATGATGAAATGTTGGGGCATACGGTTCGTTTAGTGAGAGACGCGCTACGAGTATGCGGTAAAAACATGCGAAGAGCTAAGGTTTCAATCTTTGGCATTTCTTGTCGCCCAAATGTAAAGGTGGCAGAAGGTTCCCAAGCAAAGAGGCTCATAAATATGCTGAACAAAAAAGACATGGTAGTTCGAGTGTATGATCCTCTTTTTTCCTACAAAGAGTTAGTGAAAATGGGGTATTCTGCTGAAAGAACTTTGAAGAAAACCGTTGAGAAGGCAGATTGTTTAATCATTGCTGTGGGCCACGACCGGTTCAGACGACTAAATTTAGGAAAAATCAAGTTTCTGATCAAAAAACCCGCTGCAATTGTTGATATGAGCCGTGTCATAGATCCTGTCAAGGCAGAAAAAGAGGGCTTTGTATACCGTGGTGTAGGGAGAGGTGTTTGGACTAGATGATTATAAGATAACGACCATGAGAAGAGGCTCCCAGTCTACCTCGTTGCAGCCAAGTGAAAGTAGAGCTAAAGAAGAAAATATCAGAAAGGTTCTCTCTTTTTTTGAGTGTTCACTCCTATGGTGTTCTCTATTATCAACTTTTATCACATCAATCACGATACTCTTTTGTACTGGAATCCAGATTCGTAAAGATTAAAATACAGATACGACGGAGTCTAAAAAAGCTGAAGAAATCACAAACCCGGTAAATTAAAAAAGCATTGAAGTGTAGCAAAAATGGAAGTCTTATTAATTTCCGTGTTGATATCATTCGTTACAACTTTTTTCATCACCCCTCACTTCATAAAATTCTTGTACACTGCTGGAATTGTTGGTTTAGACCTCCAGAAAAAGAACAAGCCAAAGTTGGCTACCTCTGGAGGGATCTGTGTCGCCTTCGGAGTTTTATCTGGCCTGTTGGCCTATATAGGTTTGCAGACGTATTTAGGGTATTCATTTGGACCCATCTATGAGCTGGAAGAATGGTTGGTTTATCTTCTAGCGGTCACCGTCTCTATTGTTATAGTCATGTTTGTAGGTTTGCTTGATGATTTGAACGTAAAATCAAAAGCGGCAGGAACAAAGGAGGGTCAAGACATCAGGGTCGGAATCCCTCAGTGGTTAAAACCGTTGCTAACTTTGCCTGCGGCAGTACCGCTCATGGCAGTAAGCGCTGGAAAGCCGGAAATGGCGATTCCGTTTGTGGGAACCGTCTATTTTGGAATCATTTACCCTCTCTTGTTAATACCACTGGGTGTTGTAGGGGCTTCCAACGTCGTCAATCTGCTAGGTGGCTTTAATGGATTGGAGGCTGGAATGGGTATCGTTTATTTATTAGGTTTAGGAATCTATGCTGTGTTGCACAAAAGTATCGGGGCAGTCATATTCCTAATCGCATTTGCAGCTCTAGTCGGTTTTATCAGATACAACTGGTATCCAGCTAGAATTCTTCCAGGAGATTCCCTAACTTATCTGCTTGGATCAATAGTTGCGGCTGGAGTGATCGTTGGAAATATGGAAAGAAGCGGGGTCATTATGATGCTACCATTCATTATCGAATTCTTTTTGAAATTAAGGGTGAAATTTAAAACAACATGTCTCGGAAAATTGAGAAAAGACGGAAAACTCGATCCACCTTACGGAAGAAGGATATACAGTTGGACTCACGCCGTAATGAATCTGAGACCACTAACGGAAAAGCAAGTTACAATTTTGCTGATCCTCGTTCAGCTCTTTTTTACCACTCTTCCCTTTCTGGAAATGATTTAGGTAGAGTTAGAATTGCTAGTTAGCTTTTCTCCTTTTTCAGTTTCTTACTTGAGATTGAACGGCTTGCCCTCTGAAATGATTTTCTGAGGAATTTTGTCCTTCCATTTCCGTAAGAAAGGTAGTTCATCTTTTTCTTCTCGTAGTTCATCAGGTAACATTTCGGGGATCTCGTCTCGAATGGGATACCAACGCAAACACTTTGGGCATATAATTATGCCTTCCACAATTTCTTCCTTCTCTTTAAAGACGTGCAGTTGAAGAGGGTAATGCTTATCGATAGGGCAAGCCAAAATGTCCATCAACTTTCTTTTTATTGTACCATTCCTCCTAAGGGGCGATCGTTAAGGAAATGATTTGTTAATTGCAGAGTTTATAAAGATTTGTTGTGCTCAGTGTGTATTGTCTTTAATTCCGAAAAGCGGTTTAAAACAATCAATCATTCTTCCTCAACAAAGACAAAAATCAATCTTTATGGTAGTATCCTTATATCGACAACTATTTGATACCATCTGGGTCCTGTAGTTCTCACAACTCGTCGAAACGACGTTTCAAAGTTAACCCCCAAACTCTGCAATTTCTTAGCTACCCTTACTTCTACCTCTTCGATTGGATTTTCACCTTTTTCAGCGTGTTCAAAATCGTAGTAGTGAATCCATCCCCCCATTGGTTTGAGTGTTAACATAGCATAGTCCAGATATTTGTACGCCTTCTCAGGCAAGGGCATGAGAACCCGGTCAGCAATGTTTCGCAACTTTTCTTCTACAACAGTTTTTGCGTCCCCTCGAAAAGAGACAACTTGCTCACCAACCCTGTTGAGTTTGATGTTTTCCCTCATGTACCGTACGGCTGTTGGATTGGTGTCTATTGAATAGATTTTTTCAGCCTTGGAATGTTTAGCAATTAGAATGGAGTAACATCCAACGCCGGCGAACATGTTGACAACCGTCTCGTCTAGTTGAATCTGTTGGGCAATTCTCATTCTCTCATACGCGAGTCTGGGCGAAAAATAGCATCTTTTCAAGTCGATTTTAAAGATGCAGCCATGCTCCTTGTGAACAGTCTCGGTTTTTCTTTCGCCAGCAATCCACTCAAGCTCACGCAGCCGATAATCGCTGGCAACTGGACTAACTTGGCGTAACACTGTTTTGATACGTTTATAAGTTTGCATAATTGCTTCGGCAATAATGTCACTATACTGTTTGAGAGTTTCAGGGACTCTGATGATAGCGATGTCGCCGACGATGTCATAGGATTTGTAGAGAAGCTTGAGCTCGGAGGGTTCAAGTCTATTTGCGAGAACAGCTTTGAGACTCTTTCTCATTTTAGAAGCCCTCAAACAGGTTGCTAAGGCTTTCACCAGTGTTCAATATTAAGATAAGCTGATCCTACGTATATGCAAATGATGGCTGTTGTAACAATGCGTACTAAGACCCAAATAAATTGATGCGCACATAACCGTAAGAGAAATAAACGGGTTGTCTGAATTGTTTGACGAAGGAAGGACATCCATATTGAAAATCCGAAGAGTGTTTAGCAGAGAAAAAATTGTTGAGATTTTAAAGAGCTTTAAGGTCCTTCACTTCCCAATATCCCATTCCACGCTGGTATATGCCTCATTACTTTCTCTCATCCTTTTCCTCGCATTCATAGTTCGATTGCTTCCCCTCCGTTGGGGCTTTTACCTCTCGGAGTTTGACCCTCACTGGCACTATCGCCTAACCAAGCATATGGTTGACAACGGACTGTTAACTTGGACCTCTGGCTGGTCAATGGCAGACCCTTCGCGTGACATGATGAGCTGGTATCCATGGGGACGCGATATTGCAGCCACCTCTTTTCCAGGACTGGCACTCACCGCCGCGGTTTTCTACCAAATAGCCAACGCTCTCGGTTTGTCTTTCGCTTTTTCTTCTAATCCACTTGTCGCCGATCCAGTTTACAATTTCTGCGTGATCTTCCCAGTCATAATGGGCACGTTAACGTGTTTAGTCATGTACTTTTTGGGCAAGGACATCGGTGGTAAACAAGCGGGTCTTTTTTCCGCGTTCTTTCTAGCCCTAAGCCCTTCCTTCATCGGCCGTACCACTCTAGGCTTCTTCGACGATGAGTCGGTGGGGATTTTTGCAATCCTTTTGTTTATTCTTTTCTTTCTAAGATCTATCGAACCTGAAAGGCCGCTGAAAAACAATTTTGTTTATGCAGCTGCTGCGGGATTATCGCTCGGGTATATTTCTGCTTCTTGGGGGGCTTCTCGATATCCTATTGGAATGGCTGTTCTTTTCGTTTTTGTTTTGATTTTGCTCCGCCGATATTCATCTCGTTTGCTTCTGTCTTACAGTACCACATTCGGCATAGCTCTTTTCATCTCTGTCAACGTGCCTAAGATAGGACTCAGATATTTGACTGAAACTACCATTTTAGCCGTTTCAGGAATCTTCCTATTGTTGTGCCTATGCGAAGTTTCTCGTCTTATCAAAACGCTCAAGATGAAAACGCTGTTCGTGCTCGGCTCCATCACTTTTCTAGCCGTTGTAATCCTTATGCTTTCACATTATGGGTACGTTATGCCCTTGGGAACTAAGTTTGAATCTGTCTTGAATCCTTTTGAACGCCTTTTATACCCCCTCGTGCAGTCTGTGCAAGAGCATAGGCCTGCTGCTTGGGGATCGTTCTATTACGACTTCGGGATAGGCGTCTTTTTTGTACCAATTGGTTTGTTCTTTGCCATGCGGACACCCACGAACCGGAATGTTTTCTTAATTATCTTCGGCTTGACATCCATTTACTTTGCGGGTTCCATGGTGCGGTTAGTTTTGCTCATGGCTCCGGCTTTTTGCCTCCTTTGGGCCTTAGCATTAGTTCGACTGATCAAACCTTTCACTACCGTCTTAAAGGAAGCCCCGATTATTCCGAGGCGTAAAATGCGTTTCGAAGCTCATGTGGGGAAGGAGTTCAGTGGAGCCTTCTTGATAATTATGTTTCTTCTACTCACGGTTACCTTCGTGTTGCCTACCCAGTTGTCACCATATCCAAGAGTTTTCGATCATGCGTATGCGCCCACAACGATTGCCGCCGGAAGCATGCCAATAAAGCCACCTGAACCAGTGAGCGATTGGATTGACACTCTAAAATGGATGCGAGACGAGTTGCCGCCAAGCCCTCCATATGGTCCAACCGTGGTGGCAAGCTGGTGGGACTATGGATATTGGATTACAACTCTTGGAAATAAAACAACTCTTGCTGATAATGGTACATTCAACTCAACTCAGATAGAACAAGTCGCATTAATGTTTATGTCAACCGAGTCTGAAGCTATTGAAGTCTTGAGGAAGTACGATGCAACCCATGTTGTTGTGTTTACAACATTCTATCCTGAGCAAGACGAGAATACTGGAGAGGTGTCTATTAATGAAGTGGGATGGGCTGACGAGGGAAAGTGGAGATGGATGGCTCGAATTTCTGAACCGCTTACTGGTGTAAACGACACGGCGTATAGACAGTATGAAGAGGATCCAGAAACAGGTGCCCTTCAAGATGTTGGGTGGAACGATCGTGGATTGAACACTGTTATTTACAAGTTGATGAGGTATGGACAAGAATCACTGGTTTACGGGGTGCCACAATCTGTTACATTAGACCATTTTGAAAAAGCGTATTTCTCTCAATCGGGTGATTCTCCTAGATCCTATGGAGGCGCAATACCTCTTGTGTGTGTATATAAAATCAATTATGAAACATAAGTAACTCTTTCTTCAAAGGTGCAATCAATTATTGGTGTAGCATGCATGAGTTAAATCTTTGTTTTTATCTCTTATGCGCATCTGTAGATTATGTTATTCCCAGCCTCGCCTTGTCTTCATTTACAATCGATCTTATTAGCCATCTGGATCTCATGGCCGATTGCGAACAATATGGTAGGTATATGATTCCTCCTATACCGGCACACATGCATTACTCAACGAAAGCCACGCGACCTAGCCAGAAAGCAATATGCTTCAAGCCCTTAGGAAGATAATCATGTATCAGTTCCACATCACGTTTTTTGATGGCCCTTAAGGCAACCAGAGAGAGGAAGTAAGTCACCGAACCCACGATCATGAGCAAAGGAAGTACCAAGTAAAGGGGAAGCAGATATAATTGAAAAATTGGTGTTTCCAAGAGTGCGATTCCCGCTGCCATGATAATGGAGGCTGCTGAGGCTTTCCACAACGCCTCTTTGTCAAGGGTAATATTAAGGGTTCTTCTCAAAGCGTATACTGCCAGCCCAAAACCTATGAGACCAGTAAAAACTCTGGCCCAACCCGCGCCAGGCATGCCTAGGTTAAGGTGGGCTAAGGCGATATAGGACATAAACGTCTCGAAGAGTATGTAGGCTACGTTAAGCATTAACCTTGTTTTGGTGCGTTCCAGCGTCATCAATGTTGGACTGATTGCAACTCCTAATGTTACGGGGAGCTGAGCCAGACAAAGAACGGTTAAGGGCAGTGCAGCTTCAGCGTACTCTACTCCGGCAAACAGAACCATCGCGGGATACGCTAATACCGCGAGTCCAACAATCACTGGAAAGCCAGCCATCACCACGTATCGCGTTGCAACATGGAAAGCCTCCTTCAAGCTATCCGCCCCACCACGAGCGTACAGTTCTGAGAGCTTAGGAAAGAGAGCAACAAAGATTGAGCTTGAGATCAAACTGGGGACGAGAGCTGCTTTAGTCGCTATGTGATACATGCCGAGGTAGACTACGCCCATGTAGGGGAGAATGAAAAGCTGATCTATCCAATTTACTGCAAAGGCGAGAATACCAGAAACGTAGAGAGGGTAGGAGAAGCTGATGAGAGGCTTTGCTGGGTGGGGCTTTTCAAGTATACCAAGAAATCGAGCGGTTAGAATCAAGCCTATGAGAGAGCATAGGATGAGCCCCATCAGCCAACTATAAATGACGCCGAGAAGCTCCCAACCCGCGTAAAGAAGATAGATGGCCAGAACTTTTTCCATCACAGTATACGCTAAGTTAATCGCAGCCATCTCTCGTATTCTTTGTAAGCCTTGTAAGAAACCTAATGTTTGAGTGAAGAGGATCTTAAAGAAGGCAGCGAACGCAAGAATTCGAAACAACGGAGCCCACTTGGATGTGCCTAATAGCAGCGTGGATAACCATTCTGCAGAAGCAAAGAAGAGCATTGACAAAATCGCGGAGGCTATCAAGGAAATTTGCAGTGCTCGAGCGACCACAGATTTGGCTTTCTTCGACGCCCCCTCAGTGGTGTATTGAGCAATGTACTTGGTTGAAGCTAATTCTAGGGCAAATGTGCCAAACACCTGAACCAATGTGATAATAAAGGTCAGGATGGCATAGACGCCCATTTCTGGGCGTGGTGGTGGAAAAAAACGCGCGAGGATTGCAAAATAAGCTACGCTGATGACGGCTGAGATGATTCCTTGAATAAATAGGTAGGTAGCGCCTCGAGCAACTCGTGCACCAGAACGAATGGTATGCGCCATGAACAGCCAGCCTCTAATGAACACTTGGATATACGTGACATTTAATAAATTTAAGCGCTATACCATTGTTTTGTCTTGCCTCAGCCGCTTAAACATCAAAGCGCCTCTAGATAATCTCAAATTCTTAATTGTTACATGTGGCTTACGAACTCGCTTTCTTTCTGAATAATATGTTATTGTCCGAGTCCTATAGCTGTGAATTTGACTTTGTGGCTGTACTCTTCTGGGTCGTAAATGCGCCTGCCATCGACCACAATGTGTGTTTTCATGTGATGGATGAAGTCATTCGGTTTAAGCTGTTTAAATTCATCCCATCCAGTTGCAACAATGCAACAATCAGCCCCTTTAATACATTCAATAGCAGATGAGGGATAACCAATGCGGTTGCCGAAGAGTTTCTTGGTGTTATTCATTGCTACTGGATCATAGGCAACAACGTTGACTCCAGCCTCAAGAAGCTTATCGATGACTTTTATGGACACGGATTCGCGGATGTCATCTGTGTTTGGCTTGAAGGCTAAGCCTAGGATGGCTATGCGTTTCCCCTTTAAATCTCCCAAGACTCTTTTAACCAGCTCAACGGCTTTATACGGTTGGGCTTCATTTACCGCCTCAACGGACTTAATGAACATGGGGTCATAGTCTAAAGTCCTAGAAAAAGCAATGAGAGCCTTGACGTCTTTGGGTAAGCATGATCCACCATATCCCAGCCCAGCGTTCAAAAACAATCGTCCAATTCTTTTGTCTAGACCTATACCTTTGGCTACCGTTTTCACGTCCACTTCTGGGATTTTTTCGCAAATGTTGGCGATCTGATTGATGAAGCTAATCTTTGTGGCCAGAAAAGCATTATTGGCATATTTGATTAATTCAGCTGTTGGGATATTTGCCCTAACCATTGGAGGCACCTTGTCACCATAGAATTCTAGGTACAAGTCTTCTAAGAGGTCGCCAGATTTTTTGTCATGTTCGCCAACGATGATTCGATCAGGATCCAAGGTGTCGTGGATGGCTGACCCCTCACGAAGGAACTCTGGGTTGACACATAGCGAAAAATCTACGCCGCATCGTTTACCGCTCTGCCTTTCCAATAACGGCTTGACCACACCTTCTGTGGTGCCGGGAATCACCGTGCTCTTCATCACAACCAGATGATGACTCACCTTCTTTTTCAACGCTTTGCCGATTTCTTCAGCGGCACTGCACACGAACCTGAGGTCGATGCCTCCATCTGGCTTTGATGGCGTTCCAACGGTGATGAACGTAATGTTTGATCGTAAAATCGCTTCCTCTTTTCCCAGCGTTGTCTTTAAATATCCTTTGTTGACGGCTTCTCGTAGCATTTTTTCCAGGTGTGGTTCGTAAAAAGGTGAAGCCCCTTTGCTTACGGAATCAACCTTAGCTTGGTCCGTGTTGGATAGAATGGTTTCGTATCCCTTGCTTGCAAAGCAGACACCTGTGCACAATCCGACATAACCCATTCCAACAAATGAAATTTGATACATGTAATCCGCCAACCTTATGCTAGATTTATTACCTCCTGAAGGCGTAATAAACATGACGTGCCGCGGCGTGAATCTATTGATTATGAAAAAGGTTGTAATCCCCGCAGCGGGTTTGGGAACCCGGCTCCTGCCGATAACCAAAGAAATGCCTAAGGAGATGCTCCCTATATTTGTAAGAAAGGATGATGGGAGACCATGCCTAAAGCCTATGTTACATGTTGTGTTTGAGCAGTTGTACGATGCGGGATTTAGGGAGTACGGCTTCATTGTTGGGAGGGGTAAGAGGGCCATTGAGGATCATTTCTCACCTGATGAAGGTTTCATAGAATATCTTAGGAATAAAAACAAAGCTGAATTCGCCGAGGAACTGCAGGAATTTTATAAGAAGATAAACGATTCAACCGTAATCTTCATAAACCAGCCTCAACCGAAGGGTTTTGGAGATGCCGTTTATCAGGCTAAAATCTTCACCAAAAATGAACCTTTTCTATTGCATGCAGGGGATGACATAATTCTTTCCAAGAATAATGATCACCTAAAGAGACTCGTGGAGAAGTTCAATGATTATGATGCTGAAGCAATATTCTTGGTTGAAGAGGTTGAAGACCCTAGAAAGTATGGAGTCATGGTCGGGAATGAAATAGAATCAGGAATTTTTAAGGTTATAGAGGTCATTGAAAAACCAGAGGAGCCTACAACCAATTTGGCCATCGTTGCCTTGTATATTCTCAAGCCCTCGATATATCAGGCGATTGAGAGAGTCAGTTTGAGGGGGTGTGTTGAAGTGGAGTTAACGGATGCAGTTAAGTTGCTTATAAATTTGGGACACAATGTATATGCGTTGAAATTGCAGCGTGATGAGAGAAGGATAGATGTAGGGTCCCCTGAAACCTATTTAGAAACGCTTAGGACAATGTTTATGGGCTTGTAAGGGTGCTGTTCCTCTCTATAACAGGTAGAAAGCGGATATTCTACTACAACGAACTTTTTTTCCGCGTCTTGAAGAAGAATATCTATAACTCCAGATTCCACCTTGACATCTATGTCGGTGAACTTCATTCCATCTTCAAGAGTTGATGGATCGTCTGCAAGAATCTTTTGGATAGGATTTTCTAGCCCTCTTGCAGCGAGGTGGGCCCTAGGGCCGTTCTTTGCGATACTTCCTAGTGCACCTTCAATGTTAAAATAGGTCGTTCCGAGAAGATGGGAAAACACGTTGTACGGACTTTCGTTGCGATGCAAAAGAAGGATTGGAGTGTTCGTCAAATTGGGATTTTTACTTCTCGATAAGGGCAAGATGTTGCCTCTTGAACTGACAATTTTTCCTCTAAGCGGAGGCATGGTGTTGCGAATGTCCCCTTCAACCGCTCGACTTGAGAAGTGGAAAGCTTTTCAGCCTCTACGACACGATAATCCACTCCCCACTTGCGGTTGATCTTCTCCAACAAATCCGTAAGAACCCGAATCTTGCTCATGTATGCAGCATCTTTATCATAATACAGAACAAGCCTGTACATTCGATCTCCTCAATGAAACTTCAACGGGTGCTTCTTATAATTTCATATGCATACAGCGATTATCCACGAAAACCTCTGCCCTGGGCACTAAACTCATTCGAAATGCAGGTCTAGGATACACGAGAGAAGTCTCCTTATCGTCGGAGACACGATGGTTTTTTCAGCAGATTTGAAGAAATTTTCTAAACTTTCTTTTCTCAACTCAGCACGTTCGTACTCCTTTGCCTGTAGTGCCATTTCAAGCTTTTCCAGCTGCCTCACAGCTCTAGCCTCAGCAGTTTTGCACTCCTCGTATTCACGCCAAACATTTGCGCATTTCACTCTTTGCTTTTCTGGCAGAAGGCACAATAGCTTTTTCATGGCATCTTCTTCTCTATTTTTAGCCATACTCGTCCTTTCAGGCGGCGTTAGATCTCCTGTTATGACTTCGGGAAGGTCGTGGATCAAGGCCATCTGCAGCATTTTCAGCTCATCCAAGCCTTCCAAGTCTGAAAATATCATGCATAAAATTGCGGTTCTGAACGTATGATCAGCAACAGATTCGGGCGAGTCGATACCTACTTTTACCCAACCCGATCTCGGGATTCCTTTTAATCGCCCTGAAATCCTAAAGAAATTGACAAGATTCAAAAGATCAGATTTCGCCAATTTCAACACCATAATCACTCCTCTATTTAACTAGAAACGTGATGTAAGTTAATTTTTGCGTGCGCAAGCAGTAGGAGAGACTTGTCACACTACACATCCTTATGTTACAATAGGGTTATCTTCGTTAGGCTCAACCCATGAAAACTTCTTTTGAAGAGCCTTGGGATAGTAAAGCTTCCAGTCGAAATCAACCTTCCTTCCCCATTTGTAGTATACGCGAGGGTCAACGTAGCTTTTCAGCGATGTGGACAAGTTATAGTCCCGAGTTGCCTCTTGCGCCTCGATCTGCAATTTCAGTTTCTCTATGTAAGCTTTGTCGCGTTGTTTTCTATTCTCAACGCGTTCATTAAGCTTTCTCACGCGCTCACTGTGTTTTATCTTCAGTTTCTCTATACGTTCCTTTAACTTTTGGACAGATTTTCCTTGTTTTTCTCTTTCTGCGAACTGGCTTTGATAATTTTTCAGCTTCTCCTCGTATTTCTGCGCATGCTCCTTTGCTTTCTGCTCCAGCTTCTTTACAGCCTCTCTCCCCTTTACTTCCCGCGTCTTTAGCCGCAGCTTTCTCCTGTCCAATGAGACTTGCCAGCTTTTTGGGACTTTGCGTTTGTGGTTGCACACTGTAGCAGCTTGAAGGTTGGCCATCTTTGCAACATGTTTTTTCTGCGCCTCAGAATCGTCTTTGTTTGCATTAGCTTTTTTCAAAAAACCCGTAACAACTTTTGTGGCATGATATGTTCTGAAGACTTTTGCTGTTAATCCAGGCATGGTCTCGCTAAGGAAAAGATTGGCATCTTTCGATTTGACGCCATCAAATACTGTTGAGTTGGCATCTGCCATGAATTCTGAAAGGTTTTCGACAACAAGCTTTGGCAACGATATTGTTTTTTGCCATCTTACCGCGTCTTTTCCCAGAAAATCGAACGTTACTTCTCCATCTGGGCTAATGTTGATGTGGTTGGATCTGAGAGTGGTTGCGCCTACTGTATCAGCTTCATCCTTGTCTTTTTCATCCCCCACACGTAACTTCAGTGCATCTATTAGGTAGCAAACTGTGGCGACCTTGCGTCTCGTAACGTCCTTTGCACTAAGGTTATTGGTGATGTGGCTTCGGATTTTATTGATTCTGGTTTCCAACTCTCTAGCCTTGTTGAACTTGTCAATATCATTTGTCTGTTTGAGAGAAAACGAGTCAGAAAGCCAAACATGTTTGTATCTGTGCCGAAGCTTGTCCTTCCACCTAGCCACCCACATCGAATTCGGCTGCCAAACAACCTCTTTCCAGTTTCCTTTGGGCCTAGGAGCGTCTGGAGAAAGGTTCAAAACAACATCCTTTTCATCGGGACCCTTTTTCCATCGTCCACGCAGAGGATGCTTACCACGCCCCATGAAAATTGAGGAAGGTTCAGCCGTGTAGTTGCTCACTTCAACTTTGACGCCATCCACAAAAGCGTATCCGTATTTCTCCTTGTTTGCTTCTCTGATTGCTTTGCGTTCCTGAGCGAGTTTCTTTTTTGCTTCTTTAGAGAGATTTTGTTTGATTTCGCGTTCTCTATCAATGTGTCTTTTGATCTCAGAGAAGTCAAAGTCTTCTGGAGAGACTTCTATATTGAGCGCCTTGCGGAAGTCTCGGAAAAAGTTTTTGACGAAGACGTGGTCGTTGACGTATTCTGTTTCAAGCTTCTTAACCCATGCAACTGCCATCTCTTCCTGCTCAGGCGTAAGATCGATTTCTCTGCCTCTCACTAAGATATGGAATCCTCGGCCTTCATACTTTCTTGGCATCAGGACGCCGTTGTGGATGAACTGTTGCATCTTCTCTGACCAAGTTGGTGGTTTTCTGTATGATACTGCCTCCTTTCAGATAAATTATATGTATGTTCGATATGAAGCAAGGAGCTACAATAATGCCTCTACAACTCGCTTTGTTGACAATAGACCATGAGAATTAGACTGTGACCATGAGAGATTTGAACATGCTCCATTATGGAGATATCCCCGGCGAACCCCTATTTTTCTACCTACTTGCTTCAAGTTTTCCTAACTACAAATCTGCGGGTTTTCCAAACGTGTACAATCTATAGATTTCAGTGAAAAGCCTTTTATTGCTATGAATCATTTTTGCTTCTTCAATAGGAGACTATACGAGTGTCAAAATTAATTGCTAAATGTGGTATGGATTGTGGAACTTGTCCTTGGGGACCTTACCCCCGTCGAGATATGACTACGGAAGAATTTGAGCAGTATAAGAAAAGAGCCAAAGAGATTTTAGGTTACACGCCGATGAAAACTCCTTGCCCTACATGTCAGACTCCCAACAAAGAGATTCCAAAAGGATCGAAACTACCTCCTCGAAACTGTTTGGTGCGCCAGTGTGTAGACAAAACCGGGATGGAAAACTGCGCCTACTGCTCCCGATTCCCTTGTGAGGGAGTGAAAGACACTGCGGGGTCTTGGAACCGTGAAAAATTTGAGGAAAAGCACGGAGCACCAATCTCTGAAGAAGACTACCACACGTTCATCGAACCTTTCGAGGGTCTACAACGTTTGGAGGCCATCCGCGCTTCTCTCAGTCCAAAAGAAATCGTGGATGCTCTTAAGGTTTCACCACTCAAGACAAAGATCGTCGACTTTCCCAAAAATCTGTCCTTCTCTAAAGAAGAAACAGCAGCTTTTGAAGCAGTTTATGAGCTTTTGACAACCATTAAGCGTTCATCGTTGGGGTTAACGGATACTGACCTCTTTGCTCAACAACAAAGGCTCAAAAATCGAATGCCCCATTTTTTGAGGTTTTTGTGGATACTCGGATGCTTTGGTGAATTCAAGGAGGAGAACGGTGCATATCTCGTAGTTGATGCCAAAACGTATATAGCTAATCGAGGCAGCGAATCGGGATTGGCGAGTTGGTCTCTTGTGAAGGCCACGGTTTTCAAGATCTTATCGAAGTATGGAGTGCACTGTGAACGTGTCGCGTTGAAAGGAGTGAAGGAAAAGGACTTAACGACTGGCACAGGGTATTTGCGTGGTAAGGGCTGGGTCATGATGATGTCTTTTGACGAGGCTGCTGGTGGTGTCGCTGCCCTCAAAGCGTTGCGAGCCTATGCAAAGAAACTGAGCCAGAAGTATGGCAAAAAGGCGTTTAGATACTTCTCAAATGTGGATATGCAGCTTTTAAGTGAAGATTAATGTGCGTGAATTTGAAGACCTTTCCGATTTGCAGGAAGCGAAATGCATGCATGTCCTCGTTCAAACACCCGGAATCAGATCTATGTGCATGCAGACCTTCTCTCTAAACAACTAAAAATAAAAACATGAACCACTTAGAGAATTATGATGATAAAATTGACCTCAACATCTCAGCCAAAAGGAAGATTCTACACACGTCTTAATGAACAGGATTATCTAGGCTTGACTATATGGTCTGGGAAGACCGATCCGACAGCAGAAGTTATCGTTGTACAACTCAGGCGCAGAGACGGGGACAATTGGGAAACTGTTGGAAGATTAGCAGTCTATAGGACTTCGAATGGAACTTATTCGAAACTTCCCGAACGCTGATGAGCGTGCATTAGAGCTTACAGTTCCAATAATCATAAGGTCAATGCACATGCTATTCTGAACACTGTTTATACATGTATGGTCAATTCGTGGTGGGCCGGGAGAGATTTGAACTCTCGACCTCTCCCGTGAGTCTTCGTCATTTCGGTTATCAGCCGAACGCTCTAGCCATGCTGAGCCACCGGCCCGCACCAAATTTAGATGCTGGCGTTTTATTAAAGATTTTCTCGACTCAAACGTACACCAGAGGTTATGTCTAGTACTTTTCTTCACAAGCTTTTTCTATAGCAACATGACCTCAAGTTGAACGGAGTGCAAGTTCGAAAACCTGTTATGACGCTGACTTCTTTACAAAAGGGATATCTCCCCCTGAACTTGCACTCCACCCCCCCAATCTAAAAGTACACAGTTGAAAGAAATCCTTTAATCATCTGCATCAGCATTATCTCCAATAGGGCCCGTTGCCTAGTCAGGATTAAGGCGCCGGCCTTCGGAGCCGGAGAACCAGGGTTCAAATCCCTGCGGGCCCGCCATACCCCTGTCTCATCAGCAACTTTTGAGAACGAATTCAAAGAATACGTATTGTAGCTGTAGATAGTGTCATTTGAGTATTAGCTGATAATACTGTGGAAGTAGAAAGTCTCTTTTAACAGAAGCTCAGATAAACTGAATCGGTGAGACGAGTGGAGCTTAAAACGGTAAAAATAGAGGTGCCTAAAGACTGCAACGTAGTGTTGGGGATGGCGCACTTCATCAAGACGGTTGAAGACCTCTACGAAGCACTAGTCAACTCCGCCCCTGAGATCAAGTTTGGCATAGGCTTTTGCGAGAGTTCCGGACCGTGCTTGGTGCGACACGAGGGCAACGACGATAAGCTAAAGAGTTTAGCATCCAAATGTGCGCTTGCCTTGGCGTGTGGCCACTGCTTCATCATATTCATGAAAAACGCCTATCCAATCAACGTTTTAGACAAGATTAAGCAAGTACCCGAAGTCTGTAGCATCTACGCCGCAACAGCCAACCCATTAGAAGTTATCATCACAGAGACAAGACAGGGAAGAGGAATTCTAGGCGTCATCGACGGCATGAAAAGCAAGGCAATCGAAACCGAAAAAGATGTGAAAGAGAGAAAGGACTTTCTTAGAAAAATCGGCTACAAACTGTGACGCGTGTTTTGTCCATTGGTAGATTGAGAACAATCGATGTAAACACCGGAACTCGAAAGAAGCGCAGCCGTCCGTTGCATCCTCTGGAATGATTTTTGCGCTTTTCAGTTGTCTCAGAGAGCAGAGACGGCAAAGGGCAACCATGATTGGGAGTTTGAAACCACGACACAACGACCATAAAGCCACTCGAACACTTAGGCAAATTCGTGATGATCAGCCGCTAAATCATGTACGCATGCGGGCTTTGTTTTTATTAGGTTAACGGCGAAGGTTCCTGAAACGATGATAATTGACGCTAGTTTGAAGATTGTTTGGATGTTGAGGATAATGGAGAGGGCTCCCGCAGTTACTGCTCCGAGTGCTGCTCCGACATTGAACATTGTGGATAGATAGGCAGTGGCAATGTTGCCTGTTTCTGATGGTGCGTATTCTCCGAGCATGGACCATTCGGTTACAGCTCTCATTCCGTGAGCTGCTCCGTACATGATCATGGAGAAGGCTAGAAGGAAAATGTTGTCTGTTTCTGAAATTGTTAGGAATGCTATTGTTAGAAGTGTGAAGGCTAGGATGATGGGCCATTTGTATCCAATTTTGTCAGTTAGTTTTCCAGATGGGATGCGAGATAGCATGTTAGTGATTCCTTTGATTCCGAAGAAGAGGGCGATGAGGGATGCGGTTAAAAGGAGATTTTTTTCGGCATGTAGTGCGAAGAGGGTGATGAAGAAGGCATTTGTGAAAGAGAAGGTGAGCCGAAGATAGCTTAGAACTAGCATGTTTCGTGAAGAAAAGATAGCCTTCAGTGATTCCTGAAGGCTTGGACTTGTTTTTGTGTGATTGGATAGGTAAGAACTTTTGCGACGAACTAGTAGGAGAGGTACTAATCCGATGAGAGGAATTATTGAGGCTAATTGGAACAACTGGGAGTAGTTCACGTAGTCCACAAGGAAGGTGCACAAGAAGGGACCGAAAGTGGTGGCGACTCCGATAGATGTTAGAAATGTTCCCATAGTGGTCCCTCGTTTGTTTGGTGGTGCCAGATCTTGCGCTATTGTGAGGGCTGTGGGGGCAAAAGCTGCCAGAATGAGGGCGTGAAAGATTCGTATGGGATAGAACCATGTGTGATTTGGGGCGATTGAATAGAGTAATAAACTGATTGTTTGGCCGATGGCGACTACTGGAATGATTGGCCATCTTCCTATGCGTTCGGCTAGCATGCCCATAGGAATCTTAGCTGCTATGGCTACGAAGGATAGAAGGCTGATTATTATTCCAAGTTCGAAGGTTGTGGCTCCTTTTTGTATGATGTAAAGGGGCAGGATGGGCTGTGTTGTTTGGGTGGCGAGAAAGAGAGTTATGGATGTTGCTGTTAGGAGGTAGAATTCTTTTGGGAGTTTGGCTGCGGTTGTGATTGTCTGCATCCCCTTCTGATCATTAATTGTTATCGCGCATGCATTATGCTACAGAAAGTAATATAACTGCTCCATGATGACTGATAGAATGTTCCTGAAGGTGTGGGCAGTTTGGTTGAGAAATCTGAAAAAGATATGAAATGGGTTTTGATTGTTTCTATGGTTATGTTCTTCTGGTCAGCATTTATGGCTACAATGCTACAGACAAGTTACTATTTCAGAGCAGGTCCTTGGTACTATTTGAGAAATGTGAGCATTCTTTCTCTCATATTGACAATAGTTTCTGCAACGTTATATACTGCAGATTTTTGGAAAAAAGAACAACTATACAAAATCGCATTGGGAACATTCATAATCTCGATGTCATTGTTGTTCATAAGCAACATGTCATGGATATCCATGATACTAGGAATCACACCATACTGACACCAACATCAACATTTGTTTTTTCAACAAACGGTGACCCCAAATTTCATTTCGGAATCATTTGATCATGAAATGGCACTTTCAATAAACGAAGAGTTGTCGTAGGTACACTCACCATGTTTTGTCTATCGTTACAGTTTATGTGCCTGAAAAGTCAATAGATTATGACAATGTTGTAGGTGAATTCCAAATGTCTAGTCCCCGTAAGCTAGTCGTTTTAACTGGTTTCGAGCCTTTCGCAGACTTCAAGGTAAATCCTTCATGGGAAGCCGCAAAAGCATTTGATGCCAAAGAAATAGGCTCTTTCAAAGTAAAATCCTTCCAAATACCACTGGCATACAAAGAAATCAAACCCACAATCACACAGATAATAGACACTCAGAAGCCAGCGGTCGTAATCAACATGGGACAGTCCCATCGTCCACTAATCTCGCTGGAAAAGGTAGCCATAAACTTCGCAGACCTAACCGAATCTTCCATACTCTACAACTGTGGAACACGCCCAAAAGACCAAACACTAGAACCAAACGCACCAGCAGCTTACTTCACAACGATACCTATACGAAAAATCCTCAACAAACTACGAGAAAACAACATCCCAGCAGAAATATCCTACACAGCAGGCACATTCGGATGCAACCAAATATTCTATCACACAATGCACAAAATACACAAAGACAAATTAGACATCAAAGCTGGATTCATACACGTCCCCAGCCTACCAACCCAAGCAGCACAACTGCAAAAGACAAGAAAAAAAGGAATCCCCAGCATGAACCTAGACACAACAACCAAAGCAGTTGAAATCACGATCAGAACAACAGTGAAAAATGCATGCATTGGAGTCTAAACGATCAAGATTTTTGAGCTATTGATAGCTTTGCCACTTACTCTCTAGGTTCGGATCTTGAACTGTCTTCATTACATAGTCGGCAAACTCTGCTCCAGTAACACCATCCGATCTTCCTGTTATATCAAATTTCTTCTCATACTGGCCACAGATGTCAAGGGCCATCTCAAGTTTCCTAGCTTTGTCAGCGAGACCAATGTGGTTTAAGAGCATAACAATAGCTCTCATGATGCTAGATGGGTCAGCGTACTTGGCTCTTCCTTCCTCGACCATTCTTGGAGCTGTACCATGTATTGCTTCAAACATTGCATATCTCTTGCCAATATTTGCGCTTCCAGCTGTGCCAACACCTCCTTGAAATTCAGCTGCTTCATCAGTGATTATGTCTCCGTAAAGATTTGGCAGCACTACTACTCTGAACTGCGTCCTCCTTTTTGGATCCACAAGCTTAGCAGTCATGATATCAATAAACCAGTCATCCCACTCCACTTCAGGATAACCCTCAGCTACCTGTTCCGCCATGCTGAGGAATTTTCCATCGGTTGTTTTTACGACGTTTGCCTTTGTCACGACTGTTACCTTGTTGATTTTATTTCTCTTAGCATAATCAAATGCCATTCGAATTATTCTCTCTGAACCCTGACTGGTTATAACCTTAAAGTCAATGGCAAGATCATCAGTGACATTTACACCCTTCCCCCCAAGTATGTATGCTCCCTCTGTGTTCTCCCTGAAGAATATCCAGTCTATCCCTTCCTTGGGAACTTTTACTGGTCTTACGTTTGCAAACAAATCAAGCTCTCGTCGCATTGCAACGTTCGCGCTCTCAATATTTGGCCATTTGTCCCCTTTCTTAGGAGTGTATAGTGGACCCTTGAGTATAACGTGACATTTTTTGATCTCTTCCAAAATATCATCGGGTATTGCCTTCATGACCTTCGCACGGTTCTCAATAGTCAATCCTTCAATGACTTTGAATTCAATCTTCCCGTTTTCAAGCTCTTTTTTCAGCAGAAACTCTAAAACGCGCTTTGCTTCCTTAGCGATATATGGGCCGATTCCATCTCCGCCAATGATTCCTATTATTATTGGTTTTACCTTGGTATAGTCTATCCATTCCTCTGCTTTTTTCATGCGTTCGACTCTTTCAAGCTGTTCTTCCAGTA
>CAZKWF010000028.1:0-23665 GCA_964556565.1 uncultured Candidatus Bathyarchaeia archaeon
ACTTTCTTCTTCAGCGAAGGGTGACGCATGTAAAGTGAGCAAATGAGCATGCATGCCCCCAGGACGGCAATGAAATACCATATCTAAATCTTTAAGATAATTTCCTTCACTTCTTAAGAGATTCAATATCTTTTAGCCTACGGTCTAGGGGACTTCTTGTTGGTCCTTCTTTCCAGGCAAGGGAATATAGTCATAAAACAGGAAGAGAAGTAGTAACGCAACAATTAGTATCATTCCGATCGGAGTCCACAAAAACTCTCGTAGAAACAGAGGAATATAACCTACGTGCGATACATGGCCAACAACTTTGCCGACCAGATAATTTTCTGCAAGATCACAATCAGTCTTCCAGTCACCGTCCCAGTTGTCTGCACCACTATTAGCATCTCCCCTCGTTTGGAAATACCATATTCCACCTCTAGACTCTTTGTCTATCGCTCTGTGCACAATAAGTTCGCTTGTGTCTGTGGGCTTGTGAAAGACAATAATATCACCAGGTTCGGCGGAGTCTTTCAAACCGACTTTGATATCATGACCACCTGATACTCCTTGAACCATAATAAGGTCACCTTTGTATAAGGTGGGTTCCATGCTTCCAGAGGCAACTGCCAACATTGGATACTCCGTTCTTAAAGCCGTTGTTAAACCAATCCAGAAAGCAAAAACACTAATTACAACTACTGCAAGTAGAATAGCTGTCTTTACGTATTCCTTCTTGAGTATTTCCGATAGTTTCAATTATTTCACCTGTCACTTGTCCTCGTAATCTATGGCTTTTTTCTGGAAGAGTTTGTTAGTTGTTGTGTGCTAAAAACTTAGTGTTTAACTAAATAAAAAAGAGGGAGGTTGAAGTTTCTGTACCCTCGCTATCATCGATTCCCTGGTGCATTGACCCCGGCTGTGCCAGTGTCTTAAATCTTTCTTTTGCCTAAGACAGTTCTGAAGGCTTTCTTGCATCTGGGGCAGTCGAAGAGCCCTATAGTCAGCTCGATTCTCTTTCCCGTTTTGTCTGGGCGACCTGCCATCTTCCAAGACTTTCTTTGACGAGCAACGTCTGCTCCACATTTTGGACATTTAGCCATGCATCTTCCTCCATCATAAACATTCATCATGGTTTGAATGATATTGAATAAAAAACTTTCCCTACATTACCCCCAAAAATCTCTAACCTAACATTCATTAGTATGGGAATAAGAAGCTTTGTTTAGGTATCCGCCCATTGTTTTGCCGTGACCGACTACTTTTGAGAAAGACGACTCTGCATTTGCGTTAGATTTCCAAAATACTTTTACACATGCTTTTGCTGTATCCTTTGTGCTTCAGGGTTGTCGGTCTTCTTGGACGAATCTTCAAAGAATCCTTTTAAAACGCTGCTTAAACCCATTCGCAGACTGATTGAGCAGAGGGAATTTGAGGCTCCAACGGAACCCCAAAAGAAGACCATGCCCAAAATCCTAGAAGGAAAAAACGTTCTTCTCATATCACCAACAGCCACAGGAAAAACCGAAGCAGCTGTTTTACCAGTTCTCAACATGCTCATCAAAACGCCGGAAAGACCGTATGGAATCAAAATCCTCTACGTTACACCGCTCAAAGCATTAAACCGAGACATACTTGAACGTCTCGAATGGTGGTGCAACAACCTAGATGTCAGGCTGGCGGTCAGACACGGCGACACCGACACAAAAGAACGCACAAAACAAGCTCGTAGCCCACCAGATATGCTTATCACAACACCAGAAACGTTACAAGCCATCTTACCCGGCAGACTGATGCGCCAACACCTCAGCCAAGTCAGATGGGTAATCGTAGACGAAGTCCACGAGATGGCGGACAGCAAACGAGGAAGTCAGCTATCGCTGGCTCTCGAGAGACTCCGATGGATTACGGGCAGAGAGTTCCAGCTGATCGGCTTGTCCGCTACGATTGGCAGTCCAAAGAGGGTTGCTCAGTTTCTCGTTGGTAGTGAACGTGATGTTGAAATCGTGAGGGTTCCTGTTGCTCGGCTTATGAGATTGAAGATTCTTTTTCCGAAACCTAAATCTGAAGATTACGAGCTTGCTTCAACGCTTTTTACTCGTCCCGAGGTAGCTGCTCGACTCCGTATAATCCGAAAGTTTCTTGAGAAGCAAAAGTCTGTCCTTCTTTTTACTAACACGCGTGCTATTTCGGAGGTTTTGGCAAGTCGATTCAAGGTTTGGGACATAGACTTCCCTGTATCTATTCATCATGGGTCTTTGGCTAAGCCTTCACGGATTGCGGCTGAACGAGGTTTGAAGAGTGGCGAGCTTAGAGGGCTGGTTGCCACGTCGTCTTTGGAGTTGGGCATCGACATTGGCCGTATTGACATGGTTATTCAGTACATGAGCCCTCGGCAGGTTACGCGGTTGATTCAGCGTGTGGGCAGGAGTGGGCACAGGATTGGGAGAATCGCTAGAGGGGTTATTATCACTATGGATTCTGATGATACGTTGGAGGCCATGGCTATTGCTCGTATGGCTGGTGAGGAGGATTTGGAGCCCGTGGAGGTTCCGCATAAGCCCTACGATGCTTTGGCGCATCAGATTATTGGATTGCTTATGAAGAAGAAGCGTTGGTACTTTTATGAAATTTATGATTTGTTCAGGCATGCTTATCCTTATGCTGATTTGACTGTGGAGGATGTCCAAAAGGTTTTGACCTACATGCATCAGCGTTTTCCAAGGTTTGCTTGGGTTTCCTTTGAGGACCAGTTGGCGATTAAGCCTCGTCGGACGAAGGCTATGTATGAGTATTATTTTGAGAATTTGTCTATGATTCCTGCGGAGAAGAAGTATCTGGTGGTTGATGGGACGTCTGATAGTGCTGTTGGAGTCTTAGACGAGGCTTTTGTTGCTGAATACGGCAAGCCTAACGTGAAGTTTATTATCCGCGGCACTCCGTGGAAGATTTTGAATGTGATGGGTGATCACATATACGTGAAGCCTGTTGATGATCCGACTGGGGCTATTCCAAGCTGGGTTGGGGAGGAGATTCCTGTTCCTTTTATGGTGGCTCAGGAGGTTGGGCGGATACGGGGTCTAGTCGAGGAGCAGATAAAGGCTGGAGCGAAACCTGAAGATATTGGTGTTCAGTTAACTAAGGAGTATCCAGCGGATAGAGATACGATTTTGCGTGCTTTGGCTGAAACTGTTGAGCATGTGCGTAAGGGTTTTCCGGTTCCTTCTGACAGGCGGGTTTTGGTTGAGAATTGGGAGGACTTCGTGATCGTCCATGTTCATTTTGGTTCGTTGACGAATCGTGCTTTGGCTCAGTTGTTTGGCCATGTTTTGTCTGAGGAAATTGGAGCCGGTGTTGCTGTTCAACACGACCCTTATCGTATCTTTGTTCAGACTGGGGGGCAGGCTAATGCTGAGCGTGTTGTGGCTTTGTTTGGTGAGTTGAGTCAGTTGGGTGAGTTAGCTATTCGTGATTTGTTGGCGAAGTCAGCTGTTCGAACTGGCATTTTTAAGCGGCGTATGGTTCATGTTGCTCGTCGTTTTGGTGCTTTGAAGAGGTGGGTCGACTTTAGTAAGGTGAGTTTGTCGCGGTTGATGAAAAGTTTCGAAGGGACGGCAATTTATGATGAGGCTTTAAAGGAGGTCTTCACGAAGGACTTGGACTTGGAGCGTCTGGTTCGTATCTTGGGCGAAGTTCGAAGCGGCGAAGTTGAGGTAGTTAAGCTGGATACTGGTGGCGAGGCAACTCCAGTTGCTCGTGTTGGCATTGAGAAGGTGAGCATGAAGACGGATTTGATTCAGCCTGAGCGTATGAAAAGGATTCTGATAGAGTCAACTAGGGCTAGGTTGCTGAATGAAGTTAGAACGTTTGTCTGTTGCAGTTGTTGGGATTATTTAGAGATGTTGCGAGTGAAGGATTTGCCTGAGCGTCCAATTTGTCCCCGATGTGGCTCTGGTCGGTTAGGTGTGCTGCGTAGGGGAGAAGATCAGGTTTTGTCTCTGGTTGAGAAGAAGGATGAGAAGTTGACTAAGACGGAGGAGAAGATTAAGGAGTGGGCTGCTAAGACGGCGGGTTTGGTGAATAGGTTTGGCAAGACTGCAGTTGTGGCTTTATGTGGACGTAGGTTGAAGACTGCTGATGTGGAGGCGGTCTTGAAGAAGGAGAAGATGCTCTCAGACAAGTTTTTCGAGTTGGTGATAGAAGCAGAACGAAACGCACTAAAAAGAAGATTCTGGTGATAAGAATTGGTGATTGAGAGTAAAATGTTTAATACTTAAACGAGATGAGCTTGCGCTAGATTCTTTGGAGTGCAGAATGATTTGGTGGATGAAGAGGTAACTTGTCCTAAATGCGGTGTGTCTGTGTCGAAAGAAGGCGATTTTTGTAGAAAGTGCGGTGCTAAATTAAGTGGTGCTAATCAACTTGTTGAAGATGTGAAGCCTGAAGCGGCAGAAGCTAAGCCAGTTTACAGCAGAAAGTATAGTCTGGCTCAAAGATTGTATCGATCGTTGTTTAGTCCGTCTGAGGTTATGAAGGATATTGCGCTTGACCCTGATTACGGCGGTGTTGCTGTCATTATGGTTTTGCAGTTTGTGTTTAGTGGAATTCTTGTTTCAGCAGTGTTATCAAAGTTTTATTACACTGGGCCATATGCAGCGAAGCTTAGTAGTATGGTGGCGAGTGGAATAGGCTTGGCTATGTTGTTGCTTGTTATTTTGCTTCCTTTGCGATGGTTGATTAAGTCTGTTATTGTTTGGAAGGCTTGTGATGCGGGAAGTGGGTGGAATTTTAAGATAGCAGCTTCTGTGACTGGTTATGTGTATATTGCGGATTTTGTTTTGGGTTTGATCAGTGGAATAATAGTATTTTATCTCATGCCTACGATTTATATGGACACGAGTAATCTTGAGCAGACTGTGGATATGCTCAAAAATGTGTATGAGCCACAGATTCGATCAATTAGACAATATGCGCTGCCGATAACGTTTGTGGGTATCTTATGGAAGTCTTTTCTCGGTGGGATTGGAACGCATTTTGGTACAGATGAGAAGTGTCGTATGTCTATGGGAATTGCTGTGTTCTTTTTGCTTGCGTTGATTAGTTTTGCGTTTTCACTTCTAGGGTTCTTGTGATTGCAACATTCAACGGAAAGGTTAAGGAGAATCCGTTGATATAACAGCGGGCTATTGAAAGCTGGCTTAGCCGTTTCTTTGGCGGAAGCATTACATCCTCCATTTCTGTAGACTTGACTATCCAAAATATAATAGACTACAAGAGTCTTCGAAAATCGTCATATATGTTTCTTCGATAATCCACAACCAACACGATAACCTTTCCTTCTTTTTCAACAATCTCATATATAGCCCTAAGATTGTTGGTTAGTCTTAGTCTAAAGAATCTAGTTGGTGCAAGTTTCTTCCCTTTCTTATAAGGCTCCTCTCTAAGCGTTCTAAGCTTGCTCTTCACTACTCTTTGAGTCTTCTCATCCATAGACTGGATAAAAGCATGCACATCTGGATGAAGAAAAACCTTGTAGGTCATTCTTCCTCATCGTCGAGGGGAATGAGATGCTCCGGATGAAGCCTCGCTTCCTCGCTTCTCCTTACAAGTAAATTGTAAAACTCCCTTGTTTTCTCCCTTTCACGATACAATGCCACAATCGTCTTTACAGCGTTACTCCTACTTGAAAAATGTCCCTGTTTAACCAAAGCATCTATAAATGAAACATCCATATCAGGCATTCTCACCTGCACAGAGGTAGTCACGACTCTCACCACGTAAACAAAACTGTTTACCATACATATAAACATTGCGCGCATTAATTAACAGAACAAACTTCTAAGAAGCTTATCCACCCTCTCAGCAGACAAGGTTCATCAAAGGTTGAGCCATATTTTTCCTTTTCTCACCCCTCTCGGAACTTCATACATTTCTTTCTCAAAAATCCACATGACGAAAGCGAAATGACGAACAACTGTAGAGAAACAATGGTAGCCATCACCGTGTCTGTAAAACTGTTAGTTCGAAGAAAAACCATCAACGGACCAACCGCAAACGCAATGCTCGCCATCTCTAAAGAAAACTTGAGAAAACTTCTCCAACTCAGAGGTATTACGTCCCACATGAATTTCTTAGCTCTCACTATTTCAAAGCGCACCATCAAAAATAACCCTTTCTCAGCCACCCCGCCTTGCCAACCAAGAATAGCCCCATCACACACGCACACATCAAACCGCACCAATTTTCACCTTTTTCCGCCTTTTTCCGACAATTCCGTACATTTTCGTACACTTAGATACATTTTTGTACGTGAGATCAGCCGTTTTTAAGCTTATTTCCAAAAAACCAACAAAAAACAAGCTCTGTGAAGAACAAAAAATTATAGGGGGGGTCTAAAGAGAGAGACATGCGCAAACAACATAACAAAGACAGCACACAGAAACAAAAACGCTTAAATCCACAAACAAACACCAAACACATTCCCACAAACAATCGAGGTAACACAATATGTCCTCATCTAAAAAACTCACAGTAGAAGAACTATTAACCAAAGCAAAAAAACCAGCAAAACTCGCACTAGCATACCATCCATACTATCAAGGAAAAATACAAATCATGCCAAAATGCCAAATCCGAACACCAGCAGACTTCGCAATCTGGTACACACCAGGCGTAGCAGCCTCATGCCGAAAAATCAAAGACGACCCAGAACAAGTCTTCACACAGACAAACAAATGGAACTTCGTGGCAGTGGTAAGCGATGGAACACGCGTACTCGGACTCGGCGACATCGGACCACAAGCAGGACTACCAGTTATGGAAGGAAAAGCACTTCTATTCAAATACCTCGGCGGAGTCGACGCATTCCCAATCTGCCTAGGCACCAAAAACCCAGAAGAAATAGTCACTGCATGCAAATGGCTAGAACCCACATTCGGAGGAATAAACCTAGAAGACATAAGCAAACCAAAATGCTTCCACGTACTAGAAGAAACAAGGAAAAAATTGAACATACCAGTCTGGCACGATGACCAGCAAGGAACCGCCACAGTAACACTAGCAGGAATAATAAACGCACTCAAACTCGTAGGCAAAAAAATGAACCAAGCAAAAATAACCATCATCGGAGTAGGATCAGCAAACACCCGAACAGCAATTGTACTCATGAAAGCAGGAGCCAAACCAGGAAACATCATAATGGTCGACAGCAAAGGAATCCTCCACTCCAACAGAAAAGACATAGAAGCCGAAAAACAAGAAAACCCATGGAAATGGAACTTCTGCCTAAAAACAAACGCAGAAGGAAGAACAGGAAGCACACATGACGCGTTGAAAAACGCCGACATTTGCATAGCAGCATCCAAACCAGGCCCAGGCATAATCAAAAAAGAATGGATAACCAAAATGGCAACAGATTCCATAGTATTCGCGTGTGCAAACCCAATCCCTGAAATATGGCCATGGGAAGCAAAGGAAGCAGGAGCCAAAATCGTGGCAACAGGACGTTCAGACTTTGAAAACCAGATTAACAACTCTCTTGGTTTTCCAGCAATCTTCAGAGGGGTCTTAGATGTAAAGGCAACGACCATCACCGACGACATGTGCATCGCTGCAGGCGAGGAACTGGCTAAATTCGCTGAAGAGAGGGGGATTCATGAAGGAGACATTGTTCCTAGAATGGAAGAATGGAAAGTTTATCCTCGCGAGGCTGTTGCTTGCGCTTTGAAGTCGATTGAGGAGGGTGTTGCCCGCGTGAAGTTGAGTAGGCAGGAATTGTGGGATCGGGCGGTTTCTATTATTAGAAACGCTATGGACTCTACTGCTTTGTTGATGAAGAAAGGACTCATACCTGCTCCTCCGTCTGAAGAAAAGATTTTAGGCAGCCAATAACTTTTTGCAGCTAACTCAGTGCAAGCGTTGAGCAATATCGTCACTTAATAGGAAGTCCATAGTGGTGCTCGATGGCGTGACGGTACTGTTCTGTTGTCATAAGGGAATGGAATGCCCTTTCTACCACCTCGTTTAGAGCAGGATGGATATGCATCCCCTTAATTATCGGCTCTGCGATTTGTTCAGGAGTGTACATCAGGTTTATTACCTCCTGTATTAGAACAGAGGCGTAAGGCCCAATGATATGTGCTCCCAAAATCTTCATTGTTCGCTTCTCAACGATGACCTTGACAAAACAGTCCTCTACACCCATGGCTTCTCCCTTAGCAGTGTCTTGATATCTCTGAATTCCGATTAGTACCTTGTCTTTACCGTATTTCTCTACTACTTCCTTCTCTTTAAGCCCGACGCCTGCTATTTCAGGATGTGTGAATACAGCGTGCGGTATGGCGTGGTAATCAACCTTTACCCTTTTTTTCAGTACGGCATTGTAGTATACGACTAGAGCTTCGTAGTTTGCCACATGCTTGAATTGGTACTTGCCATTCGCGTCCCCAAAGGCCCAAATATTTGGTTGCGAGGCCTCCAGATATTCATTAACCATGATCCATCCTCTCTGATCTGTTTTGATTTTCCCTCTTTCTGGATGAAGTACGTCTGTATTTGAATCCCTTCCAGTAGCGATCAGTATTTCTTCGGTCGTTATTTCTATCTTTTTTCCATTGTCTCTCTTGACGGCAACAAGTTTTTTCTTGCCCGTCAACATCTTTTCAGCCTCATGCACCTCATGATTAGTGATAATTTTCATGTATTTCTGCAACTCTCTTTTGGCCAGTGCCGATACTTCGGGCTCTTCTTTCGGGAGGAACTGTGGATTTCTGCCAATTATTGTAACTTTTGACCCCATAGCTGAAAGGAAATGACCGTATTCAGCAGCAATATATCCTCCACCAACGATGGCGATGCTTTTAGGCAGCCGAGTTATTCCAAGGATTGTGTCACTAGTAAGATAACCTGCCTTTTCAAGCCCTTCTATTGGAGGGATCATGGGTTTCGATCCCGTGCAAAGAAAGATCATTTTTGACTTTATGGTATCATTGCCTGCCTTCAATGTGTATGGGGCAATAAATTCTGCTACAGTAGGATAGTAATCTATGTTTTTAGAATGTGAAAGCCCTTCTTGTATCATGTTTATTTCTTTATGGATAAGGGTTCTCATTCGCTCCATGATCTTTTCGAAATCTACCTTTTTCACATCAATCTCTATTCCAAATTTGCCAACTCTTTGTACCGTCCTCACCAACTCAGCAGGATATAACAATATTTTTGAAGGAATACAACCCCGTGTGAGACAAATCCCGCCAGGGTCATCCTTATCGATGACGGCAACTCTCATGTGCGGATTCTCTTGAATCATAGCATCAACAATGGACATCGCAGAACCTGTGCCTATTGCAATCAAATCGTATTCTTTCATATCAGCCACTGTCGACTTAGCAATATTAAGAAAGTTATATTTGAGCCTTGGTTAGCGCGCGTTACTGAGAACTATTCGAGCTCAGGAAGGTGAGACCAATAGGAGGGGAATGCGTACGATCATTCTCCCTGAAAAACATAAGAAGAAGTAACCTGTCAAATTTTTCTTTTCCGCCATAACCCACTCGTTTCATGTTTTCAAAAGGCTTCTCAGGCCTGATACAGCTTTTGAGGCACATTAGCAATTCATATAAGTATCTACACTTAATCACATAATTCTTTAAGCACACTAGCAATTTGAAGTGACGTAGGTGAAAGGCAACATGCAAGAGGCAATAGTGCTCGCAGGCGGACAAGGATGGAGACTCAAACCCACCACATGGATTCCAAAACCCCTATTAAAGATAAACAAACAAACTCTCATAGACCATCAAATAAGCTGGCTACGCTCACACGGATTCGAAAACATTGTTGTAGCATCAAACAGAGATGACCTAACAAAACTCCCAGTCACCTTCTCTGTAGAAAAGGACAACTTGGGAACAGGGGGCGCCACAAAAAAAGCCTTCAAAAAAATTAAAGGAAACACAGCCTATGTCATGAATGTAGATGACATCGTTTTCTACGATCCTAACGAACTCTATGAATACGCCACCAAAGGAGCGGGGACACTCCTCGCTAAACCCATCTTACCTTTCAGCAAAGTAACGCTTCGCAACGGAATAGAAGTAGTAAGATTTGAACGCAGACCAACACTCGACATCTATGTAAGTGCTGGTCACCACGTATTCAAAAAAGCGGTAGTTGAAAGATACTTTCCAGAAAAAGGCGACTTCGAACTCACCACGATGCAAAGACTGGCAGACCAAAAGATACTCCGTGGATACACCTATCATGGAATGTGGTTTACAATAAACACCATGAAAGACCTCCTAGAAGCCAGAACATACTTCAGATAATCCTCTAACACCGTATGAGTGTGAGAATTTGGTACATTGTATAAAGTGCGGAGCCGAGTTGCCTGAAGATGCAAGATTTTGTCCCAACTGTGGAGTCGCAGTCAAGAAAGTTGTGAAAGAAGAGTTCTCAATTTCAGCAGATAACCTGGTTAGCAAAGTCAAAGACTTGATCCGCGAAGGAAATATCACGAGAATTATTATCAGGGACGAAAAAGGCAAAACCCTCCTTGAGATACCCGCCACAGTTGGAGTAGTAGGAGTCCTCATAGCCCCATGGCTTGCAGCGCTGGGAACAATAGCCGCCTTAGCCACAAGATGCACCTTAGCGGTTGAAAGAAGACAATAACACGTTCAAGCCCGCAAAAAGCTTTGTAATCACACTTTCTCGGACGAACTCCACAAATACTGAAAGTAGTCTCTTGCAAACTTGACTAGTCCCATGTGATTTGACCATATAACAAGCGTAGCTTCATCCTCACCGAGAAAAAGCAAAGCCTCTCTACCATCTACAATAACGCCTCCACCAAACATACTACCCCGAACCCTAACCTCCCCAATTCCAGCCAGCTTCTCCATACCCCAATCCTGTGTAACCATAACCTGAACGTTAATTCCACCATCAAACAAACGACTCAACAACGGAACACCAGCATCCACAAAACCCTTAGCAAACAATGGAGCCGCTACCATCAACTCCTTCCTAGTGTCGCCTAACATCTCCCGTAGCTTCGCCAAAACGCTGAACTCCCCTCGCAAAATCCAGATGTCAGGCTTCTCCCGTAGCTCTCTACGTTTATACAAAGGTTGCAACTCGTTCACCACTACACGTTTCCATTTACCCACCATCTCTTCCAACCTAAGCCTAGCCGCCTCTAAAGCCTCGGAAGGAGACCTAGGATAGTAACGTTTAGGTCTCCCACCCTCAGCCTTAACCCAGCTCTTTTTGACTAGGCTATTCAGCACCTCGTAAATCTTGGAATAAGGAACCCCTCCTTGCCCGCTAACTTCACTTGCAGTCATCACGCCTCTCTCAAGCAAAGCCAAATACGCGCGGGTCTCGTAGTCAGTCAATCCGACATCACGCAGAAACTTCCTCGCATCCTCACTGACCACAACGCTCAAACCCTTCTCACCTTCTGAAACGTTTGGAAACCTTCTTATACCCTATCTGCAACTCTGACGTAAATAATTTACAACCCTCAGTGGTGTCAAACCTGCAAGTTATCAAACAAACCAAAAGCATATGCCCCGAATGTTTCAAAGTCCTAGACGCAACAATATACGAAGATAACAATAAAGTCTACATGAAAAAGGAATGTCCAGAGCACGGGAAGTTTCAAGACATCTACTGGAGCGACTACGAACAGTACCAACGAGCCGAACAATTCAGATACGAAGGCGACGGAATAGAAAACCCTAGAACCAAAACAAAGCTAAATTGTCCACTCGACTGCGGCCTATGCCCCCAACACAAATCACACACAGGACTCGCCATAATAGACGTAACTAACCGTTGCAACCTCCGCTGTCCTGTCTGCTTCGCCAACGCCTCCGCAGCAGGATACGTCTACGAACCATCCAAAAAGGAAATTCAAGCGATGCTTCAAAACTTCAGACAAAACAAGCCAGTACCGACCCCAGCGTTGCAGTTCTCAGGCGGAGAACCAACGATCCGAAAAGACCTCTTCGAACTCATAGGCATGGCGAAAGAACTAGGCTTCGAACATGTAGAGGTTAATACAAATGGTCTCCGACTCGCACAGAGCGTCGAGTATTGTCGTGGTCTAAAAGAAGCGGGCATAAGCACGATCTACCTACAATTCGACGGCTTAACCTCAGATGTTTACGAGTTCACGCGAGGGTGCGATCTGCTAGACAACAAAACGAAAGCCCTAGAAAATTGCCGAAAAGCAGGGATAAAAGGCATAGTCCTAGTCGTCACATTAATTAAAGGCGTCAACGACCACCAACTCGGCGACATCATGAGATTTGCAGTTGAGAATTTTGATATAATTCGATGTGTAAACGTTCAGCCAGTGTCTCTATGCGGAAGACTACCCGAGAAAGAAAGAGCAAAAATGCGCATAACTATTCCTGACTTCATGAAACTAGTCGAAGAACAGACTGACGGGAAAATAAAGGTCTCAGACTTCTATCCAGTGCCCACGGTAGTTCCCATTTCCAAGGCGATCGGCGCTTTGAAAGACAAACGATACGTGGAGTTCACAGCTCATCCTCACTGCGGCATGGCAACATATGTCTTCATCGAAGACGGAGAAATGGTTCCAATCACTCGTTATGGAAACATAGAAAAGTTCATTAAAACAATGAAGAAAGTCCACGAAGCGGCTTCGAATGGGCACAAGAAGCGAGCTAAACTCCTTTTAATAGGGGTCTTACGCCACATCAAGTTCGGCCTGCTGAGAAAATATCTTTTGCCGATACTTAGAACAGGAAGTTACGAGTCTCTAGGTGAACTGCACCGAAAGATGCTTCTTATCTCATCCATGCATTTCATGGACCCATACAACTTTGACTTAGAAAGAGTGCAACGATGCTGCATACACTATGGCGTGCCAGATGGCAGAATTATCCCATTCTGCACCATGAACTCCATACATAGATCGAAAATTGAAGAACGGCTCGGAATTCCCATAAATGAGTGGCAACAAAAACATAAAAGAAAAGTCAGTGCTGTGGCATAGCGTCGGAAAGTCTATAAGGTCCATTGTTCTTTTTCAAATTCGGGTGTGAAAAATGGGCGGAGGTAAGAAGAAGACAACTCTCAGGAAAATGGAAAAGGCGCGCACTCGAAAAGGTGCACAAAAGGAAAGCAAACCGAGCAAACCCAGTAGACACGTAACCGAAAAGAAGACTGCTGGAATAGTTGCGCCCGACTCTAAAAGTGAAAAAGTCCTTAGCGAGCTGAAAAAGATAAGAGCTCTCACCCCTTACACAGTGGCCTCACGTTTCAACTTGCGTCTAGGCGTGGCTAGAGGCCTTCTTGAGGAGCTGGAACGACGACGCGTCATAGAATACGTTTCAGGGAGTAAGAACCTCAAGATATACAAACTCGCAAACTAAAATTTACATTGCCTGCGCCTGAATCACCTCTTATCAAGCCATAAAAAGGAGATATCGGATATCTCTAGTCAGCTAGGCATACTTTTAGATAATCTTCTAGGGTTTTGCCTGCGATTACTTCTATGTTGTAGTCTTTTGGATCTATGGAGTGCAAGTAGTTCTTCTGTGGAATGATGACTTTTTTGAATCCCCATGTTTCAGCTGCTTTGATTTTTTCGTGCAAACCACCGACAGCTGTTACTTGTATCGAGTTGACTACGCCTACGTTGATTTCTCCCGTTACTGCAATGTCTTGTCGTACAGGTTTGCCTTCAATCAATGAACATAAAAGAATCGCCATAGTAACGCCTGCGCTTGGGCCGTCAACTCCGTAGGCTTGAGCAAAATCTATATGTGTGAAGCATTCTTGGGCGATGTCAATACCATATTTCTGTAGGATTACACTTCTGACTTTTACTACACTGTCTTCGATAAAATTCTGTTTTTCTCCTTTCGCTATGCCTGTGACCTTGTAATAGCCTCTCAAAGAATTCTTTCGACCTGTACCGTTTTTCTCAAGAAAACCTTTTACGGTCAGAACATTTCCAGTCATTTCTCCGCTGTATGGGTCGGTAACGACAGCGAGCCCGTATATTTGACCGATTTTCGCTCCTTTTGGCCTAATCTCAAGAAGTTTTCCTCTCTCGCTCATTTGATGCTCAAGAATCTGCTTCTGGATTGTCTTGCAGTGGTTTTCTATGGCTTCTTTAACATGTTTTCTTTCAACATATTGTTGACCATCATTTATTGCCAATGTGGCAGCTGTCTTCAATATAGCTATCATTGGCCGGAATTTTGTGGCTAAAGCATCTTTCTTGTTGCTTCGCCTACGTCCTTCGTCAATAATTTCTTCACATGCTTCTCTGCTGAACGGAATTAGATGGAACCGTGAGACTTCCTGAGCAATGAACTGAACGTATTTGCGACGGTTTTCAGCCGTATTAGGCATATCGTTGTTCATTCTAACGACTTTACCATAGCCATATATCCTGTCCATGAGCGCAGGATGGATTTGCCCGATGCTGTCGAAGTTTCCGGCACCGACCAGGAAGCACATACAGGGCACGGGTTCGGTTGCCACAGCCATAGCCGCAGTTCCAGCCGCGCTCCAACGATTTCTCATGGTTATTGGCAATTGTCCATCTTCCAAAACTGTCAATAAAGTGACAGTGTCGTCAGGCGTCAGATTTTTGATTTCGTCTATGTACAAAATGCCAAGACACGCCCGATGTGCATCTCCGGCAGCTACTCTTTGATGTTCCGGTGTGCCGAGGCCGCCTGTCTGCAATGGGTCCCAAGCTATGCTACCGAAGAGTTGAGCGGTACCGTGACCAGTTGCATCGATGAAAGGCGCAACTTCCTTGGAGTTGTCAACTATTAATTTCGGGACATTCGTTGCCTTTGCTCCCGCAACTCCTTTAGCACCGCCCATCGTTCCAAAGCGTCCAAGGAAGACTATGAGTACTAGAAACATCAACGTCATTCCGGCTGGTAGAAACGTTGTGCTCCCAATTGAAATAAAAGCGTCTAATATGAACCTGAGGAAATTTCCTTCATATATTGCTTGAATCGACGTTTCTGTTGGACTCGATAGGTTGATGTCCCAGCGGACTTTTTCTTGCCATATGTAGAAAAAGCCAGCGAACATGAAAACTATGGCTACACTCATCATCAAATAAACCAAAGCTTTCATTCCCACTTTCTGAAGGAATAATTTCTTTGCCTCTTTCAATTTTTCTTTGAAGACTATTTTCTTTCCATCGCCCACAGAGTGACATGAGATTCTAGGTTCACTTGGAATCAGTTCATTCGGCCAGCACACAATGTCTTGAAGTTGAATTCTATGCTTCCTGTAAAGCTCGGTCAAATGAGCGGCTAGTGCTCGTCCGATCAGGGACTTGCCAGTGCCGGGATCTCCAAGCAATAGAAGATACGGTCCAGGGGAAACCATGTTCCTTGACTGGTTCTTTTCTTTTTTTGGATCTTTCCATGCCTCAAACCATTTCTCTTTTCCCATGTATTTGAGTTTATGAACCCATTCATCTAGACACAAATAGCATTCTTTCAGCGCTTGCCCTTGTCCTATAACCCAGTCAAGAAGGTTGAGAGAAACAGGATAATCTTCCGTAGACTTGAATGACTTCCAGTTCCATTTTTTGCCACGGATAACCTCAGTTCCGTTTCCGAAATAATCCTTAGTTGTTTCTCCCAAGACGTTCGACCTTCGAAGGGTTCAACATTGTTTTCACAAGAGAGTTGGCTCTCTTCTTTTCTCTTCAAGAATATCAGAATCTATGTTGGTTTAAAGACTTATTTCGGAAAGGAAAATATAGCAAAAATGGAACTTTATCCGCACTAAACCTTTTCTACTTTGATTTTCTTGCCACTTCCTGTCTGCGCAAAAAGATGTAAATTCTTTGTCACCTTGCCAATAACATTGACTGGACTGTAGGGTTGGGTTTCGCCGTAGAAAATGCAGAGTGCGTTTCCCATAGGCCAGTAGGCGATAGTCCCGCTCTCAACTGTGGATTTCGCTTTTTCGTCTCCCATCTTCACAGGAATTTCAAAGTAAATCTCCTCCTTCCAATGGGATGCTCGCCCTTCAACTGGAAGTAATTTCACAAGGGTGTCTACTGTTCTTGGAGCAAGATAACGGATGAGTTCTCCCTCTGCCTCGCCGACCTCTTCAATCAAAAACTTGACCGTTATGCGAGACAAGCTTTCCTTTGGCATCTCTTTTACATCCATACCTCGACACTAATATGCGCTACCGTTTAGGAAAACGCTGTGTCAATATGCCTTCTAGATATGGTTTACTAATCTCTTCAAGTTCATATCGGGCTCTTGTGGCGGGCTTGGCTATTCGTAACAACTTTCGCAGGTCTATGGGGGTTCCAATGACAACTACGTCGCAAGGCGTTTTGCTGATGGTTTCTTTAAGCTCTCCTACTTGGGCCTCATCGTAACCCATGGCAGGAAGCAGTGGTCCCAAATGAGTGTATTTATCAAAAGTAGCCCTTATTGAACCAACAGCGTACGGACGCGGGTCAACTATTTCACTCGCTCCCAACTTTTTTGCCGCGATGGTTCCAGCTCCATACGCCATGTTGCCATGAGTCAAAGTAGGGCCATCTTCTATAACCAAGACTTTTTTCCCCTTAACAATGCTTGGATTATCTACAGTTATCGGTGAGGCTGCTTCTATGATTGTTGCCCTAGAATTAACTGCTTTGATGTTTTTTCGAACGGTTTCAATGTTCATTGGATCCGCTGTGTCAACCTTGTTTATGACAACTACATCGGCCATTCTTAGGTTTGTCTCTCCCGGGTGATAGGTTAGTTCGTGACCAGGCCTATGCGGATCAGCCACTACGATGTGTAAATCAGATTTGTAGAAGGATGTGTCATTGTTGCCTCCATCCCATATTATGATGTCTGCCTCCTTTTCAGCTGCCCTCAGAATCTTTTCATAATCAACCCCAGCGTAAACCACAATCCCGTTGTTGATGTGCGGTTCGTACTCTTCTCGCTCCTCAATTGTACACTCGTACTTGTCAAGGTCTTCATAGGATGCAAATCTTTCACAGACTTGTTTGCGTAGATCGCCGTATGGCATCGGATGTCGCACGACAACTACTTTGAAGCCCATTTTTCTTAAGACCTTGGAGACTTTTCTTGATGTTTGACTTTTTCCAGATCCTGTTCTAACTGCACAGATTGAAACGACGGGAACTTTAGCTTTAAGCATAGTAGACGATGGTCCCATTAGCCTGAAATCGGCGCCGTTAGCCAACGCTATCGAAGATTTGTGCATAACATATTCGTAAGAAACATCGCTGTATGCGAAAATTACTTGATCCACATCGTATTTCTTGATGAGTCCCGCCAGTTTCTCTTCAGGATAGATAGGTATGCCTTTGGGGTAATTTGGACCCGCCAATTCAGCAGGATATGCTCGTTTCTCGATGCTAGGTATCTGAGTGGCGGTAAACGCCACAACTTTGTATTCATCGTTGTTTCTGAAGTAAACGTTGAAGTTGTGAAAATCTCTTCCTGCTGCCCCCATTATGATGACCTTGACTTTTTTCATGACTACCACTCTCTGTAAAGAGCAGATTCGAAATAACCTCTTACTTTCATATAAGCATTAAGCGTTTTACAAGTAGTGTAGGATTTCAGCAGTCTCTGTCATGACTACTGTGAGCTTTCTGGCAAATTTTATATTCCAAGATCTATACAAACTTCTAACTTAAGGGTGAAAGACGTGATAGATTTTCGCTTTACAGAGGAGCAAGAACTGTTTAGAAAAGCCTTGAGAGAATGGTGTGAAAAGAACTTAACCATAGAAAAGGTCAGAGAGATGGACACCAAACAGGAGATCCCACACGAACTTATCAAGCAAATGGCCGACCTTGGCCTGCTGATTATGACTGCACCTGAGGAACATGGTGGAACCGGAGCAGGTTGGATAGCCGCCTGCATAGCAGCTGAAGAACTAGCCTACGCAGACATTAGCATAGCAATACCCGTGTTGTGGTTGGTTGAGTCGTCTTGGGGCTTTGTGGTGGACAAGTACTGCACTGAAGAGGTTAGAGAAAAGGTGATACGGAAGGCCATACGAGGCGACGCAATTATCGGCATAGCATCAACCGAAGCTGGCGGTGGCTCCGATGTCGCTGCGTTCAAGTCAACGGCAAGAAAAGAAGGAAACAAATGGGTTCTCAATGGAGAGAAAACGTATATCAGCGGCACAGAAGAAGCTGTTAAACTTGGAGGCGGCTTTTTCGTGGTTGCCAGAACGGCACCCCCACCTCAAGGTGCTCCTCACAGAGGCATGACGGGATTCTACCTTCCCATGGATGCTCCAGGAGTCGAAGTGTCAAAGCGGTTTGATGACATGGGTAGAATGGCAATATCAACTGGAGGATTCTTGATGAAAAATGTTCGACTGCCAGACAGTCACGTCCTGGGAGAAGTGGATAAAGGCTTCTACCTCACCATGGAAGGTTTTGACGCAGCGAGGATTCTCATCGGAGCTGCATGCGTAGGGGCGGCTCAACGTGCCCTTGAAATCGGAATGGATTACATCAAAGAACGAAGGGCATTTGGGCGCCCAATAGGCAAGTTTGAAGGGATACAGTTTGAACTCGCAGATGATTATACTGAACTTGAAATGATACGAGGGCTCGTCTACAAGACGGCTTGGATGATGGATCAAAGATACGAGAAAAAACGTTTTTCACCCACCGAAGTTGCCAAGTGGATATCTATGTGCAAGTTGAAGGCACCGCACTTTGCGTTCAAGGCGTTCAAAGACGCTATGTTGTGGCATGGAGCTTATGGATACACAAAGGAATGCCCGCTTGAAATGGGGTTGAGGGGAATTATGTCTTACTGTATCGGGGCTGAAGGAGCTACAAACATTCAAAGAATTGTCATTGCAAGAGAACTGCTTGGAAAAGAATTTATTCCCTACAAATAAGCCTATCTAACTCTCACTCTACGTATCCGTCTCTATACATATCTACTGACCGCCCTTCAACAACTTCCTTAAAGCACCAGACAACACAGGAACAACCTCATACAAATCCCCAACAACCACATAATCTGCAACCTCAAAAATTGGCGCCTCAGCATCCTTGTTTATAGCCACGATTACTTGGGAATCACGTATCCCCGCAACGTGTTGAATCACGCCAGAAATGCCGCAGGCAACGTAAAGCAAAGGCCTAACCTTATGACCTGAAAGCCCAATCCACTCTGTAAACCATTTGCGATCTTCCGCGAGCGGTCTAGAGTTTCCAACCTGGCCACCCAATATTTCTGCTAGCTCCTCAAGGATTCTGAAATCCTCCCTCTTCTCCACTCCCCGTCCACCAGAAACGATCACTTTGGCTTCTTCCACTTTGACCTTCGCCGTCTCGATTTCTCTGGTTTCAATGACCTCAGTTCTCGGCTCCTCAAGTTCAACATCGGCTTCGACGATCTTTCCCTTTCTTTCTTTGAACTCAACCTTCTCAAAAACTCTTGGAGGCACAGTGGCAATTTGTGGCTTGACGCGGCAGACCTCGGTGGCTATAGCATTCCCCCCGTACACCATTCGACTCATAATCAGCCTCCCGCTATCATCGATGCTCAGCTCTGTACAGTCTGGAACACATCCAGTTTCCAGCCTTGTGGCAAGTCTTGGGGCCACCTCCCTTCCTCTTCTTGTTGAACCGATCAAGATAATTTCAGGCTTATGTTGCTGGACCAGTTGAACGAGTGCGCTGGTGTATGGTTCAACGTAAAAATCTTTGAGCACTGGGTGGTCAACTATGAAAACTTTGCTTGCTCCGTGTTCTATAAGCTTGCTTGCTTGATCCTTAACGTTATATCCCATAAGCACAGCGGCTAATTCTACGCTCAGCTTATCCGCTAACTCGCTTCCTTTCCCAAGCAGCTCAAGCATCAAATCTAGGTTTTCAGAGAAAACCCAAGCCCCTTGAAATTCACTCAATGCCTTCACCTTCCTACGACTCCCTCTTTAACGAGAGCCTTAGCCAATTTCTCTGCAACATCCTCGACAGTCTCTGCTTTAACCGCGATTTTTCTCCGTTCCATCTTTGGCGCAAGAACCTCCAGTATTTGAATCGCTGAGCCAGCTTCTCCAACTCTCGTCTTAACAACTTTGAGGTCTTCCGCGTTCCAAATGGTGATTTCCTTTTTCGATGCTTTCATGATAGCCATGAGAGAGGGAATCCTGGGCTCGTTGATTTCTTTGGTTATCGTTAACAGCACTGGCGTTTTCGCTTTAATCGTTTCATGGCAATCTTCCAGTCTTCGTTCAGCCACCACGGTGTCGCCATCAAGCCGAAGCGCTCTTACATACGTTATTTGTGGGAGACCTAGTCTTTCGGCTAGGCGAGGCCCAACTTGGCCTGAATAGCTGTCAATGGATGCTTCGCCACAAAGGATCAGATCAAAGTTTCCCAGTTTCTTGATTCCCTCGGCGAGAATGTAGGAGACTGCAAGCGTGTCTGAGTGTTCAAATGAAGGATCGCTTAGAAGATATGCTCTATCTGCACCTATTGCCAAGGCTTCTCTCAGAACAATCTTGGCATCTTCTGGACCAACGGTTACTATGATCACGTTTCCTCCGAGCTTTTCCTTTAGTTTCACAGCTTCTTCTAACGCGTTCTTGTCGAAGTCACTTATTTTCCGTGGCGTATCAGCAGTTATTAGACGTTGCGTAGCTGAATCTACTTTTAACTCGGATACGTCGACGGCTTGTTTAAGGCACACGATTATTGTAGGCATCCCTAAACGCTCCCTTTTGTTAATGCGTTAATGTTTAACAATTCAGCTTTTATTATTTAGCTCCTATGTTCACCTAAAAATCCATCGACCACAAATGCTTCCAAAAACAGCTGTGGTCTCTTCTTAGCATAAAAATGTTTTTCGTAAGACTTATATCCTAATCCGTTTTCTACTGTTCCGCTATAATAGGAGGATTGTTTGAGATTGTCTTCACAATCTGCAGGAACCCCAATTTTGATATTGAGGGAAGGAGCATCTCGATCTCGGGGAAGAGAAGCCCAACGTGCCAACATGATGGCAGCTCGAATTGTTGCTGAAGCGGTGAAAAGCGCTCTCGGACCGAAAGGCATGGATAAAATGCTTGTAGACAGCATGGGCGACGTCACCATCACAAGCGACGGCCGTACAGTTCTTGACGAAATGGACATTCAACACCCCGCCGCGAAAATGATGGTGGAAGTTGCTAAGACACAGGACGATGAAGTAGGTGACGGAACAACAACATCTGTAATCACGGCTGGAGAGTTGTTAGCAAAAGCTGAAGACCTCATCGCGAAAAGGGTCCACCCAACCGTTATCATAGATGGATACCGAAAGGCGGCTGAAAAGGCGCTTGAGGCACTTGATAAAATCGCCATCTCGGTGAAGCCAAATGACAAAGAAGTTTTGAAAAAAGTTGCAATGACCTCTATGGCCAGCAAGCTCGTGGCTCAGAACAGAGAATACCTAGCGGAAATCGCTTCTTCGGGGATTCTTCAAGTCGCTGAAAAAGGCAAGGACGGATACAAAGTGGACATTGACGATGTTAAGGTTGAAAAAAAAGCTGGTAAGGCGCTGACCGACACAAAACTCATCAACGGAATTTTAATTGATAAAGAAGTTGTTCACTCTGGCATGCCAAAACGCGTGGAAGACGCCAAAATTGTTCTATTGGATACTCCACTTGAAATTGAAAAAACCGAGTTCGACGCGAAAATCAACATAGAAAGCCCAGAGCAGATGGATGCTTTCTTAAAAGAGGAAGAGAGTATGTTAAAACAGATGGTCAAGAAAATCACCGCAAAAGGCGTTAATGTGGTTATCTGTCAAAAAGGCATAGACGATTTGGTTCAGCATTTCCTTTCCAGAGAAAATATCTTCGCAGTGCGTCGAGTGAAAAAATCGGATATGGAGAAGCTTGCAAAGGCAACCGGAGCAAAAATTGCCACAAACTTAGACGACTTGACCAAAGCAGACTTAGGCTATGCTAAACTCGTAGAACAAAGAAAAATCGGCGACGATAAAATGACCTTCATCGAAGGATGCAAAAACCCACGGTCAGTTACCATCCTCGTACGAGGTGGAACCGAAAGAATCGTTGACGAAGCCGAACGATCACTACATGACGCACTATGTGTTGCACGCGACGTTGTTGAAGAACCGAAAATCGTAGCCGGCGGCGGAGCACCAGAAATGGAAGTTACAAAGATTATTAAAGAATACGCAGAAACGCTTCCAGGAAGAGAACAACTCGCAGCAATGCGCTTTGCAGAGGCACTTGAAGCGATACCAACCACACTAGCCGAGAACGCAGGACTCGACCCAATCGATATCATATCTGAACTTCGGGCTCGACATGAGAAGGGTGAAATTTGGGCAGGAGTCAATGTTCACGAAGGAAGAGTAAGAAACATGAAACAAGTAAATGTCTTTGAACCACTTGCAGTCAAAAAACAAATCATCAAATCAGCCAGTGAAGCCGCATGCATGATCTTAAAGATCGACGACATCATCGCGGCTGGCAAGATGAAAGCTCCACCAACACCGCCAGGTGGACCTGGTATGGGACCTGGTGGAATGCCTCCAGGCATGGGGGCATACTAACGAAACTGAGCGATAGCGAGAAGAAAGTTTTGATAGGTCCCCCTAAGCTTACACGCTTTGAAAAGGCTCGCATAGTGGGGGCTAGAGCTCTTCAAATCTCCATGGGCGCACCCGTACTCGTCAAACCTTCGGAAAACGTTTCAAACCCTATTGACATTGCTCTTCAAGAACTTGAGAGCAAAATTCTTCCCATCACTATTCGTCGAACACTGCCAGATGAAACCTACCAAGACATTCCACTAAAATGGCTCCTTCCAAAAGACTAAAAACCGTCTGTCTTCTCAACCTTTTTATATTTGTTTTTTTTCAGTTTGAGTTTACGCTCTATACTCTCAAATTTTATCGAGCTTTTCTAATACTTGCTTAGCGTTTCTCAAGGTCTTGCCGATTCGTTCCCAGTGGGCGCCCTGCCAGTAAATCTGTTCACAGTTGGGGCACATCCAAAACTCATTATAGTATGAAGAAGTTTTTTGGGGAATCTTGTTCACAACTTTATCTTTAGAAACTGGTCTGATTCGTGTGTTGCATTTGGGACAACGTGAAACAGTGACATCGACTTCAAGCATGAGATCAAATCGCTTTGCCAATTTAGCGAGCTTTTCAGCTTCTGTTGTACCCTCAACAAGAAAGACACTTACTCCATGCCTCACAGCTTGTTGATGAAGCCTGAGATCACGGGTAAGGAGGACACAGTGCTGCTTTTTTGCGATTTCTATTAACTGTTTATCGTCAAGAGATCTGGAGTATTCAACGTTTTGGCCGAGCATGCGAAGCCATCGAGTGAGCTTTCCAAGCATGCCGTCAGTTATGAACTTCAACGTTTCCACCGATGTGCATCCACAGACAATCGCGAAACATGCTTCATTTTACAAATTTGTTTGGACTTCTCTTGAATCTTTTTTTACACGTTATTGAACAGAAATAGTACGTTTCTCCTCCAAACTTGATTTTGAATTTAGCCGTTCTTTCGTCAAGCACCACTCCGCAAACAGGATCTCTAGGCATTTCATTACCTGCCAGATTATTCCTACTGCACATAGATAAGCGTACCGAATATTCGTCCGTGCTCGTTAGAC
>CAZKWF010000029.1:0-23059 GCA_964556565.1 uncultured Candidatus Bathyarchaeia archaeon
AAACATTAACAGTATCAGCTTTGATTTCTCTGATTATTGGAGTGGGGGTAGGTTATGCTCTATCTTATGGAGAGATTTCAAAACTTCAATCAGAAAATGAGGAATTAGAAGAGGCTTTTGAACAACTTGTCAAGTGTTTTTTGATTGGAGACTCGAATTTCACAACCTCTTTAGATGAGAATGTTTGGTGGGATGTTGAGGCTTGGCATGGAAACCCAGATTCAATAAGCGAAATCGAAAACGGAACACTCCATCTATTCTACAATGAAACAGAAGGAGATTGGTATGGCAACAGCGGAGTATACCAAGGCAGACATCCAGATGGCAGGAACACGACTCGATTGTGGGTAGAGAGAATATCAGAAACCGCTAACTTCAGCGACTATGTCATTTTTCCCAAGAGCATGCTGAGTAACAAATTCCAGCTTAAAGCAAAGTTCAGGATCCTTAACATGGGATTCAACTGTTACCCAAGCGTTTTCGCTTTTGATCCTACACACGCAAGAGTTAATCTAGGCATAACGTTGATGTGTGCCCTGGGCGACAACCCTTACAGCGTTGAAGCTCAAACCTTATGGTTAGACCTTTACTTTGCTGGATACAGTGTAGATGAAACTCACATCTGGTTTATCCCAGAGAACGCAAACTACGTGGATACTCATGATGACGTTCATGCTGGATACTTTGTTGGCGAAGTTCCTTCATCAAGCTTCGGCGAGTGGATCACAATGTCAATAGATTTAGGAGACTACATCAGCAAAACGCTTAACCTCATAACCGAGATTGACGTTGAAATGATAAGAATTTACGGCTTCATAGTGTTCGTTGAATGCCTCGGAGCCTATGCTGAAGTTGAATACGATAATATAGAAACCTACAAAACATAGCTGTCTGGTTCCGTCTAATGCATGCACTGAATATCCGAAACTGGAGCCCTCATTTTCCCTTTGAACAATTGATTCAACATGGTTGTGTTACTAATGAGAACTTTGGACCGTTCTGTTTAGTCTTTGAGCTTGGATGGTAGAAGTTTTCTTCCAAAATTATTAATGCAACTTGAAATGGAATAATCTAAATGACATAATAGGAGAAAAGGAGGTGAGAAAATGCTATACATTATGTGCTTCAACCTGAAGAATGGTGTAAGCGAGGAGGAGTTTGCTAATAAGGTAAAAGAGCTATGGGATTATCTTGAAGGCAAGGTGGAAGGAGCTAGGGTTGGGAAACTCTATCGGCATCACCTCTTCGGTGCGAATCTGAGGACATATCAAATGCATATGGAGGTTAAAGACTTCAGCACATGGGATAGATTCTTAGCCTTCATTAAGAAGGACGCTAAGGGAACAAGACTCATGCATGAAAATTGGTGGAAACTCATAGACATGAACACACACTTTGATGAATTCGTTAGGGAAATACCCTTGTAGACATCGACTTTCCCCCAAATGATGCATGCATGTTGGGAAAGCCTCTTCATATACTTATAATACCTTGATATACCGTATAGTTTTCCAGAAAACCTTTTTATAACGTTCTGGACAAGCCATTCAGCGTTCTCACAGGGGTTGAAGTGTGAATTGGTTGTTGGAATAGACCATGTAGGAGTTGCTGTGAACAACTTAGACGAGGCAATCAGTCTCTACCGCGACGTTTTAGGCTTGAAGCTTGAGGGCGTTCACGCGGTGGAAGAGCAGAAGGTTAAGGTGGCTTCTTTCTCAACTGGTGGAGAAACCAGAATAGAGCTTTTGGAGCCAACCGAAAGCGAAAGCCCAGTCGCCAAATTTATTGAGAGGCGTGGGGAGGGTGTCCACCACATCGCATTAAAGGTCAGAAACATTGAGACTGTTCTTGAAGAACTCAAGGGGAAGGGCTTAAAATTGGTAGATGAAAAACCAAGAATCGGCGTTGGCGGAGCAAAAATAGCCTTCATCCATCCGAAGAGCACAAGAAACGTCCTTTATGAGCTTTGTGAAAAGCCATAGTGGCAGACCAGCATGTCAACAAAGATAAGATTGAGCCAGCTTCAGGATGGCTTACTCACCAAACATTTAGGAAAAAGCATTCTCTTTTCCCATAAGATTGACTCGACAAACAAGCGGGCCAAAGAACTAGCCCTGTACGGAACACCCGAAGGAACGATTGTGATTGCGGAAACTCAAACGAAAGGACAAGGAAGACTTGACAGAGAATGGGTTTCCCCAACCGGGGGATTGTGGTTTTCCCTGATTCTCAGACCCAAACTTCGCCCCTCAGAAGCCGTTAAACTCACTTTTGTGGCTGGACTGGCTGTAGCCAAGGTTTTACGTGAGACGTTTGATTTAAGAGTGGAGACTAAGTGGCCCAATGATGTGATTGTGAATGGACGGAAAATCTGTGGTATACTCACCGAGATGAACACGACAGGCGAAACCGTCAACTTCGTCGTGGTAGGCGTCGGAGTTAACATGAACTTTGATGTGGAAAAGGCTTTCCCAGAGCATCTGAGAAGAGTTGCGACCTCGATTGAGAATGAGCTTGGTCGAAAGGTTCGATTAGAAGAGCTTTTTAGGGGTTTGCTTGAAAGGATGGAAAATCTTTATGAACTTTTTACAAAGGAAGGATTTAATTCAATTCTAGAAGAATGGAAAAACTATGCTGGTTTCCTTGGTCGCCAAGTGGAAGTCACAAGTCCAACCGAAAAATTGAGTGGTTTAGCGTTAGACGTTGACCATGATGGTGCGTTGGTTCTTAGACTTGAAGATGGAACGATAAGACGTGTTTTCGTTGGAGATACTTCTTTGCGAAAACAGTAGAATATAACCGTGTTAGACCTTCTCGAAGCAAGCGAATCATAATCTTTTAGAGTTTTTCCATATGCTCTAAATACCCGTGAAGCAATATACTCCAAAAAGTGAGGAAATAAAATGAGCACTACAAAAGAACCGACTGTTGAGGACAAAATCAAACAGTTAAGGGCACGGAAAGAAAAAGCTAAGCTGGGCGGCGGGAAAAAAAGAATCGAGGCACAACATAAGAAAGACAAACTCACAGCCAGAGAAAGAATCGAACTCTTGTTAGACCCCGAAAGCTTCAATGAACTCGACCAGTTTGTAGTCCACCAGTGCACAGAATTCGGCATGGCAGAACGAAAAATCGCCGGAGACGGCGTCGTAACCGGATACGGCACAATCGACGGAAGACTCGTCTACGTGTTTTCCCAAGATTTCACAGTTTTCGGCGGCGCCCTCGGCGAGATGTTTGCAGAAAAAGTGTGCAAAATCATGGACCTAGCTCTGAAAACGGGAGCACCCGTCATCGGCTTGAACGACTCAGGCGGAGCCAGGATCCAAGAAGGTGTGGCAAGTCTCGCAGGATACGGAGACATATTCTTCCGAAACGTGATAGCCTCAGGCGTAATACCACAGATATCCGCTATTATGGGACCATGCGCCGGCGGTGCAGTCTATTCACCCGCCCTCACAGACTTCATAGTTATGGTGGACAAGACAAGCCACATGTTCATCACAGGACCACAGGTGATCAAGACTGTGGTGGGTCAAGAAGTAACCTTTGAGGAGCTCGGCGGAGCCCTAGCCCACAGCCAAACCAGTGGCGTCACGCACTTTATCGCAAAGGATGAAGAACACTGCATTCAAATCATCAAGCAATTACTAAGTTACTTACCATCCAATTACCTAGAAGACCCACCACTCGTGGAGACAGGTGACGACCCAAACAGAACCGACGAAGGCCTAGCGGGCATAATCCCAGACGATCCAGACAAGCCATACAACGTTAAAGAGATCATCTATCATGTAGTGGACAACGGAGAATTCTTTGAGGTTCAACCGCTCTGGGCACCTAACATTGTGATCGGATTCGCCCGCCTAAACGGCAGAACTGTAGGGATTGTAGCCAACCAACCCTCATTCTATGCTGGAGCCTTAGATATCAACTCATCAGTGAAAGGGGGAAGATTCGTGAGGTTCTGCGATGCCTTCAATATACCTGTCATAACCTTTGTTGATGTGCCGGGCTTCCTACCCGGAATCGAGCAAGAACATGGCGGAATCATCCGACACGGCTCCAAGCTATTATATGCATATTGTGAAGCAACCGTGCCAAAAATCACGCTAATCGTCCGGAAGGCATACGGTGGAGCCTACGACGTCATGGGGAGCAAGCACTCTGGGGGCGATATTAACTATGCATGGCCAACCGCTGAGATGGCTGTGATGGGACCCCAAGGAGCTATTAACATAATTTTCAGGAAAGAAATCGCTGAAGCCACAGACCCGGAGCAAAAACGGATGGAACTTGTGAGTGAATACCGTCGAAAGTTTGCAGACCCATACGTGGCGGCACAGAAAGGCTATATTGACGAAGTGATCGAGCCGGCAGAAACCAGACCCAAGCTAATTAGCGCACTTGAGATGTTAGCCACCAAGCGGGAGGCGAGGCCGCCTAAAAAACACGCAAACATACCACTATAAATGGGCGTTTACTTTAGTCTCACACCAAAAACCCTAGAAACGAGGGTGAACAGGCTTGACAGCGAAACCCGTGAGAATCACCGATACCACCTTTCGTGACGCACATCAGTCCTTAATGGCGACTAGAATGCGCACTGAATCTATGATTCCAATCGCTGAGAAGATGGATCAAGTGGGCTTTTTCTCATTTGAAGTTTGGGGAGGAGCCACTTTCGATGTTTGCGTACGGTATCTGACTGAGGACCCTTGGGAGCGAATCCGTCAGCTGAAACTCCACATGAAACGAACACCTCTTCAGATGTTGCTGCGGGGACAAAACGTGGTTGGCTACAGAAACTATCCCGATGATGTTGTAATAAAGTTCGTGGAGAAGGCAGCTGAAAATGGAATCGACATATTCCGAATTTTTGACGCCTTGAACGACGTAAGAAACATGGAGGTAGCCATAAAAACCGTCAAAGATGTTGGCACCCATGCTCAAGGAAGCATCTGCTACACAATAAGTCCAGTCCACACCGTCGCGCATTATGTAGAGATCGCCAAAAAACTTGTTGAACTGAAATGCGATTCCATCTGCATCAAGGACATGGCTGGGATGCTGGCTCCAGAAGTTGCCCACGAACTTGTGACCGCCCTCAAAAAAGAGGTTAACCTTCCAGTGCATTTACACTGCCACAGCACAAGCGGAATGGCCATGATGACTTATCTCCGTGCATGCCACGCTGGAGTCGATATGATCGATACGGCGTTCTCACCATTAGCTTGGGGAACATCTCAGCCGCCAGTTGAGCCTATTGTGGCTGCTTTGGAGGGAACACCCTACGACCCAGGGTTTGACAAGGATCTTCTCAACGAGATTGCAGAGTACTTCCGTGAGCTGAGAGAGAAGTATTACGACCCATTGAAGCTGATTAACCCAAAGTCTGAACGGGTTGACCCATCCATCATAGTTCACCAAATTCCCGGCGGAATGTTCTCCAATCTTCTCGAACAGTTAAGAGAACAGAACGCGCTTGACAGATTGAAAGAAGTTCAAGAAGAAGTTCCAAGAGTTAGAAAAGAGCTGGGATTTCCTCCCTTAGTGACACCTACAAGCCAACTTGTCGGCATACAAGCCGTATTTAATGTTCTTTCTGGCAAGCGTTACAGCGTTGTCCCAAAGGAGGTAAAGGATTACGTGAAAGGCCTATATGGAAAGCCATCAGCCCCCATCAACGAGGAAGTGAAAAAAAAGATTATTGGCGACGAAAAACCTATAACATGTCGGCCAGCCGACCTTTTGGAGCCTATCCTTGACAAGATACCCGATGAAGTAAAACCGTACATTGAGAGCGAGGAGGATGAGATAACCTACGCGCTGTTTCCCAAAGCAGCCCTAGAATTCTTCAAGAAGAGGAAAACCAAATGGGAAGGCGCGAAAACCGGAATTCCCCCCGAGAGGATTAGGGAACTCGAAGAGGTTGCCGCTGTATCGGTTGCGGTTGCCACCTACTTGAGGAGTTTGCATGGAGTGAGGGCCCTAATCCCAATTAGAGCGAAGGGAACACCCTCACCTTGGGTTTTAGCTGGCCGACAAAGCCTAGCTGAACGTGGTGGATAAGATTGCCCATCTATGAAGTCTTCATCGACGGCAAACCCCTGAAAATCGAAGTTATAAGAACTGGGGAAAGTTGCTTTACTGCCAAAATAGATGATAAATCCTTCAGTATAGAGTTGCCCGCTGACAAGCTCGACTTGGAGAAGGAAGTTTCCATAAGAATAGATGGTAGAGTGTACAAGATAGAATTGCCCAAGATCAACCGGGAGAAGTTCGTCCTCGTTAAGGTTGAAGAGGCAACATTCAAGGCTGAAGTTAAAACCCCCAGGAAAAGACCAGCACTGGCGGTTTTTGAACCAACCCGTGTAACGCCCATGAGGAGAACTATGGCGCCCAAGCGGGATGTGGAAGGGGCCGTGGCCGCACCCATGATGGGAAAAATTGTCTCAGTAATGATCAAGAAGGGAGACCATGTGAAAGCAGGTCAGATTGTATGCATCCTTGAGGCTATGAAAATGGAGAATGAAATCACGACGCCTAAGGCTGGAATTGTTCAACAAGTGTGTGTCTTTGAGGGCTCTTCAGTGAGCGAGGGCGAAACCCTCTTCGTGGTGAATTAGAAGAAGGAAGGCGGCCTATACTCACCAAAAACCTCACGTAAAGTGTTGCATATCTCACCGAGGGTTGCGTACCTTTTTACGGCTTGAAGTATTAAAGGCATAAGATTTACGTCTTCATGTTCAGCGGCTTTACACAACTTGCTTAGGATTTCATCCACTTTGACCTGGCTTCTTTGTCGTTTTATTTGTTTTAGGCGTTTGACAAGCTTTTTCTCGATTTCCGGGTCTATTCGCAGAATTTTTATCGGAACCTTTTCTTCGGTTAGGAATTCGTTCACGCCTACAATAACCCGTTTTTTAGCTTCAACCTCTTTTTGGAAGCGGTAGGCATTCTCCGCAATCTCGCGTTGCATAAAACCTTTTTCGATGGCCACGACAGCTCCTCCCATGGTGTCGATTTGTTCGATGTATTTTGTTGCCCTCTCTTCAATCTGGTTTGTTAAGTACTCCACGTAATATGAGCCTGCAATGGGGTCGATAGTATCAGCTACTCCGCTTTCATGTGCAATTATCTGCTGAGTTCTAAGAGCAAACATTACTGCCCGCTCGCTCGGTAAGGCATGAGCTTCATCAAAGGAGTTCGTATGTAACGATTGGGTTCCTCCCAAAACGGCTGCCAATGCCTGAAGGGTTACCCTAGTAATGTTGTTGTAAGGTTGTTGAGCGGTTAGCGAAACACCTGAGGTTTGGGTGTGGAAGCGGAGCCTCCATGAGGCAGAGTTCTTGGCTCCAAAGCGTTCGCGCATGATTTTAGCCCACAATCTCCTTGCAGCCCTGAACTTAGCAATCTCCTCGAAGAAGTTGTTGTGAGCTGCAAAGAAGAAGGATAATCTGCTTGCGAACTTGTTCAAGTCTAAGCCTCGGTCGATGGCTGCTTGCACGTAGGCAATTGCGTTTGCAAATGTGAAGGCGATTTCTTCGACGGCGTCTGCACCAGCCTCACGGATGTGGTATCCGCTTATGCTGATGGTGTTCCATCTGGGCATGTGCTGAGAACAATACTCAAATATGTCGGTTACCATTCTTATCGAGGGTTTTGGTGGAAAAATATACAGGTTCCTCGCAACATACTCCTTCAAAACGTCATTCTGGACTGTCCCGCCAAGCTGAGATTGTTCAAGACCCTGTTTTTGCCCAACTGCAATATACATGGCAAGCAAAACGCTTGCGGGGGCGTTAATAGTCATGGAAGTTGTGATCTTGTCTAGGGGAATTTTGTCAAAAATGATTTCCATATCTTGGAAAGTGCTTACGCTCACTCCAGCTCTGCCAACTTCGCCATGTGCCATCGGATGGTCGCAGTCATAACCGAGTTGGGTGGGCAAGTCAAAGGCTACGCTTAGGCCTTTTTGGCCTTGTTCTAGCAGATATTTGAAGCGTTGGTTGGTTTGTTCGGCTGTGGCGAAGCCCGCGTACTGCCTCATGGTCCAAAATCTCGCCCTGTACATGGTTGGAAAAACGCCGCGGGTTAGCGGATATTCACCTGGGAAACCCAAGTTTCGCAAATAGTCAAAACCTGCAATATTAAGAGGGGTGTAGACTCGGCTTACTGGAATATTAGAGCTTGTGAAGAATTTGCCCCTCTCCGGAAGCTTTTCAAGGCTTTTTGGCACAGTATTTCTTTCCCATTTTTCTTTCTGTTGCCGAACTTCTTCCAGCTTCTTCTTGGACACGTCAATAGCACCTAACAACTAGACTACTTGAGAAACATAAAAGAATTATCAAGGCAACAGTCAACCTAAAGGCTTCGGCATGCATGCAAAGATGCAGTAAGGCTTAAATCTTGAAAAATGCTACTCGTTAAGAACAAGCATTCGCCAAGGATGAAATCGTTTTGAGCGAGACAAAAGCGACTGAGAACTGGTTTGCTAGGCACGCAGAGGCAGAGGCGAAGAAGGACACTCTTTCATATTCCGAGCGTGTCGGAAACATCGTTGGAGTTGTGTGCAGCCTCTTGATTGTTTGGTATTTCGTTGCTCATCAGACGGGGTCAACAGGTTTTTTCACTGCAACATTCGGCACGTTGGAGATGCTCTTGTTTTATGGGTGTCTGATGTACGGGATTGTTTCAACTGCCTTGAAAGGGTTATTTGGTCGCAAGAACTTTGCTCGTCTCTTTGACGTATTTGGGGCTATCCTTGGCGCTGTCGCCATTGCTTGGCTCTTTATGATCTTTCCGTTTGACTTTGCTTATTTTGCGGACGTGTTGCCGAGTTTCCTCAGATTTCTGTTGCAGTGGATTTCCAACGACATCGCCAGAGTGCTGATGGTACTAGGAATCATTGTGACTCCGATTATGGCGATTTATACAGCTATAATATACGTGTTCGTTCGCAGGGAACTCTCCAAGCAACTCTGAAACTGCTTAGCGATACCCATCCACTTCCCTCTTTTCATGCATGCATAACACTAGTCAAATGTTCTTAGCTCGGACAAGGCTGAAGAATCTTTTTATTAATCTATTTCGCCACTCATAATGGCATGCATATATTACAGTTATCAACAGCCGTGCCCAAAAACGAGTATTCAACAGAAGAATTAATAGAAGCCTTTCCGTGTGAGCTTCCCGACAGCGTCAAGCAGAACGTACTCAATTTGGGGGTCTCAAAAAGATGCCTCATCAGTCCTATCGCTTCCACCAAAAAACAAGAGACACTCATAAGTGAAAAAGCACTCGTCGACCTTTGTCTAAAAGCAAGCCAAGACACGTTAGAAAAAACTGACCTATCCGTCAAAGACGTAGGCTACTTTATTGCAGCCTACGATGCAAATCCATTTGTATGCCCAGGCTTAAGCCACCTTCTAATCCGCAAACTCGGGTTCAACTCCTACATTAAACACGTAAATGTTCAAGGAATGGCTTGTGCATCCTTCACGAAAGCACTTGAACTTGCTGATGATCACCTAGCCACGCATCCCCATGATAATGTTCTGCTCTGCAATTCAGGCGTGAACTCCTATTGGTTCATCAACCAGCTGCGGGGCTTGAGAGATGTCACGGGAATCCGCCAAATCAGATTGATAAAGAACAAGAACAAGCGACAGATGGAGCTGAGGAAATGGATTGCCATCATGGAATTCTTCCTCTTCGGAGACGGAGTGGCTAGTTGCGTTGTAGCAAAGGAAGGAAACGGACTATCCGTTGGCAGAGTTATAGACGTTGCAAACTTGAGAGAGAAAGATTATTTGGCTGGTTGCGCAAGAATTGCAGCCCTGAACGAACCTTTCAAGTTAGGCTTCTACTCACATTTAGACAAAAGGCTGCCAAAACTCGGAGTTGAATACACCGCTCTAGCCATAGATAAACTGCTTGGGAAAAACGCTGAAACTGTAGTGAAGGCCGTTAAGAAGTGGGCAGTCCACACTGGTAGCAGAAAAATACTTAACCGTATAGCTGAGCACTACCGAATTCAACCTGAAAAACTTGAGGAGTCACGTGAAGTACTTAGGGAATGTGGTAATTTATCTGGAGCAAGTTTGCCCTTCATCCTTGAAAAGATAGTTTCAGAAAACAAGTTTTCCAAGGGGGACATCATCTTGATGCTTGGTTATGGATGGGGATTTTCAGCTTCTGCTTGTTTGTTAGAGTCAAGAGAAGCATGAACAAATGATTATCTAGTGCATTATGAGCCATAATAAACCTCAACGACGTTAAATCAGCCACACCAGAAGCGTTCAATAGAATGCACGCATACTGCGATCAAACATTTTTGAGTTATCTTTTATTCAGTGAGCCCTCTATTATTGTTAGGTGGTCTAATCTTGAGGAAGAAGACTTCGCCTTTGCAATGCATAGAGGATTTGCTCCATTTCTTGGAACAGCTAAAGTCACTGAGAGAATTCAACGTAGTGGTGATGCCTGACTTTTTCTTAGACCGCTTAGTAAGCTACGAAGGAGATGTTAAACGTCTTTCTGAAGCCATCACTGAGATTGCAGGACATAAGGGGGGAAGCCTTCACGGAATCAAGCAAACGGAGTTGAGGGGTGGAAATGCAGCGAACACAGCCGCTGCCCTAGCCGCTTTGGGTGTAAAGGTTCATCCAATCATCAACACGAGTCCACTCGGACTTCAGCTACTGAAATATTATCTGGGGCCTCTTGGAGTAGACCTCTCCCACGCGAAGACATGTGGCACGATAGCACTTACGACCGCCATAGAGCTCATTCATCGCGGCGAAAGAGTCAACGTGATGATGAGCGATCCTGGATCTCTAACAGAATTCGGCCTAGACGATTTCACCTCCGAGGATTTCCAACTGTTGCATGAAGCTGACTACGTTTGCATATTTCATTGGGCGGCAACCAGACATTGGGGAACAGAAATGGCTGAAAGAGTTTTTGACCTCGTCAAAAAGGAAGGAAAGGGAAAAACGTACTACGACACTTCCGATCCAAGTCCAAAGAAAGAGGATATTCCAAAGCTTGTGAAAAGAATTCTTTCGGGTAATCTTGTCGACATATTCAGTGTCAATGAGAACGAGGCTTTTTGCTACGCGTCACAATTGAGCAAGGAAGTAAAAAGTCTTCGAAAAGCTTTAAAACCTGACGAATTAGCAAAGGAGAGCGCAAGAATCTTAGCGAGAAAACTCACAGCTCGGATTGATCTTCACACCACCAGCTTCGCCGGATCATTCACCAGCAAAACCGAGGTAATCGTGCCCGCCTTCAAGGTTCCAGTTTTAAGGACTACAGGGGCGGGGGACGCTTGGAATGCGGGAAACATTTTCGGTGATGCTCTTGGACTCCCAGACTCTCGAAGGCTAACTCTGGCAAACGCCGTTGCCGCGTACTACATTTCAAGTCCTACGGCGGAGCACCCCACGTTGCCCAACCTATTGGAGTTTTGCTCTACAGTCATCGGCGAGGAAACTTGAATGGAAGAAATCAGCGTAACTAAGAATGGTACCGTGATAACGCCTTTTAAAATGATAAAGAATGGAGTGGTCGTTTTTAAGGATGGAAAAATCATAACGGTTGGTCAGGAAAAAGACGTAGAACCCCCGAAAGAGGCAAAAGTAGTAGACGCCTCTGGCGGAATAGTGGCACCAGGTTTTATCGACATTCACATTCATGGCGGTAAGGGAAGCGACGTTATGGATGCCTCCTACGAGGCAATCGACAAACTAGCGAAGTTTGAGGCAAGTCATGGAACCACTGCCTTTCTTGCGACCACCATCTCCGCGGCACATAATGATCTATTAAACGCAGCTAAGACGGTGAATGTGTCAATGGAAAAGGGAACGGATGGCGCGGAGGTTCTTGGAGTGCACTTGGAAGGCCCGTATATCAATCCTGAAAAATGTGGTGGGCAAGACTCGAAGTATATTCGTCCCCCATCTGTAGATGAATTTAGGGAAATATTGAAGGCATCAAATTACGCTGTAAGGCTTGTGACATTGGCTCCTGAAGTTGAGGGAGCCGAAAAGTTGATAGCTGAACTTCGAAATTCGGGGATAACAGCTTCGATTGGGCATTCTAACGCGACGTACAGCGAAGTTGTAGACGCAATTGAACATGGCATCAGCCATGCAGCTCATACTTTTAACAGAATGCGAGGCTTTGACCATAGAAAGCCCGGAGTGGTGGGTGCTGTTCTCATTCACGACGAATTGACGGCGGAGCTGATTTGCGACTGTGTACATGTGCATCGGGCTGCAATGAAATTGTTGACAAAAGTGAAGGGTTCGAGTGGGGTTGTTTTGGTAACAGACGCTATACGAGCCGCGGGCATGCCTGACGGAAAATATAAGCTTGGCAAACGGAATGTCATCGTGAAAAATGGTGTCTCCAGATTGGAGTCAGGTGGGCTTGCTGGGAGCACTCTGACGATGGATAAGGCTGTGAGAAACATGGTAAATCTTGTCGGCGCGTCGCTGCAAGAAGCAGTGATGATGGCAACAATAAATCCCGCGAAAGTTGTAGGTGTGGACAATAGGAAAGGAAGCTTGGAACAAGGTAAGAACGCTGATTTTGTCATACTAGATAGAGACCTCAACGTTTGTTCAACTATTGTCAGAGGAAAAATAGTTCATCGAAAAACTATAAATGAATAAACTTGACTATGGTTAGGTTGTAACTTTGTTTTGATGTTGATTTTGGTATAAGAGAACTGTAACGAAATTAGCTCTATCAATTTTTTGTCATATGTGGTAGTGTAGGCTGCAAACAAACAAATTCAATTCGCATGCATGGATTAGTTTTAGTGGTTTTACCATTGCTTCAATGAACAGTATTTTTCCATAACCACTAAAAATATAAATATGGGGTGCATGATTGCAGCATGCTTAAGTTATTCTGCATACTTTTCTAGTTCGAGCATTTTCTCTTCTAGTTTCACAGTTTCAAGATATTCTTTCAGTCTTTCTGAAGTTTCATCCTCTCCCACTACCATCACCTTTAAGATGGCGCAATGGTCCTATCCTAGTGGTATCTGGTGGCATACTATTTCTTGCGTGGATATTCCTCATTTCCGCGTGGCTGAAGATGCTATCCTCTGAGCACGCTATTTTTTGGGGTAAATCATTAAAAGGAAGTGAAGGAAATGTCCTGAACGTGGGACATAATTGAGGTATGACGTGATCTGTTTTGGGGCACTCAATATTGATAAGCTTTATCGGGTCAACAAGATCGCTGGACCTGGGGAAGAAAGTTCTATCTTTGGTTTTATAGAAACCCCTGGCGGGGCTGCTGCAAATACTGCTGTTGGCCTTTCTAGGCTTGGGCTAAAGGCAGGCTACATAGGCAAGCTCGCCGAAGATCGCGGGGGCAGAAGACTTTTGGAAGAGTTCAAGAAAGAACGAGTCAATGTAGATGGGGTGATGATTTCAGACGTAGGTGAAACTGGAATTGTCATTGGATTTGTAGATAGCAATGGAAAGAGAGCTTTATATGCAATTCCAGGAGCAAACAATATGTTGGACTTTGATGAGATCAACCTTAAATATGCCAGTAATTGCTCATTTTTACATTTAACTGCCTTTGTCGGTGATTCGCCTTACATTGCGCAACAAAAACTCGTAAACACACTCTCTTCCAAATGTAAGATAACCTTTGATCCTGGTGACCTGTACGCCAGAAAGGGATTGAACTCACTGAAGCCTATACTAGAAAAGTGTTTTTTGATCTCTTTGACCGAGAGAGAGTTGAGAATGCTTACCAGTGAAACATATAAAAAAGGCACAGAAATGTTATTGAATATTGGTGCTGAAATAGTTGCTGTCAAACTTGGGCCTAAAGGATGCTATGTTACAAACGGAGATGAAGGCCATTGCATCAAACCTTTTGGTGCGAAAGTTGTGGACACAACTGGAGCGGGAGAAGCATTTAACACTGGTTTTCTTTATGGTTTAGTCATGCGTGAAGGGCTTCTTGAATGCGGAAAAATTGGAAATTATGTTGCCTCAAAGTGCATATCAAGGTTTGGATCCAGAGAAGGTTTGCCTTACCTAGCTCAACTTCGAAATCTGGAGTAATCAATTTGACAACTTGCAAGAATCTAAGAAACGGCCCTAATTGTTTCAAGAAGGCAGTCATTCAGCACTTGCAATTCGTTGATACTAAGCAAATCAAAATTGATGTTTTTTGCTACTCTGTCCAGTTCTTCAACCAACAAGCAAGTGTAATCTATCGAGCCCAAAACTTGTCTTAGTTTGTCTACGTTTTCTGTAATACTACGCGAAAATTCTGCACGATACGTGCGAGTACTTTTCTGGAGTTTTGTCAAGTTTGTCAGTGAAACAATAGCAAGGTAACAAGCTGTGAATGATGGATTAGTCGGCTCAAGATTTAATGCCTCTCTCAAATGTTGCTTCGATTTCAGAAGCCTCTCATCAAAAGGGGCAATACTAGAATCAAACAAAATTGACAGAGCGGTAGCCAAATGAGCTTTTGCTTTTCTATTTTTTTGGAGGGCACCGCTCTCAGAAACGGATGCAGCTTCCAAAAAAGCGTCAGCAGCCCTTCCAAAGTCACGAAAGTTACCTTCCCCACTCTTACCATTACAAAAATGACTCCAACCAATCCACGCCAGTCGCAAATCTTCATCTTTCTCTACTAACGATTGTTCTCCAAAATACTTAGAAGCCTCACAATATGCACGAGCTGCCATATTATGCTCTTTTAGGCGCATCAGCACATCACCTGCATATTTCATGAAGTCTGCTGCTTGCCCTACGTCAAAATGAGCATAATATCTAGCTGCAAGCCGTTCAGATTCAAAAAATTTGGAAGTATTGTCCATTTTCAAGTTCGTAAGTGCAAGAGCATGGAATGCTTCAGCCATCTGCAACTCGGACTCAGCTACATTAACAGCGGTGTCGAAATATTCCAAGGCTTCTGTGAGCTTTTCCAGATTGAGAGCTTTGTTTCCTTTCAGCATATTTGCTTGCCACTTGGTTTCCATATTATTCTCCAAGAGTGGATTAGATATACTTATTTAAAGCTCTTTCAAACATTCCGATTAAAGCACAATTCACTTGGCAGGGTAAGGAACTCCTAATTCCCAAAGTTTTTCGAACTCTTCCATAAACTTCTTGAACAAAGTAGAAGTCTTCCCTCGAATGACTATAGTGGGGCAACTACTGCCTCTATGGCTACTCATATAGAACGTTACGAACATTGTATCATCGATTCTTATTATCGAACAGTACATGGTGAGTTCAGGCACTGTTTTGATTTCAAGGAGTTTTTTTTCGGAATTGTTTAACTCTTCGCAGACATCAGCTAGCTTTTTCAGCGAATCTTTTATTGTGCTCGCAATTCTACCAACCTCGTCGCCTTCCTCCAAAGATCGTCTGGCAACAACAGAAGATTCAGGATCAAGGACTAAGACCCTGTAGTGACACTTCTTACGTTTGCATTGCGTAGAAACAATTTTCATGAACTCCTCATTCTTTGTCCAATTCGCCCTGAGAGCGATCGCCATCATGTCAATTTCTTTTGCTGACTCGATTTGATTCATATATTCATCAAAATCTACCTGGTCTCTGTCCGCATAAAATTCATTTATTCCTATTTCCTTAAAAGTTTGTAGCAAAGGAACAACATTAGAAAGTCGTTTTAGCATTTTGTCCAAGGGTCCTCCTCCTAGAGCTCTCCAAATCATCTCTATTATTGTTACAGAGAACACCGAAATGCCTAAATTTAGAAAAAAAGACGAAAACAAAGCGTTTCCTTGATACTGTAAAATAACAGAAACTAAAAACAGTATTGTACCAATGCCAAAGAAAGCTGCAGATACTCGGGTAAAGTGCGCGGCAATCTTCTGTTGCGACCTCATTTTTTCATCTCCCCCTTAGTAAGATCTATCGGGTCTATCTTATTCCAAGTTTCTTCGTTTAACAAGAAGTGGTTCACATCCAGCAAATTGCTTGTTACTAAAGAGGGTAAGGGCAACTTTTTTCTTCTTAAGTATTCAGTAGTATACTCATGAGCATACTTGCCACAGAGCAATCTAACTGTTATTACATCTTTTCCAAAAAGTTCAATAAAGGGAGCTATATCCTTTTCATATCTATCACCAACAACACCTAGTTTAATTGTTTCTGTTTGTATACTTACACTTTTCTTATGATTAGAATACTCTTCAAAATGGATTCTAGGATTATCAGGATGATCTTGAATAGTCTTCAACACTCGAAGAATAGTATTACTATTCTTTTGGCCAACTACCAAAGCTTTGTCGACGCCAATCAATCTTTGTAAGTTAAGTTTCCCAAATTTCTCCATTTGAACTTCTTGGGCCCCTTCCGTTACTACGTATTGTTCAATTCCAGCATAATGCAAAGATTTGATAAAATCTTCAGCGTCACTATATAGCGGAATTTTCACTGTCAAAGCATCAAATTCTCTTACTGCTCTTCTAATGATTTTTGTTTGGGATTTCTCCTTTCTAATCCTTTCATTTATTTCAAGAAATTCTTTCGTTTCATATTTGAACTGCGATATCTCAAGTCCTTCATTTTCATTCCCACCTTGTACATGCACGGTTGCATCTTCCAATTCCTCAATTTCCGCATAAAACCTTAACAGCGAACTCTTGTCCATCTCAGACAATGCCATCAAGGCACGATAGAGTTGGGGTGAGTTCCAGAAACGTCTGAAATCTGGAAAGCCAATAGCTCGAAAGGCCTTTGCGTGATTGACAATCCACTCATATAGATTCAGAGCATTACTATCGGTCATACTCAAATTCAATGAAGAAATGACTTTCTTAGCAGTCTCATTCCTAATGGATGAATAGTCGAATAAAGTTAAGTCCAAATCCAATAAAACGACTCTTCTGGACTGTGTTTTGATATACACATCTTTTTTCAGTTTATGGTGAGAATCGGACAAGGCCTTTCGGATATTCATAAGATACCAAGCATCCTTACTTACGGCTGAACTTTTCATTTAAATTCTTGAGTATCTTCCTATAGCATTTTTCACAATATTCTTCTTTGGAGAGTCTTATGTCCGAAACAGAGGGATGAAAATGTAGTGGACATTCTTCGTTTTCACAATGCCCCCCCACAACAATTTCTCCTATTTCATGCTCAATGTACACCAGTATATTTTTGGTACAGCTTTCTTCATCGGCAGAGTGCAGAATATCAGCTGATATGATGGCTGAAGCTCTCTTAATGTCTGGATCGTAACAAAACATGGCTATAGGCAAGATTCCCCTGCCAGCGAAGATTATCGGCAAATCAATTAGAAGCAATGTTATATCTGTACGACTTCTTCCAACAATGTCTTCTGTTAGTGATTCCCCAAGAACATACTTGTCATGTATTTTCCCCTTTTCAAACACGTAGTACTTACTCAGATCAATATTGGCACACGCAATTGTAACATCAAATAGATCACCGTATTTCTCTTCGAATTTTTTGGATGCTTCGCAAACACAATCTTTGTCGTAAAGTTTTAGATTTTGATGGAACAGAATTTCAACACTCAATCTCCTCATTGTTTTCTACTCACCCACAGCGAATGTCATTAAGCACCCGTCAATGCTGTAACGTAAATCTTGTTGAAAGCCTAAGGATTAAAACTGTCTTGATTGTACAAGAAATATAGCTTCACGAGCGATCTTGTCGACCAATTTTTCACCAATCGCTTCCTTCTCCCAGATATTCTTATCAGTTAATCCTTCCATTTTGAGTTGCACATAGAATCTTAATTTTGCTTCTGTTCCGGAAGGTCTTATCGTAACGTGGTTGTGGCCACTCCGATCAAAATGAAATCGTATTCCTTCATCGGGAAAACCAGGCCAATAGATATTATCATATTTGCCAGTAGCGAATTTTTCTGCCTGCACGATTGAAAGATCGGCTAAATGTAGTGGATTCCTTGCTTCATCCTTATTCACGACATGTGCCATATTCTCTATGTTTTTTATGATCCGTCTTTTCAACAATTCACCCTCCATACCCTCGAACACTCCTTCTTCTGGCAAAGTAACTTCAATTGTGACAAAGCAACCTATTTGAGGGTCCAAGTATAGGCGGTTCAACAAGTCTAGCAGTGATAGATTACGGGACTTTGCAAAGGCACATATTTCAGACACCAAAACAGCCGCAAGGGTACCATCTTTCTCTAGAGTGTGACCTCCTCTTCCCAAAAATTCTCCCAATTCCGGTTTTGCGCCCCCTATTGTAAAACCATTACTTTCTTCAAACGCACCAACGTTGATTTTTCCCCTCTTCCACTCTTCGATAATTCTCTCTGCCAAGAAACCGAAACCGACCCATGTGTCGATACAATCAACTCCAAACTTGTGGGCTGCCCGTCGTAACCCCTCGGTAGTCACGTGGCTTTTGACAACGAATTTCTTGTGCACATCTGGGACAAGCCCATCATGTCTTTCTGCAATCGTCTTGAGTCGATACCACAAAACTAATGTCCAGACATCGTTGGCTGTTAAAAGTTTCCATTCGCCACAGACTTCTTGATGTTCTTCTGGAACATTGACTATGAGTCCCATTCTGTCGGCATCTGGGTCCGTGCCAATAAACATGTCTAATTGCTTGAATGTCTCTTCTCCATATTCTTCTTTGAACTTTTTCACTGCAATTTTAGCAGAGCCAATATAGCCAGGGTCTGGAAGCTGTGTCAATCCAAACGCCGGAAAAAGGCCATCTAGCTTATTCATTTCAGAAAGGATTTTTAGGTTAGTAAACCCTAGCTCCTCAAGCAACCATGGAACTAGTTTGTAACCACTACCGTAGAATGCAGAATATCCTATCTTAATTTTCGGTGCGAACTCTTCGATAATATCATGCCTCAGAATGAAAGTTTTGATGTGATTCAGATATTCTTTATGTATGTTAACGAACGAATAATGTCCAACGTTAAGTAGTGGGGAGTCACCCCCAAGATAAACTAGTTTACCCTGTAGGGCCTTTCTTAAATCAATCATTTTGATGTTTTCCAGACACACACCTTCAATTCCCAAATCTTCATTCCCATAAATCTCTTCGATTATTTCCTGCCTTTGCTTAAGATTTAATGATGCACCTGTTTTTGTCGCGATTTTGTAACCATTGAATCTTTTGTCATTATGGCTAGCAGATATTTCAATTCCAATATCAGCTCTCAAATAAGTAACTGCATAAGATAACTCGGGATAAGGAGTTGCTTCATCAAAAAGGTGAACTCTAAAACCTTCTCCCAAGAAAATCTCTGCTATTAACTCAACAAAGTCTCTTCCTCGGATTCTGCTATCATAACCTAAGACCACACTCTTCAAGTCTCTTTTTTTCATGTAATTAGCAACGCCAGCTGTGAACTTCTTAAAGACTTCGTCACTTATAGTGTTGGGGCCTTTCAATATTGTCACCTGTAAACCCTTTGAGGCTAGTTCAATAAGTTCGTTCTCCAGAAGGGCAGCCTTTCCTCTTATTCCTCCAGTGCCAAATGTTATCTCTTGCCAAAATGCATAAACTAAATCATCCCATCTCTGCATTTCAATTGACTCTTTTATCCCAGCTTTAGTGGTGTTCGAAACATATTCGTTCTCCAACCACTCAATTATGACTTGGAGAGTCCTCTTTTTTACTTCAGTCGCTTCTTCTTTTTTCAGAACATCCAACTTCACTTTTTCCTCAAAATAGCCATCCAAGCCTTCCTGCAGCCTTTTCAGTCTCCTATCCTTCATGAGGATTACCTCATCCTTCAATCTTTCAAGTACCTTTTCCTTTTATAGGTTTAGTTTTGGTGTGTGCCTAGGCGATGTTATCGCTTAACTTTTAAAGCGTAAGAAAGCCCAAATAGAAGTTTAGACTATAACCATGTTAAAAAGGCAATGTTGAAAAAAGCATGTGCTAAGGTGAGATATGGTTGAAAGCCCCAAAATGAAGCGTAACTTTCATATTCGAAAAGCATACACAAGTCTTCAAGTTTGAGGCTCACAGTCGCTGCGGCATGGGAAGACTCTACCAGCTGAAAATTTGATTCGGCAAGTCTCAAAGCTTGTTCAAAGCAACCTGGAGCCTGTTTTAGTAAATTCGCCTTCAGGAAGTGATTTCCTCTTGTCATGAGCTCATCATAATCCGTTGGAATCATTTTGGTAGAGTGCTCAGCGCTAGGGAGGTAGTTTGAGCCTCATTCAGGCCACACAAGCGTTGCCATGCATGCATGCAACTTTAGTTTCTACTTTCTTGCTCTGACAAGCAGAGCTGGAGGGGAGACTTCACCCCATTTGCTAATCATATTTACAGCTTTATCATACGCCTTCTTTGCCTTTTTCCTTTCGCTGTTTGGCAATGATGGGAGATAATGATTTATACAGAAAACTGGTGGGGCTACACTCCAATTGTAGTCAAGCTCTTTGACTTCAACATCCTTGAACCCCACTTTTTGAAACATTCGCACGATGTTTTCTTTTGTTGGAAAGTCTAGTTCTCCCATGCGTATCTTACTTTGCACTTGAACATCTCTAAGTGGGCTTCTTGAGCTTTATTCCTGGCAACGGGAAGACTCTCCACGACTATCACGTTTCCACCCTTGGCGACAATGCGTTTCATCTCTTCAATTGAGGCCTCGATTGACTGATAGTCCGCGAAGTTACGAATTGCATGAACTGAAGCGGTCAGAGTGAAAGAACCAGACTTGAAGGGTAAATTTTTGGCATCGGATTTGACACCCATTACCCTATTAGCCAGATTCAGTTCGCGCATGCATTCCGTGAAGTTACTCCACCAACCGCGACGACCGTGTCCGTTCATCAAGTCCACACCTACCACGAGCTTGGACAGTCTGGCAGCTGCAATTGAAAAATATCCTCTACCACAACCGACATCAAGTACTGTATCACCCTTGTCTAACTGCATCTCTTTGGCCAATGCTATTCGTTCTAAACCAATATCCGAATTTCTGTACACGTCCCACCATGACATCTTGTACTCTTCAATGAGAAAATTTAGAATTCTTCCACAGTCTTCAAAGAGTTTCTTAAAACCCACGTTTAAAGACATGGTAAACGCTTGAGTTGGAAACTTGACCTCAACTTCTAGTTTCTCTGCAAGTCGGGGGATTGATTGCATCCCCAAGATCTGCAGATTTACTCCCATGGCTACCACCCTTGGATATCTTACTACTCATCGTTATTAATGCGACTTTCGTAGAACCATGGCGTGTACAGTCTAAATAGTTTTGATCATAACCTTAAATTCGCCAATTATAGAGAAATCTGCTTCCAGTTTCTTCAATAGTTCCATTTGTTTATTATCTGGCACCCCGTATTTACTATCTCCAACGAAATAGAAGTTGTGACCCAGATATGCCTGAAGCTTTGATTCATTCTGGCTTTCAACAAGGTATGCATTTGTAATATGCTCAAAGCCGTTTTTGAAATAAAACTTGATTGCATTTTTGCTTTGAATAGGAGTTTCAACTCTGATTTTTTCCACTTTATCTTCTAGAAACTCGATTGCTTTTTCTAACAGAGCTTTGCCAGTTCCTTTTCCACGAAATTCAGGCAAAACTACAAGATTCTCAATATCACCAATTTTATCCCTAACTTTAATATCAATTAAACCAACAATTATGCCATTAACTTCAGCAAGGAAAGTTGAACCATAACTCAATTCGAAAAAATCTTCAAACTTTAGGACCTTTTCCAGAGAACCATACCATGCTTCTGTAGAATATCCTTATTGTGAACCCTCACATAAGCTTCTTCATCACCTTTCATAAAAGGTCTGATTCTGACCATAAAAGAGCCTCATTGAACTAACTTGTCACATCTCAGTTTCATATTTATTTGCATTACTTCAAATTGCATGCTTGCAAGGGTGTTGGAAATTACGCTTTTTCAACCCCTGTATAGTAAATAATTAAAGCCAATCTCACATAAATGCGGTGGGTTACAAGTTAACAACACTTGATTTTAAGAGTCTGGCGAGAATGGTGGAACAGAAGCTCTTTGGCACCTCAGGAATTCGCGGCATCGTTAACGTAGACATAACCCCCACGCTAGCTGTGAACGTCGGCTTGGCGTTAGCAACATACACCAACTCTGGAAGAATTATAGTAGGCCACGATACGCGCGTTTCCTCTCCCTTTTTGGAACATTCTCTTATTTCAGGACTCTTAGCAGGAGGGTCAACCATTCATAGGTTAGGATTAACCCCCACTCCAGTACTAGCCTTCATCGCCAAGGAAACCAAGGCAGACGCAGGGGTTATGATCATCGCCTCTCATAACCCACCCGAATACAACGGAATCAAGCTTTTTAACGCGGACAGCATGGCGTACGACGAGAAACAACAAAACCAGATTGAAAGCATTGTAGCTAACAAGCGTTACAAAAGAGCACTTTGGCAAAACATTGGAGCACCAACATTTCTAGACGAATCTAACCGTTACATAGAAGTCGTTCGTAAAACCGTGAAGCTTGAAAAGAAGTGGCGAATTGTGCTTGATCTAGGTTGCGGAGCTGCCTGTCAAATTGCGCCAACTCTCTTTCGTATGCTGAGGTGCAAAGTGACCACTTTAAACGCTCAGTCTGATGGTTTCTTTCCCGCTAGAAGCCCAGCGCTAGAAGCGGAGTCTCTGCAACCGCTGTGTCGGATAGTGGAGCAATTGGACGCTGACCTTGGAGTTGCTTATGATGGAGATGGTGACAGAATGGTAGCTGTTGATGAAAGTGAAGCGTTGGCTCCTCTTGACCAAATTTTAGCGGCGTATGGTTCTCACATGGTAAAGAAGTATAAGGGCGGAACGGTGGTTACTACGGTGGAAGCTTCCATGTGTTTTGAGAGGATGGTAGAGTCATATGGTGGGAAAGTTGTGAGGACAAAGGTTGGTGACGTGAGTGTTGCGGCTGCTCTAAAACAGCATAGAGCGATTTTTGGTGGTGAACCGTGTGGCGCTTGGATTCATCCTCAACACCATTTTTGTCCAGACGGCATTTTATCTTCTGTTCTTTTGCTCAAAACGTTAGAAC
>CAZKWF010000030.1:0-21766 GCA_964556565.1 uncultured Candidatus Bathyarchaeia archaeon
TTGCATGCATGTAAATCAGCTTGACCTAGTGTACCATCATTTTTTCTTCGTACCTTCTAAGGTGTTCCGCAGCTTCTCCAATGTCCATGAAAAGCTTGTCAACTTTCTCCACATCGTCAACGGTTACTTTTTTATGTTTCATCGACTTAGAGTTTTGTGAGGCTAGGCTGAGCAGTTGAACTGAGTATCTGAGAGAACTCTTTGATCCAATTTCGGTGAGTTTTTCGAGAGCATCCTTCTCCAGCTTCACCTTCTCTTCACCAGATCGTATGTGCAGTATCTCTCTTATACTGTCTGGATCGTACTCATGTGTTGCAATGATCACGGAGCGGTCGACTAGATCTAAAGGAAAGCCTAGGGGACTCTTCACGTCGGTTCCTCGGATTCGTGCTATGCCCCGATTAGTGGCGAGGATAATGATGGGCACTAGCTCGCTTTCTATGGCTCGACCCAAAAAGCTGAAAGCTTCAAGGTCTAAGAGATGTGAGTCGTCGATGAACAGTACGCCTGGATGAATGAACGCCTTGCTCTCGTCGACTAATTTCTTTACCTGCTGATCCACCATCGTCCGAATCTCAGTGTCTATCTCCTTAGTTCCAGCTCCTCCGAGGAACATTGAAAAGAACCCGCCTCCTGCCCGACTCTTAACATTGAGTTCATCCATGTCTGCCAACGTAAGTGGATAAACGAATTCTTTCTCCTTCAAAACCTTTCCAGCAGGACGCCGTATCTTCCTACGCGTGTCCACATCATATTTTTTCCCTTTCGCACTTTCCAGACTGAGACCGAGATTGACCACTCTCCCAGTTTCAGCGTCAATTTGCACTACGCTTCCTTCAGAAATGTTCTGTTGTATTATCTGCTGAGCTATAGTTGCCCCTGCCTCAATGGTCTTTTGCTCTTTTTCTGTTTTCAATGTGAGACGAATGCTTTCAGGCACCTTTTGGTAAGGATTGTACGGATGCGGCGCCGTGACAATATCAGAGTGAGTGAGCTCGCCCTCGTATACCTTGCGTATCTCATGAACCTCAACACCTATACATTTCCGAATTGCCTCAATCAGTATCTCCGTCTTCTTACGCTCACTACTGTATATTTCGCTTCCACTCATCTGTATGAAGGGAACATTTGCACCCAACTCTCTGGAAACAGCAACCGCGATAGCCGTCTTGCCAGTTCCAGGTGGACCCGCCAAGATAATGCTTTTGCCACTTAATTTCCCCTCTTGAATCATCTTCACAATTAAGCCAGCTGCTTCCCTAGCCTTTTCCTGCCCAACCATCCCATCTTTAATCTTAGCCGCGTTCGAATTCTCGTCGAGACCCAGTCCTTTTATGTGAGTATGAGCCCCGATCCTCTCAAAATGACGAACTTTGCCCGGAACCTCTCTAATCGTAGCCATAAACAACCTTCCCCTGACAATTATAAATTAACCACTGCATCTCACTAAAAACGAAAATATAAGATTTATTCATAAACCTCGACGAGAACACGTAGACAATAGCAATATAATTAAATCTTCATTTCTTTTCTACTGTGAACTAATATGCAGAGACATGAAATTTACGCCGAGAAACCGAGAAAAGACGCCCCTGGAACATACCCTACCAGTTCAACCGAGCCAGCTACTATAGAAAATTATCTCACAGACGAATCACGACTAATCGCAGGAAAAGCCGAAAAAGTATTTTTTCCTCGAACCGAAGCACACGTTGCCAAAATTCTTAGCGACGCAAACAAAAGGAAGACTCGCGTGACAATTTCTGGCGCAGGAACAGGCATTACAGGATCAAGGGTTCCTCAAGGCGGAATCGTACTCGCAACTGAGAAAATGACGAATGTTTTTGAACGAGGCTCAGAAGAAGACCCAACTGAGCACTCGGACTTGGGCGTAAAATATACCCTCTACATTCAAAAAGACGCAGAAAGAAACGAACACTATGCAATAGCTCCTCCAAGCATCCCCTTAGAAACTCTGAAAAAAATCTTCGAAGACAAGAACCTCTGCTATCCACCCGACACAACGGAAATGACCGCACTGCTAGGCGGAACCGTAGCAACGAATGCATCGGGAGCACGAACATTCCATTACGGATGTACAAGAGACTACGTCAGACGCTTAAGAGTAGTGCTACCTAATGGCGATGTTCTTGACATTAAACGTGGAAAAGTATTTGCCAGCGAAGAAAACCAGTTTGATATAATTCTGACGTCTGGAAAACGCATAACAGTCGCGTTACCCTCCTACACAATGCCAGATATAAAAAAGAACGCAGCGGGGTACTACACGAAACCTGGCATGGACCTCATAGACCTTTTCATCGGATCAGAAGGAACACTAGGTGTTATCAGCGAAGTGGAAATCAAACTTGAAAATCAACCGAAAAATGTTCTCCCCGTTTTTGCACATTTCTCCAGCGAAAATGACGCCATAAAATTCGTGAAAAGCCTCAGAACCTTGTCTCGAAACAAAAAACCTGATGAAGTAGGAATTGACGCGTTATCCATAGAATTCCTTGACGAAAGGTCTATAGAACTGCTGAAAAAGAAATATCCACCATCAAAAATCCCAGCGAAATCAAAATCCGCCATATTTTTCGAACAAGAAATTCCGAACGAACAGGTTTTCAATGATTTGCTCAAGAGTTGTGTTAACCTGCTCGAAAGCTGTAACGTTCTCGACACAATGGCGTCTCTCGGAACAGACTGGCTGAAGGAAATAAAAGACATCAGACACGCATTACCCGAATCGATCAACACCATTGTACGCTCAAAAGGAGTTCACAAAGTGGCAACAGACATTGCAGTCCCAGAAAGAGCATTCAACAAAATGATGAGTTACTATCACGAGGTGGGAAAGAATTCAGGAATCTCATACGCAATTTTCGGCCACGTTGGAGACAATCATCTGCACTTCAATTTCATACCCGAATCTAAAGAGGCCTTGGCACGCGCGGAAAGAGCATGTGCACTCCTTTTGAAGAAAGCGGTTGAGCTAGGGGGCACGATTACTGCCGAACATGGGGTTGGCAAGAAAACTTTCGTGGAGAACGGCGAAAGGAGACCCTATTTAGAGCTTATGTACGGCGTTGAAGGCCTGAAATCAGTTGCCAGAACAAAACATGCGTTTGACCCCAACCACATTCTGAATATAGGAAACATCATCCCAGCTTCTTACCTTGAAGATTTAAACGCGTGGATGCCTCATAAATCCTGTACAGCGGCATAGACGAACAAACCGAGATACGAGAACATCTAATTCCACCGACTCAAAGACAAAGACCCCAATAGAACCCCACATGCACACATAGATCTCACGTAATTCATATTGAAAACTCACGCAATCACCGCATAAACAAAGCCTCTACAACGCATAGAAACAAAAACAAAACCCAAAACAACCCTGAAAACAGCCACCCTCCCCCCATATAGGGGGTCTAAAGAGAGAGAATAACGCAAATAACTCAACATCATTCAAAATAGACCATACCAAGGATATTTGACTGCAAATATAGGGGGCTACCCACCAATGCGCATACACACAAAAAATTATAGGGGGGTCTAGAGAGAGACACAAACAATGTAGCAAACAAAAACATTCAAAATCAACTAACAAATCAAAAACCAGTACGGGCCGGTAGTTCAGTTTGGTATGAACGCCGCCTTCGCATGCCAACCCGAAAAAGGCGGAAGCCGCGGGTTCAAATCCCGCCCGGTCCACCAAAAAACCCACAATAATTAAAGTTAATATATCTGTTTGGCTCCCCTATTTTCTTGGTCGGCAACGGGCGGTAGCTCAGCTTGGTAGAGCTTCCGAGCCAGCTTGGTCAAAACCAGCTGACGAAGACGCTGTAGACATCCACCCACGGTAGGTGTCACCCAGCCTACCAAGCATACATGCAGACACCGGATTGTCGCAGGAGAGCTGCGGGGCTAATCTCAGCTCGGCGATTTCAAAATGAAGGTTTCACTTCATGAAAGTCCTGCCCGCCCGACCACCAATATTTCTAGGCATATTCAGAAGAAGCTCGCTTTGGATTCATGCGAATACACAGAGCATAATATAACGTTGACTTAGACGAGATATTGTCTGTTGACTTGAAAATAGGAATTGAAATCTGCACTCGGAGTTCATAAGGCTTATCCTAAATGTTCTCGAGATTTAAGAGATACTATGCTCGAGGGGTTCTCTCTTGGATTTATCGACGTTCCCGTCAATGGTTAAAGGTTTCCTAAGGTGAATGGAGTGAATTTTGAGAAAACTTTGCTTAGAGCGGTTGACGATGGATTGCTTCTCTTAGGGGAGACTCCGAGAAAGGCTATATACTATCATCTTAACGAAAAATTTCAATTGGAAAGGGAAAACATCCTTGAAGAAATTGAGGAATTCGCTCAAGCATTGAATGCCATTTTTGGTTCTGGAGCAGGGCTCATTGAGAAGTTTATTGTCAAAGAACTCTATCATGGACTCAAATTTCACTTTGAAGAGAAGATGAATTTTGAATTTGCCGATTATGTTAGGCAAGCTGAACAAAGTGCAAGCAACAAGAAACAAAAGGGGGAACGTCGGACTTGAACAAGAATAAACCGGCATTTTCAAAAAACGAGACTGACAGACGCTCTCGTAAATTAACTGCCCCAACTATCATGAAAGAAATAAGGGAGGGCGAAGCCTTCCAGTGGCTGTTTGATAATGCAGGCGACGCGATTTACATTCTTGACAATCAAGGAAAATTCGTCATGGTAAACCAAAAAGTCGAAGAAATCACTGAACTCAGACGAGGAGATCACATTGGAAAATCTTTCCGAAAACTCATCCCTACCAAAAATCTGCCTGAAGCAATAAAAGCGCACAAAAACGTGTTGCAAGGAAAATTAACCATGCTTAAGACGCAAATAAAGAAAGCTAGTGGAAACGTTGTTCCTGTTGAAGTAACATTAGCTCCACTAGAAAAAGACAACAAGATAATAGGCACCCTCGGAATCGTCCGGGAAATTACCGAACGCAAGAAGGTGGAAGAAGAGCTACGACAGTCAGAGAAGCGGTTCCACGATGTGGTTGGGAACACAGGCGAGTGGATATGGGAAGTGAACGCTGAAGGGCGCTACACATACTCCAGCCCAGTAGTCGAGCGGGTATTAGGCTATACTAATGGAGAAATACTTGGAAAGTTCTTCTACGACTTTTTCCATTCGGACGAACGTGAACAATTAAAATCTGCTGCGTTCGAGGTTTTCAAGAGAAAAGAGCCATTCGTCAACTTCGTCAACCGAAATATACACAAGGATGGCCACATTGTCGTTCTGGAGACAAGTGGCGTCCCGATAATCGGCCCCGGCGGAAAGCTTCTTGGATACCGAGGTGCCGACCGCGACGTCACCGAACGGAAATGGATGGAAAAGGACAGAAAACGTTTCGAGGAAAAACTTTCAGCGTTAAACACCTACAGTAGGGAGCTCAACATGGCGGAGAACATGGAAGAAATTTATGAATTGATGTTAAGCGCCATGAAAAAAACACTGGGATTCGAATATGCCTCCTTCCTGATTGCCGATGGGAATGTGCTTCGCATCATGGATCAAGGGGGATACCCCGCATCCTTATCCGTGGAGTTGCCGCTAGACGGCTCGAAAGGAGGCGTGGTCGTCAAGGCGGCGAACAAAGGCAAACCTGTCTATGTTCCAGACGTGAGGAAGGAAGAAGCCTTCGTGGAGGCTTTACCCAGCATCCGATCCGAGCTGGCCGTACCCATGAAAATTGGCAGCAAGGTTCTAGGGGTTTTGAACGTGGAAAGAAAAAAACTGGATGCCTTCAACAAGAGGGATCAAAGGCTACTAGAAATATTGGCTTCACATGCCGCTACGGCCATAAGCAACCTCCGATACGCCAACAACTTGGAGGAACTGATTCGAGAGGTTGAAAAACGCTCTACCAAATTGGCCGCTCTGATGAAAAGCTCCACCGAGATGATGCGAACCAAGGACTTGCGTAGACGACTCAAACTAATTGCAGAAACAATCAAGGGACTCGGCTGGAGAAGAGTCGTCATTTCAGACAGGGACCAGAATTTAGAGATGGTCGACATGGTTACGGCAGGCTTGGCGCCAGAAGAGGTCAAGATTCTTTGGACAAAGAAAGCACCAGGACATGTTTGGCGTGAACGTTTCGGCCCGAAGTTTCAGCGCTTCAGAATTGGCGAGTTCTACTACCTACCTTGGGAAGACTCATGGGTTCGTGAACACATTCATGGAATTTCAAGCAAAACTCCACCCGAAAAAATGATTGAATTCATCGCTGGGGTTCCAAGCAAGATTCCGCTAGAAGAAATGATTGACTGGCACCCCCAAGACATGCTTTACGCACCTCTTCGCCTGCCAGGTGAGAGGCGCATTGTGGGTATCATAAGCGTCGATGACCCTTTGGATGGTCGACGACCTACCAAGGATTCTCTCGCTTCACTAGAACTCTTTGTGCATCAGGCGGCGGTTGCCATTGAGAACGCTAGGCTTATCAGAGATTTGGAGACGGCGAGGAATAAACTGAAAGAGTATGCGGATCAACTTGAGTTGAAGGTTGAGGAAAGAACTAGAGAGCTTATGAAAGCTGAGAAGCTAGCCACTATCGGCGAGCTGGCTGCTAGTGTGGGACATGACCTGCGAAACCCCTTGACAGGTATGAGCGGCGCAGTGTATTACTTAAAAATGAAAATGGCATCCCAGATGGACGAAAAATCAAGAGAGATGTTGGACCTTATTGAAAGTGACATAAAATACTCAAACAAAATTGTGAACGATCTTTTAGATTTCTCTGGAAATATACGCTTACACCAGACTAGGATCGGCGTCAAGTCACTGGTTAGGAAGATTCTGTCTAAAATCGAGGTTCCTAAGAAAGTGAAGATCTTAGACTTAACCGTGAATACTCCCAAGGTGCTCGTTGACATCAGTCAAATGATGAGGGCGTTCGGAAATCTAATCACAAACGCAATTGAAGCCATGCCAGAAGGCGGAAAACTTGAGATCAAATCTGAGAAGACAAAAAATTGTCTCAAAATCACCTTCAGAGACACAGGTGTGGGAATCACCAGAAAGAACCTGAAAAAACTGTTCACTCCACTTTTCACAACAAAGGCGAAGGGCATAGGTATGGGATTAGCCATCTGCAAACGCATAATAAGCGCCCACGGAGGCTCAATCGACATCAAAAGCAAGGAAGAAACAGGCACCCTAGTCACAGTCACCATCCCGCTTAAGGAGGAAAAGAACAAACAAAAAGAATGGGAGGTGGAAGCGTATGAGTGAAAAAGCAAATATACTCGTTGTCGACGACGACCCCAGCATACGAAAGACCCTCACAGCCATACTAGAGGAGAAAGGATACGACGTCGAAACCGTAGAGACTGGAAAAGAGGCTATAAGAAAGTCGAAGACCAGCTTCTACAACCTGGCCCTGATAGACATTCGACTGCCTGACATGGAAGGCGTAAAACTTCTGACTAGAATGACGAAAACGAAACCCAAAATGGCCAAAATCATGATCACCGGATACCCATCTCTACAAAACGCCGTCGAAGCCCTGAACAAGGGAGCAGACGCCTATATCATTAAACCCTTCGACATAGACAAGATGCTGACCACAGTCGAAGATCACCTTGACAGACAACACAAAGCCCAGAAAATGAACCAAGAACAAATCACGGAATACATTGAAACACGAGTACGCCAACTCGAACGAGAAAAACGATAACAACATTTCCATGATAAATGTCATTGCGTCTTCGATTTTTGAAACGAGCTGGAAAATGCTTAAGGTTAAAATACACGAGAAGTTAGAAAGATAGAAGCAGTGTAGATTTCTGCAACGAAGGGTGTTGAATTCATTGAGAAAAGTTCCTCAGATATTTAAGAAGGCCCATGAAGAGAGGAGAAATTATCTACTTGAACCAGAAGCCAAAACGGTATGCAGAGAGTATGGAATACCCGTAACGAAGTTCAAAGTGGCAAAAAACGTTGATGAGGCTGTGAAGTTTGCTGAAGAAATAGGTTATCCAGTGGTTCTCAAGATTGTCTCTCCCGATGTTATTCACAAGTTTGATGTAGGCGGCGTTATCCTTGATTTGAGCAGTGCCCAAGAGGTTAAAGACGCTTACAAGAAAATCTTGGAAAACATAAAGAAACACAAGATAGACACCAAGATAATAGGCATTCTCGTTCAAGAGATGGCCCCTCAATCAACTGAGGTCATCGTTGGAGCAACAAAGGATCCCCAGTTTGGCCCAGCTCTGATGTTCGGACTCGGCGGAATCTTTGTTGAGGTTCTCAAAGACGTAACATTTAGAATAGCACCCATCACTAGACAAGACGCCCAAGAGATGATCACTGAAGTAAAAGCATATCCAATTCTCAAAGGCTATCGTGGACAACCCTCTGTAGACATCGATGCCATCGTAGACATTTTGCTAAATATCTCAAAACTGATGATGGATCATCTGGAAATCAAAGAACTCGATCTGAACCCCGTTATGATCTACGAAAAAGGTGCGAAAACGGTTGATGCAAGAATCATACTGGAAAAAGAGTTCTAACCATCCCAAGTACGAAGCTCTGCATGCATGCACGTGCAAAACCACATGGTAACCCGTCGACGAATCAAAGAGAACTGGGAACTCCCGCTCTTTTCATCAACAAAAGACAACAACTTAATTCGAAAATCCTTGAACACGCCAAACTCAGCATAGGAAGAAAAAACTTGCCTGAATCCCTCAAACAGAAAATCGCGGAACTAAACCAAGAACTCGACCGGCTTAAGAAAGAACTCGATAGACTAAACTCTGAATCAAAAGTATGGGCCGAAAAAAGAAACGCTATACATAGACAGATCAAAAAGCTGCGGCAAGAAGCCGCTGACCTTAAACAGAGACGTGACGCATTGAACGAGCAGGTTCAAAAACTTAAAAGCCAACGTGAAAAAACAAGAGTGAAACGTAAACAAAAGCATGTTCGAATTATGAGACAAAGGGAAAAAATAAGAGAACTCGTAAGAAAGAAACCTTCTCAAAGCATGGAAAACATACAGAAAGAAATCGAAAAACTTGAGTGGAAGATTCAGACTAGCTCTCTCTCACTAGAAGAAGAAAAGTTGTTGTTTGATCAAGTGCGAGTGCTTGAGAACAAATTGTCAGTTTACAAAAAAATGCAGAAACTACGAGAAAAACTCACCGAGCTGCAAACTGAAGAGAAAACGCTTGAAACTAAAGCCAATATTTGCCATGAAAAGCTCTCGAAACTCGCTAAGCAAAGTCAAAAGCTTCATGAAGAAATGCTTGGTGCACTGAATAGAACCCGCACCCTTCAAACTGATGCAGACGATATGCATCAAAAATTTTTGGAGACCAAACAGAAAGCACAAAGTCCTCATCAAAAATACATAGAGTTCTTATGTCAAATCAAATCTCTCAAACAAGAACTACATCAGATAGAAGAGAAGAGGAAAGCTAAACGTCAACTTGAACTGCATGAAGAGTTGGAAGAAAGAGCGTTGGGAAAGTTAAAACGTGGTGAGAAGTTAACGTGGCAGGAATTCAAGGTTCTCGCTGAAAAGGGGATTGTATAATTGTTGATTCTATATGTGCCTAGTTTACGGAACTTTAAAGAAGGATAGAAGATAAAAAGTTAAATGATAAAGATTTAGCAAACGAATGAGCGGACGGCGATGCCAAAGCCCACAAAAAAAGAGTCGGAACGAATTCTCGTCCTTTGCGTTGACAGAGATGACGATCTGGGCGTGAAAGGAGGGATAAAGACACCAGTTCTAGGAAGAAAAGAGAACATAGATGCAGCTGTCAGCCTCGCTCTGCGGGATCCTGAGGAGCCAGATGCCAACGCCATGTTTGAAGCCGTTCGAATCTACGATAATTTAAACAAAGGGAGCAAAACATCTGAGAGCCATCAAATTGCAACTATAGCTGGTTCCGAACTTGGTGGAGTGGGCGCAGATAGAAAACTCGTATCTGAACTCACCGGAGTGTTACAAAGCTTTGCAGCAAGCGACGTTATCCTCGTTACTGATGGTTTCAGTGATGAGGCAATTTTACCATTAGTTCAATCTCGGGTGCCGGTGACCTCAGTTCGAAGGATCGTAGTGACACATAGTGAATCAATCGAAGAAACGGCGGCAGTTTTTTCTCGATATTTAAAAATGATTTGGGAGAACCCACGTTATTCTCGGATTTTGCTTGGTTTACCAGGAATTCTAATGATAATCTTAGGCATCCTATACATAACAGGTTGGATAAGATACACAGGAATAGCCTTTCTCATTGTTTGCGGCGCATTCCTTCTCATAAAAGGATTCAGAATTGACAAGGCAGTGGTGAAGCTCTACAGATTCGTTCGAGAATATTCTCCACCACCCCTTCCAATACAAATAGCGAATTATTCTACAGTCGCTGGGGTTTTATTGAGCCTTGTCGGTTGCTATCTGGGAGGAGTCAACGCCGCAAATTCGGTACCACAACCTCCGTCAGAGCTTGGTCAATGGCTCGCGTTGCTTCCAGGACTTATGGGCCGATTTATCTCGGGCTCTGTAGATCTTATTGTAGTTGGTGTCAGCGTTGTGCTTGTCGGCAGGGCGATTCGCTGGTATTTCGAACGTGACCCTCGGCTGTGGCGTACCATTGTCATTGTGGTTGCGGTTGTATGGTCGTGGCCAATATTCTACCAAGCATCACAGATTCTCATTTATCCTGAACAGGCAGAAACTTACACTGTAGGGCTTGTAGCTACTATTATTATTGGCATACCTTTGACCGTGGCTGCTGTTTTAGCCACCTTTTTGCTGCATAGAAAATATGCTCGTTTTTTTAGGGAGAAGAAAGAAGAAATTGAAGAATTTAGCGAAGGCTGATGTGGCAATAATCGGCGGAACCGGCCTAGAAGCTTCGTTGAAAAACGCCAAGCAGATTCGGGTTGGAACTCCCTATGGCATCCCACCTCCCATATCCATAGGTCAAATTAACGGAAAGCCCACTGCATTTCTACCTCGTCACGGCACCCATCATTCGGTTCCTCCACACAAAGTGAATTATAGAGCCAATGTCTTTGCTTTACACAAAATTGGTGTCAAACAAGTAGTGGCAACAAACGCGGTTGGAGCCATAAAATCCGATTTTGAACCGGGTGACTTGGTTGTTCCACATGATTTGGTTGACTTCACTAAGTTCAGACAGTTCACTTTCTACGACAATGCTCCTGTTACACATGTAGACATGTCTCAGTTGTATTGTCCGACGATTCGTGCGCTTTTGATTAAAGCGGCTAGGGAACGGAGAGTGCAATCATGGGATCGCGCTGTTCTGGTTTGCACAGAGGGCCCCCGTTACGAAACTCCTGCAGAGATTGAAATGTTTAGACGGTTGAACTGTGACATCGTGGGTATGACGGGGGTGCCCGAAGCTGTGCTTGCACGTGAACTGGAAATGTGTTACGCACCCATATGCTTTGTTTCGAACATGGCTGCGGGGATGCAGCAACAGTTAACCGCTGATGAAGTGGCTAAGGTAGCGGAAAAGAAAATCCCAGTTATTCAGCAAATTTTAAGAAAAACTGTCAAGCACTTACCCTCAGAACGTCACTGTTTGTGTACGCATGCGCTTAGGGCTGCAAGATTCGAGGTTAAATAATGCTGCAGACATTGTTGTCTCTACTCGGCGTGTATAAGGCTTACGAGAAGTGGCTCTGGCAACAAGTGAAGAATGATGTGAAGCCTGAGCACATCGCTATTATATTAGATGGAAATCGTCGATGGGCTTCTGAGTCGTCGTTAAATCCTTTATTTGGCCATCAGTACGGCGCCCAAAAGGTTGAAGGGTTATTAGACTGGTGCTTGGATTTGGATGTAAAATCAATCACTCTTTACGCGTTTTCAACCGAAAATTTTCAACGTTCTTCACAAGAAGTGGGTGAAATCATGCAGCTAGCTGCGGAAAAATTGAGCGAAATTCTCACAAACAAACATATTCACGAACAAAAGGTTCGAGTTAAGGTTATAGGTAGAATCGGTCTTTTGCCAAAGAAACTCCAAGAGATAATTAGACGGGTAGAGAAGACCACGAAAGGCTATGATGAGCATTTTTTGAATATAGCTTTGGCTTATGGCGGAAGAGCTGAGATCGTGGATGCAACAAGAAAGATTGCTCAGAAAGTGAAGAAGGGAGACATGGATTCCGACGAGATTAATGAAGAGGTTTTTGAGCGGTATCTGTATACGGCTCATATGCCTAAACAAGACCCGGATCTGATTATTCGAACTTCTGGGGAGGAACGATTGAGTGGTTTTTTGTTGTGGCAGTGTGCGTATAGTGAACTTTGCTTCTTAGATGTGTATTGGCCTAAGTTTCGGCGTATTGATCTATTGCGGGCTGTTCGGACGTATCAGAGGCGGAGGAGGCGTTTTGGCCAGTAGAATATACGTGTGCACACGATCATGCATGCATTTGCGGCGTTGGCAAAGAGCTTAGGGGATTAACCCCTCTTTTTCGCGCTCACTATTGACAATACGTCTCTATCTTTCAAAACGTAGTCTTCTCCAACCCTCTTTCTTTCATGGGCTTCTACTGCATGGATGAAACTTTCTCCCAACTCGGTGTGAACTAGGTAGGCTAGTTGGCGTGCGGTGGTGCCGTAAGGAACCATATACGCATCTGGAAGCACTTGGCCTTCATGGTCGCTAAGGTGCTCAAGATCCTCCACCGGATAGACAACAATCATGTTCAACAGCCGGAAGAACGCTATGTTGATGGCTTCTTGCACGCCGGTGGACCCAAATGTCAGCAGTACTTTTTCTTGAACCACCTTTAACGCTTTATTTTGAGCCTCCGTCAATTTCTCAGGCTTAATGACGTTAAAATTGCAGTCGCCAGGCTTGTAGTCGATCAGCTTCTTCTCTGCGGCTCTTCTCAGCGCCAGTTCTGCTTCTGCGGAGCATTGGATAACTGTGTAGCCCAACTCTTTCATTTGTTTAGCATTTTCCTCCGCTGGTGGGAGGTCGATTTTGTTCGCCGCAATCAGCATAGGTTTGGAGATTCTCCTCAAAGCGTCAAGAAACTTGATGAGGTCGTCGTCGCTCCATAGAGTGGGTTTTTCCGCGTTGAGATGAGTTTGCCTTAACGCTTCGATGATATGTGTTCTCTTTATGGCTAGTCCGCTGAATCGTTCTTCAAGGAGAGTGAGCAAGTCTTTTGTTCCCGACTCAGCAGTTCTAGCGATCTTAGACCATTCTCTCTTCAATATCTGCGCAAGCCACATCGTCATCTCCTTCTCCAAAAAATGTACGTCTTCTGCGGGATCATGAGCCCCCAGTTTGCACAATTTCCCCTCAGAATCCGTTGCTCCAGCTGCGTCCACAATGTGTATGAGGGCGTCTGCCTTCCTAATTTCATCTAAAAACTGGTTTCCTAACCCTCTTCCCTGCCATGCACCCGGCACCAAACCAGCGCAGTCGATCAGTTCAACTGGGATTAACCGTATCCCGTCTATGCATATAGAGTTTTTCGGATTATCTTTTACGTTGAACTCTTTGCACGCGCATGGGGTTCGTATGTAGCCTATTCCTCGATTCGGCTTTATGGTTGTGAACGGATAACTTGCAATCTCCACTGGAACAAGCGTTGCAGCGGAGAAGAACGTGGACTTGCCCGTGTTGGGTTTTCCAACGACGCCAACCATCAAGGCTTTTCCCACAGTTTGTATGAGTGCATCGTATAAATGAAACTTCTGGTGATTCTTGACGCTTTAAGAATACCCACGTAACCTTCTCATGGTTAGACAGTGGAATTTCCAAGTTTCGATGTTATACGTGATACGAGGTTTCCGTTTATACAAGTATCAATCGAACTCAATCTCTTTCCGTGGTTTTATTACCACTTTAATTGACTCATTTGCATCTGCAACAAGCTGGAAGCCCTTACTTATTTCTGCTAAACTCAATCGATGTGTTATCATATCATGTACATTCACTTTGCGGGAACGAATCAATTCTATCGCTTTTTCAAGATCGTTAGGGGCAGCGGCATAGGTGGTCGTTAAAGTTTTCTGATTACTCCAAAATCCATTGAAGGGTAGAAGAATATCGACTCCAGGCTCGGTAGGAGCAAAGAAAAGAATAGTGCCTCCAGCATCTATGGATTTCAGGGCCTGTTTGATAGCTGATACGGCTCCTGTGCAGACAACAACACGATCAGCGAGTCTGCCTTCGTTAGCTTTTTTTACACGGGTGGGTAGATCATCTCTAGCATTGATCACATTGTCTGCTCCAAATTTCTTTGCTGCATTCATACGGTATTGGTTGATATCAGTTGCAATCACTCTTTCAATGCCTTTAGCACGGGCAAGCTTTATGTGAAGTAATCCGGAGATACCACTGCCCATGACGAGGATGGTGTGATTTGGTTTTATGTTTGCTCTTCTTTGCCCTCTTATAACACAGCCTAAAGGCTCAATGAAAGTTCCATCCTCGAAAGATATTTCATTAGGTAGCAAAAATGTTCCATATTCAACATTTATCTTTGGTACACGAACAAATTCAGAGAACCCGCCAGGATCAAGGTTCGTATTGTGTAAAGTTTCGCACACAGTATGTTGACCGTTTAGACAATATAGGCATTTATTACAGGGAACATGGTGGGATACAAAAACTCTATCCCCAACTTTGAAATCTTTCACGTTATCTCCGATTTCTTCAACTTCTCCGGTCATCTCATGTCCTAGGACTCTCGGCGCCTTCTTGATGCGATACCACTCCATTACATCGCTGCCACAGATGCCACAGGCCATGGTTTTTACCAGTAATTCATTTGAGACGATTTCTGGTTTTGACATCTCCTCTATTCTAATGTCTTTATTGCTGTAATACATCGCTACTCGCATGTTACCAGCAACTACCCTGTTTCTTCTTTCTTGAGACTCTCAAACAATCCATTTGCTTCTTTTGCGGTGGCATTTTCATGAACTACTGCTCTTATAGACCTGATCATTGCAATTGGGTAATCATTTTTCCATATATTTCTTCCTAGGTTTACACCTATAGCACCTTTTTGAATACCATCATAAACAAACTCAAATACCTCAAGTTCGGTATCTACTCTAGGTCCACCCGCCATAACGACTGGAACAGGGCAACCATCTACAACCTTTTCAAAGTTTTCACACCAGTAAGTTTTCACTACTCTAGCACCCAGTTCAGCGGCAATTCTACAGGACAAAGCAAGATAACGAGCTTGTCTCTTTTCCAACTCCTTACCTACGGCTGTAACTGCCATTACAGGTATCCCATATTCTTCAGCCTCATCAACGAGTCTTGCAAGGTTTAATAATGTCTGATGTTCATATTTGCTGCCAACAAAGACGGAAAGACCTACAGCTGATGCATTAAGACGTAGAGCTTCTTTCAGGGATGTGATTATTCCTTCATTGGCCAGATCTTCTCCAACAACACTCGTACCACCAGATACTCTTAGAATGATGGGTGTTTTATTATTCGGATCTATACATGAACGCACTACTCCCCTCGTGGCAAAAATCGCATCGCAATAAGGGAGAAGTGGTTTGACAGTTTCGCCTGGCTTTTCCAATTTTGTAGTAGGTCCTTGAAAATATCCGTGATCTATAGGCAAAAACAAGCAATGGCCATCAGGTTGTATTAGTCGTGCCAAACGGTTTTTAATTCCCCAACTCATAACGATATCTCCTTTGGTAATTGAATAGTTCTTTAACATCAAAAAGGTTTCTAATTCCTCTTTCGCTAAAGGACCCACTTGTATATTATGCGTGCACATCTGAAGCTCGGCGTCTCTGCAACCAAACTTTAAATATCGCTACAAAGTGTCAAATTAAACGGCGCCGTTGAAAAATCAAGCCGCCGTACACGCAACATAAACGTGGGCGAAAGCTCAGTTAGGTAGAGCAACTGACTTTGATAGAATCTCTATCAGAGGTTGAAGCTGTTAACCAGTGGGTCGACGGTCCGAATCCGTCCGGCGGCGCCAAAATTATGTCTATTCAGCCCTTGCTAACACTAAAACAATGCCAACCGCTACTAACACAAAGCCAGCGACCAAAAAGATGCCAGAGAAAGGCCTAACATATCCCGAAGGGGGACTAGCATACGTAAAATAGATGATTGTCGCCCCTATGAGGAGAGCTATTAACCCAGAGAGTTTCTCGGCTATAGTTAATCCAGAACCAACCTCTTCGCTCATGTCCTACCCTCTATTCTAGGCTTACTTCAGGTTGTGAAAGCGTTATTTTAACCTTATTAAAATACCGATGAGCCGGGCACTTTACGAAGACTAAATCAGCTAGCCTCTTCCAGCTTCGCTGGCAGATATTCATCAACAATGTATGTTAATCCGTATCTACTGAAAGCTTCTTGCTCTGCCTTCTTCTTGATCTTCAAAAATTTCTTCACTTCTCTTTGCCAAAGCTTTCCTTTATAACGTGGGTCCCTCTGCAGCTCGTGGAGGCGCTTGATATCTATGTTAGTCAACGGATCACTTGGTAGCTTATAATCTACAATATCAGTTGCCCACATACCGCTCCAAGTGGCATCAGGAGTAGTCAACTCTCTGAGATGGGCTGCGTTCGCTGATCCTGAGATAATAACCATCGCAATGTGCATTCCCCACGGATCGCCGTCAGTGAATATGTGCACGGGGAGGTCTAACTTCTTGTTTAGTCTATGAATAAAATGTCTTGTAGCACGGGGGGCCTGACCTGCCGTAAGCACAAGGAGTGCATTGAATTTTTTGTAAACCTCCTCCTCTATGAAACGTGTGAATAAACCTCCTTTCTCGATAGCTATAACCATGTCTGCGCCGGTTCTGACAAAATTGGCAGAAGTAAGCGCTGGGCCTATCATCATTCCGTCAGGATGCGATGTTAAATTTAGTTGTCTACCTTCATAGCCGGGAACTGTGTATTCGATGGTTAAGTCGCCGAAGATGGCTGAACGTTCTTCAGGAAAAACGTTAAAATCCTCTCGGGAGAGACCCGCCACGGTTTCAAGGTCAGTTATGATATTGTTGGATTCTGGTTGGTCCTTGAACGACATGTCATACGCCTGCGCCGAATAATACACATCACGAAGAGTAGAAGTCTTCCGATGTTGCGTAAGTTCATGGACAAAACGGGCTGCCCAAACCAGCCGCGTAAGAGGGCGAATGTGACGTATATTCCGAGAACTTCTACGTACAGTTTTGTCTCCTAAAATGTATTGTCGAACCTCTTGACTGTAAAAGATGTTTTCGATGGATCGACTTGGCATCTTAATCCAAGGGAAAACGCCTTCTTCCATCTGGTCGTAGAGCTTCGTTCCAAAGTTTTCCAAACCAGCTAGAACTTTCTTTCGCTTCTCCGTAACTGAACTTTCATTTTCTTTCTTCTTCAAGTTTTCTCACAGTCCTTAACAATTTTCTAATGTCAGGTGTTCTTTCTTTCCCTGCTAGTTCCGTGGAGAACCGAGCGATCTTGGGCAAATACTTAGAAAAGACGGATAGTCGCCTCCTTTCTTTTTCAACGTGTTCTTGCTTGGTCAAAAAACGTTGTAGTTGGCGGGCCACCTCGCGGATACCATTCAAGATTTCCCTCTTCACTTCTTGTCTATCTGCTATGAACTCTTTGCCCACAGTTTTGTAGGGAACCTTCGTGCTACACACATGTACTAGAATAGCAATGGGCATGTCAGGTAAAACTTTGTATCTTCGCCAGTTGATGGATCTTATGACTTTTACTGAAACGTCACTAGCTTCATCATATAACAATGGAATCCTGTTAGCAAATCGATACACAGGAAAGTAATCCTTCTTCGGTACATCTCCGCCATACACTATCGCCGTCTCCACAATGAAAGGATGACCAGAATAAGTTGAGGGTTTACGTTGAAAAACTGCAGTGAACTCTGGTTTCAATTCTTTAAGAATTCCTGCCTTTAATAGTTCTTCACCTAACGGAGACAAGCAACTCGCATCTGGGGGAAGGAAGCCCTTAAACCTCTTTATCATTCGTACAAACCTCACGATCTCATGGGGCTTCAATTTTTTTGGGTTTTTTCTCTCGCTTATTCCAGCAAACTCTAAAAAGTGATGCGCGATGTTCTCGCCAATCCTATGGAAATGTGTTTTCATGAAGTCTAGCATGTTTCGGCACGGAGTAATTCGTATAAGGCGTTGAATAGTTTCCACATCCACTCCATATGGATGAGGTAATGTTTCTTTGGGTGGCAATGGCATCTTGGTTGTGACGCGGGTGAGCTTGTATAAGCGTCCTTTAGGGTCGATGAAAGTTATATTTGCGTACGGTGTCACCAATGCTGTCTGTTTCAAATATTCCAAGATTTTTGGCATAGCTCTGAAATAGTCTCCTTCTAGGCAAAATTCCACGATTGTTCCGTGCCATTTGTCTTTGTTTATCTGGATTTTGCGGTCTAAAATGAGGGGGCGGTTTCTTTGGATGTCTATCATTAATTTATATTTGTAAATTTTGGATGTGCCGGTGCTTGAGGCAACGTAAACAGGTTTGTGTGTGGTAATTTGGCCGTAGAGTATTGCCATGGTTCCTCCGAGGCCGAATGTGCCTCTTGCCTGTTTTAACTTGTATTTTGAACCGAACAAAACCTGGCCGAATGCAGAGGGTATGTGACGCGGTGGAATGCCAGAACCATTGTCTTCGATTCTTAACGTATAAACAGCGACTTCATCAAGTTTCACCTCATCCTCTTGAGACAGTCGGATGTATATATCTGGAGATACGCTGGATAGGTCGGAGGCGTCAAGGGCGTTTTCTACAAGTTCTCTCATAGATGAGAAGACTGCCCTTGCTGGATTGGTGAAGCCAGCTATGTCTCGGTTGCGGTAGAAGAAGTCAGCGGCACTGATTTCTTCAAAAGTTTGTGCCACTCATTCAACCTCCTATAACTCCTCAAGTTTTTTTCCGGTTACACACATCATCCTCTTCAAATACTGTTTCCTACATTTTAATTTAACCGCATTAGAAAAAACTGGTGACTGAAGAATTGAAAGAGATTCACAAAAAGCACACAAAAAATTAGAATTTACATAATTCTTTTGACTCTGAGCTATTGAATGATAACAAATGATGTATCGAAGAGAATAGAGCTCTTTTCACTCACGCTTCTAATTTCTCACGTGGCGGCTCCCAGAGTTCCATCTTCTTTTTCTTCAGTTCTCTTCTCTTTCTATGCAGAAATCGGTACACCGTGCGATGTTGGCTTCCCCTGAGGAACATCTGAATCGCCTCCCTCGCCGCTTCAGCCTGTTCCATGTCCCCAATGATAGAAATGGTGTGCCCAAACACAGAAACGTTAGCTTCAGTCAACTCTTCAATGATCCTTCGGGTTTTTCCCTCCTTTCCAATAATTCTCCCTTTTAGTCGCTTCATGTCAGACTGAGATTTGCCGACAATCTCCCGTAAATCAATGATTTCCAATACGACTTCGTCTTCTTCAATCAGCCTAAACGCACGTTCCGGTGAAAAGCCTCTGCCAATTGCGGTAATCACTTCTTTGGCTCTGAAGAGAAGAGACGGGTCTTGTGCAGTGGGTGTTAGTACTATTTTGATGTCACCCGTTTCACTGTCAACTTCAAGACCAACCAAGAGTTTCTTCTCGATAACTTCTTTCACGCGACCGTTTGGACCTACAAGTGCTCCTATGCGTTCTCGCGGAATTTTCACGAAGGTGCTAGCGCTTGCCACTCACAACCCTCCTGTACATTTCATCTACGGATAGTACATCTACATCTAGTTTTTTGAAGTATCGGTAGAGGTTTTCTAAGTCTCTTCGTAGAAATTGGTTAGCCATGGGATGCTTGAGGGACACCGCTTGTGAAACATCGAACAGGACGGGCTTGTTCTTCCACATCATAACGTTGTATTCGCTTAGGTCTGCGTGCACCAATTCAGCCTTATGATACATCTTCTTTACGTAGGCTAGTAGCCGTCGGTAAACTCGTTCTGGACTCTGGGGAGGGACTTCCTTCATGACAGGAGCGCTGATCCCGTTTTTTCCGATAAACTCCATGATGAGCACGTTTTTGCTGACAGCGATGGGTTTAGGAACCTTGACTCCAGCCTCGTGTGCACACCGCAAGTTTTTGAATTCTTTCCGAGCCCAAGCGTAGACAAGGGACCGCGAGTCTCTCCGAACATGGGCGAAGCGTGGGTCACCCTCAATGTAGGGAAGCATGCCCTTCCTGAACTCAGATGAAATGGTTAGGTAGATTTTGATCGCAAGTTCTTCTCCATCCGAATCTCTTCCCCAATAGATTCGAGCTTCCTTTCCAGCTTTCACAACACCATGTATCTCGTCGATTGTTCCCTTGTTCAGGAAGTCGTAAATAGTCATGAGCGTAGAGCGGTCAAAAACTTCTTCCAAAACCTCAAGTTCCTCGCTCCTTTTTTCTCTCATCAACCTCTTAATTTCATACATCTTCTCCTTGCGTAGTAACTTCTTGTCCACTTTTTTTCGAAAAGACACTGTAGCCCTCCTCATTAAATAGAACGATATCCGTTCTTTCGAAGCCATTCAACCTGAGACTTTCTGTAATGCCAAATAACATCACCACGTTTGTGAGATTGAAAATCCCACGGAGAAACGAGGACTGCGTCCCCTATTCTTATCCAGACTCTCCTCTTCATTTTACCGCGAACCCTACAGAGGCGTTCATGGCCATGTTGACATTTCATCAAAACTCTGTCAAAACCTAGCAGTCGCGTAGCTATGCCGAGCACATCGTCCGCGACTGGAAGCACCATATCTTTGATTTCTTCTTCGCTGATGATTTTCTTTTTTCCCAAGAAGCCACCTCAAAGACGCCTTCTTTGAAAAAGGGAGAGGACCCTTGCTTAAATAGGTTAAGAGGACATTTATCATATTTTAATAATCTGTGCGTGTGGAATGCCTGAGATCTCTAAAACTGCTTCTGGGTGAATCAAGCCATTTTCTATTGCTTTCTTAACGATATTTCGTCCAACCATGTTCACCATAGTGGATTGCCTCATGAGGTCGACAGCTTCCTCTACACTCATTTTTGGTCCCATGTAAAACTCTTTTCGTACCTCAAAGACAACTTTCCCGTCGTTTAGGATTTTTCCTAGCAGTTCGACATCGCATGTAGCCAGAAGCGTATATTGCCCGCGTCTCTGCACATTCACGTAGACTTCCAATCTGAGCACTTTATACTGGTCTTATAGATGACTTTGCTCCGCATGCCTCACATATTAAGAAATTGAGGCGTTTCTCTTTAATTATTTTCGTATCTGGCCGTTTACATACTGGACATATAACGAATTCGTCAACATATCTCTTGATGAGCCGTTCAAAGGTGTCATATCTAAATTTCCCTTGGAAAACCACTCGTGACCTATCTGTGGTTCCAGCGGTGGCCATCTCTCTGGAAAGAAACTTTAGCAAATGGTGTGGGTCTCTGTTGAGGGTATCACATATTTCTTTGTAGTTTCGAAAAATTGTTCGCATGCCAATAACATGGCATCGAGGTTTAGGAATATCGAATCGTTTGTGTTCAAGCACTTCAGGTGGAAGTTGCGAACGTGCGCGCTTCAGCATCTCTTCGTAATTCATCTTCATTGTTTTAACATCCCATACAGGTTTGTCAAGTTGACAATTTATTGATTCCTTTTAGGAGTTTCTATTCTTGAGTACTTAAGCGAAGCGGTAAAATTTGCTGCCTCTTAC
>CAZKWF010000031.1:0-21426 GCA_964556565.1 uncultured Candidatus Bathyarchaeia archaeon
AATTTTTTTTTTATTAGTGCACTTGGGACGAAGCGGTATTATATGCGGTTTTGTTATGGGTATGTTGGGCCTTATGTTTCTAAAACCTTGAAGTAACACGTTACATGATGCTATTCTCTCTCTTATTAGACCCCCCTATAGCCCCCCCTAATTTGTTGCCACATTGTGTTTGTCTCTCTCTAGACCCCCTACCTATTTTTTTTGAAAAGCTTGAAGTGAGCTTCTTTTTGTGAACAACGTTTGAATATTGCCTAAGTCACGATAGGATTAGATGGGAAAAGATAGGGAAAGGTGGGGCTGCATTGGAGAATACGGGTTTTCCTGTGTTGCAAACGTGTGAGCGCTCCTCAAACGCAGGTTCCCCTACCCATGGGGGTCGTGGCTTGTGTCACGTTTGTTCTTGGGTTTTGTTTCTGTTTTGTTGTCTGTTTTTGTGTGCCAAGTTGAAAATGTTTTATGATGGGTCAGGTTGGACTAGTACTCAAAAGGGTTGAAGTCCGCTAGTGTACGCGTTACTCCCCTTTCTTTATCACATTTCTAATGGCCCTTTGCACTTTATCCACTGGCTCGTATGTGTTGACTAAGTAGGGAGGCGCAAATTGAAACAGTCTTCTGAAAAAGTTGTTCCTCACCTCAATCTTCTCTGAGGTTCTGACGATTAGGTATGGGTTGAGGTACTGTTCTTTTGGATGTTTCTCCAAGTATTCCACAGCCTCCTCTACCTTCATTTTCCTCACAATTTCCGGATTGTTTCTATCCCTTTCCAGCAGCATCACTTTCTTAGCACGTGTTGTGTCAACGAACTTGTACGACTCTGCAATCCACCGCGGGTCTAACATAGCACGGCTATATTCGTGAGCGATATAAGGGTCACCAATCATTTTTTGTAGTCGGTTTTCGTCGATCCCAGCTTTTCTCAAATCGTCTATTTCTTTTCGGCTGAGTTCTTTGACGTTTTCGAGTTTGCACTTGTCAAGGAGTGATCTTACTTCAGGGAAGACTCGGACTATGTTTGTTCTCAGATAGAACTTTCTCTCACTGATCTCCGCGCTGGCCCTTCCAATGAATCTGACGTAGAGCCAGTCGTCGCTGTGGATTCTAGCCCCCTTCATCTTGAGCAGAGCATAGCTGTGAGTGGACTTGCCTGTCCCTGTTGGAGCTATCAAAACGATTCCCTGCCCGTTTATCTCCACGCAACTTCCGTGAATGCTGTGGATGTCATGTTGGTCTTCTGCAATGTCACAGACGATTCCCAACGCCCAACTCTTGCACTGACCATAATACTCCGTGTTATATATGATGGCTGTCTTAGTGTCAGGATTGTAGTATGCGTGGGGTCTGCCATTCTCAAAATTCGGGTCGAGGACCGCATAGATTCGACCATGAGACCTTGCATCCCGTTTCTCGGCAAACCAGTTCTCTATCCAAAACTCGTACAGATGTGGAGAGTTTGTTTCAAGCTGCATACAGAAGTTATCTATACTCGCCTTCCAGCCGTACCGCATGTCGCCTAGGGTTTGCTCTGACTGTGCAACGAGCGCGTCCCTTCTCTCCTTTGATATGATGTCGTAGTCTACTCTTCCGATTACTTTAGTCTGTTTGTTGTAGGTATTCATACGTGATTTCCCCCATGCGTGTAGGGTTTCTATTAAGAGCTTTTTATTATAAAAATGATAATTAAGACAATCCTTTTAAACAACTTGTGTGTCATTTGGTCTTCTCGAAACCTTCGATGAACCACATCTTAAGGAGGCCACGTAGGGAAATGTCAGATGAAACTCGGATCGGGGTGTTCATCTGCCACTGTGGAGGAAACATAAGCGACACAGTTGATGTAGATCATGTTAAGGAAGCTATAGGTTCTCTTGAACAAGTAAAAGTCGCCGATACTTTCGAGTATTTGTGTAGCAACCCTGGACAGGGAACGATCAAAAAAGCAATTAATGAGCATAAATTAAATCGAGTGGTCGTGGCTTCTTGCTCTCCGAGGATGCACTTGGACACTTTTAGACAGGCGGTAAAGTCGGCAGGAATCAACCCCTACCTTTTGGAAATGGTCAACATCAGAGAACACTGTAGTTGGGTTCACGATGATAAGGAGAAAGCGACAAGCAAGGCTATGGCACTTCTCCGTGGTGCCGTGGAACGAGTGTGTTATTTAGAGCCTTTGACCCCTAAGAGCTTGAAAGTGACAAAAAGCGTCCTAGTGATCGGAGGAGGCATCGCAGGAATCTTCTCTGCTCTTGAATTGGCGGACAAGGGCTATCAGGTATACATGGTTGAGAGGAACACCAGCATAGGAGGCCATATGGCTCAACTCAGTAAGACGTTCCCAACTTTCGACTGTTCAGCCTGTATCTTGACGCCAAAGATGGTGTCGGTATCGCAACATCCGAAGATCAAAATCTTTACCAATGCGGAACCCATTGTCGTCAAGGGCTCTCCAGGAAACTATGAGGTGAAGATCAGAATAAAACCAAGGTATGTGAACCTTGAGAAATGTACTGCCTGCGGAGAGTGCGCCAAAAAGTGTCCGGTTAAAAAGCCAAGCAGTTTTGAGGAGAATCTAATCCAAGAGAAGGCCATTTATATACCCTTTAAGCAAGCCATCCCCAATACCTACACGATAGACAAAGATTATTGTCTATTTCTTACTCGAGGAGTTTGCCGAATCTGTAAAAAATTTTGTAAGGGTGAGGCCATAGACTTCACGCAGGAAGATGAGATTGTAAATTTGAACGTGGGGGCTATAATCGTCTGCACTGGTTACAGCCTGATAGATTCTAAGCTTTTTGGGGAATACGGCTTCGGTTTTCACCCAGACATAGTAACGAGTCTCCAGTTTGAAAGACTCATGTTGCAGGGGCTCCATAGACCTTCCACCGGAGAAGTACCCAAAAAAGTGGCCTTCGTCCTTTGTGTGGGAAGCCGTTCAACCGCTACCGACGGATGTGGTTACTGTTGCAAAATAGGCTGCATGAACGCCATAAAACATGCTTTGTTATTGGATAAGGCGGTACCAGGGGCGGAGCCTTGGATCTTCTACACCGATGTAAGAGCCCATGGCAAAGGCTACGAGGAGTTCTACGCTAAGGCTAGAGAGCACCTTACGACCTTCATTAGAGGCCGGGCAGCTGAGGTTACACCAAACGGTGATACTGTTATTGTGAAGGCTGAGGAGACTACTCTTGGAGAGCATATTGAGGAGCCCTTTGATTTGGTTGTGCTCAGTCCCGCTCTCATTCCTAACACAGGAACCCGGGAACTGGCTGAAATGCTTGGCATTGACTTGGGACCTGACACTTTCTTCTTGGAGGTCCACCATAAGCTTAGAGGGGTTGAAACAAAGAGAGAAGGGATTTATATCGCAGGGTGTGCCCAAGGTCCGAAGGACGTAAGAGAAACCACGATGGAATCCATGGCTACAGCATCGAAAGTTGCAACCTTCCTCGGGAAGGGAAAAATATCCGTCTCCCCTGAGGTGGCCTATCTCATTCCCGGAAGATGTGATCTTTGTGGGATCTGCATTGATCACTGTCCGACCAAAGCTATCAAGAAAAGTAAAAAGGAAGCGGTAATAGATCCTATATCCTGTGTGGGATGTGGAATATGCCTTCCTCTATGTCCCCAAGAGGCCATTGATTTGAGGCACTGCACGGAATCACAACTAATTGCTCAGATCCAAGGAGTTAGTGAAGAAGGAGAGACACCGCCGAAGATAATTGCGTTCCTTGAGAAAATGACAGCTTATGCCTCGGGTGACTTGGGTGGACAAAGTAGACGGAGCTATCGTCCTGAAGTTAGGGTAGTAGGGGTGCCGAGCACAGGTCGTTTAAGCACAAAGCATTTGTTACATGCCTTTGCGGCAGGGGCGGACGGCATAATTTTCATTGAGGGCGACGACAGTCTGTTAAGAGCGGATCAGTTAAGAGAGCGCGTTATCCAATTGAAAAAGGACTTGCGTAAATTTGGGATCGAATCTCTTCGATTACAGTCAACCACTACAACTATTCCGCAGTATGAGAAGATTATGAGTCTTTTCGACTCGTTTGTTGAACGAATTTCAAAAATCGGCCCTCTAAGCCAGCAGAAACGTGAAGAACTTAGGAAACATCTGGCGGGTGGATAATGTGCGGCATGAAAAAAGTGAACATAGCGAAGGAATGAAACTCGTTGCATCGTTGACGTCCAAGAGAGCCAGATCATCATTTGTCAAAGAGGTCATGAAGATGCGTGGAGGAGAAAATATTCTCGATTGCATCCAATGTGGCTTGTGCGCTGGCTCGTGCCCAACAAGGTTTGCCATGGATTATTCTCCTATGCAGATCATAAAAATGGTGCACTTGGGCATGCGAAAAAGGGTTTTGTCGAGTTCAACTATTTGGATTTGCTCCACTTGCTATACCTGTTACACCCGTTGTCCAAGAGCCATAAACTTCACCGCTCTCATGATGTCTCTAAGAAACCTAGCTATAGAGGAGAATTTCGTGGACAAAAACGGGATAAAGCCAAAGTTTCACAAGTCTTTCTTTGAAATTGTCAACAAATACGGAAGGCTCCATGAACCGGAGCTTCAAACTAGAATCCTAAAAAAATCTGATCTTAGAAGTCTTTTTCACAACGCTGCTTTAGGATGGAGGCTTTTGAGAAAGGGAAAACTGCGGATACGCGCACCGAAGATCGACCAGAGTACTGACCTTTCAAACATACTGGAAAGCACTAGCGAAGAGGGATCTTGATGAAGTACGCCTTTTATCCCGGGTGTGCGGTGCACTCCTCCTCCAAAGAGTATGGAGATTCATGCGAGGCTATTAGCAAGGTTCTGGACATAGAGCTAGTTGAAATACCTGATTGGAACTGTTGCGGAGCCATTGATGCAGTCTACTCCTACAAGCCACTCTATTCTGTAGCCCTCGACGCCAGAAACTTATCTTTAGCTGAAAAAATGGGGATGGATATCGTAACTTTATGTAGCGCCTGCTATTACACCTTGTCTCGAACCAACAAACTCCTTCAAGAAGATTCTGGGCTGAAAAATGAAGTCGAAAAGGCGCTAAGCAGTGCTGGACTCAACTACAATGGCGGTGTCAAAGTAAGGCATTTTCTTGAAGTTCTTCTATCGGACATAGGTCTCGAAAAAATAGGTGCGAAGGTCAAGATTCCATTAACCACCCTAAACGTCGCGTCCTACTACGGGTGCTTCCTCATAAGACCTCCCGATCTAACGAATTTTGACGATTCTGAGCACCCAACAAGTTTGGACGAACTGGTTGAGACCCTTGGAGCCTCTAAGGTTGAATACTATGGAAAAATCTTATGCTGTGGAGCCTCGCTCGGCATAACTAAAGAAGAGATTATGTTGGAACTGTCTAAGAATATTCTGCTCAATGCGAAGGATGCAGGAGCCAACTGCATGATAACCGCCTGTCCTTTATGTCACTTCAATCTCGACGCAAAACAGAAAGACATCGAGTCGAAATTTGATCTAAAAATAAACCTTCCCATACTTCATTTCACTCAATTAATCGGTGTGGCTTTTGGGATAGCGCCAAAGGAACTGGGACTCCATAAAATTTGCGTCTCTCCAAAGGAGACCCTTCCGCAATATGCGGGAAGTGTGGTCTAAATGGTTGAAGAAAGACTTTCGTTTCGTACTCTAAACAAAGAAGTTATTGAAACTGGAATCTGTGCGGCATGCTACGGGTGTGTAAGTTTCTGTACCGCCAACGAGCTGAATGTGCTGGCAATCGAGAAAGACAAGCCTGTATACTGCGATGAAAAGAACTGCCTTGAAGACGGAATATGCTATCTGATCTGTCCAAGAACTCCGGATTTGGACAAAGCCATAGAGACTAGGTTCCAGTTCAAGGAACCTATAGGCTCCTATGTCGCAGTTCGAAGCCTTCGCACCACCAATGAAGAAGTTGCCGACGTCTGCTGTGATGGCGGGGTAGTGACAAGCCTTCTAAAGTTCCTACTAGATACGAAAAAAATAGATGGCGCTGCCCTCTCTAAAAGGGAAAGCTTATGGAATAACGAACCCATGATCGCGACGAGGTTCGAGGACTTGCTCGAGTGCGCTGGATCTAGCTTAGCACAGTCCAGAAGCGTTAGAGATTTAGGGGACTTGACAACTTACGCCCCCATCTTCAGCGCCCTCAAAAGATTAGATTTGCTGGACCTAACGAAGCTTGCGGTGGTGGGCACTCCATGCCAAATACTGACGATTCGAAAGATGCAGCTACTCCGCATCGTTCCGAGCCACATGGTACGCTTTACTATAGGTCTCTTCTGCTTCGAGAACTTTCTCATGCACGATGATGGAAGGAAATACCTTGCAAGCAAAATCGGAGCAAATCTAGATCAAATTGAAAAGGTCAACTTGAAAGACGATTTCATCGTAAGGTTAAGAGACGGAAGGATTGTACATATCGATTTGGATGATCTTGGCCCCACCGTACGTTCAGCATGCCTTGCGTGCACAGATTTCTCCAACTATTCTGCAGACATCTCAGTAGGCGGACTAGGCTCCGCTGAAGGTTACACCACCACATTGGTGCGGAATCGTGCCGCTCAAAGGTTGATAAATCAGGCTATCAATCAAGGCTATCTCGAGGAAATCGAGCAAAAAGGAGCTCTTGAAAAAATCGAGAGGATGGCTGAGAGAAAGAGAAATCGTGGAAAGCGGGTGCTCGCTGAGAGAAAAGCGAAACATAAAAACGTGTGATATGTTTACTCAAGCAAATGATCCCTATGCGTGCAGCTTAGAGACGTAGCTCAAATTATTTGATTTTTATCAAAAAATATATAGCAAAGGGAGCATATACAAATATTAGGAGACCTGCGAACATGTTCATGATAAGTCATAGAGCGTGTCACTTGGTTGGAGTGAATGATGAAGATCTCGATCGGTTTGTTGGAGAGATCAAATCTTTCTTAGCAGAGGCCAAAATTCCCGAAACTTATTTAGTAAATGTTTACAAAGATCAAGTCACATGTTGCGGACATATGCCAATTGGGGTGGCTGTTGAAATAGAGGGCCCAAAACAACAGCCAATCAAAAACTTGGATGAAAAGATATTAGGCAAAATTAAAGAGATTTGCGGAAGAGAACATATTAAATACCATGAATGTTCACCAGTAGAAATCCTTCAAAACATTAAAGGAAAAGTCTTCATTCAAGGCTGAGGGCAAGTTTCTGAAGACTGCTGTACGAACACTCCTCATTTCTTTGTAATGACTCCTCAACCAAAAAGATCTTACGTGCGCTTCCCCCCTTTTTATGTCCAGAAGAGAAAAAGGAAAGCAAGTGTTGACGATTGTAGGTGAGGCTTTCTTTTTGTTGACACTCTGCTCGTCAAATGATGCTTTTCCTTAACTTCTCAGCATAAAGTCCATTATTATAATACTTATTAAAATGAACAAAAAGATTTATAGTCTCTCAATAGCCTCTTACATTAATCTCTCCCCTTCGAAGGAAATTGATATGCCGGTCACTAGGGCCAACGTTATACTAGATGAAAAGACGTTTCAGTCGTATGTAGAAAACACAAAACAATTAGTAGAATCTGAACTTTCAAACCTTGTTTCGAGAATTGCTGACCTTAGGCTTCATGGAAAAATAAAATACGCCTTGTTATCCCATGGAAAAAGATTGAGACCTTTAATGGTTATACTCAGTGCCCAAAGCGTGGGAGGAAATCAAGAAGACGTGATGTCGCTGGCTTTGGCTATCGAGTTGTTACACACCGCAACACTTGTCCACGACGACATTTTGGATCAAGACAAGTTTAGACGCGATGTCCCTGCGGTTCATGAAAAATGGTCTGTAAATGACGCCATATTGGTTGGAGATGCCATGATATCTCTTTCAATCAACTTAACAGCCGACTACGGAAGAGAGATACTGAAAATTGCATCAGAAACTGGTCTAGCACTTTGTGACGGTGAATACCTAGATGTGTCGACAACATCGACTGAGATATCTGAAAACGAATACCTCGAAAAGATAAGAGAGAAGTCTGCCTCTCTCTTTCAAGCTGCAACTTGGTGTGGAGCCCTAGCCGGGGGTGGCTCTAATCTTGAAGTTAAATGTCTAGCAGATTTCGGAGAACATTTCGGGATGGCTTATCAACTAAGTGATGACCTTTCAGATATAACCTCATTAAGAGACGGTGTTCCAAAAGATCTCAGAAAACGTCGAATTAGTCTTTCTCTAATTCATCTATATAGATCCAGTAGGTTGACCGAAAGAGAAATGTTGCTTGCCGACCTCAAAATTTTAGCAAGGAAAAACCATGCTGTTAAGAAGATTGCCCTCGATAGGATTTTGCAGAATCTGAAAACCAAGGGTTCTCTCGGCTATTGTATGAAGAAAATAGATGAATATATTGGCCAATCAATCGCGGATATTCAATGCCTTAGAGACACCAATTTTAAGTTCTATCTCATTCAGATGGCAAAATCGCTGAGATCGAAATAGTCATTAACAACACGAAAGAATGTTGACGCTCAAAAAATTAGATAAGAATAATAAATATAACGCAGATTCATAATAATCTAATACTCTAACATAGAGCAATGAAGTGAACATCATGAGTGAAAGAAAGGCCTACGAAGCACTGTCCAGTACGTCAAGACTTGAAATCCTAAAGTCACTGCACAAAAAGCCTTTGAGCGTTGACGAAATAGCAAAGTTGGTGAACCTGCAATCGATTACGGTACGACATCATTTGAAATCGTTGGAAGATGCTGGTTTCATAGAAAGTCATGAAGAAAAAGGAGGAACTGTAGGAAGGCCAAAGGTCTATTACCAGATTGCCAAAGAACCGACCATAGTGGGTTATCCGAAACGCCGTTATCTAACTCTCTCCAACTTTATGATAAGAACTCTTCGATTATTTATTGGATCAAAAAGAGCTGATACGCTCTTGAGAAGAGTTGGGAAAAACATGGCTGAAAGCATAATAAGAGAAATGGAGTCTAAACATGACGTAAAAGAATGGTCTTCTGAAGCCTTCGTAGATTTCTTCATCAAAGGATACCTTGAAGAAGCAGGGGCAGAGCCGGAAATTGTGAAGACTGACAAGGATCAAATTGTGTATCGTGTGCACAATTGTCTGTTTCTTGAACTTGCCGTTAAAATGCCAGAAATGATGTGTGATGTCCTTCATGAAGCGTTTCATGAGGGGGTCTCCAGTGCTATGGGTGGGAAAGTGAAAATAATTCGATTGACATGCAAGGGGCACGGCGACCCTTACTGCGAACATAAATGCGAGTGGTACGCTTCCCCTTAATGAATAGTAGATGTGTGTAAGTAATCATTTTTGTGACGCGAAACGCCCTCTATAGGACGTATAATGTTGCGTATACAATTATCCCGCTTAGGAAACTGATGTACCACAGAATAAGGGTTGTAAGCCCAAGTTTTCTATGTATGGGTCTTCTTTTCCCTAGCGCAATAATATCATTCTTCTTTTTCCGCCATCGATACGCAAGAAACGCTTGAGAAACTGTAAGGATAAGAACTAGTACTGAGAGGATGCCATGGGGGATGACAACGCTTCGATAGAGAGTAGCGAACTGCAACGGAGGAGACGGAACTTCCTCTCTGAGAAGCCTGCTCGCCATGTAACTGATCACAAAAATAGCGTTTGTTGTCACAGCGGCGCCCATTATAATGCAATGTTTTCCCCTTCTCTTTTCATAGAAATACCCAATTGTAAAGAGCAACGTAGTCACTATTTCCAAAACCAAGCCTACGTCCGAATACAAGGAAGCTCGAGTTCCAAAAATTCCCGTCAATCCCACCACCCCACACTTGTTTAAGTTCTCTTTTGCCATCTAAAACGCAGGAAGACAGCGAAAACGGCGACGATCTCAACGAATGCAACAGCGATTAATACGGGCACCATATCTGGTCCAATAATCCAAAAAGCCTCTGGGTTTACTCCAAGCAATTCATAAACCGGGTCAAGCACACTTCCTTTGCCCGCCATGTGCCCTCCAAAGCTTCCTGTTAAAACCATGAAAAAGAAGCCGGCAAATCCTGCGCACACGTATACGGTCGCTAATCCACTTTTTTTCCACAAGTCTTCTCCAAACTTTGATCTAATGACAACGAACAGGAGCCAAAGTTCTGTAGCGAAAATCGAGAACATAACTTTAGTTAACCCTAGAGAAGAGCTGGTGAGGGCTTCCGTAGGCCAAACATAGAAACCGACAACTGCCGAGGCCACAAGGCCTAAAACTCCGCCTATCCCTGCCAGATAAGCCGTAGGCTCAGTGTATTGGGCTAGTTTCTCAATAAACGAGTCTAATGGCCAAAAAATGCCGTACCGTTCGCTGGTTCTCCGCATTCTTTGGTGAAATTTGGCTATAACCATTGCAAGAGTACAGATAGTTGCTAGTGTAAGCATTCCTCCATGCATTTCTATTAACATCGAGTGTAGGGCTCCAAGATCAACCATTTCTATACCCTCCAATAGTAAGAGTAAGCATAACTTTTATCGAGACGCATCTTTCTAGTCTTATTCAACTTTCCTTTCCTCCATTGGAGCAGTAGACTGTGTGCCTTTTCTCTTTCTACTAGTTGCTATTCCCACGGCAAAAAGCGCGGTGAAAACTATCATTATGGATCCGATGGAGACTTGTAGTGTCCAAAGCTGTAGGAGTTCTCCTTTTGATGGTACCATAAATGTTTGAAATTGGCTGCTGCTGTCTTCTTGTTCATCGGTGACTGCGAGAGTTACCGTGTATGTGCCGGGTTCTGCAAATGTGTGGATTGGATTCTGCATCGTGGAGTTGGTGTTGTCTCCGAAATTCCAGTGCCAAGAGGTGATGTTGCCGTCTGCGTCCCAAGATCGATCTTCGAATTCTATTGTCATGCCACGTCTAGTATGGAGAAAATATGCAGTGGGCAACAGGTTTTTCGTGGAAGATCCCTCAGTTGTAACGGTCACGTGAAAAGTCAATGTACCGCCTTTTCCTTCGCTACCTGCGGCGAAAATCTGTATTGTATATTCTCCCTGAATTGAGGGCGCTTTGATCTCGAAGATGCCCTTCACCTCATTTTCTGTTGGGTCATCGTCGTTAGGGTCGTTGTCAGTAACCGCAGACGGTGTGAAAGAGAAGGAGGGATTGCTGGCAACAGCAGACCATATTATCGTAAGCTCTTCAGTGTCTCCTTCTGCGTCAACTTGCGCTTCAAACGAACTTGAAGAGTAAACTTCCACAGCATCTGTAATGTTAGAGGTAAGTGTGATTCCGCCTCCCGTGTGGCAGGATAAGCAATCATCTCCGAATTCTGGTCTTGCGTATAAGGGAACTGTTAAGATCAGTGAAAGACTTATTGTCAATAGGATTCCAAAAACTATTAGCCTTTTTTTAGTCGTCATCTCAACTTTTCCCTTTCCATTTCAGTGTGGTCAAAAAGAGGAAGAGAAAAATGTTCACGATCACTTCCGCCGAACCAAGAATAAGATCGCCACACCGACGGCAAAGCCTATGGCTAAGCCTATTCCTCCATATAGATACTGTACTGTTGCAGATGTTGATTCTAAATCGTCGATTCTGGCTTGTAGATCTGCAATATCGCTTTGAAGTGTGGTTGTTAAGTCTTGAAGAGTTGTAACTTGGGCTCCAAGAGTTGTCACATCGCTGGCCAAAGCGGTGGCTCTGGCTTCTAGCGCCGTCGATTCTGCTTCATTTGCTAGATGTGCCGTTGCACTCAGAATTTCGAAAGTTTGTTCTGGGTCGTGGAAACCTTCACTACTATCGCTTTCCACGTCATGGATGTAGTCCTCCGCTGTTTCAACCATGGCTAGCGATTCGTTGATATCTGTTTGGTCCACCCCGCTTGTTTGGTTTGCAATGGTGATAGCAGCTTTTGCGTCGTCGATAGCCTGGGTGACGTTAGTTATGAGTTCTGTTGTCAAACCCTGAATCACCCCGAGTTGCGACGTAGCCCAAGATTGAGTGTGGCAGGTTGAGCATACAATGGGTTCTTCGGATATTGTTTGGTTGTAAGGATAGTACATTCCGTATACCCCCCAAGTGTGGTTAACCATGTCGCTTATGCCCCCATGGGAGTAATGCGTGCCTTGGCCATGACAGCTTGTGCACTCCAATTCTGCCTTGGAGTGTGCACTGTCCTCGAAAAGCTCGGCTTGAGAGTGACATTGGCCACACAGCTCGGTAGATTCTTCGTATCTCAGCTGACCTTCGTATGTATGACTGTGGGGGTCATGACAAGCGACGCATGAAACACTCTCCAGATTTGTGGTGTTTAAGGAAACATCCAGTCCTAAGGCACCTTGAGTTGACATACAGCTGAGGCAGCGGTCCGCGGCGTGGCCGGAAGCCAAAAGATCAGCTATACTCCCAGCGTGTGCACTTTGCCAGTATGAATTGTCGTGGGAGGATCCGGGTTGATGACATAGCTCACAAAGTGTTGCGGAGTAATTGACAATCATTGATGCTTCGCCCCAAGGCTGCTCCATACCTGCTCCATGGCATACTTCACACTGGATGTTCAAGAATTTCGCTGGGTCTGTATCCTTCTCCGGCCATGTCTGGTTAGCCCCTAATGGATCAAAATCATTTCCCCCAGTGACATGGCAGTTGCGACATGAACCTGCAAAACTAGTTTCACTACGCCAACTACTTTCAGGGGGAGGTCCCGGCACATTATTTGATGAGCCGACACTGTAGAAGTTGCCTGATGCATTCTGCTTAAAGGCTATTGCGTTGGCGTGGTTGGTCTGATTCCAATTTTCATAAACGTCAACGTGACAACTGCCACATTGTTCAGCGCCCACGTATTCCGGGTTTCCATTAACAGCGGATGTCTTAGGTCTTGAGAGTGATAAGGAGATTCCCAGAAAAATTACGAGCAGAAATACGAATAGTTGCGTTTTCTTGGTTTTCTTCAACCCTCTCCCTCAACAACCAAGTGAATAATGGTTAATCTAATTGTTGATATATAAATATTACTTATGATAAAAATCCTCTTCCGGTAGGCTTAATCGTCTTGTCTCTTACAGTAACACAACCGATTTTGGTGGCAAAGCGTTAGTAACCCTCAATCAGCATCTGGTTTTTTGCGGACAGGTCTCACGACTTCTTTGATTAGTGGCATGGCGGCTCCGATGCTCAGCAATGTTACCCCAGCCCACACAAGATAAACCATGGGATTTGTCTCTATGGTAACTATCAAATCTTCAGGTAGAACTTCTTTGCCCGTAAGAGCTTGCACGAGTGAATCAGACATCGATTTTGTGTGAAGCATGCGGACGTATATATCTCCTGTCCACGTGGTAATGATCGACGGGGGAGACACGATACCATAAAGCGTGTAATAGCGAATCCAAAGGGCGGTGTGATAAACACTTCCTCCCTGTTCAATCGCGACATCCATTCTCAAGGCGGAATATTCTGGAACACACCGTTCCAACCCCATTGAATGAACATTTCCGGTGCCAGTGTAAACGGTGAAATTTGTCAACTCTATCCGTAACCCTAATTTTTCTATGGTGGTGTTAGGTTTCGCCAAAACATCACCACTCACTTGTTTAGTTGTGGAGCTGAAGAAAACACCTATCAAAGTAACTATAATCGCGAAGTGGAGAAGACTCCTTCCGAAGAGCCGAAGGGATCTTTTCTTCTTCAGCAGAACTCGAACGAGCCTGTAGATGACGGCGAAGAGCGCAACAATCAAGACAGGAATCCCTAGATTCGCCAACATGTTCGGTGTTGGCCACTGAACTTGAATAAAGGCGACTCCAGCACCCAACGCACCCACAACCAGTCCGGTGAACTTTTTAAAGCCTATCCTCTCGTACATGCTGCAACCAATCAATGCTGCGACAAAGGTCATTGCGAAAGGAAAACTCCAATTGTTGTAGAAGTCTGCACCAGTTGTCATAGGGTTCTCTAGAAAGATTCCTCCGATTATTGGGAAGGCTACTCCCCAAAAACAAATGAGGAAAATGAAGATCAGAGACCAGTACCCTGTGAAAAAAGACACCGAGTAGAGAGATGACTTTTCAACCTCCAAAGAAAAGAGCGGCTTCTTGATTCCTCTCTTTAGATGCAAGAAGTAAACCGTCATGCCAAGGGCAAAAAGGAGGAGAACCGGCCCTATGGGAGAGACTCCGAAAGCATGTACTGACACCAGCAATCCGCCTCGAGTCAAAGCAGACGTGAAAATCACCGATGCAAAGGTTATCAGAAGCATGAGTTCTCTTGTTAGGCTTTTTCCTTTCCTGGACAAAGGACCTAGATGAAAATACGCCGTGAGCGCCAACCACGGTAACAACGAAGCAGTTTCAACAGGATCCCAAGCCCAGTATCCCCCCCACCCCAACACTTCATAAGCCCACAAACCTCCAACGGCATTTCCAAGAGTTAGCAGCAACCATGCGGCTTGAAGAGAAAGCTTGAGTAATCTGTCTTCCTCCTTTTCCCCAGTCCTCATGCTTGCCAGAATAATCGCAAACGCGATAATGACAAAGACGTAACCTGAGAAAACTATGGGTGGATGGATGAACATCCAAAAGGTCTGCAACAATGGATTAAGACCTCCGCCGTCCATCGGCGTTCCCTGCAACCTTTCAAAGGGGCTGTTCATTAAGGTAACGAGGAGGAAAAAAATGAGGATGAAATCCAGTATCTCGTATGCCTTTAAGCGAAAGGAACTCCTTTTCTCATACGTTTTAAATCGATAAGCAAAATATACAGTGGTCGTGAGAAAAGTTAGGAAGAGCATTGAACCGCTCATTCCAGCCCATGTGGCATAAACCTTATGCGAGGTGGGTAAGTCAGAGGAGCTATATGCGTAGACTACCTTTAATGCGAAATCGTCGTTCAAGAATGCTTGCAAAAGCATAAAATACGAGGCGACAATCAGTCCACAGGCTAGGATTAATGCATAGAACCCGTATTCAAGTTTCTTCTTTTCACGAGGTTTGGCCTTCAACAACTGGATTAGGTCAAAAAACAGCAGAAGGCAAGCAAAGGTTAGGAAAAGCTCTTCGGTTTCCATCTTAACATACCGTCAATGATCTGGTTACCCATGTTAATCCGTCAAGTTGTTTTTAAACTTTTTATATATATGATTGAAAATATATTGCCTCTGTGACATGAGGGAAGTTTAATGGAGATTCGCGAGTACGTTTACCTTTCTATTACCGTAATCGTAAATATAATTGCGTGTTATGTTGCTTTCGTCGCTGGGCCTTCCCCTGTTGGGGGACCTGGTGGCGATGTCTTTCGAATCTTCTACACGCATACCCCAGCTGCATGGGTCTGCTATCTCACGCTAGGCATATCATTACTGGCAAGCATACTTTTCTTGGTTAAAAGAAAGCTCATATACGACAAGTTAGCAGAAGTTTCAGCTATTTTGGGGCTTGTCTACGGAGTTGTAGCGCTAATAACCGGTTCAATCTGGGCGAATGTTGTTTGGGGTGTGTACTGGAATTGGGATCCGCGAGAAACAACCACGCTTATTTTGTGGATGGCATACATGGGCTACATTTCCTTACGACTCTCCATTGGTAACGTGAAAAAGCGGGCATTAACAAGCGCAGTTTACAACATTTTGTCTTTCTCCACCGTCCCATTGAGTTATTTATCCATTAGACTCTGGCAGTCACTTCATCCCCAAATAATACTTCCCGGGTCAGGAATTTCTGCAACCCCACCTGTCATGGAAACGTTGTTTCTAAATCTCATTGCGGGTACTCTCGTCTACATATATCTATTGAGGATGATGTATAATGTTTGGTCTTTTCAAACACGGGTTGACGCTTTAACCTACGAAAAGGGGAGGTGACAAGTTGGAGTTTGATCTTTTCCTCGTTTCAGCCGTCTACTGGGGATGCATTTTAATCGTTTTCATCTGGCTCAGCAGGCGCTTATCCGCCCTTAGGAAAAGGTTGGCGGACTTGGAGAAGGGAGGCAGTTGAGATTAAGATCAAGTACACCTACATCATCGTCATCGCCCTGATAGTTCTCAGTGGCGCACTTGCATACGACGCCTTTACTTCATACATGAACCCTTACCTAGCAGTGTCTCAGGTAGTGGAAAATAGCACTACATACTACAATAAAGAGAGAATCCAAGTAATAGGAATCGTTGCCAACGAATCTGTCACGTACGAAAACACCTTTATGGTTTTCAATCTCACTGATGAGGAATCTGTGATCAAGGTGAATTATACAGGATCGCCAAGGCCACCCCAGGGTTTCCAACTAGGCGGACAGGTTGTCGTGATCGGAAAGCTCATTTCCCAGGACACCATAGTGGGATACGATATGCTTGTTAAATGTCCATCAAAGTATGAGGGAGGAGGAGAATCCTTGTTGACTGACCCCATTTTTCTGGCGGCCATTTTGTTGGGGTCTGGGGCAATAGTCGGCACAGTTGTGTCCATAGTTTGGAAAAGAAAGCAACATGAGGCTTAGTGTCCAATCAGAAAGGCTGGGGGAAGAAACAATAACTGTTGCTGTCGAAATTGCCAACGTTTCAAAAAAATATGGTCATATCTGGGCCTTAAAACCTCTCTCAATCAAAATTGATGAAGGTGAATCCGTAGCTGTCTTGGGCCCTAACGGGGCAGGAAAGTCCACTCTGATGAAAATCTTAGCTACGCATGTTTTTCCGTCTTCGGGGGTCGTAAAGATTTATGGGCGGAATGCGTTTAAGGACGGTGAGAACGCGAGAAAGCAAATAGGTTTCGTGGCTCATGAAAGTTTCCTCTACGATGAACTGAGTGTTGAAGAAAACTTACGGTTTTATGGAAGGTTTTTCTCCGTGGATCAAGACAATTTTCGCGAAATGATTGAATTCTTAAACTTGAAAAGCTGGAGTAAAGTTCCTGTGAAGCAGTTGTCATATGGTTTGAGAAAAAGGGCAGATATAGCCAGAGCGTTAATTCATAACCCCGACTTAATTCTCCTTGACGAACTTTTCGCTGGGTTGGATGAAGAGACTCGAAACTTCCTTGTGGATTACTTCAAAACTCTACATGGAAAAACTCTGTTGGTGTCGTCTCATTCGGTAAGCTGGGCAAAACAACTTTGCCAAAGGAGTCTTTTTCTTGACAAAGGAAACTTGGTTCAAGACACTTGGTCCTAGGTGACATCTATGGGATTTTTCTCAGCGGCGATTAGAATAGCTACAAAGGATCTCAAGGTGGAGTTTAAGAGAGCCTATGAAATTCTGTCTCTTCTCACTTTTTCAGTGAGCTCGGTTCTCATTTGCAGTTTTGCTTGGGGTGGTGCCATAGCTACTAGTCCAGAGGTGACTTCAGCAGCTTTGTGGATCATACTTTTCTTCGCCAGCGTTTTGGCCTTCACAACATCGTTCACTAGAGAGATGGATCGCGGGACACTTGGAGGCCTCAAAACCCTTCCATGCTCACCGGCATCAATACTTTTTGGAAAAATCCTCTACGCGACGGTGCTACTTCTCCTTGTTGAGGGGGTTATGCTCCCCTTCTCTTTTGTATTCTTAAACCTTAATATACCCGCAAGATTTTTGGATTTCCTGCTTTTCTTCCTACTCGGGATCATTGACCTGTCAATAGCTGGTTCTTTCGTTTCTGGTCTCGTTATGTTTTCGGAGGGAAAAACCCTTCTTCTATCATTTCTGCTTTTTCCCGTTTGCGTCCCAGTGCTTGTCCCGTCGGTTATGGCGACTGTCAAAATCATGAACAGTATCACCGCAGTCGATGTTATGTCGGAATTAAGGTTGCTTCTTGCCTTCCTCCTTTGCATAATAGCGATAGCGACCCTTACATTCAAGTTCGTTCTTGAAGAATAAATCAAGAACGTCTACGCTTATCGCACACAAATTGCAGAAAGTCCCCTTTTTTAACCAATCTTGTTGGAAAGCTTCGGTCTGCAATAAGATTTAATATGTTTGATTATCACAGTAAATTCGAAAAGATACACTGTCAGAGGGATGGAAACTGTCAGAGAAATCTGAAAATAAGACAGCCCGTTTTCTTGTATGGGTTAAGGAACTGAGAGCTCCCTTTTTTACAGCGGTTTTGATTCCTGTGTTCCTCGGCACCACAATGGCTTGGTCTTCGTTCGGAACTTTTGACCCAACGTATCTTGTCCTGAGTTTGATAGGCGCGGTGTGCGTGAATGCTGGAACAAATCTTGCAAATGATTATTTTGACTACAAGAGCGGATGCGACTTGGTCGATACAGATTTTAGTTCACCATTCAGTGGTGGAAGTGGCTTGCTTCCCAGAGGCGTTTTAAATCCTAGAAAAGTGTACATTGCGTCTCTCGTTTTCTTTGTTTTTGCCGGCCTTATTGGGGTATTCCTTACTCTAACTCGAGGATGGGCTATCGTCGCCCTCGGTCTCATAGGCGTCTTTTCAGGATATTTCTATACGACTCGATTGGCCACACGAGGGATTGGCGAGTTCATTGTAGGCATCAATTGCGGACCACTCGCAGTTATAGGAAGCTATTACGTACAAACACAAAGCATCGCATTGGAACCAATAGTAGCATCCATTCCTATAGGAATATTAATTCTCGAAATACTCTGGATAAACGAAATTCCAGACTATTACGCAGATACTAAAGCCGGAAAAAAGACGCTGGTAACCAGAATTGGAAGAAAAAGGGCTGCGGATGTTTATGGCATGCTTATGTTTTCCACATACGCTGTAATACTCTTTGGGGTCTCTTTGTCGCTGATGCCAGTGCTCACGTTACTTTCATTTCTTACAGCTCCCCTAGCAATTGAAGCAGTGTATGTTGCCAGAAAATATTATGGAGACCCACGCAAACTTATTCCCGCGAATGCAGGTACAGTTCTCGTGCACCTGTTCACTGGTCTACTGTTGTGCATAGCATATGTTATCAGTGGCTACGTAGCGGGCCTATGAAATTGCGCGCGCTCTTTCTGCATGATCGATTTTTGTGATTTCAAGACAGGAATGAGATCTATACAAGGTTTCGTCTAAAACGTAGTTAAGTGAAATTGCTTAGCCCGCAAACAGACAAATTCATAAATATGATCCAAATATATCTTGGAAAAAGTGAATAAAATGAACAACGAATACGTTCTAGTGAAGTATTTTTTAATTAGCTATGTATTAATTTGGGTAATTGCAACTCCCATAATGCTTTTGGTTTTATTTTCATATGGAATTCCGTTTTCAACAGATTATGAAGTTTTTATAGGAAGTATTCCACTTTATCTGAGCGCTTTGACTGTTTACGTTTCTGCCGTTCCGAGTTATTATATTCCTGCAAGCCTGTATTTCAAAAAATCGCAACGAAAAGTAACTAATAGATTTGTAGTAAGAACGGCATTTGTTTTCTGGGGATTAAGTATGTTTTTGGATGTTATATTTGTCGTTCTTGTCGCTGGAATAAACATACTTGTTTATCCCTTTAATTGGATTTATCTCGGTGTAAGCCCTGTAATGATTATGTCGGTATATCTTGCAGGAATAAGAAATCTTTATGGAAGTAAGTAAAATGGGAAAAATGACTGATATTGATGAACTGATGTATTCTTGTGGTTTAGAAATCCTCCACCCTGACGGAATAGAAAAAACCGATGAAATGGCAAGGGTGTGCAAGATAGGAAAGGACAAGAAAGTTTCAGGCATAGGCTCTGGAAAGGGTGTAACAGCTTGCTATCTGGCTCAAAAATACGAGTGCGAAGTTGTTGGAGTGGATTTGTCCGAAAGAATGGTTGAATATGCAAAGGAAATGGCTAAGAAAAATATTGCGTTGCCCATCGAATATGCTATTCCAAAGGTTCACAGATACTTAACTTCTGAGAGCGTGAGAGACGATATCCTTTCATGGCATAGGTGCAACTATTGTTATGACATAGATTGAAAAGATAACCTCAATGGCGCACATCAACATTACGGAAAAAGAAAGCTTTTTGAGCATGTCATCGGACATCTTTGAAATTGAATCCTTGCTTGTGATTGTCGGCATCAAGTGATAAATGCCTAATGCGATGACTATGCCTACTAGGATCAGATTGAAATCAGACAGATAAAGGAGGATACCGGCTAGTACAAACGCCACTAACTCGCTACCTTCTCCTATCTGTGAATGGGCTTCTATGAATTTGGCTTTATCTTTGCGTAGTCTGTAAACCATTAAAAATTCCCATGCGTTGTAAACAGCCTCGAATGCCAATAGAACAATGGCTACAGTTAAGATCGGATCCATGAAACTTATTTTTATGATAATAAGTATAAAAATTATTTGGTGGCTACTGCTTCAGGAGCATGTGTACGCCCAACTTCAATAATACAAATGCTCACACCCGCGCGAAAATTATTGAATCTGAAATTCACACTCACAGTAGTAAGGAAAAATCTGCATTAATACCATTTACAGAATATGGAAGATAAAAGTACGAATGTTCTCGTGCTCGGCGGCGGAATAGGAGGAGTCGTTGCTACCAATGTGTTAAGTAGAAAATCAGGCAGGGAACATGAGATCATGCTTGCTGATAGAAGGACTGAACATAGATTCCCTCCTCATACCATGGCTCATGATGGGATGGAGGAAACCCCACTGGGTTACTAGGAATTTGAACCTACTAAACAAAAAGGGCATCAAAAAAAAAATTAACGGCAAAATGCATAAATAGTATTATATCTTTGATAAAAATCTCCACTAGGTTTCGTCAAAGTGGTTTAGAATGGAAAAAGAACAAATAATCGATTTCGGTAACCTCGATCCGAATTTTAAATATGAGGTTTCCAGCCAGCCCGGTGGTGAAAATGTAAAGCAATGTTTTCATTGTGGAATTTGCGCCGTTTCATGCCCCGTAAGAAGAATTGACAATGACTATAACCCGAGAAAGATAATTAGAATGATTCTATACGGGATGAAGAAAGAACTACTTTCCAGTGAGACCATATGGAAGTGCGTCCACTGCCATACCTGCTATGAACGGTGTCCTCAAAATGTGAAGTTTGCCGAGGTTATTGAGGCATTAAAAAATCTTGCGATAAGAGAAGTAGAAAAAGGAAATATCGAGATTAAGGGTCCAACGTTCTTGTTTGATTCAACCTTTGCAGATAGCATAAAACATTACGGGAGAGTATTCGAAACGGCTCTAATGATGAGATACATATTGAAACGAAAGAACCTGAAATTTATGCTATCATATTTTCCCCTAGGATTGAAAATGGCTTGGAAAAGAAAACTAAACCTGTTTCCGAATAAAGTCAAGGGGCTCAAGGAAATAGAAAAGCTCTTCAAAGAAACTCAGGTGATGTAAAGTGAAGGTTTCTTATTATCCAGGATGCTCGCTTGAATCTTCTGCTAAAGAGTATCAATTATCCGCAAACGCTGTTTGCCAGAAGCTAGATATAGAACTTGTATAAATTGAAGATTGGAATTGCTGCGGTGCACTAG
>CAZKWF010000032.1:0-9165 GCA_964556565.1 uncultured Candidatus Bathyarchaeia archaeon
GGGGTAAGATAATAGAACGCGGAAGTGTAGTGCACATCTACAAGGAGTCTCTGCACCCGTATACTCAAAAACTAATTGCGGCCTTCCCAAGTGTCATTGGAGCCAAAGTCGAGCTTTCATCCATCCATGGATTTCCACCGGACTTGTTAAAGCCGCCGCCTGGATGCAGATTCCACCCAAGATGCACACTCGCCATGGAAATCTGCAGCAAGAAAGAACCACCGCTTATTCAATTCGGAAGTAAAGGACATTTTGTGGCATGCCACCTTCATGGAGGAGAAAAAGCTTGAAAGATTCGACGGTTGGAGCCCAAGGCTTGGTGAAGCATTTCCCAATAAAGCTGGGGTTCTTCAAAACCCTAACTGCCAAGGAAATTCCAGTAGTTCATGCAGTTGACGGAGTAAGCTTTAACATAAAGAAGGGAGAGGTTTTCGGACTTGTAGGGGAGAGTGGTTGCGGAAAAACCACCACTGGAAGATTACTGGTCAGATTGCTTGACCCAACTGAAGGTGAAGTGACTTTTGAAGGTATCAACTTGTCAGGTCTTCCTGACAAAGATCTAAGGAAGCTACGACGAAAAATACAAATAATATTTCAAGACCCGTACGAATCTTTAGACCCAAGAATGAGCATCTTCGACATTATCGCGGAGCCTGTGCGAATCCAAAGAGCCGCAGAAAGTGAGAGGGAAGTAAGCGAAAAAGTAAGAGAAGCCCTAGAAGGATTTGATCTAGTTCCCCCAGAAGAATATATGTTTAGGTTTCCTCATGAATTAAGCGGCGGTCAAAGGCAAAGAGTTGCCATAGCCAGAGCATTCATTCTAAGACCTGAGTTTATCGTGGCAGATGAACCTGTATCGATGTTAGATGCCTCTATAAGAAGTGAAGTGTTGAAATTGCTGTTAGCCACACAGAGAAAATTCAAGACTTCATTTCTTTACATAACCCATGACGTAGCCCTGGCGCGACACATGTGCGACCGGATTGCAGTTATGTATTTGGGTAAGATTGTGGAACAAGGACCAACTGAGGGAGTAATACTTAAGCCGTTACACCCCTACACCGAGGCACTTATCGCCGCAGTACCAGTTCCAGATCCAACAGCAAGACGAATTAGCGTTACTCTGAAAGGAGAAGTCCCAAGTGCAATTAATCCGCCATCTGGATGCAGATTTAACACAAGATGCCCCCATGCAATGGAAATGTGCCGTAAAAAGGAACCACCCCTCATTGAAATTTCCAAAGACAGATTTGTAGCCTGTCATCTCCACACAGGGAAATAGACTTGTTTACCTTTTCAGTTTCGAACGAGAACATGTTTTCAACCACTAAATTGCGCGTACAGCTTGGTGAAACTGTAGGTTGACCCAGAATGAATAGGTATCCGTATCCGGAAAACAGGGTGTACTTGAGCGCTGCAATCGCTGGGTTATCAATAATTTTAGCATTAGCCTTATTATTGAATCAACCTATCTTGACTATCTATTATTTCCTTTCAACTATTATGTTCACTGTCATCACATTTCTATTAAAAAGACGTCTCTACACTTTCCTTCTGACGGAAAAAACTGAGGAAAAAGAAGGTCAAACTAAAGAACGTACTCCTTGGGCAGCATTGCTGCTAGTCCTTCTCATGTCGCTTGCCTTACTGTTGGGCCCACTACTTTTTGCTGAAATTTTAAGCGGATCCGTTTGGTTCATAATGATCGTGAGTTTCACGTCAGGTGTCAGTATTTCAGAAGTAGTTCTATATCTCCAAATGCGCCAGTAAAAGTAAAGCCGACAAATACAGTGAGATATTTTCCAGTTCTTCTACAGTGTTGCAGTCAGTCGATTTTGGCTTGCTTCTTCGATTTTTGTATTTCATCCAGACGTGGACAAGCCACAAAATGTTTAGGCTTAATCTCTATCAATTCGGGTACTTCTTGGCTACAATTAGGTATTGCATATCTGCATCGTGGGTGAAACTTGCAGCCGGATATCGGGTAAAGCGGGTTTGGGGGTTCTCCAGGTATTCCTTCAAACTCGAAAGAGTCCTGATCGATTCTTGGAACGCTTGCCAAAAGTCCTCGTGTGAAAGGATGCATGGGCTCTTTGAAGATTGATTTAACATCTCCATGTTCCATTATTTTTCCTGCATACATAACATAAACACGGTCAGACATCTCGGCGATGACTCCAATGTTATGTGTGATTAGAAGCATGGAAAGATTAAATTGCTCTTTCATTGCCTTTAGTAAATCTAAGATTTGCCGTTGAACAGTCACATCCAAGGAGCTTGTAGGCTCATCTGCTATGAGTAATGAAGGGTTGCGTATAAGGGCCATCGCAATTAGGATACGTTGTCCTTCCCCACCGCTGAATTGCTCTCTAAAATGTTTGAACCGCTTTTTGGCATCTGAAATTTCCACCTTGCCAAGATGCTCTACAACTAGCTTCATTATTCTTTGACTCTCGAGCTTTTCAAGTTCTTCCAAGGTTTCGCCTGTTTGGTGACCAATTATGTCTATCGGATGCAAGGAGGCTATTGGATTCTGAGTTATCAAGGCTATATCCATGCCTCTGATTCCTCTAATCTCTTCCTCGGATAGTCTCAACAAATCTTTCCTCTGGAACAAAACTTCGCCCTCAATCTTCCAACGAGGTTTAGCATCCCCTGTAGGTTGAAGTATTCTTAGAATTGCGAAGGCAGTTACCGTTTTTCCTGCTCCAGTCTCTCCAACTATTCCAACGGTTTCTCCTCTATTTATAGTGATGTTTACTCCATCCACTATTTTTGTAAGACCCCCATTCGTGCGCAGTGACACTCGCAGGTTTCTAACACTCAACAATGGTTTCATCGATTTTCCTCTCTTGATCAAGGTTATTATGGTAAATCCTTTTGAATCTTATATTTCTTCTTTTCAATCTGACTTCGATACGAAAAAAGCGATTTACATCAGAAAATCCGCTCTCAGACTTTTGGCTGCTGACCATCATCGCAGATATTATTCGAACACAACCGTTCTTATATAAAGAACAAGAATCAAAACACCGTAAGCAAGATTAGTTAAAGAAGCCATGAGAAGAGGGCTGACTCCAGAGAACGTAGGAACAGACATTAAGACATCCTCCAACATCACCGCACTTATGAAAAGAACAGCATATGACAGAAGAAAGTAGGCAAGACTAATGTAGAAGAACCTCGTCGAGCCTCCGGGCTTGTATGAAAAAAAACTAACAACACAAAAAAGAACAATAATAGTAGCAGCCATCTGAATCACTGTACTTGCCAAACCACTCAGCACAGAGAAAGTAGCTAAATCCATCTTAAACCCTCAAGAACAAATCTGCAACCAACCTTTTAATGCTTACGTCATCCATACATGTAAGCCGCCCTCAGTAACTCCTATACCCAGAGCTTTGAGTAACAGGTTAAGCAGTAGTAGACTGTATATGATTCACGTTTTCGTGGGCATATATGCGCCCACGCCCTACTCCCAACACGTAAATGTTGACCGCAAGTTTCACAGCATGGTGAACCATCCAAGCGACTGACAAGGTTTCGCATCACAGTTATTTTCTTCCACGCTGCCATGACGAAAAGCCTCTACGCACACTTGTCAAACAAATCAACGAAGGTAACAGAGTTTTTTATACTTTTTGTTCAGTTCATTCCCTTGAAGTCTTGCATGCAGGCACATTCTATAAATAATCCATACAGGTGTAGATAAACAACGCAAACCAGTTCACGTAGTGGAGAAGAGATCAATGGTTGAAAAAGAAAAAATAAAAAAGATGGCAGAGTTTAGAGCGTGGCTGGAAAAACGCATAGAAGAAGTAGAAACCGAACTAGAAGGATTACGAGTTTTACTCGAGTTCACCGACACCTCACTGCTAGAAAAAGGGTTCAAACGAGCAGAAATGGTAAAGCCTACTCCCACACCACCACAAGTAACGCCTGCCACCTCACCTGAAACAGCTCTTCCACTCTCTACCATGGAGTATGGGGAAACCATACCATTGAAAACAGTAACAGGCGACCTTCTCGCAGATGTGTACGTCGCAGAGGATTCCATGCGAATTGTACCCTCAAAAGACAAAAACTTCGATGTGAACATTCCGCCGTTCACATCCTTCCTCGTAGAGAGGGTGCTAGCAAAAATGCAGGAAAAAGACCATGAAGCCGCAGGTACTGGAGAAATAGCCCCAGATAAAATATTGTCTTACAACATTATCCGTGACGGAGATACCATTCGTGAAGTAACCATTAAAAACATTAGACCTGAAAGGTTACAGGAACTCAAGTCAACAATCCGTTGGACGCTGGAAAAAATGTATGAAAAAATGAAGCAAACTGGCTCAGCATGATAAGCACCAGCGATAGTAGTTCTAATTCTTTCAATGTTGGTTCCCTGCTCGCGACCAAGCAAGGCAAATTGCCTCTATTTCAAGTATTTCTCTTTCAACACTATGGTGCCCCTGCAATAGCAGTTTCAAAAACTGCCTTAACAAGTTCTAGAACGTAGCTCAACTGCCCTGTATATAATCCCAAAACGAGAAAAGTCAAACCTGACATCAACAACAGGGAACCTATAACCCGCCGTCCCGATGAATCCATAGTAGTTTCTCCTGATAACTAACCAACTAACACTACGAACCTCTTTAAAGAAATTTCTATTAAATGCTCTTTGACTCGATCTTAGGCTTTGACATACTGGTGACTCGATGTCCAAGTGGGATAAACTACGCTGAAGATAGATTCGAGTTAGGTATATCCGAGATACAATTAAACTGACGCCTGAAGAAGACTTTCACAAAAAGATGATACCCGAGTGGTTACTAGGCTTTCTTTACACCGTCTTGGCCGTGATAAGCAAGGCAATATGGACAAAACGTGCGAATCCTAAGAAAATTCTTTCCACAGTCCATACACGCTTTATGTTTTCCGTCAATTTGTTTTTCAGGTGAGGCAAGGGGCTCTTTTACTTCTATTTCCTTTAATTTAAGAAAAAGGAAAATCGAGATTATCAAAACAGACAGTAGGAGAAATCCAAACAAGACCAACAGAATTGAGATTGCTACGTTACTTGGGATTCCTTGGTTGCTAGGGTTTTCATGATACCCAGTTGAGCCTGAGGCTTTTGCCAAAAAAGTCGAACAATTAACAGCCGTTTGGTTTTCCCACCGTGCGCTAACGTACACTGTATAATTTTGTGAATCAGCGTTTGGTGGTAATTTGAAAGCAAAGGCAAATATGCCTTTTTCATTGGTTTGGCTAGTTCCCACAGCTATGATGTCTCTGCTTTCATTCCTTACTTCTAATGCTACCAGTGATCCTCTAAGTGGATTTTCTCCTAAAGTTACCTTCCCACAGACTCTTACAGTTTCTACTTGGAAATACGAAGATTTGTCGGTTCCTGCTGTAATGTGCAAAATCGGAGAAGCATAAGCGAGCGGCATGTATACAAATGATAGAAATATCAAAAGCATTGAAAGTCTTGAGGTTTTCACGCTTTCTCCCATTAATTCTAGGAGCCTATGCTTCTTTAGGATTGCGTTTTGAGTTATGAGCCGAAAAGACTTCAACTAGTTGTATATATCGTTGGTATTCGCATTCTCCAGTGAGGCGAGTCCTGAGAGGAAACATGGAATTTAAGGCCGTTAGAGCAGAGAAAGCATTTTTTCTAAGGCTTTTCGAGCTTTTTTCGCAATCGATTTTGGAATAGTTATGACGTGTTTTTCTTCTTTGAGGGACAAGTATATTCGTTCCAGCGTGTTCATTTTCATGTTTGGACAAATAGCTCCATCATAAAGTGGTATGAACACTTTTTTCGGATTTTCCCTTTTAAGGCGGTGGACCAGTCCAATTTCTGTTCCTACGACGTATTTTGTTGCAGATGTCTCTCTGGCATATCTGCACATCTGTGAGGTGCTTCCAACAAAATCTGCTGATAATTGAACTTCTGGAATACACTCTGGATGCACCATAACCACAGCATTAGGATGCTTCTCTTTCAAGAGTTGAATGTCTCCCTTAGTGAAGAGGATGTGAGTTGGACAGTAACCTCTGCTTGGAATTGGAATAATTTTCTTTCCAGTTTTCTGTTGAACATGCCACGCCAGGTTAGCGTCAGGCCCGAAAAGTACAGTGTCTCCATCTAGGCTATCCACCACTTTCACGGCGTTGGCAGATGTGCAGCATATATCGCATTCTGCCTTTGCTTCAGCAAGCGTGTTGACGTAAAGAATCACCGGTGCTTCTGGGTATTTTTTCTTCCACAATCTAACTTGCTCTGCGGTGAGCATATGTGCCATTGGGCATCTTGCACCGAGGCTTGGGATAAGAACCTTTTTATCTGGATTCAGTATGGCACCTGACTCGGCCATAAAATCAACTGCTGAAAACACTAGAATGTCCGCGTCTTTCTCATCCATTGCCTTTCTGCATAATTCGATGCTGTCGCCTAGGTAGTCTGCGGTGTCCTGAACTTCCGGTCTCTGATAGTTGTGAGCTAGTAGGAGTGCCTTCTTCTCTTCTTTCAACCTTTGAATTTCGTTGATGAGGTTCATGGTTGGCCTCCGTTGATTATGGAATTGGCGTTTTGTCGGAAAGCTTGTAACCACTTTAAGGGATATATCTTTACCCATCGCTGATTTCAGTATGTCCTTCTATGTTCTACTTCCTCTTCCTTAAGAATTTCGTTCCTCGAGGACCCTTTGTTTTTATTTGCGAGGATTTGCATCGAGGCGTACGGATAAAACTTTAGGCTTACCCAAATATTTTTAGGCAATACCTAAATATAAATAACAGGATTAATTTTGAATATCAATGTTTGCCTGACACGAAAGGAAGCTGAATACCTAGTTTTTGTGTACAGAAAGCAAGTTGAGGATCGCAGTAGAGTCACAACCACAATTGTAGCCAGAAAATTTGCTGTCACAGCAGCAACTATAACTGAATCTTTCCACAAGCTTGCCGCGAAGGACTTAGTCAAGTATATACCTTATTACGGAATTAGACTTACCGAGAAAGGAGTTGCTGAAGCAAAAAAGCTCTTGAGAAAGCATCGGTTGTTAGAGACCTTGTTTGTAAGATTGATGAAATATGCCCCAACAAAAGCATGCAATGAAGCCTCTAGAATAGACTATTATTGTTCCGAAACCCTAGCAAATAGCATTTGCAGTACGTATGGTCATCCAGCTCAATGTCCCTGCAACAAACAGATCTATACAGACCCAAATTGCAGAAGCGACAGAAACAGTGCTGTGTGTTGATTGGAAGATGCTGGCTTGGATAATTTCAACAACATTCTTGATTAGTCTAGTAGCTTTCATTGGAGCTCTTACTCTGTTCTTAAGAGAGGAAATCCTGAACAGGATTCTGCTAATTCTGGTTGCGTTCTCTGCTGGAGCCTTGATTGGAGGAGCCTTTCTTCATTTGATACCTGAAGCAATTCAAGAAATTGGCGTTGATGAGATGTCCATCTTCGCAACATTCTCATATTTACTCGTTGGGTTCTGTACGTTCTTCGTCCTGGAACAATTGATTAGCTGGCACCACCATCATGCAACATCTCACCCAGAGATAATGCCCTTTTCATACCTAATTCTAATCAGCGATGGAGTACACAATTTCATTGATGGTTTGGTGATTGCTGCCTCATTTATGGTAAATTTTCATATTGGAATTACTACAACATTGGCAATAGCATTACATGAAATCCCTCAGGAAATTGGTGACTTTGGTGTTCTGGTCTATGGTGGATTTGACAAAGTCAAAGCGTTATCTTTGAACTATATATCAGCAATAACAGTGGTTGTTGGTGGTATTGTAGGCTTCATACTGTACGGTTGGCTAGGTGAATCAGTCTCAGTTCTTCTACCTTTTGCTGCAGGCAATTTCATTTACATAGCAAGCACAGATTTGATTCCAGAAATCAGATTCAAGGAAAATATAGTAAGATCGCTAATAAGATTTATCGTGTTTCTAGCTGGAATTGGGCTCATGGTAATATTCAGATTTATAGGCCATTCTTGATGCATAGCACGCGCGGAATCACCTTAGTTTAACGTTGGGAAGCAACTCTTGAGCTGCAGTTAGGAACATTTCCATTTCCTTGTCCGTGAAGGGTTTCAACTTGCTAAAGTCTGGATCTAGAGTTTCCTTTCCGACGCTGACATCAAACTTCTGCAAAACATATTTCTTGCAGCCTTGTATACTGCGGCATATTTCTTCTATGTCTTTCTCTTCATGGAGCGTAGGGACTATTGTGGTTCTGAACTCGTAATCTATCTTCGAATCTAACAAGATTCCTACTATTTCTTTCACTTTCGCGAGAAGCTCCTCTGCGTTGATGCCTATTGCCTTTGAATATTTTTCCACAGTCAGCGGGGCCTTAATGTCCATGGCTACGTAGTTAACAAGCCCCTTTTCAATCAACGCTTTCACCATCATCGGGTTGCTCCCGTTCGTGTCTAACTTAACTAGGAAGCCCATTTCCTTCAATTTAAAACAGAGGTCTGGCAGATCGCTGTGAAGCGTCGGCTCCCCGCCTGTAATGCATACTCCATCGATCCAAGTTTTTTGCTTCTTAAGATAGTCTTCTACTCGTTCAAAAGGGGTTGTCTCTTCGGTTTCGGGGTGAAGAACGAGGGCGACATTGTGACAGAATGGGCAACGAAAGTTACAGCTTGGAAGGAAGAAGACAGATGATATTTTTCCGTCCCAATCCACAAAACTTAAGTCAATAACTCCTTTTATCTCCATCAATCGATGCCTCCCTTCTTTTGTGTGCAGTGTCTGCAATATTGAATTTACAACCAAGTACGTTCAAACGAATTTCTCCTTTCACAGTTTTCAACCTCACAACTGTGAGTTAAGGACATAAATTCACGCTTAAAGTTATCTTTTACATATACTTTGACAATTATCTTTTATGCCAAATGTCTGCGTTCAATCATGACGCAAACTCCGTGCACGACATCAATGTTGTTGTCATCGCAGAATTTGATGGCTTTTTCAAATTCTGAGCCTTGTTGCATCCAAACCTTTGTGATTCCAAGCGTCTTGCAAGTCTTAACCGTTTCCTCTGTAACTTTCGGTGGAACCACAAGGTCGACAACATCAGGTTTCGTTGGCGTTTGGGTTTACTGGATACGTCTTATATCCAGCTTCTTTCAGGTC
>CAZKWF010000032.1:9265-17936 GCA_964556565.1 uncultured Candidatus Bathyarchaeia archaeon
TTTCGTTGGCGTTTGGGTTTACTGGATACGTCTTATATCCAGCTTCTTTCAGGTCTTTGTACACTTGGTATCCGTATTTCTTGGGATTTCTGCTTGCGCCTACAACGGCGAATATGTTTCGCTTATTCAAAAATTCCTTTATTAATTTCTCGTTCATCCCATTTGTTTCCCTTAACAGCGTACTAGAGATAGCGTGTCATTTTTGGTTCTAGCATTTGCCTAGGCATCGCACCAACGATTCTATCTACAAGTTGTCCATTCTTGAACACTAACAACGTGGGAATACCCATAATCTCGTATTGCATGGCAATTTCCCGATTTTCATCTACGTTAAGCTTCCCAAACAAGATTTTCCCAGCGTAGTCTCGCGCCATCTCCTCAATGATAGGGGCAACCATATGGCATGGAGCACACCAAGGTGCCCAACAGTCAACCACCACTAGAGAATGATTTTGAATAGTCTCTTTAAACGTCGCATCAGTTACCTCAATAGGTTTATCCGAAGCTGGTTTCTCAGAGTTTTGAACTACTCTACGTGCCATTTCTTCCAGTTTCGCCTGTTTAATCTTCTCCAGTTCCTCATCCTTCTCCTTTTTCATAGAACCTCCACCCGACGTGGTTTCTTATTTCGCTCAATCTAATTGCAGCGCTTTATAAAGCTGTTGCACATAGGAATCCGCCTGTGGATTAGTCTCACTGCGACAAAGTCGTGTAACGAAACTGACCTCGAAACAGATGTAATCAGTGTCCTCAATGAAACCATCAATGAGAACAGTGATATTGTGCTGTCATCTACTTGCCCAAAACAGGCAGAAATCGTTAAATATGCTCTATCTGGTAAGCACCTCGGACAGTTAGCTCGTTCAAGTATGGAAAAATGTGATGGTGAATGTAATTTGAGTTCAAAGGCAAAGGAACTAGCCGACGCAAGAAAACGGGTCTACGAAGAAGAACAACGGAAACTTAGAGCTAGAATGCGCAAAATCAGGCACAAGATAGCCGTGATAAGCGGCAAAGGTGGGGTAGGTAAGAGCACGGTGACGGTGAACTTGGCGATGGCTTTCGCCAAGCACGGTTACGCTCATAGCGTAGGCATTCTTGACGCAGACATAACGGGTCCCTGTGTGCCAAAAATAATCGGTTTACACGGACAAAGACTTCAAGCCGGACCTGCAGGCATATTTCCCGCGGTGGGCCCTTTGGGAATTAAGGTGCTGTCTATGGACTTTCTGCTTCCAAGCGACGAATCACCAGTCATCTGGCGTGGTCCGTTGAAGATGAATGCAATCAGTCAGTTTCTGTCAGACATCGTTTGGGGAGAACTTGACTTTCTCTTCATAGATCTTCCTCCAGGGACCGGCGACGAACCCCTCAGCATCATGCAGCTTCTTCCAGAAATGGACGGTGTTGTAATAGTTACCATACCTTCAGAGGTTTCGCAGATCGTCGTTAGGAAAGCTGTGACCTTTTCTAGGAAGTTGAACATCCCCGTCATAGGCATCATAGAAAACATGAGCGGGTTCGTCTGCCCAAAATGTGGCGCAGAGACCAGCATATTCAAAGTTGGAGGCGGAAAAAAGATAGCAGAGGACTTGGTGATTCCTTTCCTGGGAGGTATTCCGATAGATCCTGAAATCTGCGAGGACTCCGACAAAGGTGTGCCCTTCATAGTTGAGCACGCGAATTCTCCTGCGACAAAGGCTTTTATGAAAATTGTTACAGAAATTGAAAGATTCCTTAAGACTAAGAAGACACAATTCGAAAGCGATGAAGAGGGTAATTGAATAAGGACGTTATATCCACGGTTGCAGACAGTCTAGGAAACGGCAATGATTATTTCATAATACTTTGTAATGGCATTGCGGGTTCAGTGGTTTGCTGTTTCTAAGTGGGTTTCAAGAAACATCTCAATCTAAAGAATAAGCCTAGTCACTCACTCTGAAACTCAACTCAACCTAAGCTCTGTCGCTTTTCGAATTAATGAATCCTATGACGGTTTCTCTACTTGTTTTTCGAAGTTAATTGTTCCACACGCAGAGCGCCGCTCTTCCATTCGGCTCATTTCACTAAGCTAGTGTTAGAACGCTTCTACACTAACTATTTCTGGTATCTTTTTCTTAAGGTATTGCTCCACTCCCATTTTGAGGGTCATAGTTGACATTGGACATCCAGCGCAGGCTCCCTTCAGCCTGACCTTAACAACACCGTGGTCCACTTCCAAGAGCTCTATGTCTCCTCCATCAGCCTGCAACCGAGGTCTCAGTTCTTCAAGGGCTTTTTCCACGCGGTCTCGGATCGTTCCTTCCATTGTGTTCACCGAGACTGCATTATGAAACACTGTCTTATAAATAGCGTGTGTGAGGGATTCTGTTAAGTAAGGCACCGCGGATTTAGGTCAAAAGACCTAGTAGAATCATGAGATAGATATGTTTATATTTACAAGTTCATAGTTTTCAATTGGAGGCGAATAGTATTGTCATGTGGATGTGGAGGAAAAAAGAAAGCAACAGAACCAAATGATCCTTGTCCATGCGGTAGCGGGAAAAAATACAAAGACTGCTGTGAGAAATAAGCATAAAGAACCCCCATAGTTCTTCTTCACCCTTTTTTGTCAAGGAAACATGCATGAAGCAGTTTAAACTATGAGGTGACATGGTAACAAAGTAACTCAGCTTTGTGGGGTTCCAAATGAGCTTGGCACCGTCGGAGCTGGAGCGGTATAATAGGCAGATGCCAATTTATGGTTGGGGATTAGAGGGGCAGACAAAGCTAGAAGATTCAAAGGCCATCATAGCTGGCCTCGGTGGATTAGGATGCCCTGCATCACTCTACCTTGCGGCTGCTGACATCGGAAAAATCGTTCCAATAGACAAAGGGAAATTCAAGCTAAGTTATCTAGATCGTCAAATTCTATGTTGGCAAAGCGATTTGGGGCGATTCAAGGCTGAAGTTGCATGCATGCATTTTTGCTGACATAAAGCTTTACAAATAATACATAGTTCAATAGAAGTGCGGTGTGTCTATATGGTTAAACACGCAGGGATCCACAATAAAGGAGAGCTTTCGCTCTTTGACGTGCTCGAATCCATCAAGAATAAACCAGATTTTCCTAAGGCGGGTGCCTTCGGAGTTTTCGTCGGTGTAGTCCGGGGCGAAACCACACACGGCGAGGTTGTAAAAAAGCTGCACCTAGAAGCGTATGAGGAAAAAGCCGACAAGGTTCTCAATGATATTTGCAAAGACCTTCGAAAGAGGCCCGGTGTAGTAGATGTGCAGATCCATCATTTCGTCGGGGAGTTTAGCGTTTCTGAAGGTTTAGTTTACGTCGTCGTGGCTGGTGCTCATAGAACGGATGTGTTTCCAGTTCTGAGAGAGGCTGTGGAGCGTTACAAGAAGGAGGCTCCGATTTGGAAGAAGGAATATCTGGAAAGCGGAAAATCCAATTGGGTTTCAGAACCGCGCTAAATCGAGGCGAGCCTCAGATGGCCTGGTTCCCACAAATGTTATTGAATAGGAATTACATAAAATTGTGGTTACCTTTAACATACCAACCAGCCTTTCGACTGCGTGGTTATCCTTGAATTTATGTGCATGCAGAGAAGCTATTCACGTTCCTCTAGGTAGCTGTATCCTTCGTCTACCTTTTTCTGCATTTTTTCAGCATATCTTCCGATGCTGTTTTGTCTAATGCTTTGAAGTGCCTGTGTAAGTCCTTTGTAGCCTTTGCGATATGGAGCTAGGTTCTCACATGTCTCGGATTCACTGCATTCGGCGCAGGTGCGGTAACCCTTTTGTTTTGTACATGAACGCACTTTACAGTCTGGGTCTCCGCCGCCTTGGAGGCAGCCTGGGCAATCACCGAACATCTTGACCAAACCGTTCATAACTTGGTTGAATTCATTGTAGTGTTCTAAGCTTGGTTCCCACTTGGCGAGTTCTGGCATAATCTTGTCGAAGCCATAAGAAGCAATAATGTCACGTAGATTGTTGACGGCGGCTTTGATTTTTTCTTGACGGATTCCACAAGCGTTGCAGTAGAGACCACAGTAACCAACGAGGCTGGCTGGATTAGTTTTGACCATGCATTTATACCTTCTTTGTGTGTTTTTCTTTCGGTGCACCGCACTTTGAACATTTTGTTTGGCGACACCTACTTGTATATTCAGTTTTGCATTCCGTACATATCCATGTTGGCAACTTATCTCCATCCTCACTCATCAACATTTTGAGTGTTTCCTAGTGCGAAATCGACGCTATTAAGAGTTATGTGCCCCCCATTTTCTTAACAAACCTATAAATCAGCCTACAACTCTTTTGGTCGCTAAGGATGTGTGAACATGGATGAAATCATTTGTCATTCAATTAGTCTTGGATGTAGTCCACATAGAGCATTTGAGTTGTTCACTGTAAACAAACATCTTGAGAAATGGCTGGCAAAAGTGGCTGACGTGGAATCGAGGATTGGTGGAAAATATGAACTGTTTTGGAACCCAGAAGACAGGGTGAATGACAGCACAATTGGCTGCAAGATATTGGCCATGACCTCGAGCAAGTTCCTGTGTTTTGAGTGGAAAGGACCGAAACAGTTTAAACATTTCATGAACAAGGTCAGGCCTTTGACTAACGTGGTGGTTTTCTTCATTCCTAACCAAGAGGGAACTGACGTTCACTTATTGCATACTGGGTGGCGAGACTCAGTTGAATGGAAAGAAGCAAGACAATGGTTTGACAAAGCATGGACGATGGCTTTATCAGAACTTCAGAATTATGTTAAAGACACCGAGAGCGAAAAACACTGAACAACAACACATGGAGAGAGCAATGCACACGTATGCATGCATTTTGTAGGTTTCACGAGGAGTTAATGTTGAAGTTAATGGAAGAACCTGCAAAATAGAGTCATGCATTTCTCATTTGGTTCGGATGTTTGTGTGATTGTGGTGCTTTGGATTTTATTAATGATATACGCATTGCGTTGAGTATTACAGCTAACGATAATCCCATGTCTCCTATAGCGACGGCAAGCCATAGGGTTATGAGTCCTGGGAAGGCTAGGATGGCGAAGCTTCCCTTGATTAAGAGGGAGGCTATAACATTCTGTTTCACTATCTTCATGGTTTTCTTGCTCAACTTGATCAGATAGGGTAGCTTGGTGAGGTCATCTTGCATTAAGGCTATGTCAGCGGTTTCTAAGGAGACGTCGCTACCTATGGCCCCCATGGCTATACCCACATTTGCCCTAGCTAAAGCTGGAGCGTCATTTACCCCGTCCCCAACCATGGCAACATGTCCATAATCCTCTGCAAGGTGTTCCCCGATCATTTTTACCTTGTCATCAGGCAATAATTCTGCATGATACTCGTCAATACCTATCTTTTTTGCTATCGCTCTTGCAGTCCTCTCATTATCTCCTGTGATCATCTCTGTTCTTATGCCACTTCTCTTAAGTTCATTGATGCTCTTGATCGTGGTATCTCTAATTTTGTCCATTACAGCTATCATGCCGATCGCTTCTTTTTCATTTCCAACCAATACTACAGTTTTTCCTTCATTCTCAAGCTTCCAAATCTTTTCTTCTGGAAAGTCAATGGACAATTCCTTGAACATCTTTCCAGAACCTACATAGTATACTTCGCCATTGATCTCACACTTTGCGCCTTTGCCAGTTATGGCTCTAAAATCATCAATATTCTTTAACTCGGTTTCCTCTTCTTGAGCTGTCTTAACTATCGCCTTAGCAATGGGATGTTCAGACATGCCCTCAACGCAAGTCGCTTTGAACAGAACCTCTTCCTTGGAGTGCCCAAAGCCTACAACATCGGTTACTTCTAGCTTGCCCTTTGTTAATGTTCCTGTTTTGTCAAAAGCGAAAACCTTTATTTTGCTGATCTCTTCGACATAAGCACTACCCTTGATAAGAACGCCATTTTTCGCTGCACTCGTTATCCCAGAAACCATAGCCACGGGCGTTGAGATGGCTAGAGCACAGGGGCAAGACACTACCAGCAGAACCAATGCCTTGTAAAGCCACTCGTTGAAGGGCAAGCCAAATGCAAGAGCGGGAACCGTTGCCACACCTATTGCCAAAAGTATGACGGAAGGTGTATAGTATTTGGAAAACTTATCTATGAACTTTTCCGTCGGTGACTTTATCTTCTGAGCTTCCTCAACGAGTTTGACAATCCTAGAAAGCATGGTTTCATCTGATCGCTTCGTCACTTTGATTTCAAGAAAACCTTCATTGTTGATGGTTCCTGCGTAGACCTCGTCTCCGACCTGTTTTGTTACTGGTACAGATTCACCAGTAATAGGGGCTTGGTTAACACTAGAAACGCCTCTCAAGATTTTGCCATCCATTGGTATTTTTTCTCCATGTCTGACAACGATTATTTCATTCATGTTGACATCATGCACATGAACCTCCCTTTCTTCCCCATCTCTCTTCACAGTGGCAACCTCAGGGGCAAACTTCATTAAAGACACAATTGATCTTCTCGCTCTTTCACCAGTGTGACCTTCAAGAAATTCGGCTACGTAAAAGAGGAAAATTACCGTTGCTCCTTCTTCTCCATGACCAATGAAAAAACTGCCCACGGCAGCTATCATTATGAGGAAATCTATGCTCAATTTTTTTCGAAATATCAGGGAAGAGAGTCCTTCTCTCGCTATGCTGTATCCAGAGATCGCAGCAGTTGCTAGAAAAAGAATCTCTGCAAGCAGCTCAAATTCTAGGATGAACTCGAAGACAAGTCCTACCGAAAGCAGTATCGTTGACAACACTATGACACTGATTCTGCTATCTTTCCATACAGGGGATTCTATTGAAATCTCTGCATCGCATATGACGCACCCTTTTCCACTCTCTTCATGGCGTTCATGCATAGTCAGATCCTCAATATGTCGTGCTGAGTCTCATCCTCTACAAAATCTCGTAAACTAGCTCTTATTAAGATAGTGCTAAGAAGAGGGTGTCTTTTAATAAGAATTATTAACTACTTCGCCAATGTTTATTATGGTGATTATTTGCCCATTGTTAGTATTTCTCTAACCAGTGATTTATTGAAGAAAATAGATGTATTTATGCGGGAAAGGAGTTACTCTAGTCGATCAGAAGCAATTAGAGATGCTATTAGGGACCTGTTATCCGAGTTTGAACTGAGTCGATTTGAGACGGGAAAGGTAACTGCAACTATAACGGTCATATCAGGGCATGAGAGACATGATGTGGATGAACGGTTAATGCGACTTAGACACGAGCATGATGAGATAGTTTCTAGCAACATGCATATTCATTTAGGGAAGACGTATTGTTTAGAAGTTTTTATCACAGAGGGAGAAGCTGAAAGGGTACTAGCCTTCATAAGCAGAATACGGGCAATGAGGGGAATTCAACAGGTTAAGTACACAATAGTACCTTTAGTTGCTGAAAAGTCATAGAGAACCAAAAGAACTTGTTAGAATTCAGTCAAAAGAGCAACTATGGAGACACCACACTTTTCTGGGCGTTTTTTAGGGTGTTCCTATTAATTCTGATCTATTTTGACAAGTGTTTTGTGCTTCTATTCCCTTTGTGGTCATCTTCACGTATTTTGTTCTCTTATCTTTGCGTGCATGAAGGTAATCTAAGATTATCTAATAGGAAATTCATGGTCGCACTTAGGGCATTTCACATTGCTACAGGACACAAGTGAGGGGCATCCTCTACACGCAAATGCTCTAGCATAGCTCACGTCAAACCTAAACCCGCATTTCGGGCACACTAAGATTCTCTTCTTCTGAGCCATCTTCACATCTCTCATAAGGTTTTGTTGATTTCGTCTGCCATGATGTGTTTTTGAACTCTAGCTTTCATCCTTCTTATACGTAGAACTTCGCTTACTCTCTTTTTAATCTCTCTACTAATTTGTAAGGCAAAGGGTAGTGGACAGAATGGCATGGTTAAGTGAAACAGTATGCATGTGCAATTATTGTTTGGTGCCGTCTTCCATGTTTAAGGTGTTAATAGCCTATGATTCAAGGATGGAAAACACTAAATTAATGGCGAAGGCTATCAGTAAAGGTGAGAGAGAAGCGGATTTAGATGTGGAAGTTAAAAGGGAATGATGCAAGGTCAAGGCGAGTGATTCTGTGTTGAAGGTGAAGGTAAGATTGTTCGCAAGCTTGCGAGAGTTATTAGGTAACATAAGGGAGGAGGAGTACGAAGTCAAGGATGGAACTACGTTAATGGATTTACTCCTTCAGCATATACCTAGAAGGCATAGCAATGTTTCCAAAAGCTGGAAAGAGTGGATTTTCAAGACTGAGAGAAATGAAGTCAAGTTCGATAAGGATGGGGTACCTGTTCTCAGCTATTATCTAATTCTGATAAACGGAAGATCGTACAGTTCGATTTCTGAAGATGGAAGACACCCCGGTCTTAGGTACAAACTGAAGGACGAAGATGACATCGCAATACTTCCGCCAGTTGGTGGGGGATAGCCGTGAGAAATAAGAATGCATGCATTGGAACGTATAAGGTGCAAAAACATCTTCGCCGTCGCATTCGCCAATAGTTTTCTCCGAAATTTGAACGATTCGCGCATCCAATCACTTTGTTTTCGTCGTTTCTTGGTTTCGTTTCCAACTATGCGAGTAGCTCTTCTAGGATTTCTTCTGCTTCTTTTCTTCCCTT
>CAZKWF010000033.1:0-17238 GCA_964556565.1 uncultured Candidatus Bathyarchaeia archaeon
CCTCTCTAACGTAGAGCACTCCAACGCCTCTTGGGCCAAGGATTTTATAGCTACTCAGAGTCATCAAGTCGACTCCTAGCTCGTCAACGTTTATGGGGATTCTTCCATAGGCGTCTGACGCGTCTGTGTGAAATAGTGTCTCAGGATTTTTTTCCTTGACCATTTTAACAGCTTCCTTAATCGGCTCAACCGTCCCAATTTCGTGATTAACCGACATTATGCTGACGAGTATGGTTGCTTTATCAATGGCATCAAGAAGCTTCTCCAAGTCCACGAAGCCTTCTTCATCAACTGGTATCTTTTCAACTTTGAATCCGTATTTTTCAAGCATCTTTGAAGAGAACAGTATGCTCAGAGGCTCTATCTCCGAAACCACTATCTTGCTGCCCTTCTTTTTGTTTGCTAATGCTGTACCGATCAAAGCTAGGTTATTCGACTCTGTTTCGCTAGGAGTGAAGTTTATTTCCTCAATTGAACTTGCCCCAACATATTCAGCTATGTGCTGAGAAGCCTTCTGGATTTCTTCATAAGCCATCCATCCGGGTTTATGGGTTATCGTTGGATTGCCGTAAGCTTTTTCTGAGAAGTATGGAATCATCACTTCAACTATTTCTGTAGGTGTGCGACTAGAGTTTTCCAAGTCTAGGTAGACTTCTCTTTCTATTCCTTCATGAGCCTTAATCAGCTTCTCAACGCTTTCGAATATGACAAAACCCCCAATAGAATCTTCTGGAACTATATGTTTCATTCTTCGAATTATCTGTTTCTATGACCCGGCTGTAAATATGCATTTCCGTTTATGCATGCATTCGAAAACCATGTATATCTACTTCTGCGCGCGCTATATTGTAGAAGATTAATCTAGAATTATGTTAAGCAAAATTTATTAGTTTGAATTTAGGTCTATGGCTAGCTGACAAGAGTAAATTGTAAGGTGATAACATTGATGAAAAGCAAAGTTTCTACTTTCGCACTAACACTACTATTAATTTGCATGCTGTCAATAACTTTTAACACTTTACTAGTCCAAGCTACGGATCCAGGAACAGGCAAATTTCTAACAATATATATCGATGGCCAAGGTTCTGTAAATGCACTCAAGGTTAAATCTGGTGACACCTGGGACTTTCCACCATCTATAACAGAGAAAGTGGGTGCTGGAACTGTTTTGTTAACGGCTACCGCCGCTGAAGGTTGGGAGTTCTCTCACTGGGATGGAGATGTAACCGATGACTCCGCATACCAAACGACGTATAAGACAGTAAAATACGGAGTAGTAACAGCAGTCTTTGTCAGAACACTCTTTAAAATTACTGTTTCTACCACGGGTCAAGGAAATATTTCTCTGAATGGCGAAATCGTTGCAGGGGATGTCTATGTTGCATATGGTGCAACTCCAACATTTACATTTATGCCCGAAGAAGACAACTACATTTCCTCAGTTGCAGTAAACGGTGGATATCTTAGCAGTTTTGCACCGAGTTACACTTTTCCACCTGTAACTGCGGATCAAACGCTCGACGTATACTTTTCTCTGGAAGGAACAGCTACAGTACCTGCTGGAACTGACGTGACTGTTTTTCTAAATCCATCTGAAAGCCTAATGTTCGATAACGCCGCAGGTGGAGGAACAGCAACTGTCGATGATTTAGAAGAGATAGCAGACTATCCAGTTGGGACGCTTGCTGCAGGCTGGATTATTGACGTAGACTTTACCTTTTCTGATCAAGTATTGATTACACTACAATATGATCCCGGTAACTTGACTCTAGAACAACAACTTAACTTGCGCTTAATTCGAGGTGAAACGCTCGAAGCTGTTCGTAGCGATGTCAACGGTGACCTAGTAGTAAATGGAGATGACGTATCTGATGTAGCAAACGCGGTAAAACATCCTGAATGGTATAATCCCCTGTGCGATGTAAATAACGATGGTGTCGTTAATGAAGATGACGTACATATAGTGAATGAAAACATAGGGGTGATCTTGGAAGACATAACCTTTGGCGATGTTGACACGGTCAACCACATCATCTATGGAATAACCGATGAGTTCTCAATATTCGGAGTCCGCTAGCAAACTCGCAATACATCCAAGTCCATTCTGTCTTTTTTCTGTTCTCAGATCATTACCCTGAGATTAGACTTTGTGAACGTTAATCCAAAATATAAGGAAGCTTCGATTGTCAGAATGATGTTTCTCTAAAACTCTCTTCATTAATACAGTTGCTTAGTGAAAGCATTATATTCTTGGAAACATTACATTCACTGTTAGAATTTCATGGATACTCACTCAGAGTTAATAGAGGGGACGTAATGCCTCTGAACCTTAGCCTAGAGACAGTGCTGAAAAAAGCAAAAGAACAGGAAAAAAAGTATGGCTGGCTCTATGCAGCATGGTCTTATGAACAAGCGCTACATTTTGAATCAGAAACTGCTTCCTTTGCTGCGGATACTTGGCAACGGATAGGCTTTTGTTACGAACGGGCATCTAGACAGGCGGAAGACGTGGAAGAATTTAAAAAACTCAGACAACTGGCGGTGGAAGCATACATGAGCGCTGCAAAACTTTTTGAAAAGGAAGACGGCTTGGATAGTCAGGGGAAAAACGCACATTGCCGTGCATCGGTTGAATACGTACGTTCTTGGCTAGCATCCAGCCCTTCGGAGAAAGCGAGGATGCTTGATGAGGGTCTGGCTTTTGGAAACAAGGCTTTAGACGCGTTCAAAAAAAATGGAGACGAGCTGAATTATGGAAAGACTTGCAATGACTTGTTATTGTGCCTCTTTGAACGGCTATTTCTTAGTTCTGACGATAAGGAGAAAAAAAGCATTTGCCAACAAGGAGCATACTATGGGAACGAGGCTATCTCAGCTCTTTCAAAAATCGACAATAAGAGTGAGCTCATTCGAGCCTATTCTATAGCGAGTCTTCTAAGCTGGTATGTTGCAAACATTAGTGAACGAGAAGAAGAACAGAAAGAAATGGCCGATCTAAGCGTGAATTACTCAGATAAAGCAATGGTCCTGTCCAGAGATGTGGACAATCCGTATGACATTGCGCTGTCCATGTGGCCAGCAGCTCTGTGTGCCCTTTATTTTGCGGGAAATACCAAATCCTCGTTGGCGCATTCCAGAGAAATGCTACAACAAGGGAACACCGTAAGCGATAATTACATAAAAGGGATCGCGTCTTACATCCTTGCTTTTGTCTCTGATTGGATGGTTCCCAAAGAAAGGAATCCAGACAAAAAGAAGGCCCGATGCGAAGAGACTTTTAGGTACGCCCAAGATGCTGAGCGCTATCTTAGGTTGGTCGCTCAGGACTCTATAATCGCGGAGACCTACATGTTCTATGGTCAAAGCTACTCGTCTCTTATCCAAGAATCGATTAGTTCATCAGAAAAACGGGCATTATCAAAAGAAGCTGTGAAAGTCGGACGAAAGGGATTGGAATACGCAGTCCGTTCAGGATCCCCAGACGCTATAGGTTCCGCTCTTCACGCTTTGAGCAAAACATTATTTTCCGCTTCAAATCTGGAACCCAGAACAGATTACAAAACTAAGTTGCTAAAAGAAGCGTTAGGTTACCGAGAAGAATACACGAACATCGTTGAAAAAGCCTTCCCATCTATGGATTGGGTTCTTGGCGTAGGAAGGATCTATACAGCACAATTAGAAAGAGAGTTGTTCAGATTAGAAGTGGATCAAGACAAGAGGAGAGCACTTCTGGAACAGGCTGTCAAAGATATGGATGACGGCGTGTCGAAGTGCAAAAAGTGGATCACATCTCGTCCTACGCCACCCCTAATAGGCATTGTTGCTGGTTTCGAAGACTCATTTGGCAAAATTTTAGATGAGCTTTATCTGCTGACCGAAGACGAGAAAATCCTGCGCAAAGCAAATGGAGCCTACAGTGACGCAGCAAAGCGATTTAGGGAAATTGAGTTGACCAGCCGTGTTGCGGAGTCCTATTGGAAGATAGCGAGAAACCAAGACCTGCTAGATGATACGGCGAAGGCTGCAAGAAACTTTGACAACGCATGCAAGGAGTATGAGGCCGCGGCTCAAAGTATGCCAAGTTTCTCAGACTTCTTTTTGGACTATGCCGTGTACATGGAAACATGGAGTGAAATCGAGAAGGCCAAATTCGCTCACAACAATAAGCGATATTCTATTGCAATGAAACACTACAGAAAGGCAGCGAACCTTTTGAAGCAAACCAGAAAGTGGAGTTATCTCTATTCAAACTTCTTGGCATGGGCACTTCTTGAAAAGGCAGAGGTGCTCAGCAGAAATGATAGAAGCTCGAAATCGATTGAAGCGCTCAATGACGCAACGAAGTTCTTCGGCAACGCCAAGAGTTCTCTTGAAGTTGCATTTGATGAAGTCGAGGATGCGGACGAAAAGCATTTGGTTGAGAGACTGATCAAAGCGTCTGATACAAGAGCAGAATATTGCTTTGGAAGAGTCACCATAGAGGAAGCGAAAGTCCTAGACCGGCAAGGCGAACATCTCGCGGGGGCCGAAAAATATGAGGCAGCAGCTAGAGTATTCCAAGATAGCTTGGATGCCGGTTCAGAGCAGAATCGCATAGAGCTGCAACCGATAATCTATCTTTGCAGGGCATGGCAGAAAATGCTGATGGCAGAGGCAAAGTCTTCTTCAAGCCTATATGAGGAGGCAGCAGGACTCTTTGAGAAAGCCAAAGAGCACGCACTTGATCAATCATCGAGTCTACTTGCTTTGGCTCACAGCAGTTTCTGTAGAGCGTTGAAAGCTGGGACAGAATTCGAAATCACAAGAGATATTAAACTCTTTTCGGCCGCTAAGAAATACATGGAAGTTGCCACGGATTATTACCTTAAATCGGGCTTTCAGACAGCAGCTGAATACGCCACTGGTATGCAACGCCTCTTCGACGCCTATATTTTCGTAGAAACTGCTAAGGAGGAGATAGATCCGGAGAAGAAGACAAGATACTACACGATGGCCGAAAAGGTCTTACAATTCGCTGCCGGATCCTTCACGAAAGCAAAGCACCCAGAAAAAACTGAGCAGGCCCAGCAGATTTTGAAGAAAGTTAGAGAGGAAAAGGAATTAGCAGGGATATTGAGCGATATTTTACATGCTCCAACAATCGTTTCATCAACCTCAAGCTTCGCCACATTAGTCCCAAGAGAAGAAAAAGCTGTGGGTTTGGAAGGTTTTGAGGGTGCAAAAATTCAGACCACGCTGGTTCCGCAAATCCAACAAATCAAAACTGGAGAAGACTTGACCCTGGAGATACACATCGTCAATGTGGGGAAAGAAGCCATTCTCCTCAGCCGAGTCAGTGAAATCCTTCCTTCAAGCTTCGAGCTGATTACCAAACCGGACTATTGTCGAGTTGAAAATTCCTATCTCAACTTGAAGGGAAAACGACTTGACCCGCTGAAGACTGAAGAGATTGCGTTGGTATTTAGATCACAGACTGAAGGCTCATTTGAGGTTGAACCCAAGATTGGGTATGTTAACGAAGCCGGCCATAGACTGTTGTGCGAACCAGAGCCTGCAACCATTGAAATTTCAGAAGGCTTTCCAAGTCGGATCGCCACAGGATACGCAGAGTTAGACAAATTACTAATAGGCGGGATACCTGAAACCTACCCTGTCATCCTGACTTCTCCATTCTGCGATGAAAGAGACATATTGATCAAGAGATTTCTTGAAGTTGGAGCGAATAAAGGTGAAATTGTATTTTATCTCACTGTTAAACGGGGTGAGTACATACATCTTGCAGAGGCGCATAAATCAAACTTGTTCCTTTTCATATGTAATCCTCACGCAGACAAAATGATCAAGGATGCACCAAACGTATTTAAATTGAAGGGCGTGGAAAGCTTAACTGACATCAGCATTGCCTTGACGAAGGCATTGCGCGAACTTGGAGACCTACAAGGTCTTGCAAAAAGGGTATGTGTTGAAATAGTCTCGGATGCTCTGCTTCAGCACCATGCTGCTACGACTAAGAGATGGTTAACTGAGCTTATCTCAGAATTGAGGGCACGAAAGTTCACCACATTAGCGGTGGTGAACCCCCTGATGCACCCTCTCCAAGACGTACAAGCCATCCTCGGCCTCTTCGAAGGAGAAATCGCCATCTACGATGAAAAAACTAAAGGACGCTCACAAAAATTCCTAAAAATCAAACGACTGTACAACCAAAAATACTTGGACACCCCACTACCCCTAAAAAAAGAAACGCTTGGTACGCCCACTGAAGTTTCAGAAGGCTTTCCGAGCCGGATCGCCACAGGATACGCAGAGTTAGACAAATTACTAATAGGCGGGATACCTGAAACCTACCCCGTCATCCTGACTTCTCCATTCTGCGATGAAAGAGACATATTGATTGAGAAGTTTCTGAAAGAAGGAACAAAAGAAGGGGCGATAGCATTCTACATTAGTACAGAGGCAAATGGAATGGAAATCCTTGCTGAAGGGTTGCGATCAAACTTCTACCTTTTTGTTTGCAATCCTCGAGCCGACATAATGATTAAGGATTCACCTAACGTGATCAAACTAAGAAGTGGAACGATGAACCTAACCGACATTAACATTGCTTTAGACAGTGCCCTTCGTAAAATAGACACGATACCTAGCGGTTCAAAAAGAATTTGCATCACAATAATCTCAGATGTCCTACTTCAGCACCAAGCGGTTACAACTAAAAGATGGTTAACTGAGCTTATCTCAGAATTGAGGGCACGAAAGTTCACCACATTAGCGGTGGTGAACCCCCTGATGCACCCTCTCCAAGACGTACAAGCCATCCTCGGCCTCTTCGAAGGAGAAATCGCCATCTACGATGAAAAAACTAAAGGACGCTCACAAAAATTCCTAAAAATCAAACGACTGTACAACCAAAAATACTTGGACACCCCACTACCCCTAAAAAAAGAAACGCTGGGAAAGTAATGTTTGCACAATGTGCTACATGAGAGTTACATACAAATTTCAGCCTAAAATCATTTGAAAATCATACTTTGAACAGATTTCAAAATTTTCCCCGAAATTTTTGCTATCCCTTTTTGTCATATCTTTGTGCAACATACAACTTGACGAATGCTTGAATGCGTGCGTTACTGCACGATTCTTTGTGTTTGTTACAATTGGCAAGTGTCTAGAATAGGATAGGCCAAGTATCTGTTGCCTAAGATGTGGTGGAAGAATACATATATATGCCCTCAGTGTCAACACTAAGTTTCAATTACGTTTGGAGGATGAAAAGATGGTCATTCGAAAAGCAGAGACGGGTATAACCGGCCTAGACATGATGTTACGAGGTGGCTTTCCAGAGAGAAGGACCACATTGATAACAGGCGGACCAGGAACTGGAAAGACGATTTTCTGCTCACAATTCTTACACCACGGTGCTACTGAAAAAGAAGAGAAAACCGTCTACCTAAGCCTAGATGAGAGCAAGTCGCAGTTTCTTGAAGAGATGCTTACGTTCGGTTGGGACTTCAAGAAATTGGAGCAGGAGGGATTATTCATTTTTATTGACGCATCTGATGTCAGACGCATTCCGGAACAAGCATTCGAGAAAAGGTCGGTCGGTAGCTTACCTGTGAGTGGAAAGGAACTTGCGCGTTCGCGCTTGATAGATGATATCTTTAAGACGTCTGCGGGAGGACAGCGCATGGACAAATTTTTCGATGATCTTGGTGCTCAACGGATTGTGCTCGACTCAATGTCTGGTCTTACATTTCGTTTTACGGAGGCTTGGGAAAAAAGGCAGGCAATACTAGATATTATGGAGGCTTTGAATAGTGTAGGAGCTACTTGCCTTATTACAAGCGAAGCTATATCGGTAGGTGAAGAAAGGCAGGTGCAGCCCGAAGAGTATCTGTCTCAGGGTGTTATAAATCTGCAAACACTTAGAAATGGAGAACGTGCTGTCAGAATTCTGAAAATGCGTGGCACTGAGGTTGATTCTGTTCCAAGACCTTATAAAATAGTTGAAACTGGAATAGAAGTCTACTCAGATCAAAACATCTATCAAACCTAGGCAAAGTGATGAAAGTAATAGGCGTACATTCGAATATTTCGGTGCGTACAAATTCTATCAGTTGCTTTTGATAAGCGGGAGGTCATCGGGCCATTTAGGCTTGTGTTTTGGTGGAAAGCAGAAATACTGGAGAAAACACAACTGAAAACTGCATTTTCTTATATCAAATGAATGGTGATAAGCAAACTTTCACGTATCAGTATTTACAGTCAAAATCTGCATGCATACTTTCCATGTTAACTAATTCGAACAAGAAATCTTGACGAAAGTGATCTGTGAAACTTTCGTTTCACCTTTTCTATCGGCTCTCCTAGCACGGTTATCTTTTCTAGGTCACATGTTCCGAGTCCTTTTTTCTCTGCCAAAACCAAGTGTTTGACATCAGTTGGCGATATGCCCATCACCGCGGCGCCAACAGCATCAACTGCAACAGGATCTATCCCCGCAATAACCAAATTCATCTCCACAGGGTTTCCGCTGGTTTCATGCCCTTCTCCTGCAATTATCCCATCGACAACCGAGATGCTTGGTCTTAAGACTGAGGCAAGGTCTACAATGTTCTTGCTGAGGGATCCTCTATGCATAGATCCCTTAGAAGCCAAAGCGCCCATCATATTCTTCAAACTCAATGTGACGGTGGCTATTCTGTGAAGCTTAAGCTTAGGAACGCTGATTATGATACTTTCCAAACTCGTCGCCGCAACTTCGATCTTCTTAATTGACAGGGGATCAAGTGGGTTAACTTCAATGATTTTGTCTTTGTTAAGGTCAACAAGTTTCACGTCCCACCGTTCAGCGACTGCGTCAACACCTGCAACTTTGAAAGCTTCAAAGGTGTCTCCCCAACCGCTCCCCTCACCTATGATGATGCCTTTTGTTTTGCGTTGTCTCAAAAACTTGATAATTCCTTCTATGACTCTGCTGTCTGTTGTGATTCCAGTTGAAGGAGGTTTTGAGTTTATGTAGTTGGGCTTGATTAGAATTGGCTTTGGCTTGGAGAGGATGTAATCCACATCTGGCCTTATCATTTCAAGAGCTTTGACTGTTGCCTTAACTGGTCTTGTTCCTTTCACAATACTAACTTTGCTCATTTAAGGGACACTTGTCATGTCAAATAATACTGAGTAATTTGAGCTTTTCTTTTTGTATACTACGTAGGCATGCATGTAGTAACGTTAGAGTAGAATCTTTAGGTGAACCGCGTTGCAGGAATCTATATGTGCATGTTAGCTGTTGTAAGAAAAAAGGGACCTTAGGAAAGGACAGGTAATTAAGAAATGTTTAGGCGATTATCTTTAAATGAAAGATTACGGCACAGTTAGAATAATGAAGAAAGTGAAAGATTTCGAGATAAGAAAATCAAAGGATTCTGACGAAATTCTGGAGCAGATGGAAGAGCTAGGTGGCTTTCAAGGAAACAAAGTAGCTAAAGCAGTAAACGTCTTGGAAAGGATGATCAAGGATGAAAAATCACTGAATTTTCTGGCCTTTCCCGCTTGTTTGGTAGCCACGGGGATAAGAGGTGTTTTAAAAGAGATGGTGAAGCAAAACTGGTTCGATTTAGTCATTACAACTTGTGGCACCTTGGATCACGATTTGGCAAGGAGCTGGGGAGACTATTATCAAGGTTCTTTTGAATTGAACGATGAGGAAGTAAAGAAAAGAGGTTATAGTCGACTCGGCAACGTTTTGGTTCCAGACAAAGTTTATGCTGGACAAGTGGAAAAAAAAGTTCAAACGTCTTTAACGGAAATCTACAAAGAAAAAAAGGAATTAGCGACTTATGAGCTTATTTGGGAATTCGGGAAAAGACTGAACGCTCAAGACTCAATAATCTATTGGGCTACGAAAAACAAAATTCCGGTTATAATCCCTGGGATAACCGACGGAATGATTGGATACCAGCTATGGATGTTCTCCCAAGACAAAGATTTCAGAATCAACGTCCTTAAAGACGAACAGTTATTGAACGACCGGGTTTGGGAAGCTGAGAAAACTGGAGCTTTCATAGTTGGAGGGGGAATAAGCAAACACCACACAATTTGGTGGAACCAGTTTAGAGGAGGACTAGACTACGTCGTCTATCTAACCACCGCCATTGAACTCGATGGCTCCTTATCCGGAGCAACACCAAGGGAAGCAGTGTCTTGGGGCAAAATTAAGGAAAAAGCCGAAAAAGTTTTCGTTTGGGGAGAGGCGACATCCATACTGCCTCTTATGATCTCTGCCTTAGCAAAGAGGATATAAAACTCAATGTTATTATTGAACAGGAAGTCATTTCACAAGTAGCAGATATAACTTGATTTGACGATGAGCTTCAGCAAACTGAAGGGGGAACCACATGAGCAAGAAAGCAAAGGTCTATTTTGGCTCCATACAGCAGGGTCGAGGCTCTGCCTTCGCCGCTTTAGCTGCGAAGGTGGACAAGATTATCGAGTTGCTGGACTTCTCGACAATCGGGAAGCGAGACAAGGTCGCCATTAAGATGCACCTAGGCTTCGCGTACGGATGCCAGACCGTGCACGTGTTCTTCGTCCGACAGATCGTAAAGGCTGTTAAGCGGGCTGGTGGGTATCCTTTCGTTACCGATAATCCTACCGCTGTTTACAATGCGGTGGATCGCGGCTACACCCAAGAAACGTGTGGTTGCCCCATCATTCCCGTCGCCGGGGTCAAGGATAGGTACAACTACTCAGTTAACATGGACTACAAGAATGTGGACACACTAGAAATGAGCGGCGTAATTCATGATGCCGATGCGCTTATAGATTTAACCCACTCAAAAGGACACGCCTGCTGTGGGTATGGTGGTGCCATCAAGAACCTCGCCTTAGGTTGTTACTCGGCTCCGTCACGGTGGCATAAGATCCATGGTGTTGAGAATTCCATTCCTTACTGGGAACCAGAAAAGTGTACGCCGGAGCATGCTAAGGCGCTCGTTGGAGCCTGCCCCTACCAGGCTCTCCAATATGATGCTGAAAAGCACAAACTATCGCTGCTTATGTACGCATGCATGAACCAAAATTGCTTAGAGTGCCTTGAGACGGACAAAGAGGTCGGGTGTCTACAAATCAAGCCCGAGTTCTTCGCATCTTTCCAAGAGCTGATGGCAATCTCCGCCAAACAGGTCCTCGACACCTTCGACGAGAACAAACGGTTCTTCCTCAACTTCATCCTCGAAGTGACACCCCACTGCGACTGCATGGGAATGATTCAACCCAGCGTCGTCCCAGACATCGGGGTGCTGGGAAGCCGCAATATCGTTGCCATCGAAACAGCAACCTTGGATCTCATCGCAGAGGCCGGGCTGATCGAACAGACCATCCCGCCCTACTTCAAACATGCCAATCTCGATCCTAACGCTGACCTTCATCCCTTCGAACGCCTTTGGGGCCCGATGAAGAATCCATACCTCGTCACCGAATTCGCTGAGCAACAAGGCTTGGGCACTAGAAAGCACGAATTGGTTGAAATCTTGTCGCCGGAAGAAACCAGCAAAATGAAACCGCCCAAAAATGAGTACGAGCGCCAACCCACCTTCTACTAATAAAAACATCGTCACTATTGGGGCGTTTTCAGCCTTGAAGAGCATGCATGTTGTGGTGGGGTTAAGAAGAAAATAGTGGCAAAGCACAACATTTTGGGGAGGGACTATCTGATGATTTCACTTCTATCAGCTGTTATATGATTGAGCCGAAGGTAAGGAGCGAAGCGATGCAGAGTTTCGAACCTCGCTCAAATCATAGACAATCATCTACCTCACTCCCGAACCAAAGTCGTTCACCCCTGGTTATCCAAGCTTCAAGCCCCATTTCTTTGATAGCTTTCAAATTCTTCACGCAGGAATCACCATGAAGTCCCTCAAGTGATTTGAGTTTCTCGCAAATCTCAAAATCATCGCATTCATAACAAGCATAAAAACCTCTATCTCTGCAGCATTTCCTAGTCTTACAGGATGTGCCACTATCTTCCCTTTCCCTGCAAATCTTAGGGCATTTCAAGCCGGTCATAAACCCAAGCATCTCACAAAATTTGTTGTAATCTTTAAGCTCCTTAGTGAAGAGACATTTTGCAGTCCGATCGAACTTGTATTTCTCCAGCACCGCCATCAAGTTCTCTGCTGTATCGGCAATCCCACCTGAATAACCTGCACAATCGCCACAATAGAGTCCACAATAGGCGAGCAAATCTTTTCTTTCGTTCATCTCCTTAGTTTCCATATCTCTAGCCTCCTTCCAAATGTCTTTTGCTTCAGTTCTTATGACTTGTGGAAGAAACTGCTCCACCCATGCATACATACTTCTGAAGAGATTTTTAAGAACGAATAGGAATAACCCTTTAGTGTGACAATTTCTAATAAAACGCTATGACAATGGAGAGTCATGTACAATGTATGCAAAGGTTCCAGTGATAGGTGTGATAGGTCACAAGGATTCTGGAAAAACAGTCCTTGTAGAAAGCATAGTTCGGGCGTTGACGAGAAGGGGATATCATGTCGCAACCGCCAAACACGTTAACCAGAAGAGTTTTTCCATGGACACTAAGGGAAAGGATACGTGGAGGCACTCGGTGGCGGGTGCAAACCCTGTGGTCAGCGTCTCAGACATTGAAACTGGCATACTGATAAAAGATGGAGTGAAACAGTTCTCCTTAGATGAGTTGCTCCGTTTTGCGCCTGAAGCTGACTTCATAATATTGGAAGGATTCTCTTGGCTGGTCCTAAACGACGAACATGTGGGCAAAATATTGTGCGTCAAGAACAGAGAAGAATACGAGGATTACAGAAAAAAGGCGAAGGGGGAGATTATAGCCTTTTGCTCTATGCGGCCTTTAGGAAAACCGATTTTGAGGATAAAGGAGGGCTCCAAGATTTTGGTCAGGCAAACGTTAAAATTCATCAGGAAAAAACAGAAAATCTCGAAGATTCTCAGCATTCTTCCAAGACTAGACTGTACAAAGTGTGGATATTCAACATGTGAGGAAATGGCGGTGGCCGTGTACCGAAAAGAAGCGAAATTAAACGATTGCGTCCCCTTGAAGCTCAAATCAAAACTCAAAACCATGATAACAGTAAAGGATATTGAGGTTCCCATTCAACCCTTCGTATCAGAAATCATTCGCAACTCCATCCTTGGCATGGTCTCCTCACTGAAGGGTGTCTCTATAAGAGGCAACGAGGAGGTTCATGTAAAAATATTAGGTTAGAACGTCAGAGTGCTTTGGTCCTTATCAAGCAACGCATAATGTTCTTTTTGGGGAGGTGAAATCTTATAGAAAATATTAAGGATTTTATTTTTCGATCTTAGCCAGAGCATTTTTGATGGTTTCACTGACGCTGCTGCCTGGTTCAACTGTAATGTTAGTTACGTTGTGTTGCTCGAGTAGTGCTGATGCACCTAGGCCGAGTTCAGCGGTCAGCACAACGTTAACACCTGAATCTACCAACATCTTTACGACGATAGGGCCTGCACCATACTTGTATGACACCGCAGGATTCTGAATTACCTCTACACCCTTGACATCATCGGCCTCAATGTTCACAACAGTGAAACTTTTAGCTCTCCCAAAAATTTTCGATACAGTATCCCCTAAACCTCCACGTTCGTTTGTTGCGACAGCTATTCTGAGCTTTCTATGTAAAGTCATTTTTCGGCCTCCTTCTGTTTCCTAAGTTCTTCCAGCCGTTTTCTGATTTGCCCTAACGTCTGTTCCAAGAGTTTCGCCTGTTACTCTAAAACAGATATCTCTTGTACACGCATGGTTACGCCATGCCACACTTCTTGAGTAAACTCTTCCAGCGTCTATCTGTGATCTGCTGAATCTCATCGATGACATATTCAAACTCAGGTGTAAACAAATGCCTAAAGCGTCCTTGAACTTTCAAATAATCCTTAACAGGTATCTTACGTTCAGGCTTTAAAGCGATAACCTTACTAGGCGCTGACAGAGCGTATTCGCCATCAACAGCCTCCCACAATGGAAAAACGCATGTATCTATAGCCAAACGCGTAATCTCAATTGTTTTGCTTGTATCATAGCGCCAACCACGCGGACAAGGTGCAATCACGTGTAAGAACGCAGGACCATTGATCTCTAAACCCTTACGAGCCTTTGTAATCAAATCTCGCCAATGTGCCGGAGAAGCGGCAGCTACGTATGGAATGCCATGTGCTACCATGATGTCTGCAATAGGCTTCTTATACTCAGGCTTACCAGGAATCACACGACCAGCAGGCGAAGTAGTGGTCCAAGCGCCGTGTGGAGTGCCACCGCTTCTTTGTATTCCCGTATTCATGTATGCTTCATTGTCGTAGAGAACGTAGAGGAAGTCGTGACCTCTCTCAGCTGCTCCGGAGAGGGCTTGTATGCCTATGTCGTAGGTGCCTCCGTCTCCAGCAAAGGCTATCACGTCAACGTGATCATATTTGAGTTGCCCCTTTTTCTTCAAGGCTTTCAGAGCCGTTTCAATTCCAGCTGCGTTGGCAGCCACGTTTTCGAAGGCTGTGTGAATCCACGGTATGCTCCATGCTGTGTAGGGATAAATGGTCGAGACTACCTCCATGCAGCCCGTTGCGTTCGTTGCTATTATTGGCCCCCGTGTTGCTTTCAATATCTGCCGATATGCTATGGCTGGTCCACATCCTGCGCATGCTCGATGTCCTGACGTTAAGATTTCAGGTTTTTCTGCGAGGTCCTTTATTGTGAATTTCCATTTCGATGCCATTTTTTCTTTGCCTCCTCCTTTATTCCCTTACTCCTATGAATTGTACGGGTTTTTCAACTCGTTTTGTTTTAACAATCTTTTGCAGGTCTCTGTAGATTTCATGTATGAGCGATTGCGGCATGTCTCTTCCCCCTAGTCCATATATGTAATCGACCACGTGGGGGCGTATTGAAGCCTCGTAGAGAGTATGACATATCTCATGGAATATTGGTCCGCCGTGGGCTCCGAAGCTGTGGCTTCTATCCATAACCGCTATGGCTTTTACGTTTTCCAGTGCGTTTATAATGTCTTTTACCGGATATGGTCGATAAGTGCGTAGACGAAGTAACCCAGCTTTTATTCCTTTGGTGCGAAGCTGATCCACAACTGTTTTGGTTGTCCCCGCTGTTGATCCCAAACATACAGTAGCTATTTCTGCGTCTTCTAAGCGATAGGGTTCGATGAGGCCATTCCCATATTTACGCCCGCTTATTCTTGCGTATTCGTCGTGTACTTCTCTGATTATTCGTGGTGCTCTTTGCATTGCTTCCTCTTGTTGTCTCTTATGTTCAAAATAGTAGTCGTACAGGTCAAGTGGTCCCATTGTTATTGGGTTTTCTGGGTCCAGCTTGAATGGAATAAGTTTGCCTTTGTGGCCTCTTATCAGCGGTATTTTTCTTGTTCCAACAAATTTGCGAACAGTTTCATCGGGTAAGACATTAACGCTTTCCAGCGTGTGGCTGAGGAAGAAGGCATCCAGCATTACCATGGTTGGCAAGAGCAAGTCATGGTGTTCAGCTATTCTGAATGCCTGTACGATGGAGTCGTATGCTTCTTGAGAGTTTTCAACGTAGATCTGTATCCAGCCTGCGTCTCGTTCCACCATACTGTCACTGTGGTCGCAGTGTATATTGATCGGTCCAGAAAGAGCGCGGTTCGTAATCGCCATTACGACTGGTGCTCGGGCACCAGATGTTACGTAAAGAATTTCGTGCATTAATGCAAGACCGGCAGATCCTGATGCGGTGAACACTCTCGCTCCCGTGGCTGAGGCTGTTAGACACATGCTCAGTGCACTGTGTTCGGACTCTACACATACAAATTCTGTGTCTACTTCTCCGTTGTGTACGTATTCGCTGAATCTTTCAACGATTATGGTTTGTGGCGTTATCGGATATGCTGATACAACATCTACATCTGACTGTTTCACCGCGTAAGCTACTGCTTCATCTCCACTCAGTGCAAGCAAATTTTGTTTAGTTATTGCCATCTTATGTTTCACCTCTCTACTCAAGCACCATTTCAATTGCTTTTTTTGGGCATTCAGCGGCACATATGCCGCATCCTTTGCAGTAATCAAGGTTAAATCCTATGTCTTCGATTTCTGGATCCCACGTGACGGCGCCATCTGGGCAGAACATGTAACATATCAGACATTTGTTGCATTTTTCCTTGTCTCGTGCCGGTTTAAGTGTTTTCCAATCTCCCGTAAGGTAATCTGTTGCTGGTCTCCAGCATACTCCAGCGATCGGAATCTCTTTCCAACCTTTCTGTTCAGAGGTCATTCCGACTTCGCCTCCTTGTACGCCTCTCTTATAACCGCGATGTTTTTCTCAGCGAGTTTGGCTGGAAAACGTTTTCTTACAGCTTTTTCCAGACTTTTGAGATCAATCACTTCTGAAGCACGAGCAACAGCTCCAAGCATGGCAGTGTTGGTGATGGGTTTTCCCAAAATCTTAGTCGCAATATCTGTGGCGGGGACAGTCCACAACTTGCGACCATTAAGGTTTATTTGCTTTCTAAGTTTGACGGGGCTATCACGGGTGTTTATAACGAGGATACCGTCTTCAACAAGTCCATCAGCCACTGAAACCGTCTTCAACAGAGTTGGGTCAAGGACGCCCACTATGTTTGGTGTGTAGATGGAACAATGAAGATTGATGGGTTCGTCGCTGATTCTTGTGAAGGCGCGCATAGGTGCCCCCATACGTTCTGGTCCAAACTCTGGGAATGATTGTATGTATTTTCCCTCTTGTATGGCGGCTTTGGCGAGCAGTTCGCTTGCAGTCCATGCTCCTTGGCCGCCTCTGCCATGCCATCGAATCTCTTGTAAGGATGCCAAATTTGGTCACTCCATTCCGTTGTCCTTTCTGAAAGATGCATATACACATTTCTGTAGCTTTTAAAGTTAGCTTACCCAGTCTGCACTAGATGCGCGATTCTGCCAAAAGGTGATATGAAGATCGCATCAAGAGGGCGGGAGGAGACCGTGTTTTCTGAGCAAAGTCTTTAATTTTTGAAGCGCTGGTTCTATTTTTGGCTTCAGGGCGAGATGGAAGGGTACGAGAAACCTCCATATCTCAAGTTCAGCTTTGATGCTGCCGTCGATAAAACCTCTTACATGGAGTTGTTTGAGTGAGAACCGTTTAACTAACCCGAAAATTTGACCTTCTTTCGAAAACTGAAAACGTGTGTTATGAAA
>CAZKWF010000034.1:0-15830 GCA_964556565.1 uncultured Candidatus Bathyarchaeia archaeon
CCTTCGTAGGTGAAACATTCTGAGCACATAAGTCCTATTAGAAACGTTAAAGGTTTCGTATGCTTTTTTAAGCCACACATTTGCATTTTTCTGATTGCGCGGATTTGGCATGGTGTACCAACAAATGCTGTGCGTGTCTTTTTCTGTTTGATTCCCTCTCCCAAGGCTAAGACGTTAGGTGAATAGAAGTATCTTGTTCCAGCGCATTCCAAAATTTCCTCATAGGTTGTGGCTAATTTTGGAGCTGGATATAGAGGTTTTTCTGAGCTGATCCCCGAAACGACTGCACTGTCAACAAGCCCATTCTCTAGAGCAAATAACAAAAGTGCAGTAACGACGCCTCCATCCTGACAAAGCTTCACCATTCCGTCATCCACTGCTCGAGCCACAACGAGTCGACGATAAACTCCGAACCCCTCCTCAGCTTTCCTCTCTCTGCCAAACACAAAATCTTCTACCTTGGACCACGACCACTCGTATTGAGGACAAACTTGTGCACAGATGCCACAGACTTGGCATTCTTTCACCAAGTTGGGTCCTTCTTCTATGTACTCTAAACAATTGAAGGGGCAGACAATCACACATGTACCACAACCAATGCATTTCCCAGATGCAACAACGCTTTTTCCTAGGGTTTCTTCGAAACTCACTTTATCGAAACTCATGGCGACCACCCGTAGAAAGAGAATAACCTAACGTTCTAGAGTTTAAAACTTTTGGGAATGATCCAGCACGCATGAGGAATTGATCTTGAAAGAACAACCTATGCCAATTTCTGGCAGCCCCCACAGGCACTAATTTTTTATAATCCCAGACGACCAATGTTCAAGTCAGGTGTTTTGATATGGAGCAGGTTAAGATTGTGGTTTTTAAATGCGGTAACATCGCGACATCACCTTTATTTGAACTTCTCCTCGACGAACTTGCTGACCGTCAAGATATCAGAATCCGAACTGTGACCACGGGGTCAAAGATGAGTGTTGAAGATGTTGAAGAAGCTCTACCAAAAATCTTTGAATTCAACCCCAATCTTTTAGTCTCTATATCTCCCAATCCGTCGATACCTGGGCCAGCAAAGGTGAGAGAGAAGTTGTCAAGCAGTGGCGTGCCTAGTGTGGTTATTTCGGATGCCCCAGGAAAGCGCATTAAGACCAAACTTGAAGAGCAAGGCTTAGGCTACATAATTATCACGGGCGATCCACTTATCGGAGCAAGAAGAGAGTTTCTAGACCCGATAGAAATGGCAATTTTCAATTCAAACATCATGAAAGTGCTTGCGATTACTGGCGCCTACAGGATAGTTCACCAAGAAATCGATAAATTGATACACGCGATCAAAAAGGGAGTAAGCCCAACCTTGCCCAAACTAATAATTGATGCCAACACAATCCGAGATTGCTCTGATTTTCAAAATCCCTACGCAAAAGCCAAGGCATTAGCTGCATACGAGTTAGCTGAAAAGATCGCCGAGATTAATTTCCAAGCATGCTTCGTGGAGAAAGAAAGCAAGAAATACATTCCCCTTGTCGCTTCAGCACACGAAATAGCTCAGGCAGCTGCCAAACTAGCCGAAGAAGCTAGAGAGATTGAAAAGTACAACGATACATTGGTGCGGAAACCCCATTCGAAAAAGGGGAAACTCAAAATTAAAACAAAATTGATGCTTCCTCCAACTTCGGATGAAGAGTCCTACCGAAATTCGCTCAAGAAATGACTCTTTTCACTCGAAAGGGATTTAACAAACGCGTACACGACACTTAAGAGGCGTAATCATTTCTTTGCAAAAGGGAAGTGACCTTTCATGGATATTATTCAAATAATCGGGATTGAACGCTTGCCGACTGTGAAAACAGGAGACAATTTAGCTGAGCTCATCTGTAATGCAGCGGAGAGCCAAGGGACTCTCATACAAAACGGGGACATATTTGTAATTACACACGTTATTGTTTCTCGTGCTGAAGGAAGAGTTGTGAACCTTGACGAGGTTGTGCCTTCTGAGTTTGCAAAAAACATAGCAGAGCAGTATGGAAAGGATCCAGCCTTGGTTGAGGTTGTTCTCCGAGAATCGAAAAGCATCAGACGCATGGGTGATGGGAAACTCATAACAGAAACCAAACATGGATTTATTTGCGCAAATTCCGGCATTGACAAATCCAATGTACCAGGAGAAAGAAACGTGGCTTTGCTGCCAGAGGACCCTGACCATTCTGCCGAGGAAATTCGAGGAAAAATAAGAAGGTTAACTGGTTGTGATGTTGCAGTTATTATTTCTGATACCCACGGTCGCCCGCTGCGAAAGGGTGAAATAAATGTGGCTATTGGGGTTGCCGGTATAAAGGCACTTAGAGACAGAAGAGGAGAAAGCGACTTATTCGGATACGTTTTAAAAGTGAAACAAACAGCAATCATCGATGAGCTTGCTTCAGCTGCTGAACTAGCAATAGGGCAAGCAAATGAAGGGATCCCAGTAGCTATAATCCGAGGATATGATTATCTGAAATCTGAAAATGCAAAGACGACTGATCTAATCAGACCAAAGGAAGAAGATCTGTTCCTCTAAGATCATGCGCGCGAGCATATGCATGCATGCACAAGCTTAATATGTTCATTCTTTTTCTAAGCTACTTCTTTCAGAAACCAGTTTACACTCATTGATGGGGAAAATAAAATGCCTAATGGAGTTCTCGTTATAGGCGGGGGCATTGCAGGCATCACTGCAGCATTAGATTTGGCAGAAAAAGGGTATGGTGTACATTTAGTTGAAAAAACCCCTTCGATTGGCGGCAGAATGGCGCAATTGGATAAGACATTCCCAACCCTTGACTGCTCCATCTGCATTCTAGCACCTAAAATGGTGGAAATCTCTCGCCACCCAAACATCCAACTTTATACATACTCAGAGGTTAGCCACGTTCAACCCAAAGATGACGGGAAAACGTTCAAAGTCAAAGTAAAACGGAAACCTCGCTATGTGAATGAAGAAAAGTGTACTGGTTGTCTCACTTGCACTGAAAAATGTCCAGTGAAAGTGCCTAGTGAATTCGAGGAAAAATTGGGACAACGAAAGGCCATTTACATCCCATTTCCTCAAGCTGTCCCAGCAGTCGCGGTCATAGACAAAACTCACTGCCTCTATTTTCAAAAAGGCGTCTGCAAATTGTGCGAAAAGTTCTGCCCTGCCAAAGCCATAGATTTTGATCAAGAAGAGTATGAAGAAACTTTGGAAGTTACCTCCATCATAGTCGCAACAGGCTTTGACCTTATTGATCCTGCAATTCTATCCCAATACGGTTATGGACGATTGCCCAACGTTATGACCTCTTTAGAGTTTGAGAGACTACTGAATGCAGCAGGCCCGACTGGTGGAAAGATTGTTAGATTATCAGACAAGACCGCCCCAGAGAAAATCGCTTTCATCCAGTGTGTCGGCTCTCGCAACGTTGACGTGAAACCCTATTGTTCCCAGATTTGTTGCATGTACGCCACCAAAGAAGCTATCGTTTCCAAGGAACACAATCCAAAGATTGACGTAACAATATTCTATAACGATTTACAGTTAGGTGGAAAAGCACATCAAGAGCTTGTAAGAAGAGCAGCCGAAGAGTTTCAAATAAAATATGTAAAAGGATTACCAAGCAGAATTGACCACGATTTTGAGACAAATAAGTTAGTGATTAGGCATGCAGACATAGTGAAAGATAAGCCGCGAACCGAATCAGTAGACCTAGTTGTATTGTGCCCATCTGTTGTGCCAAAGAAAGATTCGTCAGAACTAGCGAGGATGCTGGGAATCTCAATGACAGAATTCGGATTCTTCAAATCTGTTCACTCTTCATCAGCGGTTGACACCAACGTATCCGGCATCTACGTGTGCGGAGTTTGTGAAGGCCCAAAAGATATATCCCACTCAGTGGCCCAAGCGAGTGCAGCGGCTGCAAGAGCGGCATTTCACGCTGAACTTGTAGAGTCTGAACCAAGACGTATCGCGCCTGAACAAAAATACGCGGGAGGAGAGCCACGTATTGGAGTTTTCGTTTGTAACTGTGGAATCAACATCGGCGCAGTTGTAGATGTGCCCAAAGTTGTAGGGTTTGCAAAAAATTTGGATGCCGTAGTGTATTCGGAAGAGTTTCTTTTTGCATGTTCAAAAGATGCCATCGAGAAAATAAAGGAAGCAATTAAAGAGCATAACCTTAATCGTGTAATTGTGGCTTCTTGTACCCCTAGAACGCATGAACCTCTTTTCAGAGCCACCTGTGAAGAGGCTGGATTAAATCCCTATCTTTTCGAGATGGTAAACATTCGAGAACATGACTCTTGGGTTCACCCCCATCAGCCAAAAGAAGCTACAAGGAAAGCTATGGAACTTGTGCAGATGGCAGTAGCAAAAGCGAAACTGCTTCACCCACTTGAACAATTTGAGATTGATGTATGCAAATCTGTTCTTGTCATAGGCGGCGGAGTGGCAGGGCTTATCGCAGCAAAAGAGGTGGCGGAAAAAGGCTTCAAAGCATATGTCGTTCATTCCAAAGAAAAGCTTGGTGGAAAGTATACCATCCCCTTTGAAGACGTTGCCATCGATGCATTACTTAACCCCTTGATCAAAAGTGTAGAAGAACACTCGAACATCGAAGTCTTTACATCGACTTACATTAAGGACGTAAAAGGTGCTTTGGGCAATTTCGATGTCACTATTCTTCAAAATGAAACACCAAAAACGTTGCGAGTAGGTGCAATAATCGTCGCTGAAGAAGCGGAGACGTTGCATCCTCAGGGTCTTTTTGGCTATGGACGCTACGACAACGTAATTAGCTTGAACGAACTTCAGCAGTTACTTCAACAAAACAAATTGGTGAATGAAAAGGACATTGCATTAATTCTTTGTGCAGGCGCCCGCGAAAAAAGTGGACGAACCTATTGCTCAAAAGTCTGTTGTTCTGAGGCAATCGATTCAGCCTTAAAAATTAAGGAGCAAAGCCCCGAAGCTGAAATCTTCGTCTTCTATCGTGACATGGTATTGCCCACAGAGGGCGCCCATTTCTATCGCAAGGCACGTGAACAAGGGATAACCTTCATTCGTTACCTTGAGGAAAAAACGCCTCAGGTTATCCATGTAAAGAAAGGATTAAAAATCGAAGCGGAAGATTTGATTGCTGGAGTCAAACTGAGTATTCCTATTGACAAGGTTGTATTAGCAACTCCATTGGTTCCAAGTGAAAACAACCGTGCTCTATCGTCCTCTCTGAAAGTTCCTTTGAACACACAGGGTTTCTTCCTTGAAGCCCATCCCAAACTGAGGCCATTGGACTTTGCCACAGATGGAATCTTCATCTGCGGAACGGGTCACAGTCCACAAAGTGTTGTCGAGTCGGTTTACCAAGCGTTGGGTGCAGCGTCCAGAGCTTTGATTCCGCTAACGAGGGGCAAAGTATTAAGTGAAGCAATAACAGCCGAGGTGAACGAAGACAGATGCATCGCCTGCGCAAATTGCGAAAAAGTGTGCGAGTACAATGCAATAAAGGTCGAAAAATCTGTTGCCAAGGTCAACCCATTCTTGTGTAAGGGTTGTGGAGTCTGCGCTGTCGAATGCCCCACCATGGCTATAACCATGAACCATTATACCAACGACCAGATCTCATCTATGATAAAAGCATCCTTGCAGACTTTGCCAGAAGGAGATAAACCAAAGGCACTGGCATTCTTCTGCAACTGGTGCAGTTACGCTGCAGCTGACATGGCAGGGGTGAGCCGATTTGAATATCCTCCAGCTGTACGTATCATAAGAGTCATGTGCTCTGGCAGAGTAGACGAAACTCATGTTCTTCAAGCATTCCTATTAGGCGCAGACGGCGTCTTAATAGGTGGCTGTCATCCAGGCGACTGCCATTACATTTCAGGCAATCTAAAAGCTGAGAAACGCGTGAAACAAATGAAAAGATGGCTGAAGGAAGCAGGAATCAAGCCAGAAAGACTGAGACTAGAATGGGCATCGGCTGGAGAAGGACAACAACTGGCTGCTACCCTAAAAGAATTCACGGAACAGCTAGAAAAGCTTGGTCCTAATCCTCTGAAGAAGTTGGCTGCCAAGGAACTCCAGCAAAACTAGAAACATCCACATCAATTCAACTATGCATGGATTTCCCAGTTTCCAGCTTAAATTAATGGTATCCTGCTCTTTCCATAATCTTTTTCAACGAACAATAAGCCGAGGATGTAGAGGGCAATTTAAGTAGAGATTTTCCAGACAACGAGTAGTTTTCAACTTCCTTGTCGTAGGCGATTCTACCCAAAAACTCCAACGAAATTCTTTTTCTAGCTTCTGTTTCTAGGGCTTCTGGAAATCGATAGCCCCCCACAACATAAAAATTCTGGAAGTCGATCTCTATCTCTTTTGCAATTTTGTATGCTCTTTCCACATGGGCAAAGGATTTCTTGGACGGATCTATTATGTCAAATATGTCGTTTACTTCAGCAGCGATCCTTCTGTTAAGATGCTCCAGACCAGCTGGCGAATCAATAAGAACATGTCGGTAAGTTTTCGTTAAACTCTCTAGAGCTTTTTTTAACGCCGCGTCTGGAAGACAGTAACAACCCTCTATGAACTTTGTTCCAACGGCGATCAAATCAAAAGAATCTCCTTCGTACAATCCCTTGTTCCAAATTTTACTTTCTATCCTTTCTGAAGGAGGTATTCCAACTGTCGTCCCTCCCTCCTTCAAAAACGTCGCAGTCAGCAACTCAGATATTGTCTTTTTTCCCTCCGCCTTAAGATCTACTCCAACCATTTCTCCTAAATTTTGGTCAGGATCTACATCTACGAGAAGCAAGGGTGTTTCATCGATTTCGATGAGATATTTTGTCATAAGCGCGACAGAACTTGTTTTGCCGCTGCCTCCCCTACCCATAACGACAATCTTTTTCACGCATTATCCCCTCCAACAATCATCAGCTTCCTATATATATTTCACACGTTTTCCTGTCACAATGTTAAATAATAGGAGATTTGAGTCTAACATCTAAGTGAGACCCAAACAATAGCGAAGTTACGGGGCTGCAGGAGATGAGAGACCTCATAAAAATTTTCTTTGACCCGATGAACAAGGAGATTGAAGTGAAACGAGGCACAATACTGCTCGATGCGATCAGAGAGGCCGATATAAGAATCGAAAGCATATGCGGCGGAAAAGGCGAATGTGGAAAATGCAAGGTAACTCTCATGAAAGGTGAAGTTTCCCGTCTATCGACTAAATGTGAAAAATTCCTCTCTCACCAGGAGATATCAGAGGGTCACCATCTAGCCTGTCAGATTCGTGTCCTGAGCGACAGCGAGTTTACAATCCCCGTAGAAAGTCTAGTGGCCCACCCAAAGATACTCACTAGTACGAAAATGGGCATTGAAAGACTTGATCCCGCATCGAAAAAATATCTTGTGACTCTACAGCCCACTCGAGATGACAAACACCACTCGATTAAACTTGAGGGCTACTCTGGTCCAACGCCAAAAGTAAGCGACGAGATCTACAAACGCCTTCTTTCAATGGAACCTGAACAGCAGATAACCGCAACCTTGAGCAGGACAAACACACCTTCAGAAGTCATCAACATCGAATCAGGCGATAGAACCAGTTCAAACTATGGTCTAGCCATCGACGTTGGAACAACCACAATCGTCGCCGTCCTTACTGACCTAACGAGCGGGCAGGTTCTAGGCGAAGCCTCTGCATTGAACAAGCAAATCACCTACGGAGAAACGCTTCTCACAAGGATTGCTTTTTCACGCAAAGCTCATGGCGGATTGCAGAAGCTTCAACAGGCAGTTGTCCAAAGCATAAATGATCTCTTGGACCAGCTTACATCAAACGCGGGAATCAAGAACGAAGAAATCACAAGCATTTCCGCAGGTGGAAACACTGTCATGAACCACCTTCTAGCGGGGATAGACGTAGACTACCTTTGGTATGTAGATGCAAATGATAAAGTCTCTAGGACCCCTATTATTAAAAAAGCGAAGGACCTTGGACTCCACACAAACCCAGAGGCTTATGTTTATTGCCTTCCAAACGTGAGCCGATTCTTGGGAGGGGATGCCACTGGTGACGTAATAGCCTCCGGAATGTACAATTCTGATGAAACATCTCTTCTGGTTGACATGGGAACAAACGGGGAAATTATCCTCGGCAACAAGAACTGGCTAGTATCATGTTCCGTCGCATCTGGTCCCGCTTTCGAAGGAGCAGGCGTCAAATTTGGGATGCGCGGGATGCAAGGTGGAATAGAACATGTAAAAATCAACCCCGAATCCTTCGAGGCAGAGTACACGGTTATCGGGAACACGCTTCCGAAGGGCATCTGCGGCTCAGGCATTATTGACGCTGCGGCGGAAATGTTTTCTGCTGGCATTCTCGATTTCAGGGGAAAAATCGTTGAGGGCAGTACGTCACTCGTTAGAAAAGGAAGAGACGGGTTGGAGTACGTCGTAGTTCCCGCGGAGAAAACGGTGATCAGCCGAGACATAGTAATAACGCAACGTGACATGGATTACATCATGGACTCGAAGGGAGCCACCTGCGGTGGAATAATGGTTTTGATGAGGAAATTCAAACTCTCCATCTACGATGTCAAGAACTTTTATCTTGCAGGAGCCTTCGGCGCATACACCGATTTGAGAAATGCTACAAAGCTTGGGATATTCCCTGAATTTCCGAACGCGAAAACTCGCCCCATTGGAAATGGTTCGCTTTCAGGTGCATACGTGACACTGCTATCGATGACAAAGCGAGATGAAGCGAACACTATAGCACGGAATATGTTGTACGTCGATCTTCTTGTGGATGCCATGTTCGCAGAAACATACTCTGAGTCAATCTACATTCCAGGCCCTAAGGAACTCTTCCCAAGCTACGCTTAACGTGGAAGGTTGGTTTCGTAGAAGCACAATATCGAGGAAAATTCACCTATTTTTGCTAATATTCCTTCTCTTTCGGGGGCCATGTCTCGTCTAGGAATTTCGCTATTCCTGATGAATCCATTGGACCTACCATAACGTGCCAATCGGGTAGGCCAACGTTCTTCAACTCGTCCTCTATCTCCCCGCTTAACCTAGCAGCCCTGCCAGGTATAATTAAGTGCTTATGCTTGATCTTCTCTGCTACTCCTGACTTCTTAACAGCCTCTGCGATCAATTCTGCTGTCAGATACCTTCCGGCTACGGCACTTTCGACGCTGAGCCCTTCAGTATCAGCCACAATTAGGTAATAGTTCCCGCCAAACTTCTTCAAGTCAGACTCAACGGTGAAGTACGTCAGAGAATAATTAGTGGTTAACATCAACGGAGACATCTCACCAGGCTTCCCAAGTGTATATAGCCCAGAATCAACTGAAACCGGCTTTCTGGGATCCGTGTATATGTTGAACCTCCATATGACAGTTGGCAATTGAGCCCACCCATCCAGGCTGTGCATTATTAATACGTCAGCATATCTAGACATGAGAATACAGGCAGTGTATGCTTCCTTCCACGCCAGCATCTCCGCCGAATCTTTCCCGCCGAACCAAGCCGTGATGGGCGTCCCAATAAGCGGAAAACCGAACAGATCATCCCCGCCTTTACACGCATTCCTTCTAACCATGGTAAAATTGTTGACGGTATCCGATAATCCTTCATCGACGAATGTTCCCGGATCGAGTGCCAGATCCTCAACCCCATACTCAATCAAAGTCTTCACTAGAGACTTTAGAAGATTGAGATCGTTCGGCGCAAAGACGCCTAATGGGCAGTTGTACATCAGCGCTAGCTCAGCCATGCTATTCCAGTTGTCCTTAGTTGCCGCGTAAAGTAGCGGCCTTCTGTTCTGAACCGCGACCAATCCAGCCTCCATAACATTTGGATCTAGCGCACATAGAATCAGCGGGAGTTTCGTGACCTTGGCAACGTTCTCCACGGCTGACTTGAAGATTGTTGGGTCATTTGATGTCGACCTGATGGCTATCATGTCGAGATTGAGATTCCTCCCAATGTAGTCATATGAGAAACTCTCCACTTTCTTCACTCTGTCTATGAGAGCTTCCTCTCCTGAGAATCTTGGGTGTAGCGGTAACTCGTCGGTTACATCAAGGGCTAGTGCCACTGGATTGTGGTAGGTGAACTCGTGGCGGTACATAACCAGCTTGCCGCCTATTTTGACCGAGTGGTCTCCCGTGCCGATGGTGATCCCCTTAATCACCGGCGCCAACGTGTCCTGGAGTTTCTTGTACGCCTTTTCGTGCTCCTTTTCCAGAATCGGGGGACAGTCTTCTAAAGAAACTTCCCTATTGACCAGCTTGGCTGCGAAGGCCATGCAGTTTGGTTCTCCGCACTCCTTACAATTCGTTCTAGGAAGTAACTTATATACGTCGATTGGGCTGAGTTTCGTTGCGGCCTTTTTAATTTCCCTCTCGGTCATGTTCACCTTCTCCCTTGATTCTTGCATTCACCCAATTAACTATCTTATTGGAGTCAGCCATACCTTTACTCATCAACTGCTGTATGATTTCTCTCATAGTTCTAATGGCGTCTGGGTGCATCATCATGAACACGTCAACTCCAGCCAAGAGTAGAGTCAGCGCGGTCGTCGTCTCCCACAGTGGGCCTCTAAGCCTTCTCGGCTCCCACTCTGGACCAAGCTTCAACCAAGTCTCTCTTGCAGCCCAAGCGTTCGTGGTCCCTGCTAGGACTGGGTGTTGAAGCTCCGAGTCTCCCATCAATGCCGCCAACCTCGCTCGCTCGTGAATGGTAAATGAATACTCTAGTCCATAGCCTAGGGCAGCCGTTGTCAAGTCCATTATTATCCTATCTTCGGGCAGGTAATCGTAGAGTTTTCTGTTCAGCTCCCTCGCTCGATTCAAGTCTAAGGATGTAAATGCCAAAACTAAGTGTCCATATTTCGCAGCTGCTTTTGCCACGCCTTCTAGGGTGCCAGCCTCGCCCATGTCCAATGTAAGAGAGCTGAGCAAAACTCTCTCGCCCTCAGCCACCTCAGCAACTTTCATGAAAACCTCAGCATCTTTCTTTGGATCCCCGCAACCTCCAATGATTAGGGGAACATCCACTGCCTGCAGCACCTCCTCAATAGTTTTTGCAGCCTCCGCCGCTGGAGTATCCTTGATAAGCGGGTCTGTGCTCAACAGGTGCACTGTGATCAAGTCAGCTCCCCACTTATCAACCGCTATCTTGGCCCACGCAGCGGGGTCACCCCAAACCTCTTCGACATGCATTCGTATGGCCTTTGGGAGCCGTACTTGCATATCAAACGTGTCTACCGTAATTACAGGTGGATGTGGAGGAGCTTTCTCGAACAGGTAGAACGCCGGGGTGATTGCACCTCCGATCACAATCGTTTTACCACGACTTCCTCCTCCGCTCTTGGTTGCCCCAAGCGTTACTTCTCGAATTTGCCCAGGATATTCTTGGACAAAAGGAGTGAAGGGGGCTTCCAGAATTGCTGTGGGCTTCACCTTTGGTGGTGCAAGCACTGCAGGTGTTGTGGTAACTCTTGGTGCAGCAATTGTTGCAGCTGACTGTAAGATAAGTTCTCCAATATTCAGTTCGACGTCTTCGAGTTCAATTTCCCTTTTGCCCTCTATGCCTAGAATCTCCAGTAGCCCAGCGAGTTCGGTTGTGGTCGCTTTTTCCTTCTCTCCTTTTTTTCCCAAGGGTTTCACTTCTTCACTCTTCTGATAATAACTTTCTTTGCATAGATTTTTGCGTCTTTGAGGATTATCTCGAATCCTCCGGCTGTGATGGGTACGCCGGAAATCGGGATCTCCAGTGGCGGTGCTGCGACCGCCACTTCCTCCGCTTCGGGGGTAACTTCAACAGGTATGGCCTTCCATCTTTCGACAACTGGGTGTCCCATCTCCTTAAGAAAAGCTTTCAGTTCATCAATAGTCTTGGCCTCATTTTCTGTGGCTATTTTGTCAACTACATCCTTTGGTATGAAATCCTTGACGCGCTCCTTGACGGTGGCTGGCATCCAGACTATGCGATTCCAGCCTCCATCAACCTGAAGAAGTTTTGGGGACCTCATATATTCGATGGACAACCCATGGAAACCCTCTACTTGTCTCCCTCCGGCGGTGGAATCGGCCAGAGTAGAGAAAGGTAGGCCGTTGACGGTTACTTCCTTGAAGCCTCGATGGACAATTCCTAAGCCGTCCACTTCTGGTATGTAGAAGGCTACGGCTTCAAAGCAGCCGCAGGAGGTGTGCGGATTTTCGAAGGCGGTGTATAACCACACACGGTTTATCTCTCCCATGGTCTTCTCCTTCATAATTGCGTTGACTCCTGTGTATTCGCCTTTGAAGGGGTCGAGGCATTCGTCTTTCTCGATTCCGAAAATCGGACCCTTAGGGTCTACTCGGGCTGAGGCTCTGCCGTCGAACCAACTGATGGATCCACAGTTGGAGTACCTTTGGGGTGTGATTACGCAGCAGTGGGTTGGGGCGAAGGATTGGCAAAGGGTGCATCCGTAGAAGACATCCGCGTCCTCATCTTTCATTCCTCGGGCTTTGGCGTCGCGGGCTTCATAAACTTTCAAGGCTTCGTCATACATTTTCTTGATTTTTTGGGGGTCGGTGATGAATGTGATTTGTATTTTCTCGATGAATGAAAGCTCGCTTCTAAAAAGTTTCTGTAGAACTTTCCCCATCAAATGGAACGAGTTGAAGCCTTTTTTGAAGGATTTCTTACTTAGTCGAAGCCAAATGTCGTAACGTTGGTTTAGGTGCATGATACCTTCGATGAAGTTGCAGTATTCGTGGATGCGCCGTTCAATAACGCCTTCGAGCTCCTCTTCAACGTCTTTACCTGCGACTTCGATGTATATACCGAACGGGTGGGTGCTTCCTTCCTTCATGTCTTTGATGTCTGGTCCAATCACTGTTATTTTTCCGTCTTCTATTTCGTCTAATCCCTTGGTTCTAACGAGTTCAAACTTTGTTTCTATGCGTTCTCCTCCAAGCTCTATCTGTGTGTCCTTGAACCTGACCCTTTCTCCTTCGTAAATCACTCCGACATCTACTGGGATGTCTTCAAACATGGACATTGTCTACTTCTCTCCTAACTTACCTATTATTATTTCAAATCCTTCATTCCAATCCTTAACTGAAAGGTTTGGAAATGACCAAGATGCATGGGGATTATAGAACCTGCTGAGGCTTATGGTCTTGAGATCTGCAGAAAAATGTTTCAGCCCAGCCAATATCACGAAATCCATGTAGTAGGGGAGCCCCATGAACATCGCGAGGTCATACGGTCCCACCCCATCTAAACCTTTCCATTGGTAATCCTTAAGTCTGTTACCAATGTCCATTGCAGGCATCCAACCAGCGGGCTGAAAACCCCTCTTAATGAATTCGGTTGTCATGTGTGCTGTAGCAACCACAGGGATTGCCCCAACCCTACTCATGCGGATGGCATAGTCAATCATTTTCACATCATCTGAATAATCCTCAGCGGCTAGGTGCCCAACGATAAGGATGGGGCGCTTCGCCCTCTTGACCATTGCGACAACCACCTCTGGCTTTAAGATGAGGAGAGCTTTCTTAGGGCCCGCAATCTCAGCTCTCTGCCACGGTTCTGCCTTCACACTCATGTCACTCACCTTTCCTCTTTCTAATGAGTCTAGGCAAGAGCGTTGGGTCCGGAATTAGCCTCTCCTTCCACCCCGCTTTCTCCAGAACTTTGAGAATCTCATCTTTCATGGTGATTGGTATATCCGCTTTGTTTCTGACGAAGAGGTGTATATCATCAGGCATGACACCATAGAGGCGTTTGTGCAGATCAATGTAGTGGGTTAGCTTTATGGCTCGGCCCTTGGTGGTGTCGTTGGGTCTCATGCAGAGTTTTGCTATCAGCACTATAGCCTCCTCTTTGGTCTCAGCGGTCGTAAAGAGGTGTTCAGGAGCTGGACCCCCATAGACTTTGTCGCCGGTTCTAGCATTATATACCTGCCAATCCTCCTCTTTGTCTTTTCTTCCAAGGAGCATGCGCCGATACTTAGATCCATGAGGACCAACTACTACGGGCACTCCAAGTCTCCAGAAGCCCGAGGCTATTGATGCGGCTTTCTGGGAATAGGCCCCCCAAGCAAGCCCTACCGCTCCTAATCGGTTGTGGATGTAATCAGCAATCTCTTCATAGTTAGCCCGCAGCTTTCTCTTTGCAAAAATATTTGCAATTTTGATGGCAGCTCCAGCTATGTGAGAGTTCGAAACACATGAACCCACATTGAGGATACCACCTGCTTCAAAGGACCCCGAATATTTCTCGTAGAGAGTCTTTCCCTCTTCATCCTTCACCATGGCTATGGACATAGCTGCGCACCCTGAGGTCAAAACAATAAATCTACGTTTAGCGAATTCCTCAGCAATCTCAGCGACTTCCTTCCCGCCGTGAGGGTAGTTGGAGCATCCAACTATGGCTACCACCCCAGGAATCTCGCCGAGAACTACAGGTCCACCAACTTCCCTTATCTCTACATCTGAAATCGCCCCACGTCCAACTCGCATCTTAAACTTCTCTTCCATCAACTTTCCTTCTCCCGCTTTTACCATGAAGCTGTGCAAGGGGAAGTCGTTGGGGCAAGCGCTATCACAACGGGCGCAACCGATGCAGCCCTCCAGAATGTCAGCCAGCGGGTTGAGGTCTCCCTTCGCCGCTGCTTTCATGGCTTCGGGGACCGGTTGGTTATTTGGGCAAGCTCGCATACACTCGTTACATTCTGTACATTCTCGGGCAGCCGTGATAATCTCTTCTACTTCTGGGATAACATTGAATTTCTTTCTTTTCGGAGCAACGGCCATCACGGTTTCGACTGCAACTTCTCCAACCTTGTCTGGGTCTAAAAGGAGTACTCCAGGAACCTCTCCTTTCACAAGATCGGATACTATCTCCTTTGATTGGCTCTTGCCCCTGTTTTTCAGCCCTAGACAGTTTTTTGGACTCGAAGCGATTATCGGTGCCTTGACTTTTTTCGCTTCAGCCAATGCGTCTGCTCGAATACACTGTTCGTCTACTACAATCAGATCAGCTAGTCCACTTCTGATGTAGCGTAGTTGCCAAGATATGGGACCAATTATCTTGGCCATTGAACTGTATCTCGTAATGTCATGGGCAGTGCAACATATGCCCACAACCTCAACTTTGCCCAACAATCCTTTGTCTGTTAGGTAATCTATTATTCCAACGGAAGACGGCACATTGTGACCGATAACCAGAATCGTAGGTTTCGAGATATCTGCTATACCAAATCCTAAATCAGCAAGAGGAGCTTCAGGGTCAGCCTTTGGGAAACCAAGAACTGAAATCTGCGCTAAATCAGCGATTTCCATGCCAACCTGGTCTACCATTCCTGCATGAAATGCTTTTGATTCAAAGTCCATCGAGCTTCCCTCCTGACCAGTATGAGTAGCTGAAAGAAGATGTGTAACTTGCTCCTCGCAATAGTCGAGGGCATCCTCCAAATCTTTGAGCTTCTTAGGCTTAATACCACAAACTAAGCGGGTTACTGGAGCTTCTACATCTATGTTCAAGCCTCCCACGTCGAGTGGGCTATTTCGACCATATTTCTCTATCAAGTGTTCAATCAGGTGTCGAGCATGTGCAATGTGGGTGGCAGCTCCGATACAGCAGGCGAGAAGGACTATTCGCGACTGTTGAGCCGCCATATTCAGGCCACAGGCTCCTCGCTTGTCTCCTGTCAAGTCGCATTTCCCGAAGGTGCAGAGGCAACAGACATCACAGAATGGAAGGTAAAAAGGCTTGTATCGTTGTAGGAGCTTGAAGTCCCATT
>CAZKWF010000035.1:0-2576 GCA_964556565.1 uncultured Candidatus Bathyarchaeia archaeon
CAAAAAATTAGGGGGGGCTATAGGGGGGTCTATAAAAGAGAGAGAATGAGAAAACATTTAAAAAAATTATAGGGGGGGTCTAATAAGAGAGAGACACGTGCAAACAACGTAGCAAACAATAAAAGATAAAACACGGACTAACGCAAAGGCTTCTCCTTCTTACCCAACACCAACTCCTTCAAAGAAACCCCATTAACCATAACAACCCTCCAACGAACCCCAGGAATATCACCCATACTCCTACCACGAGAACCACCAATCCCCTCAACCACAACCTCATCATGCTCATCCACCACATTCAAAGCACCATCCCCCGGAAGAAAAGCAGTAATCAACCTACCATTCTTAATAAGCTGAGTCCGCACACACTTCCGAATAGCACTATTAGGCTGCTTACTCTCCACCCCAACCTTCTCCAAAACAATACCACGCCCCATAGGCGCCCCACGCAACGGATCAGACTTAACATCCAACCTAAGCATACGACGCTTATAATAAATATCACTCCACCTAAACCGTTTCCGCTTCGCAAGCAACTTTCTCCCAGCAAACTCACCCTTCGGCGACTTAGACCCCATAACCTCTCTCCTCAAACTACGTGATACTCACATTCTGTATATGAAAATATCGCTTAGCCAAAAACCGAATCCGCTCAGCATTCCTCCCATTTTTACCAATAGCAACCCCCTTATCCCTAGAGCTCACAGCAACCACAGCAATCGTACTCCCATCAGGCCGCTCAGTTATACGAATCTCATTCACCCGAGCAGGTTTCAAAGCATTCTTAATAAATTGAGCAGGATTTTCAGAATGTTCAATTATTTCATGCCTTTTTCCAGTCATATTTTCTAGAAGGTGAATATTTTTGCCACCTTTTCCTATAGCAGCCCCTATATCCCCCTCTTTCACAATAAAAATTATCCGATTAAGCTCATCGTCAACTATGCAATCCTTCGCGGTTGCACCAGTTATGCTCTCAAATAAGGCTATATACCGCATTTCTCGACCCGTGAACCGTATTCCACTAGACATTCACTGCCTCCGTAAGCTTAAGAATATCCGAGTCACCAAGTTCCTTTATCGTTAACGCTGAAACCATGAAAGATTTTCCGCATGCTGCACCCAAATCTATGCTAGTTCCATTATAAAAAATCACTGGAATACCAGAGAACTTGCCGTAATATTCAATATCCTCACGAACGTTAGTTGGACAGTTTGCTGCTACGACGAAGAGTTTAGCCTTCCCCATTTTAGCGTTTTTCACAGCATTACTAGCCCCGAACAAAACCTTTCCAGTTCTCACAGCTGTAGCAATAGCTTTGTCTACGTCAATCATTTTTTCTCCTCACGACGCAACGTTGACATGTAAAGGTCAACTAGACCCGTACCAATAGGTATAGATTGCCCCACTATCACGTTCTCAGTTACCCCCCTAAGCGGGTCGCTTTCCCCCATTATAGCTGCTTCAACAATGTTTGGAACAGTTATCTCAAAAGCTGCTCTAGCAAGAACGCTGGCTTTTTCGCCACTGATCCCGTGCCTCCCTATCTGCCGCACATCCCCAGTTTCAGTCATAATATCAGCCACCAGCATAACGTGTCTTACATCCACATCAAGACCCTGCTCTTCAAGTACACCAATGGCTTCTTCTATCACAAGATTTCTAGCCGCCTCGATTCCAAGAGTCTTAGCGGTTTCATGTATGTGATTGGTGATAGTTCGCGTAGGATCCACACCATAAACTTCAAGAACGTTTGACAAGTTGGAACCGTCTGTTCGTACAACCCACCTTCTCTCTTCCTCGGTAACAAGAACCCTGTGAATATTTGATACACCTTTGACGAGATGGGTGGAAACTCTGCCAAGCAACTTTCTAAGATCTACAGGCTTTTTTGGCTTGAAGTAAAGATGATCATCCTTCACCCTTAACGTGCAGTTCGGCAGACACAACGCGCGCTCTAATTCATCTAACGCAACACCTCGATCTTCCATCATTGTCAAATCAAGTTCAACAACAACCTCCTCCTGTCCAGAATCGATATACATGATTTTTGCGATGTCCTCCGTATTTGTACAAATGATCTCTCGCGCAACTTCAGTGGCCTTCTCTTTGCTTTTACGATGCTCACGGTCAAGGTAAATGGTCATGATGGGTGTAGAAGGTGTTCTTCGAGCATCTACTATTTCAATTAGACGTGGTAACCCAAGAGTCACGTTTTGCTCTCTAACCCCAGCATAATGAAACGTCCGAAGCGTCATCTGAGTACCTGGTTCCCCTATAGATTGAGCAGAAATTATTCCAACAGCTTCCCCGGGCTCAACGAGAGCACGTTTATAGTTGTCTAAAGTCAAAGTGACTGCTTGATTCACCCCTTCTTGAGTTAATCCAGCTTTTGTTAACTCATTTTTCAGCTCTTCAAAGAGAATTGGTGTGAGCTGGTCTTTGATCCTTCCGAGGCATTTTTTAACGTATTGTTGAGATGCAGGCTTACCCTTTTCCGACATGATTTTTATTTGTTCAACCAGTCGGCTGACATTGACGGCTTTTCCATGATCGCTCTTAGCTGGGTCCACTC
>CAZKWF010000035.1:2586-9913 GCA_964556565.1 uncultured Candidatus Bathyarchaeia archaeon
GGTCCACTCCGTCCTCTCCGTATCTGAATTGCACGATGTCACCGATTGAGTTTCGAACAGTTCCATCATATTCTATACGTAGATGTTCTAAAGCGTTGATGAGTCGTCTCTGCATATATCCACTTTGTTGTGTTCGCACAGCGGTGTCTACAAGTCCTTCCCGTCCACCCATAGCATGGAAGAAAAATTCGATGGGATCTAATCCACTTCGATAGCAAGAATATACAAATCCTCTGGCTTTAGGAGTGGGATCGCCCTTTCTAAAGTGTGGTAAAGCTCGTTCAACGTATCCGCGCATGATTCGTTTTCCTCGTACTGATTGCTGACCAACACATGCGGTTATTTGACCAATGTTGAGACTTGATCCTCGCGCTCCAGTCCTCGTCATGATCATGCCAGAATTCTCTATATCAAAGGCCCTGTCCGCAATTCTTCCTGCTTTATCTCTAGCTTTTGCCAGTTCATTCATTACATAGATTTCAAAGGATTCGGTAAGAGTCTGACCTGGGAGTCTTTGCAACGTTCCATCCTCAAAAGCCTTGATCAACTCCTGTACCCGTTCTTCAGATGCCTGTATTACATGATCGATTTTCCGTTGAACAGAGTTAGAAAGTTCAAGTTCATCAAAAGAGTAGGTGAAGCCACGCATAGTCATGAAAAGCTTGAGAAGCTGACAAATACAATTTAGGAATTGCCGTCCACGCTGGGCACCATAATCCTTTATTATTCGATGAAGAAGACTCTCAGATTGTTCAGCCCCTATTGAGCTTCTATCAATTACACCACATTTTAAGATGCCGTCTTTGACGACCACATACGCGTCGTATAGACAATGCTCTTGAAGACAACTGGTACAGCCACGGCACACGGTCGCCCTCAGCGCATAGTTCAAGTCCTTGGGAAGAAAGAGGCTGAATATCTGTTTTCCCGTCCAAAGCGGCTCAGGTTCCTTTTTTTCAGGTTTGGGAAGAGCACCCGTGTAACCAGCGGCTATCAGAAGTCTGCACACCTCTTCTCTTGCAAGGAGGGTAGACTTCCGAGTAAAAAGATATGCTGCGGTTATGAAATCCCGAATTGCTCCTATAATAGGCCCCCCAAACCTTGGTGAAAGAATTTGATCTTGTACTTGCATAAGAAGGCGTGCTTCGGTTTTGGCTTCTTCGCTTTGTGGAATGTGTAGGTTCATTTCATCCCCATCAAAATCAGCGTTGTAAGGAGGACAGACACACAGGTGCAGACGAAACGTCTTGTAGGGCAACACATGGACGTAATGCGCCATGATGGACATTCGATGGAGAGATGGTTGCCTATTGAAAATGGCAACATCACCATTTCTAAGATGGCGTTCTATGATGAACCCTGGCTCCAAAACTTCAGCGACTTTTTCTCGGTCCGCAACAAATTCCAGTCTAATGCGTTTGCCGTCTGGTCTCACAACATAAAGCGTGCCAGGGTATTTCTCAGGGCCATTTATTACAAGTTTTCGCATCTCATCAAGGTTCCACAGAGTAGCTTTCTCGGGTATTGAAAGCCGCATAGCGATATCAAGCGGAACTCCAACCTCACTGATGTCAAGATTCGGGTCTGGAGAGATTACAGTTCGTGCTGAAAAGTCCACTCTCTTACCAGAAAGATTGCTCCTGAATCTTCCTTCCTTTCCTTTAAGGCGCTGGGATAGGCTCTTGAGCGCTCTACCGGAGCGATGTCTAGCGGGAGGAATTCCCGAAGCTTCATTGTTAAAGTATGTGGTCACATGGTACTGTAAAAGCTCAGATAAATCTTGAATAATGAGTGTGGGAGCTCCTGCTTCCATATTCTCTTTTAATCGTTGATTAATACGAATGATATCCACAAGTTTGTGAGTCAAATCGTCTTCTGACCGAATGCCTGATTCTAGAGTTATAGAAGGTCTCACGTAGACTGGGGGAACTGGAAGAACCTGAAGAACCATCCATTCTGGGCGAGCAGTCTTTGGGCTAAAACCGAATAATTCGAGGTCATCGTCGGGTATGCGTTCGAGCCGCTCACGAATCATACTCGGTGTTAACCGTTGCGCGCCCTCCTCTAAGATCTCATGAAGAGCTGTGGGTTTTGTAAATTGTATTTTGTATTGGGAAGCTCCACAATGAGGGCATTCTTTGCCTTTCGCCTCTCGCAACGTGTTTTTATAAATACTGCGGGGTACTGTTCCCGTTAACTCACGAACGCGTTCTATTCTCGCCCTGATTTCAGCGATGCGGTCTGTGGACAATAAAACACGTCCACAATTCCTACAAGTAGCCCCAAGAAGATTATAGATTATCTTAGTGAATTCTATATGAACAATAGGAACCGCTAATTCAATGTGCCCGAAGTGCCCAGGACACCTTATGGCAGTGTTGCCACATGTTCTGCATCGTTGTCTTGGCTCAAGCGTTCCCAACCGACCATCCATAAGTCCTAACGTTATGGGAGCTCCGTCTTCGTCATAAGTGTCGGCAGTTTGTATTTCAGCGACGGAAAATCTACGTATTTCCTGAGGGGATATTATCCCAAAATAAAGTTTGTCTACGACCTTATGAACTGCTTGCTCCATCGCCACTTTATGCTCTCTCCTTCAATTTGAGACAGGGTGCTATGCACAGGCTCATCATCTCTTGCAAAAGAAGTTTGAATGCATAAGAAACGACTACGGGCGAAATCCGTGCCTTATCTTCACAAAGTCGGCATACGTACTTGCGTTGTTTAATGTCATAAAATGCTATGTAGCCGCAGTTTTCACATACGTAAAGAAGGTACTTATCAGATTCTTCAAGCAAACGATCTCGCAGCAACATGGCAGCACCGTGTCCAACGAGGCAATCCCTCTCCATCTCGCCGAACCGAAGGCCGCCCCCTCTTGCCCGTCCTTCTGTTGGTTGGCGAGTCAACATTTGAACTTGACCCCGTGCCCTAGCATGTATTTTGTCTGCAACCATGTGGTGGAGCTTTTGATAGTATACAACCCCCATGAAGATGCCAGCGATGAATTTCTCGCCTGTGACACCATTGTAGAGAGTTTCTCGGCCGGTGTGACTGAAGCCAAACTTGATCAACTCTCGTTTTATTTCCGCTGGCTTTTCATTGATGAAGGGTGTTCCGTCAACCGGTTTCCCCCTCGCCGCAGCGACCTTTCCAGCCATAGATTCAAGGAACTGTCCTACGGTCATCCGCGATGGAATAGCATGGGGATTAATTATGATGTCAGGAACTATACCATCTGCGGTAAACGGCATATCCTCTTGAGGTATGAGCATCCCGATTACACCTTTTTGTCCATGCCTAGAGGCAAACTTGTCACCCAGTTCAGGGGTGCGTTGGTCTCGCATCCTAACCTTCACGAGTTTGCTTCCTTCGCGGGTTTCTATAATAAAAACATCATCTACAATGCCATTTTCGGCAGGCCTTACATCTATTGATGTGTCTCTCATAGTAGGACCTTTGACCTCAAACTCTTTGTATTCCTCAAGAAATCGAGGAGGACTTGTTCTTCCTATAAGAACGTCACCGCCCGCTGCGTTTGATTCCTGACTGATGATGCCGTCTGTTTCGAGTAGACGGTAGTATTGTTCTCCCCGATATCCTCGAATACCTGGCTCAGGTGTGGTAAATCGGTCTCTAAGCCCGCCTAAGTATCGACGACACTCCGCTTCATAAATCCGATAAAATGTAGAGCGTCCCAAACCTCGTTCAATGGATGATTTATTGAAGATGAGGGCATCCTCCATGTTGTATCCTTCAAACGATATGACAGCGACAACGCAGTTTTGTCCTGAAGGTCGAAGGTCATACCCTATGATGCCCATGGGTTTCGTCTTAACTAGAGGCGTTTGGGGGTAGTGGAGGAGGTGGGAACGCGAATCAACTCGATGGATGAAGTTGGTTGCCTCAATTCCAAGTGCTTGCTTGGCCATAGCCGCTTCGTAAGAGTTACGTGGGGACTGGTTATGCTCAGCGTATGGTATTATGGAAGCGCATATTCCGAAAATGGTGTAAGGCACAATTTCTACATGTGTGTGCCGAGGTGTGGCTTGCTCAAAACTTAGAGCCACAAACGCGTTTTCTTCTTCTTCAGCGTCAATATACTCGATGATGCCACGCTTTACGAGCTCCTCCCAGTCCCATTCTCCGGAACGAATTTTTTCGATGTGCTCTAATTGAAGTTGGGGTATACCGTTTTCAATCACTATCAGTGGTCGGCGCACACGCCCTTCATCACAGTTAACATAAACCTCTTCATTTTTCCCTCGAAGTTTGGTGAAATGGGCAACGTTGACTTCAGAGGATATTTCTCCATTTCTACGTTTGTTTCTTAATTCAGTGACCAGCTCCTGTGGTGATATACAATAGCCGATGAGACGCCCGCCCACAAAGACTTTAGCACCGGAGGACCGTAATGTCTCGTTCGCTTCCCGAACAGGAATCACGCCTATTCGGTAGAGAAGCTGTCTTACCTTCTTAGCATTCACACTCACAGAGATGCAAGCGGACAAAGCAAGGTTCTTCACAAGACCGCAGTTTGATCCTTCAGGTGTTTCATTTGGACATAATCTTCCCCAATGGGTTGGGTGTAGGTCTCGTGCCTCAAAGTTGGGCTGGCTACGACTGAGTGGGGATTGCAGCCTCCTTAGGTGGCTTAATGTGGAGACACGGTTTGTTCGGTCAAGAAGCTGGGTGATGCCAACTCGTCCTCTTCCCCAGTTGCCTGTTGCGAGGGCATGTTGAAGTCGTTGAGTGATAATTCCTGGACGGATGGCGGCGGAAACCGTGATCGTTGGCCGTTTGAAGCCCATTCGTTCGAGTTGATATTTTATGTCACGGTATAGGTTTCTGAAGGCAATTCTGAAAAGGTCGGCGAGCAGGGGTCCAGCGAGTTTCAAACGTTTGTTTTTGAAGTGATCTTTGTCGTCAGGTTTTCGTTTTCCAAGCTTTAATTCAATAACCCGGCAAGCCATCTCGCCTAGGAATAGCGCTTTTTCTTCGCGTTCTTCACTGGTACGACCAATGTGAGGTAGAAAGTTTCGATCAAGAATGCTTTCAGCTTTTTGGCGTCTATAGTCTTCCACTTGCCCATGTGCTACGCGGTTTCCAATGTACATTATGGCTTCTTTAACTGTGCTGAAGTCTATAACCTTTTCAAAAGATGCTTCCAGTTCATTTTGTATAGTTTTTTCTGGAGAAACTGCCTCTGCGACTTCTTTGTCTGATTCTAATCCAAGTCCTCGCATTAGAATAACAAAGGGTACTTCGGTGGGGACTCCTGGCATTGAAACGTAGATGGCACCATCTGATTTCATTCTTAACTCGATTCTTGCTCTGAAGCCAGAGGTGGTTGAGAATATTTTGGCCTGATAGACGGGTTTTGTGCCACGTGTGTCTATGTCCACAAGGATGCGGTTTGGGGCTAGATCTTCTAGGGCAACGATGACTCGTTCAGAGCCGTTGATGACGAAGTAGCCACCAGAGTCGTTTGGGTCCTCTCCATATCCGATTAGTTCTTCGGGTAGTAGTTCAGATAGAACGCAGAGTTTGGACTTTAGCATCACTGGAAGATTACCTATTAAGACGAGTTCGGTTTCCAGTTCTCGGTCATCAACTATTGGGGTCATCTCTAATGCCAGGGGCGCGGCATAGGTTAAGTTGCGGAAACGTGCTTCTAGAGGGTAGATTTCGTGGTTTGTGCCGTCAACCTCGGTGATGTAGGGTCCGGTGATTCTGGATTGAGGATCAACAATCCACAGTCGGCCAAGCTTTATTTTGTAGGGGCTTTCTGGAATTTCGATTTGGATCTCGTTGACCCCATCGACAATTTCTTGAAGGCCGTTGTCGATGAATTTGTTATAGGAGTCGAGGTGTTGCCTAACTAGGCCTTTTTCTTTGAAAAAGGATTTTTTTAGAAGTAGAAGGTCCTCTTGTGAAATTTCCAAATTTGTTAGTTTCCTCCGAGATTTACATTTGATAATACGTGAAGTATTAGGCGGTTTGGTGGTGTTTCTTCCAAACTTGGAGATTCCTCCAGTGGGCCGGTGGTCATCCGACCCGAAAAACGGGTCTCTGTAGTGTTTTTTTATCATGTTTTGGAGGTGCTATCAACGTAAACCACGTTGGGTATTAATAAACTTTGCTTATGTAAATCCATTTTTACCAACGCATTTATGATGTTTATTTTCGTTTCCTGAACAGCATTGCATCCTCGTGGGCACATACAAATTCGAAACCTGTTTCCACAAGGGCTCTCGCTTCTTCCATGTCTTTTGCAACGGCTGAATGGAAATCGTCGCTCTCAAATTTAATGAGCTGCGTGTATATCAGCGTGTTCTGGATGTTTCTGTGCCCGAGCATTTTCATGACGTACAGGATGTCTTTGGTCTTGTGATATTCTGTAGTGGCTTTCCAGTGGCGTAGAGTGTGAAAGTGAATGTAGTTGAGCCTTGGGTTCTGCAGCTTTTGTGCGATCCGTTTTCTCAGCCTGCATAGATGGCTTGAGATGTCTCTGGACTTCATTTTTCCAAATACTCTTTCTGAGGTTTTGGGAAGGGCATAGAGCATCGCTGTGAGCTTGTTTGAGATTTTGAACATCCTTGGGTTGCCGCCTTTTTCAGGCGTGTTGAGAACTATTGTGTTGCGTTTCAGATCGATGTCGATCCATGTGAGCTTGCATGCCTCGCCTATTCTCATAGCGGTTTCTTTGACTAATTGAAGGGTTGTGGCTAGTTTTTTGCCAGCTGAGGCTATTAAGGCGTCGATTTCGCTTTCTAATGGTATGAATGGTAGCTTTTTAACGGCTTTGTATTTTGGTGGGTTCCAGGGTATTGCATTCATAGAAGCGAAGTATGTGTATGCAGAGATGGCCATGAGTTTGCTCGTGTTTTCCCATGTTTCACGGTTAGCGATGACATCCTTGACGCTTTCAGGATCGTACAAATTAGCTCCATATTTGACGAGCAGTTTAAGGTATTTCGGATAACTGAAGATCGTTGATTTGCTGTAGCCTTCTTTTTTGAGATGCCATGCGACCTCAAGGATTTTTCCTTTAATCTCCGTCTCTGATGGCTTTGTTGTGGCCCCCGCAGCCTTTTCCATTTGGGTTTTCTGGCTCAAGGTCCATACCTGGCCTATTCCGGGTCCTACTTTCCTCTCGACCTCAGCGCCTGTGACGCCCTTCCTGAGGCAGATCCTTGGAAAGCTGGCAGCTTCCGTGCCTCCGCTGCGGTGATCCCGCCCGGCGGTGGACGAAGAGAATTTGTTGCCTGCTTTATAATCGCGTGTAATAGGTTGCAAATATGTCCCAAATAGGTTAACATCGGTG
>CAZKWF010000035.1:9923-15443 GCA_964556565.1 uncultured Candidatus Bathyarchaeia archaeon
GCTCGTGGGTTTTGAGCCCTTTCTTGGGTTTGGGGGTGCGCGGTTGTTTTCGCTGAATCGTCTTCCGCAGTCTCGGCATATATAACGTTGTAGGGGAATGGTTGAGGTTTCACTTTTCACGTAGCGTAATCCGTCTTTCCAGATTCGTTGCGAAGTACATTCGGGACACTTTGTAGGTGGCTGTGTGGGCCGCTTGGAATCGGCGGACTTCCCAGTGTTTTTTGAACCCGCTTTTTTGCCAGGTATGCTGTTAATAGTAGGCAGCACGGTGGAAGCAGCCATTACCTAAGGTCCTTCCTGTCTTCTATGACTCGGTTTTGCCACCGGTTTACTTGAAGAAGAAATCATCTCTGATGTTTTCGCTCACTTTCACATATTTCCGAGATCGACAGAAACCTAGAATACGATTCAGCAATGGATCCTTTGCACTTTCGAATTCATTCTTAAACCCCAGTCTACCTACAGCCACACGAACTTCTACTCCGGTCGCACCGTATAGAATTTGATAGAAACCGCGTTTGTCCCCAGCATACTCCTCTAGAACTTCCCAATCTTCAACCAAATTGACCAAACGGTCTCACCTCCAAACTATGTCACTTCAAAAGTTTAAGACCTTTCTGGCGCCAGCAAAGTACAGTATACTTTGAAGGGACTCACAAAGTACAGTATCTGAAAACGGACATATACGAAAAACAATGTAGGGTGCTCAAGTTGGGAATAAATCCAAAGTTATTTAAGACCTCAAAAAGGTGCTTCTATGAAAGCGCTATGTGTAGAACTTGGATTGATGCTTATAAGAAATATAGTTGGACAGTAGACCTAACCAGATTCAAGGAATCAGCAAAATATCCTAATTACTTCAATCGTGTCATCACACCGGTGGATGTTGTGGCGTTCGAGGATAAATTCAGAACAGTGATTGATGGTGCTGACTCATTCGAAGTTGCTGGTGAGGTTTGTTTCTGGAAGAACTATGGAAACTTTCAGTCCAGAAATCGAATAACTCAACAGTTATTACTGCATTTAGGGACCGCACGGAATTGGGATGTTTTCATCAGAGCTCTCAAAAAACTATCTTCTAACCCTTCATTAAGTAGTTTTGTAGCTTTTCGCAAAGCATGCAATCAGCCTAGAGGATTTGCTACCCCCATCACCTTCTTGGCTTTTTATAACCCACTCAAATATCCGATGGTAGACAAACATATCGCTGATTGGTGGACTAGGAACAAGACCGTATATGGATATGGGACTTCACTCATTTTCTCCCAAAGAAGTGACGGATGGATTCAAACCTATACAAGTTCGCAAAATAAACAGAATTGGAATGCGTACATTGCTTGGACAAGATTCTGTAGAGACTACGCAGAACTGGCGTCCAGGAGTTGTAGGTTGAATTGGCGTGCAAGGGATGTGGAAATGACTGTTTGGGAAGCCAAAAAGAAGGGTATTCACTTGAACGTATTACGATAAACTCGTGGACACATTCATTTAACTGAAAAGAAAGTGGCTAAGAGGGCTAGAGTCGTGGTTTTGTCGGCTTTTTGCAGGATGGTTTCGATGTCAATTTGGTTCAGCACCAGAGCCAAGTAACCTTTTGTTGATAGTTGGTAGAGTGTTGCTTTGAAGCCTGCTTGAGTTTTTCTTATGCCAGCTTTTTCTAAGTAGCCTGTTTGGTCAAGAGCTCTTACTCTGCGGTTTACGTTAGTGTATTTTGTATGTTCTAGGTGCCTTAACTCTCTGATTTCTTTTGAAACCTCATAAATTGTCAGCGGACCTTTGAGGCCGAGGACATGGAAGATCTCATAATTAAGCCTGGCTTCTCGGCCTTTGAAGACTGAGATTCTTCCGTGTTTCCTTTTTTTCTTGTCCACACGTTACTCGCACCGGTACAGCCCGTTAACGTAGTATGTGTGGGAGTGGCTATTCGCCTTTTTACACAGGTTCTTGTGTCGCGAAACCCTCGTGAAAATACAGCCTATCATTCGATGACTGCTCGCAAAATTTTCTCTGAGACCATATTTAAGCAGAAAACAAGTTTCCATGTAAAAGACAGGGTGAACACCCCACTTCTCACCCTAGTTTTACGACGGCGATTCTTCAACAAAAAAGATTCTATGACAGGGCTTGTATGCACATTTCCATGCATCAAGACTGAATCCAGCACCAGCATACCCTAGTAAGTCTTACTTCCTTCTCTTTCTCGGGTTTGGTAACAATCTCGTTTTCTTCTCTGAGGAGTAGTTCTCTTGCTTTTTCTATGAGCGTTCCTTGCCTTCTTGCTCGATGTAAAGCACTAACTACGCTTTGTCTACTGGCGACCTTTCTAAATGCGCTTGCTAGCTTCTCGCCATCATCACCAGATTTGGCAAGCTCATCGTAAATCTTCTTTATGATTGATGTTGCGCGTGGAGTGGTTCCTTCGATTGTTGCTTCTCTTCTCCTGCTAGCTTCGATTTCTGCTTTGAGCTTCTCCTTCATTTCAATCATATGGTGGATAAGTAACTCGTACTTAATGCTATCACCGCGGTTGTGAGCCTCGCCCTTCAAGAGAGCATTGATGATCTCATTAGGTGCGGACACGACTTTCCCTCTGCCGTAATATTTGAGTCTCCAATAGAACTCCTTTCCATCTGTAAATAGTATGAACAGTCCATCGCGTTTGCTTTGTTTGTATGCGCCTATTCCCTTGGGCAGTGATTTTAACCAGTCTAGTCCTTTTTCGCTCATTATTTTTGCGAGTGCGTCCATTGGGCTGTTTGTGAATTGTTCGAGTTCCTTTGTCATAATGTCGAGCAATGTTGGGTCGTTTTTGGCGATTGCTACTTGGAATCCGAAGTCTTTTGGTGCGGCTTCCTCTCCCAGGGTGGATGCGTCTAAGCCTATTGTGGATCTGATAGCTTCTAGACGGCTGTAGAGTTTCTGCATTAGCCCAATGAAATGTTCGAGGCTTGCGGGATCATTTGGATCCCCATTCTTCGGGAGCAGATTTGTGAGGTAGACTATCTCGTGTTGGGAAAGCATTCGATCTATTCTGCCTATTCTTTGTATGAGTACGACTGGGTTCCATGGGAAGTCGTAGTTTATTACGTATTGGGCATTTTGCAGATTTTGGCCTTCACTTAGGACATCTGTGCTGACGAGTATTCCTCCGGCTTTTTGAAAATCTCTTATTACGCTTGTCTTATTGCTGTGTTTGCCTTCATGGTCTTTGCATATTGTCCCGGTTGTGAGCAGGATGGGATGCTTGAATTTTTCGTCTTTTAGTCTATCGTGAAGGTATGTTGCGGTGGCGGTATATTGGGAGAATATGATGACTCCGTTGTTGGAGTCGAGTGGTATTTTTTTGGTTATGTCTGCAAGTCTGTCTTTGAATTGATTGATTTTTTTGTCCTTGGTTGGAATAATGCCGATAAGTTTTTTGATTATTTTTCTGTCTTCATTGCAATTGGAGACGAAATCCTTAACTTCTTGGGGGGTTAGCTTTAATGAGTTGATCATTGCTGCATATTTTGGTTTTGAGAATAGTTCTTCGGGGTCTGGTATTCCTTCATCAAGGGTGAAGAGTGGATCTCCTTTTAGGGCTGGGGGAACGAAGTATCCTTTTTCTCGGGCGTATTTGGTTGCCTTTGCTATGTATTCATCAAGTGATGTGAGTGTTGCTCTGAATGCTTCGACACTGCTTTCGAGTCTTTTGAATATGTTTATGATGATGATTATTTTGATAAGTTTTTTGAGGAATTCTCTGTTTTTTGCTTCTACTGCTTGAGATATTGGAGCGCCGTCGGGTAGTTTCATTTGGCCTGCTATTTTGTCGACGGAGAGGTCGTAGAAGGTGAAGTTCATTTTATCGAGCATTTCGTCGATTTCTTGGTAATCTATGTTTGTTGTGTATTTGCAGCGTGGGTCTGAGTCTAAGACTCTTTTGGGAAAGTCCAGTTTTCCTTCTTTGTCTAGAGCTTTGGCTAGTTCTCTGGAGTGTCTCACTATGAAGCGTTCTAGGACGGGTTCCATTTCGATTTTTTGGTGTTGTAGCCATCGTTTTTGGTTGGCTGTGAAGTAGCCTTTGAGTGTTTGGCCTGTGAGGTCGTCTATGCTGTCTTCTTTTAGGTACAGGGATAGGAGGAAGTAGAGGTCCATGAGGCTGTTGTTGACTGGTGTTGCTGTGGCTAGTACCACTTGGGCGTTTTGTTTGATTATTAAGTCTCTTAGGGCGGCGTATCTGTTTGTTGATGGGCTGCGGTAATAGTGGGCTTCATCTACTATTATGAAGTCTCGGTCTGAAAATTCTTTGACAACTCTATCGGGGTTGCTTGAGAGTCTTTCGGATGACACGCGTTTTAGGTGAATGTTTGTTTTTTCCATTTCGTCGTCCCATGTCGTGTCGAGGATGCTTTTGGGGGCGATTAGGAGAATCTTTTTTCCGTCTTTTATGGCGTCTAGGGCTAGTCTCAGAGCTGTTCTTGTTTTTCCGAGTCCTGTTGCGTCTGCAATTAGGACGCCGTTGTGGGCTTGGAGTTTTGCTGAGGCGTCTCGGAATGAGAGAACTTGGTGTGCGTAGAGTGTTTTGAGTTTGAGGGTTTCCGGTGATACTTCGATGTTTGATTTGTAGGTCTCATATAGTGCTTTGGCGATGATTTCATATGGGCTTCGTGTCGTTACATAGTTCTTGAGAAATGAGAGAAATTCTTCTTTGAAATCTTGTGAGGTATTCCATTGCTCGAAGAACCACTCAATCAAATCTTTGACTACTTCTCTGTCTGTGTTCAACATGTTGAGTTCTCTATTAGAAACCAGCCCTCCATAGGTGAAGTTGCTTGATCCTATCGAGCCCACTCCATTCCTAACTTCTTCCAGGTTTGGATCAGCCCCGATGTATGCTTTTCCGTGAAAGAATCGTCCCTTCACAGTTCTTATCTGTCTTTGAGGATCTTCAAAATATTTGATGGCGTCTTGCAGAAGCCTAAAGTAGTCCCTATCATCTTCCTTTTCTTCCAGTTCCCTAAGCACCTCTTCCTCCCACTTAATACTCTCAGTGGGTTCTCGGCCTAGAAGAAACAAAAGTGGCTTGCCTTTCAAGGCTTCCTTCAAAACACCATAACCACGAATATTAAAATATGCAGAAGCAATTGCTATTTCGCTTAGATCGTTGAATTCTTTGCTCAACGCTGAAGCGAGAGTTTCCTTGGAATTGTCAATTATCTTTGTCATTGTCAGTACCCTCCGCTAGAGCTTTGCCTTTGTACTCTTCAGTTTGCGTGAAGTGTGTGCAGCCTTTACTAGCCGATCTTCCACCGCTGCCAGAAACGCTCTATATAACTCCACACATGTTTTTTCAGGGTCCTCAAAGCCCATCGATCTGAGAACCATAATATCGAGATTCCGTCTATCGGATTTTTTCATTTCCTCAGTGATGGGCAATGGTGCTCTTTCTAGGATCTTTTTAGACTCATCACTTTCCTCCACGTCTGCTATACTGAAGCACGGAAATTCGGAAAGATCTCCCGTAAGGAGCTGCAGAAC
>CAZKWF010000036.1:0-14235 GCA_964556565.1 uncultured Candidatus Bathyarchaeia archaeon
GTAATCTCTTTAGCTACTTTCTCCGAAGCAAGAACTAATGCTGCAGCACCGTCACTGGTGGGACTAATGTCTAGACGCTGAACAGGATACACCAGAACCTCTGAGTTGAGCACATCCTCAACAGTGATTTTCGCGGGAAGCTGTGCACAAGGATGATCCAATGCGTTTCCCTTGTTCTTCACAGAGACCAGCGCGATTTGTTCCTTTTTAATGCCATGAACATGCATGTAACGGTGCATCTCGATGGCGAATATCCATACTAGATTCATACCAAGCGGCCTGCTCATTATCGGATCAAATATGGTCGTGAAGGCATATTGCGGATGAGGGAAACAAGATGACATTTTCTCTTCAGCTACAACTAAGCATGTATCAAAGAGACCCGAGGCCACATGCCACCAACCTGCATTTGGTGCAAAGACGCCGGTGCCTCCTCCAACAAAGACTCTTGTATAAGGTTTGCGCCACGCACCAGCTCCATTCAAGAGATTTTCACCCTTCATGTGAATCCCATCGAAAGCATCGGGCGCCGTTCCAAGCGTTACACAGTCTATGTCCTTAAGAGTCAGTCCAGCCGAGTCGAGAGCCATTTTTGAGGCTTCAAATGCTAATTCTCTACCCGTTTCTTTGAGGTTTCGTCTGAAAAGCGTAAGTCCAGCCCCTACAACCGCAACCCTTCTTTTAGTAAACATTTCACATCTCACCTCTTGAATAATTACTCAGGATAGCCACCGCTCCGCTCGCTGTTGGGATTCCACGCCAAACTTGAGCTAAGCCAGTTTCAGCATCTGGCACCTGTCGTTTCCCAGTTTCGCCACGCAACTGTAAAACTACTTCTAACGCTTTTTGAAGACCAGACGCTTCAAGCGTGTAGCCGACTCCCAGCAATCCACCCGAAGGATTGACAGGTAGGTCTCCGTCTCTCGCCGTCACGCCCTCTTCCGTCAGTCTGCCAGCCTCTCCTCGACCACAAAATTTCAGGGCTTCAAGATTTTGAAGTTCCTTATACGAGAACCTATCATCTATTTCCACAAGGTCTATTTCTTTTCTTGGATTTTTGATGCCAGCTATTTTGTATGCCATCCTCGCCGCTAGCTCTGTATGTATTGACCGACCCCAATCTCTTGTTTCTAGCCAAGGCGTGTCCGAGTTCCAACCAACTCCTCTTATCCATATCGGTATATCTGTAAGCCTTCTTGCCACTTTGTCTGAGGCTAGGACCATTACGATGCACCCGTCTGCGAGTGGACTGATGTCTAAGCGACTCAACGGATAAAATAACGGTTCTGACTCGAGCACATCTTCAACGGTTATGTTTGTTCCATGCGCTGCGTAGGCATTGCTTAACGCGTTTTTCTTGTTCTTTACAACGACATGGGCACATGACTCTTTTGTAGATCCAGTCTCATGTAGGTAGCGGTTCATCTCCAATCCAGCGATGTAAAATGGATGACCGCCTAACGGCCTGTTAAAGATAGGGTCCAGAGCAAAGGCAACAATGTCTGAGAATGTGAGTATGTCAGAAGCTTTACTATGCGCTTCAACCGCAACCATATCGAATTCGCCAGTACGTATTAGCATGTAGGCAGTTGCTAGTCCGAACAAGCCATCAGCCGAGACTGTGAAAAGAGGTCTCAGGACGGCACCAAGTTGGTCTGGAACGAACTCGTCGAAGATGCTGAATCCTTCCCAGTAGTCCTCAGCGCAAGTTATGAAGTTGTCTATGTCACGTCGTGGGTCTACTCCAGCGTCTTCATAAGCTCTTGTTGCCGCCTCAAACATTATTTCTTTATAAGACAAGCCGGGTGTAATCGATTTGAAGCCAGTGCAACCAACGCCTACGATAGCCACTTCTCTCAACAATCTTCACCTCTTAACTGGAAGATTTTAGTAATGCAAGTTCGTTCACTATAAAACTTTCTACCATTTATTGTTAGAGCTAAAATGAAATACTTTTATCCTTCCTTAATGGGATTACTAGGTTCTAAGCAAACTCGGTGAAAAGAGGTTCCGCTAGTTGGTTGGCAAACGGTTGGCAACTATAGTCTCAGCTGGGCTGTCAAAATTTGGAAGAAGAGAAGGATTGTACGGTAGAGAGCTTTTCGCTGAAGCTGCAAAAGAGGCTTATGAGAGATGCCCCAATCTCATTCCTAAAAAGGACATTAAAGCGCTTTTCGTCGGGCACATGGGCGAATCTTATGAACATCAGGGACACACAGGACCAACACTCGCTGACTGGGCTGGCTTACTTCCCGTACAAGCAACGAGAGTTGAAAACGCATGTGCATCCTCAGGAGTAGCGTTGGGATTAGGGGTTTCCGCCGTATTCTCAGGCATGTACGACATAGTGATGGTGGGCGGAGTAGAAAAAATGACCCATCGAACCACGGCTGACGTAACTGAATTCTTAGCAATGGCCTCAGACTTTCCATTTGAACAATGGCACGGAATAACGTTTCCAGGACTATACGCCCTTATGGCAACGGCTCACATGCATAGGTATGGCACGACAGAAGAACAGATGGCAATGGTTGCGGTGAAAAACCACCATAACGGAGCTTTGAACCCCAAGGCGCATATGCGGAAGGAAGTGACGTTGGAAAAGGCGATTTCGTCTAGAGTAGTCGCTTGGCCGCTGAAACTGTATGACTGCTCCTTGATAACGGACGGAGCCAGCTGTTTGATTTTGACAAAACCTGAACTCGCCAAGAAATTTACAGACACCCCAGTGCACATCATAGGCTCAGGACAAGCAAGCGATGCTATAGGCTTGTACGAAAGAGAAGACATTACGACTCTAAAGGCGGGCAAGCTTGCGGCCAAAGAAGCCTACAATAAGGCTAAAGTTAAGCCTCAAGACGTCGACATCGCAGAAGTTCACGACTGTTTCACCATCGCGGAGATCATCGCGTACGAGGACCTCGGCTTTTGTAAGCCCGGAAAAGGAGGAAGTTTCGTAGAAGAAGGCGCCACTAAGATTGAAGGAAAGATCCCTGTTAACACCAGTGGAGGCTTGAAATCGAAGGGGCATCCTGTTGGAGCGACGGGAGTCGGTCAAGCCTATGAGATATACTTACAACTAACTGAGCAAGCTGAGAAAAGACAGGTGGAAGGAGCTGAGATCGGGCTAAGCCATAATGTAGGTGGTTCAGGCGCCACTGCAACCGTGCACATTTACAGGGGAGGATGAAAATGGCTGAAGCTTTTCCGTTTACAATAGAGCAATTCTACAAGTTTGCGAGCGAGAGAAAGCTGATGGCTGCCAAATGCAAGGAGTGTGGAACGGTGCTTCTGCCGCCTAGACCCATGTGCACGAAATGTTTTTCATCGGATATGGAGTGGGTTGAACTCAAAAGCAAAGGAAAACTTTTGACCTACACGGTGATTCATGTTTCGCCTAAGCAGTTTGAGTTGTTGATTCCTTACGCTGTAGGTATTGTGGAATTGGAAGATGGCCTAAAACTGCCTGGCATGATTCGAGGCGTCGAGCCGAAAAAAATCAGTGTAGGCATGGACCTAAAAGTTGACTTCGACACAACCATACCTTCTGAATGGCCTATGTGGCCTCGATATTTCTTTAAACCGTCATGACTTATTGAGTTGTTGTATCAGAGTTGGTAGCTCAGTAAATGATGAAGCTATGTAAGTAGCTCCTGCACGAGTTAATTCTTGGAGAGAGGAGATGCCAGTGACTACCCCTATCGCAATGACATTGAGTTCATGAGCGCACGTCATGTCCCACACGCTGTCGCCTACAACTATTCCCTCTTCAGGCTTAACATTCAGTTTACCCAATACAGCTTCCAAATGGGCTGAATCCGGCTTAACCGCCGAGCCAAAATCACGAGTAATTACTGCATCAAAGAAAGATTCAAGTCGAAAACACTTGAGAATATAACTTACAGATTTTTCGCCGTTCAGAGTGAAAAGCGCCATCTTTAACCCCTTTTTCCTTAAAGCTTTGAGCGTTTCCAAGACGCCGGGTATCAGACGGGTCGACCGAGCAGCCTCTAACTCGTGACTGCTAACCAACGAAAGCACGGCTTTTTTAATCTTCATTATCTCTCGTTTTCCCTTGCCGTTGTTTTTCATATAGATTTTCATTTTCTTCAGCATTTCAAAAACGCTTTCGTTCATGGAAAAGATGGATTGAGGAAAGCCTTGTTTAGTGAAAAACTGTATGGCCTCGGCTCTCACGGCTTTATAATTTAAGTTGAAATCTATGATGGTTCCATCAAGATCGAATATCACTGCCTTGATCGTCAATTAGACTTCCATCCGTCAAGGGTTTAAGAGAGGCTTTATTGCTGAAGCGCCTAGAGATATAATTTGTGGTTTCAAAATGAGCTTAGAAGATTACGTGGACAATCCACTCTGGCCAGTTCTCGTAGAAACAGTTCACGCCATGATCATGTATTTCCATCACAAGGCTTACACTAGAGACGTGGTTCTACATGAACAACCAGACATAACGTCTCAAAATCTAGCAACAAAACTCAACATACCGTTAGGTGAAGCACTTGTTATTCTCCACGAACTTCAAAAACAGAAACCCGAAAGCAAATGAACAAAATAAAGCAAAACAGTCTTTATCGCCTGATTAGGTGCGTCGCTGTTGCTTTGAATGAAGCATATACGGTTTCTCTATTCTTTAATCCAAGTTCTTCTATTGCTTGTTTTGTTACAAGAGCCGAGAGCCCATTATCCATGTATATCCTAAATGTTGCCCCATATTGAGTTACATTAGTAATTGTTCCACTGATACTGTTTCGTGCACTGCTTTCCAATTTGACCTTAGATAGAATGATGTTCTCTGGTCTAACAAACACGTTTACTTCTCCTTCCGTAAGATTTGAAAGTGCACGTATCTGGTAGTTTTCCATCTCCACTAGAGCCACGCCATTTTCACTGGATATTATCTTCCCTTCAATAACGTTCTCCACACCCACAAAACTCGCTATCTCCTCATTTACAGGTTCATTGAAAACCTTATAGGGCGCGTCAACTTGAACGACTTTACCATTCATTATCACCGCTATTCGATCAGCCAAAGTCAAAGCCTCATCTTGGTCATGAGTGACATGGACTGTCGTTGTGCCTCGAACCTTATGAATTCTCTTCAACTCTTCCCTCAAGGATTCTTGAGTTCCAGGGTCCAAAGCACTCAAGGGTTCGTCCAAGAGGAGAATGTTAGGATCAATTACGAGGGCGCGGGCTAGGGCTACCCGTTGTTGTTCTCCACCGGACAGAGTGGATGGAAATCTCTCCTTCAGCTGAGAGATGCGCATAGAATCCATAATATTCTGGACTCTAGTTTCAACTTCTCTTTTGGGAATCTTACGCATTTTCAATCCGAAAGCTATGTTTTCTTCCACAGTCATGTGGGGAAACAAGGAATAATCTTGGTAGACGAAACCAATGTTGCGCTTCTCCGGTGGGATTTGTGTAATGTTCTTTTCGTTAAGGAAGATGTCTCCTTCACGAGGAATATAGAATCCAGCGATCGTCTCAAGGATTAAAGTTTTCCCAGCAGCCGTGGGCCCGAGGATAACAAAGTATTCTCCCTCATTCACGCTAAGGGTTACATTTTTCAGGGTGAAATCCCCCCATTCATGACTAACTTTCTCAAGAGTGATCATTTTCGTCTCCCCCAATACCTTGCAGATGCACGTAAAACAATGAAAACAAAAAAGCACACAAGTATCATGAGTACGGCTATGGGCTGAGAGCCTTTAAGACCATGTGTAGTAAATTCATAAAATATTAGCGTAGGGACAATCATAGGGTAGAACGCTATCATTATCACAGCGCCAAACTCGCTTATACCTCTAGCCCACGCCATTACAGCCCCTGAAAAAAGGTGGCGAACAGCCAGAGGCAACGTGATCCGGTAGAAGGCTTTCCACTGACTGGCACCTAAGGTTCTGGCAACACGTTCAAGACGGGGATTGATGCTTTGAAAACCTTCTCTGGCAGCGTTTACGTAAAAGGGAGTGCTTACGAAAAGCATCGCTACAACAATACCCCACATAGAATCTTCAAAGATAATGCCAAGGTTGGAAAAAGCCATCCCTACAGCGCTTCTGCGCATGAAGAACGTATAGAGAGCTATGCCTGCGACAGTGTGTGGTATTATCACCGGTACGTCTATGATTGATTCCACTACACTCTTTCCAGGAAAGTCGTGTCTTGCGAGGACGTATGCTAGGGGCGTCCCTATGATCATAGCAATCAAGGTTGCAAGGAAGGAAGTGTACAAAGTTAGCAGGATCGAGCTTATCACTGACGGGTCGACGCATGCTCCAAAAAAGCCTGGAGACTCGAAGGCAAGTTGTCGAAAGATCATGTTGAAGAGCGTGAGTATTATAAATAGAATTAGGAGAGAACCTACAAAAGAAAAAATCAGGGAAAGAGGTTGACGTTTTACGTTTCTTAGAGCTTTTCTGATTGACATAATTTTTATCCCGTTACATAGGGTTTGAGGCTTTCAGGAATTTTGTCTATGTCATTGGCTTTCGCTGGTACGATAGGTGGTTGTGCGTTGCAGCATAAAACACCTTGACCAAAATCGTTGATGATGCATTTGACAAATTCCTCGGCTAGAGTCGGATTCGGGGCGTTATTAAGTATGGTCAAACCATAGACAATTGGCTTCCCGGTACTAATTTCTGTGGTTTTCCGAACCTTTACCTTCTTGTAGGTTTCCTTATAGTCATCAGAGCTCAAGTCGATGGATTCAGGCAGTTCCAGGAATTTGAGTTCATGTTGCTTAGCTACACTGGAGTACTCAAAGGCGTAATCTAATCCACCCGCTTGCACAAACGTAACTAGCTCAACAGACTTGTCTCTAATCTTCACTTTGTCTGTGGGGTTCAAATCTGTCATATTGGTGTCTATCGTATAGATTCCATCGGTTTCAGAAACTGTGATATCTGAATTAGCCTCAACCAAGTCTTCAAAGATCAAGTCGTCGTCGTATTCAAATTCAGCAAGTTGAATAACTATGGGCGATCTATATCCACACGGATCCATGTTGGGATTGGAGAAACCCCATTTCACATCGCTTCTTCGCAGAATTTGGTACCAATTAGTTGAGTTTATCTCGCCAGCGTATTTGCTGTTGTCCGTATAAGCTATGGTCATTCTGTTCTTAGCGAATTTTATGTACCAGTCTGTATAGTTTGAATTCAAAATCATCATCATTTCCGGTATCAGTGTATAATCTGCAGAGGCTAACACATCGACCACTTTACCAACCTCGGTAATCTTTTGGATTGCGACCACGCTACCACTAGGCTCTATTGCCACATCTACATCCTGATGGTCTGCCTTAAACTGGGCTTCAATATCTTCAAAAGGTAACGTGAGACTACCCGCACAGAAAACCTTCAGTATAATCTTCTGTGAACTTCCAGTCAACCAATAGTACCAAAGACCACCTATTGATGCAATGGCGATGATAGAAACGACTATCACTGCTTGTATTTTGGTTAATCCGCTTCTAGGAATCTTTCTCACATTCTCGACCAGCCGTTATGTTTGATTGTACATATCGGTCGTCATAACTTAATAAGCATAACGGCAGGTTTTTCATCTTAAGGATGTATACACGCACTTGGAAACGATTGTGGAAGAAATGATGTCTTAAGGTCCTTGAAGGACCACAACGATCAAGCCTCGCTGAATCAGGTTTTCAGAGGTTTGGGAGCACCGAAATACGTACCCAAATCGGTATGCATGCGCAAAAAGATTGAAGAAATCGTCAGCAAGAAAAAACTGCATAAACTGTATGAAATGCAGTATGAGTGGCGTCCATTTCCAAGCTTGTGATCTATTTCATCACTTTCATTTCAGGCTTGATGGAGAAGAGGGAAGGAACCCAACTAGATGAATCCTACTTCCGCATCTGTTGCATTGTATTACCAGTTCTTCTAAAAATTCTTTTTTCATTTTTGTGTCTAAGATGGTGTAGACGTTTTCTGTTTCGTCTTCTGGAGATATCATGGTTCCACAGTTGGGGCAGGCGAAATCTCCGCTTCCTTCGATTTTTGTTAGGTCTATTTTGAAGGCTTGGTCGTGTTTCATTTTTTTTCCTTCCTGTGCACGATGGTTTTCGTTTTTAATTCTAGGAGTATAATAACTTTTATGAATGTTGAGTTAGTAGGCGGAAGATGTTTTTGCAAATTGTACCTAAATTAGTTTTGCCCTGAACCTTCGTGCCTTTGTTAAAAGCAAAAATTGTCAAGATCAGTTCTTTAACACCGATCATGACAGGGCAACTTCTTTGTAACCCAACATGGAAATGACCCAGAATAAGCTCAAAATCACCTATGATAAACGTATATTGTGTGAGATGGATAACCCAACCTTGGGTTTTCACAAAAATTGTCGATTTTGAACGGTTTCCATCCCAGAACTTCGTAATCATGAGACACGATGCGGGTTCCATGTCTAAGTTCAGACTCAAGTTTCGGCCTCACCCTCTCATTTGCACTGGTCGTGAGATAGAGAGTAACAACATCCGCAAATCTCAAATCAACCTCAAACAAGTCGCGCTGAACAATTTTAACTCTGCCATCAAGGCCAAGCTCAGAAACCCTGCCATGAGCCTTCTTCACCAAGTCCTCCCTTAATTCGACTCCAACAGCATTGGCTCCGAACTCTTGAGCCGCCATTATAACTACCCGGCCGTCTCCACAGCCGAGGTCATAAACCGTCTCGCCGGGTCTCAACTCAGAGAGAGCGAGCATTTGACGCACCACTAGAGGTGGTGACGCAACATACGGCGCGATGTACAAGCCGAATTCCTCACTTGATCATTTCTCGATGTCTACTTATTTTATTTTCGAAAGTTCAAAGCTGAGTCTTGAAAACATTTCATTTCAAATCTACAGCGACAGCATCAGGCAACGTACTTGGTCTGTTTCGCCTGAGGTTGCCTAGCCTCCCCACACTTTTTACAGCTTTGTTCACAAAGTTCAAGATATTTTTCCTCGCTTGTAAGCACAGTTTCAGCTGCTTTTCCACACAGTTCGCTTTGTTCTTCGCAACCCGCCTCCTTACACAATTGACTGATGAATAAGCAACATGCTTGGACATCTTCTTTGTTAAGCGCTACTCTGTTGGCGCGCACGAGTAGGCAGAGTTCCCTGGCTATCACACATGTCTTGATGTATTTGAATCGGTTGAGCACACGCTCCCGTTGTCTCTGACGGCTTACCTCCAACTTCCACCCCTCAAAAACATGTGAACCTAACTCTTTAAGCTCTTCCTTTTTATACTTTCAGAATTCCACGTAACTAACACAAATCAACTTGAAGTAACTAACGTTACGGGGCGTATCGTCTAAGCCTCTGAAGCAACCTCAGCCTTTCCTTACCGCCTAACCGAGCGTTTTCAACAGCGTTTTCCAGAACCCGGATAGATTTATCCATCGCCTCTCGATCCACTGGATACGGCACGCCGTCCTTTCCCCCGTACGCAAACGAGTATTTCACTGGGTCTTTCCAGCTTGGCGGTTCGCCGTAGATGAGTTCAGAGATTAAGGCGAGTCCTCGAACTGTGGCAGGTCCTATTCCTCGAATGCCAAGGAGTTCCTCGTAGTTTTTGGGCTGAAACTCGTAGGCTTCACGTAGCACCTTCCAATTGATTCGGCGAGGCATAGATAGAACGGCAATTGTGTAGTCGCTTTCTACTGATCGGTTTATCCATTCTTGTAGAGATTTCTGATGTATAGGCCTAATTGACTCAAACATCCGCTTGACATTTCTTGCACCTTCTTTTGAAATGTCAACTGAGGTTCTTCTGCATTCTTTGCTTTCTCTGGAAGTCATATTCAACGCGGCTTCTCTTCTTGTATTACCCACAATTGCTTCATGGGGTTCAACCATAAAACCTCTATGGATGTCTTTATCTAGAGATTCTGAATGCCAATGATATCTTCTCGCGGTTCTGTCTTTCACGCTCATTCCTTGTTGAACAACCGCCCATTCTCCGCGTTCGGTTACAAAGAACGAATGGTGGTAGAGTGGGTATCCAGCCTGAATAGCTGTGTTGTCAACCTTTGCACTCATTCGACTCGCGTACCGTAAATCGTCGATTCTACTTGTTGAGAAACCAAACTCTTCCCCTGCGTCGCTAATTTCAATAGGCGCTTGCCGTGAAGCCCTACCTTTCCCGCCACATACGACCAGTCCATGTTCGATCGGGTCTACAGCACTCTTTAAGACCCCTGTCAGAACTGTGGTCACGCCAGACGAGTGCCAATCATATCCTAGAACGCAGCCTAAAGCCTGAAACCAAAATGGATCCGAGATTCTGCACAAGAGCTCGTCTTGGCCATATTCGTCTACAATAACCGTGACGATTTCTCTTGCGAGTTTAATCATTCGGGTGACAAGCCATCTGGGTGCTCTTCCGTAATGGAGTGGAAGCCTTGCAACTCCCGTTCTCTTCAAAAGCATTCACCTAGATTCAAAATATAGTAACACGAACAATCGTTTAAACTTGAAGTGAGAGAACATGAGCTGCGATGGGAGTTCTGTCTTCTCGTGAGCACTAGATCATAATGCCGTTCTTCATTATTTCTTTGGTTACACCACTTGTGTACGTCGCCTCTATCGTCGGCTTGTCAGCCAACATATCTGCGTGATATCTGATGTTTCCAAGAGCCAGATGGCATGTGCCACGGAGCTTTTCGTCTTCCAGCATGTTTCCAGTTACCCTTGCCTTCTCATTCAGACCAATTCCCACCTCTTCAAGAACCGTTGGCAAGCCATACCTTTGCTGAGTTGCCAGCATCTCTTCAAACACAGAACGAGGACCCGGGTCATCGCACATGAAATCGGTGGCGACACCGTCCTTGAATTCAACGGTAATCAGTTTTTCAGGATTGATTCTTCCATGGTAGCCGCCGATGCAAACATCACAAACCCACGTGCCATCAGCGACCAGTTTGACTGGATAGTGTTGAACTACTTTTTTTCCAGCTTCTTTGTCTTGAACTTCGATGAACTTGCCTTTTTCTGCCCATACTTCTCCAACGGGCAGATTGCCGAATTTTCCGGGTTTGCCATAAACGTTTGGGGGCACGATTATGCAGTCGGTTTCAAACTTTACGATTTCTGGAATCGTTATCTTGATGTTGGCTCCGCTGGGTGCCGTTATATGCAGTTCTTTGACGTTCTGTAATTTCTGCAGCATTATCTCTGCTTCGTCTGCAAGTGCTTTGTAGTCACACTGCAATGGACCGTTAACAGCCATATCTAAGGTGATGTCAGGAGAATGAGCCCAGCTGATTGGAACTTCTTCTATTGTTTTGAACAGCAACTCTATTCTGGCGCCTAATTCTTTCAAACTCCAATCTGGGTGTTTGCTGTAATCGAAAAGTCCCATCCCTCCCTTTGGTGTTTTTTCTCGAAGTAGCTTTAGAAGTTCTTCTGGGAAATGTTTGTAGGGCTTGTCAGAAGAAAGATCAAATCTCTTAACGTTCAATCTGCAGTTTTGGGCCGCTTTCAAGGCAGCGTCAGTTAATACTGGTGAATTTCTGTTGACAACGAGGTAAGAATCTGCGGGCTTCAATCTCTGGCAATGCCGCATAAACTCCGCTAGTTTGCTCACAACTTTGTCAAGATTTTTTGCACTCAACGTTTGCATATCTAATCGAAGCAAAATCTCCGCTTATAAAGGTATACGAGTATCCGCACAATTGGATTGGGCGGAAACATTTGAAAGATGTTTCTACTCTTTTTTCGCTCTAGCTTGTAGATTCTCTATTTTTGTCTTCAAGTCCTTTAACCTTTGTTTGAAAATCTCCTCTTCCCTTGCGGGTGCATGTTCCAGGGCTTCCTTCAACGAACTTAGATACCCTGATCTTTCCGAAGAGGCGAAGATAACATAGGTTGCCCCTACGAATGCCAACACAAATCCGCTTAGGGTCATGGACAGACTTATCAAGCTCGTGGGATCAGAGGTTTGTTTCCAAGGAATAAACATGAACCAATCAGGGTTCCCAACAGTGATGAAAGTGATAAGCAGCCCTCCGACAAGCAAGGTCATACCTAAAATAATCAGCAAGAATCCGACAGATTCTTTTTGCCTTGATTCCGCTGCCTTCTCACGAATGTACTCTTCGAATGACATGAATCTTCACACTTATTCCTCTAAATAGATAGGTAAGTTTTATGAAGTCCGGCTTCAGATTTCAAGGAGCTAAAAATTATTAGCTCTTGCATGCATAGCATGTACAATGATTGCTTAGCCCAGCAAACATTTTATCGCTTCTGGGCATGTAAGACATTCGTTTGGGATCGAAGAGTTTTTTGCCCGTCCTTTCAAGTATCCCAAATAGTGAGGACAGTTTTGTGGACCTGCCTTGCCAGTCTCGACTGGTTCAACCGGCTTTTTGACTGATGATTTTGCGGTACTTTCCTGTTCAGTCGTGATGTCCAGTTTTGACATGCAATAGGGACAAACGTAAAAGACGGTCTCCTCGGGTCCCCTAGATAAGTCGATCATCTTTAGTGGTTCAGGTATGGTCTTTCCACATTTTTTGTTTGGGCAAGTAAGATCCCCAGATTTCGGATGTGTCTGGTGTGTTGGAGAAGAGTTCTGTTGCTTCGTTGGGATGGATTCAGGACTAGGATCCTCTTTTGGGTTTTCTGATTCGAGTGCGGGTTCTTCCTTGTTTTCGATTCTGGATCTCAGGAGCCGTGTTATATGTTTCTTCGTTTGGCCTCACCTTTTCGTTCATTTTCCTGTAAGTTGACAAAAATGTTGTGAATTGAAGATCATTATTGCAAGCATGCACTCCAACACGTTATTCATATCTGCGTAAATACATGATATCTTGTTCTGGTTTGCCAACTGCTTCTTTGGCCACTCTTTTTTTCGCTTTCACAGTATTCACTAAGGATCCTTGGCTTTTCAGGGTATTTGTCGTTTATGAATCCGAAATATGGATGTGGCGTGCATGCAGGAACCTGAACACAACTGACGTCCCCCAAGAATTTCAAAGAAAAAACAGCTGGATAACAAAAGTTCAGTTTTAAGGTTTTAGTAGTTTACCTTCATGGTCAATTTCCATGCTTCGAATTCTAGTGGTGGCGATAGGAACGCAATCTTCTGCGGGAACCATGTCAATGACTATTATGCTTAAGTGATGCAATCCCTTTACTCTTCGTTTTTCGTTGATTTCATGCGCAACTGATTCGGTCTCCCGGCTTACAACCAAAGCGTCCAGTTCATTACTTGACAGCGTAACACCGTAATGGTCATATAGAGGAACAATCTCTGCTCGTTCAAGCAAACCCTTCCTCCTGAGAAAGCTTTTCAGTTCTTCCAATCGAACGTCGTAGGTCGCCACTTTATGAGGTTTCTCCATTTTTTGGACCAAAACATCTACGGAAAGCCCCACTAGGACTCGTTTGCCAACTTCAAAGGCTTTAAGTATCAATGCTCTGTGACCTTTATGAAATTCGTCGAACGTTCCACCAACAGCTACATTTTTGAACCTCTTCTCCACGGCAAGGTCACCTGAGCCATCGTGCACCTTGAAAATCGATTCTGGCTATAATAATCCTTTCACTTGGTGTGACTTTTTTGAAAGCCTTAACAACTGCTTCCACCCTATCAATTGTAACAAGAGTATGGACTGCTTCACCTACCATATTCTGTGCAGCACCAACAGCCCCAGCTTTTTCCGCAAGCTCAATCAACTTTTCAACCCGATCCGTCACGAGGCCGGTTTTTATGGCGAATTCCTTGCTTGCGAGCATAAAATTTTCAAGAGACGGTTCAGCGAGGATTTTGTCTACGGTTCGTCGTCCCCATTCATTGATTATCAACCTTTTTTTCTGTGAGGAAAGCATTTCCTTTGTTGGAAAAGGTCTGTAAGTAACGGTGATTATTCTGTGGTCAGAAGAAATTGGAATACGATCGATGGCGGCGTAGCCAGGTGCGCCTGGTTCGACCGTGATAACACATCCCCCTAACATCAGTGGACCCACCGTTCCTAATCCTGTATGGCATTTCACCTCGGCTACGTGGGCTATTCGACCCAACTGGTTGCATGTAAGGTTGATGTTTAGGATTTTGCTGAGCGCGAAGGCTGTTCCTAACGCTCCTCCAGCGCTAGAGCCAAATCCAGCCCCAATTGGAATTTCTACACGATGTTTTACAGTAACATCGTATTTTCCTTCAACTTCCTTCAAAACCTGCAGCCTATCAGTTTTTCCA
>CAZKWF010000037.1:0-13412 GCA_964556565.1 uncultured Candidatus Bathyarchaeia archaeon
TTCTTCTGTGTGTTCTGTTTTTAGTACGGGTTGTTCTAAAGTGTAGTATTAAATTCCTACTCATTCTAGTATGATTATTCAGGGTTTGAAAATTGACTTTAACAGAACTTATGAGGGTGCTACAAGATTTCGGAACTTTCATTGTAATCATCCTACTAGCCTATGCGGTCTACAAAGCACAATCCTGATAGATGTAATAGGCAAAAAAATCAAAGGAGAAAAAGACTAACATGAATAAGATAACTTTTGTTCTCGTATCGCTTACGGCAACAGTTGCCGTGATCGCTCCATTCTGCCTCGAGAGCTCTGACGTTCTAGGGCAAACCCATTATTACTCATCGTCATCGCCACTGAAGAAATTCTCATCCTACGAGGAGCTGAAAACCTTTATCAAGGCAAGCTCTCAAGTTCGTCCTTACTACTATCAAGAATCCTCCCGCGGAAGTAGTCTTCTAACACCGAATTTTTCCGGCGAAAGCAGGAGTACTTTGAAAAGCCTTTGGGGCCTAGAAAGCAATGCTCCAGTTGTCGATGTTCCTAGTTACTCAAAGACAAATATTCAGGTGGAAGGAGTCGATGAGGCTGACGTAATAAAGACTGACGGAGAATACATTTACCTTATCTCTGGCAAGAATGTTACCATTGTGAAGGCATATCCTGCCGAAGAGGCTGAAATCCTCTTCCAGATAGAGCTTAATGGAACTCTGAAGGGAACTTTCATAAACGAGGATAAACTGGTCGTCTTCGAGGAGACTTATATTAATGGAACCTTAACCCGCATCAAAGTGTATAACGTCTCAGACAGAGAAAACCCCGACCTAAAGAGAGACTACTTTACAGATGGCAACTACTTCAACTCGAGAATGATAGGCGACTACGTCTACGTCGTGGTAGATTATGGAGCACGTCTTGTTGAGGACGAAGTGGCCCTCCCAAAATTTTATTCTAACCGTGGAGTTGAGGAAATAGACACTTCTGAAATTTCTTATTCTGACGTTCCAGACTACTCATACTCTTTCACGACTATAGTTGCTGTAAACGTGCAGAACGATGAGGCGGAACCAACGCATGAGTCAATCTTGTTAGGAGCGGCACGCGGCGTGTATGTGTCTTTAAACAACATTTACATAACGTTTCCCGAAGGTGAAATGACGCTGATCTATAGAATTCACATAGAAGGTAGTGAGATAGATTATGCAGCAAGCGGGAGAGTCCTAGGCTACGTCTTGAACCAGTTCTCCATGGACGAATATCTGGACTACTTCAGGATAGCAACAACCACGGATCACGTAGCGAGAAGTTGGGAACAAGCAACATCTAAGAATCACGTGTATATTCTTGATATGAACCTAAAAGTCGTTGGAAGGCTGGAAGATCTTGCTCCGGGAGAAACGATTCATTCAGCGAGGTTCATGGGCAACAGATGTTATCTTGTAACCTTCAGAAAAATTGACCCCCTATTCGTAATAGATTTGAAGAACCCAGACGAGCCAAGGGTTCTCGGTAAATTGAAGATAACTGGGTACTCAGACTATTTGCATCCCTACGATGAGAACCACATCATTGGTGTGGGTAAGGAAACCGTGGCGGCAGAGCAGGGAGACTTTTCATGGTATCAGGGAGTGAAAATATCGCTTTTCGATGTTAGCGATGTTGAGAATCCAGAGGAGATAGACAAGTACGAAATAGGCGACAGAGGAACAGATTCGCCAGTTTTGAAGGATCACAAAGCATTTCTATTCGACAAAACAAAGAACCTCCTCGTACTACCCGTTTTGGTTGCGGAGATAGACGAGGAGAAATATCCTAACGGGGTTCCTCCCAACCGTCACGGCGACTACGTCTGGCAAGGCGCTTATGTGTTTGATATATCCCTTGACGAAGGGCTCATGCTCAAAGGTGGGATCACTCACCTAGACGATGACGCCGACCTGATGAAAAGCGGCTACTCCTCTTCCTACTCTGTGAAGAGGTCGCTCTACATAGACAACGTGCTCTACACAATCTCAGACAAGAAGATAAAGATGAACAGCCTAGAGACCTTAGACGAAATCAACGAGGTAGAGCTTCCCTAGCAGCTCACGCGTGCAAGACATACGGTGGCAAATGAAGAAACAGATCCGCAATAAACCATTGCGGGTGCCTATGGTTAAAAAGATGGAAGGGTGTGTAGACTGCTCACTATTCAATTCTGCTCAGTTTTCTTTTTCCAAGGTAGAGGAACATAATTCCTAACAGCCAGATCACTGCATTCTGCAATAACATGGTGTTAAAGATGCCCAAGTCCAGAACAACCATGGAACCAATGAATACTCCGATCGAGGCAAACATAGCTACGTTTGCATTTATCATCAACCCACTCATCTGAGCGCGAACATTTTCTGAGAACTGAGGGTTCAAGAGAGCCAAACCGACAGCCAACGTCACATTCGCCGCAACGAGTAGTATAATGAGTACAAGGTAAGACAACAAAGAAATAACCGAAGCTTGCGGAATTGGGATTAGCAAAATGGCAGTGATAACCGCCGCGACCGGGACTGCCACTAACCATCCTTGAACCAACTTTGCTTTCACAAATCTTCCTACGCCAAAAGGTGTTTTCTTATAGATAAACAGGCTTTCCTTTCCTTGAACCGCTATTTGACCAACCATAAACACTGCAAAAAAAGGAAACAGAAACTGAGCCATTACCAGGGGGCCTTCGGGATCGGTAAAACCTCCCACAAAAAATACGTTCACCATAATAAATATACCCAAAATGTAGGCGATTCTCGACAAGTTTTCAAGCCTTCGACCATAGTCTTTAAGGACTGATGCTAAGAGAGTGCCGAAAGATTCGCCTCCGCCCAGATGTCTAACGGCTTTATAGAAGAAGCCGTCAGGTTTCGCCCTAGAAGCTGTGAAGGTCGTGGGTTCAATACTGTAGGCGCGATTAGCAGCTTTCGTGCCAAGCCACAAAACGGCTACAAAGAAGACGACAAGACCTCCAAATCGGGTAAGAGTCTCAAAACCAACCGCGCCAATGTTGCCAGGATTAGATGCGAAGCTGACAATAAGCTCTGCACCCCAGGAACTAGGTAAGACACTGAGGAATGCTTTCACCATTCCACTCGTCCCGGGATCGGCAAGAGCTTCAAGCAAGCCTCCACCCATAATTGCATACATTACTGCAATCATAGGCAAAGCAAGGACAAGTGACAGGGCCTTTCCAATATCTCTTCCACGGGCGGATTTTGCAAACTTTGTACGCACCAAGGCGGCAATCACTGTGCCAATCCAGAGAGCGGAAAGAAACGTGACCACGAAAATTACGACAGTTATCACTATCTGAAGCATGTCCAACCCTAGCGGATTCAAAGCAGCCGTGAAAAAACCAGTCACCACCGTAATGGCAATGGCATAGAAAGGCGTTACCCCCAGAAACTCGCCCAGCAAAACGTCACTAGGCTTTATGGGGGCTGCAAGAAATATCTCAACCTGCCCAGCTTGCATTCCCTGCAATGTGTAGGTGATTGGAAGTATTATGAGATAGAAAAAAATCATGAAGATTATGATAGGCATCATTGCTAGGGCAACTTGGGACAAGATGAAAGCGAGAAAGTCATCGATGAAGAAGCCAACAAATGCTGGTGCGATAAACGTCACATAGACCGCTAGCAGCCCAATGACCAGATAGGGAAAGCAGGGTCTTATCTTACGTATGTTATTTATGCGAATGCGGTATTCGTTCCTCGCAACCACGAGCCACTTAGGGGTTGGCACCCTTCTGCTCCCTCCAAGCCAAGAGCTCCTTCTCCTCCACTCCTCCGGTTATGGCGACGAACGCCTCTTCCAAAGTCTTCGTTTTTGTCTGAGCTATGATTTCATCTACTGTACCTATCGCGATGAGCTTGCCTTGATTGATTATACCTATTCGATCACAAAGCTCCTCGACTATTGGAAGAATATGGCTGCAAAGGAAGATAGTCTTTCCTGCACTATCTGCTAACTTCTTGATGAGATCCTTCACCATGAGAGCAGCACGAGGGTCTAACATCGAAGTGGGCTCGTCAAAGAACAGAATAGGAGGGTCGTGGATCAGAGCTGCTGCAATCAAGATTTTCTGTTTCATACCTCGGCTGTAGCCTTCAAGCAGGTAATCACGTCGATCATAAAGACTGAATAACTTCAGTAAGTCATCTATCCTTTCAGGCAGAACATCATCTGGAACATCATAGAGGGCTCCCATGAACTCCAGAAACTCGTGGGCGCTGAGCTTTTCGTACAAACCAGGCGACTCCGCAAGCAAGCCTGTAACCCGTTTCACGTCAGTCTCCTTTTTGAGAACGTCATAACCGTTTACGGTGGCTGTGCCGCTAGTCGGCTTTATGATGCAATTCAACAAGCGAACGGTCGTCGTCTTACCCGCCCCGTTTGGACCGAGGAGTCCAAATGTTTCTCCCTCATAGACTTCTAGGTCGAGTTCGTCCACAGCCTTGATCTCGCCACCCTTGCCATAATACTTAGACAACTTAACTGTACGGATCAGAACCTTCATTATTCATCTCTCATGATCGCGTGCGCACATTCATTCTAAATTTTGCCAGATATAAACACCACCTCTTACAGAAGAGGATTGGCCAAAAGTATAAGATAGTTCTTGAACCTTGAATATACACGAGGAATAACAGAGGCAAACATGTTCCATGGGGATAAGCAACTTGAAAATAGGCTTCATCGTAAACCCCATCGCAGGCATGGGCGGCAAGGTAGGATTAAAGGGAACAGACGGCGTCTCGAGAAAAGCTGCCACAATGGGTGCTGAACCAATAGCACCCGCAAGAGCAGTTGATTTCCTAAAAAAATTGAAGGAACTCCACGTTAAACCACCTATCCAAATTCTGACATGCCCCAACGTCATGGGTGAAGCCGAGGTAAAATCCGCTGAGATCTCAGCGAAAATTCTCAAGATGCGTCTGAAATCCGAGACCACAGCGAAGGACACAAAACTAGCCGTAAAACTGATGCTCGCGGCTAAAGTCGACCTAATAGTCTTCGTTGGAGGAGACGGCACAGCAAGAGACATCTTAGATGCGATGAAAAGCTTAATCGAAACGCCTGTGCTCGGAGTTCCCTCAGGCGTCAAAATGTACAGCGGCATATTCGCCGTGAACCCTTTAGACGCAGCAGAAATAGTTGAAGCCTTCACCAAAGAAACGACTGAAATGATGGACTTTGAAATAATCGACGTAGACGAAACTGCCATCCGAAGTGACCACTTTTCAATGAGACTATATGGACTTCTAAAAGGACCCTTCGTACCCATGCGCATACAAGGAAGCAAACAAGTCAGCCCGGAGACAGCGGATGAACATGAAAATCAGACGGCAGTAGCAAGGTTCATAATAGAAGAGATGAATCCAAAGGGAACATACATCCTCGGCCCAGGCACAACAATCAAACGCATCGCAGACTTACTCGGCATAGAAAAAACCCTACTCGGCATAGACATCTACAAGAACGGAACCGTCATAAAAGACGTGAACGAAAAGAAAATGCTACAGAAAATCAAAGACTGGCAAAACACATGGATAGTGCTCTCACCCATAGGTCGTCAAGGCATGCTACTTGGGCGTGGGAACCAGCAGATAAGCCCAGAAATCGTAAAACGAGTTGGAAAACCAAAAATAATCGTCGGAGCAACCAAAAGCAAAATCCGAAGCATCGAAGGAGGCATACTAAGAGTCGACACCGGCGACTTGAAAGTTGACGCTTCACTTAGAGGTTACATAAAGGTCGCAACGGACTATAGAGAATGGAGACTGATGCGCGTACAGTAGTTTATGAGAGGTTAGCCGTATATCCTCGCTCTCAAGGGATATTTCCTTCTGAAAAGCTTATCCGCTTCTACGGCAAGCTTCGCTTCCAGCTCCCTCTGCCTCTTAGAAATAGCGCTAAGATTTGGATGAGCAACAAGCGGCCCAGTTACCACAGCCTCAGGCCTTTTCTCATCTATCTCCCAAGTCGGCACAGGCTTCATCTCTAACAATTCCTTAATCCGCTTGTCTGTAGGCCTGCCTCTGCGACGAATGGCAGAGAGTAAATCCTTAGTTTCTTCACGAGATAACGGTCTGAACCCGTATGGTGGAATATCCTTCGCTATCTTCCGCAGCCCTTTAGACCTTCCTAACCTCACTCCTACGCCAGTATACTCCCGGGGACTGAGAGGAACCAGCTTAAGCCTGTAACCCGAGCTCGGACCTATAACGAGCACATCCCCTTTGTTGTCAACTAAGACGCTCCAACCCTCAGGATGCCTATTATACTGGCGCAAGATTCTCTTGGTTATCTGCTCAACGGACTCAAACAACACTCCAATATACCTCTAACCATCCTTAACATACCCTCTCCTAAAAACTCATCGCACAAACTGTTCGGACCGTGCACTTACAAACTCATTAACGCTTCTTTAACCCCATGCCACAGCGAATCCCAACGCTCCAACAACCACATCTACCACGCCATCAATCTCCACCTTCTCAAACTTTTTGCAACCTTTTCCTGTCGATTCCAGACGTGAGATAAACCATTTTTAAGCTTATTTCCAAGAAACCAATCAGAAACAAGTTTTGTGAAAAACTAAAAAAAATTATAGGGGGGGTCTAGAGAGAGAAACACACAAGTAACATGACAAAACAGACAAACTCAAAACCAACACAAACCAGACAAATAACGCTTTTCTCCATATCCTTCGTCTCAAAAGCCCCTACTGGAACCTTAACCCATCATCCAAACTGAGGCCTCTGAGACAACAACCTTGGAAGAGTCAAAGCTCTGAAAGGCTTACCATCCGTTTTCTCCTTCACTTCATCAATCAACTTTCGAAGCGGCATCTTCCTAATCTTCCCAGCCTCTCTATCCCTAACCGCAAGCACCCCAGAATCAACCTCTTTTTGACCGATCACGACTATGTAGTTAATCCACTCCATCTCCGCTTCCCTAACCTTCTTCTGCATCGTAAGTGACCTATCATCCACGTCAACTCTTACCTGACCCGCTTCAATCTCATCCGCAATTCTTTCAGCATCTTCACCAAAACTATCCGAAACAGGTATCACCCTCACCTGAACAGGAGAAAGCCACAAAGGCAAACTTGGAACCTTTTGTTTCAACGCCGTGTCAAAAACAGTAAAGATATAACGTTCAATTCCGCCCAAAACGGCAATGTGCAAGATAGGCGGATAAACCTTCTCCTTATTTTTACCTACGAACTTTATTCCAAACCTCCGTGCATTCCCAACATCAATTTGGAAAGTAGCAATTTCTCGCGGTCTCTTCAACTCATCAATAATGTTATACTCGACGTTTATAACCCAGTAATACTTCTTTTCTGGAACAAAACGTAGCAGAACCGGTTTCTTCTCTATCTCAACCAATCGTCCTAGAAACTCTCTGTTCTTGTCAAAAAAACTCTTCGTTAAGTTATACACCGAAACATAATCGTTTCCAAGTTCTCTTATCTTTTCGTAAATCTTTTTATGAACCCTTATTGAAACCTGCTTCGCATGCTCCAAATCTTTGCAAAAAATGTGATAATCCGGCATGTAAAATCTTCTAAGCCTAAACCCCAGCAAACATTCACCCGACTGCTCCAACCTGTAACTATCAGCAATTTCAAACATTCCAACCGGTATCTGCTTGTAACTAATCGTCCAATCCTTTATCATCGAAAATTGCTGAAAACAAGCTGCATATTTTAGAACATACTCTTCATTGCCAACCCGAACAGTATACAATCTTTCACCAAACAAATCAGCATGTTCCTTAATCGCAGGAATATTCAGATTAAACAAATTCGTCCCTTTAATAGAAAAACTTGGAATTCCCAACTCACTCACACTCTGCCAAGCATAATCCCCCGCTAAATCAACCATCAATGCAGCTTTCGGACCATACCGCATATGCCCCACATCAGAACTCGACTCCCACTCAAACCCAAACTTCTTCAATACACCGATAAACCTAGGCTCTCCACCAACAGCCTCTTTCTTAAAAGCCTCCTTTTCCACCAACGCCTCAAAATCTTCCTCACCCTTTCCGAACTCATAATCTTCAGGGAGCACAGTTCTGCCACCTAGCGTCAATATTAAATACTCAGGCCTAGGGATTTTCCATTTCTTTTTCTTTTCTTCTTCTAATTCACCTGGCAGAATAATTTTCGCCTGCTCAGCCAGAGGATGCCCCTTTATTGAAATCGAAAACTGTTTGCACCAACCAAATGGAGTTCTAAAGGTTTCGATACCTACTTCTTTCGCATGATTCTCCATCGCTTTGACTATCCTCAAGGCAGTCGTGGGATTAGCCAAATTGTTGCTCAGATGAGCGTAAGGGTATATCAAAATCCTGTTGACCTTTAATTTCTCAAGAGACGATTTTATCTCTTCCACCGCTCTTCCAGCAACAGTCTCGTCGTCTCCTTGCTCAATACAAGTGAACAGAACAACAAGCTCTTCAAGTCGACGTTTCTTTTTCTCGCAGTCTTCAGCGATTACAGCCTCTTTCTTAACAGGCTCATATTCTATGAAATTTGAGTGCAATTGAAGAATCCTCAATTATCATCTACTCCATCGTTGATTCCTTCAATGAGATTCCTCTTAATAAAACCAGTTACCTTATTGAAAATTTATCTATTTTGAATCAAGCCAACATGCGTTAAGGACCTTGCCCCTTATACCTCCATTTCTCCGCCATCTTCTCTCTCTTAGTTTTTCTCTTATATTCCTTGTAATGCATCTTACACAGATACGCCCGTCTTCCAACGCCGACTTTTAATCCAGCGGCACTCACCTTCTCACTAGACAGAGAACGAATCGCCTGTTTGTCACATCCAACTACGCTGCAATCGATACCTTTAGCAACTCGACCCAACAACGACACCTCAATTCTCTATTCTAAACAAGTCCCTTTTCATAGATTTCCGCGGCTCTCTTATAGATTTCCTTCTTTTCCCCAAACACAGCCGGCCCCACACCTTCAACGACAAAAGAGGCAACAGCAGAGCCAACGCATGAACACCAAGAAATATCTTTTCCTTGAATAAACTCAGCTAAGAAAGCTCCAATGTACGCGTCACCAGCTCCTGTAAAATCACGGATAACTCTTGGCCTGCATGCCGGAACCCCATAGAACGTTCCTTCAAAAAGTAACGTTGAACCCTCCGTACCCTTAGTCACCACAACTATTCTCGCACCGTAATTTTGAATTTCTTTCATAGCCAACTTCAAATCAGCTAATCCTGTCACCATCTTGATCTCATTTAAGGATGATTTATACAAGTCGACCAACTCAAGAACCCGCGTATCCTCCAATCTCTTCAAGTGCCCTTTCCCTTTTTGATCAAACTCCCGCACAAATCCTTGTGGATCTAGAGATAATGCATCTGTCATTGTTCGTAGTTTACTGATAGCGTCATATGACAGTTCGTTTATGATCGGTGCCACGTGGATGATTCTGGCTCGTAAAGAATTCGAAAAGTCTTTCAAGGAAATAGGTGGAGCTTGGCTCTGTAAGTGGAGCTGGCGCTCATCGCCCTTATATTTCAACACGAACCTTGTTGTAGAAGCACCCTTGACCACTTTTAACCCAGACAGATCCACACTGTTAGATTTCAACCACCTGAAGTACTCTTTAGGAAAGTCTTCTCCAACCTTGGATATGACCGAGACTCGTGCACCCAGTTTCTTTGCTGCTAACGAAACATAGGTTGGAGGTCCGCCTAAGGCATGTTTGGAAGTAACTAGTCTTGGTGAAGATATCAGATCGATTGCGAAGTGACCTACTGTAACCAGATCGAACATGGCTTTTTTCCTTTACTAGTGAGGAACTTAGGATATATGAACCCGTGTAAAACTATAAATCGTACAGTCAAAGATAATGGTTGAGGATACAATATGCCAGTGAAGCGCAAGAGTAGAGGGCGATCCAAGGGTAGCAAGGGAAAAAGTGGCTTTGTTCAATGTAACATGTGTGGACAACTTGTGCCTCGCGACAAGGCTAAGAAATTGTCTCGCCGAGTGTCCATGGTAGACTCGGCGTTATTTAGAGAACTTCGACAGAAAGGCACCTACGTAGCTAGCCGGACTGAGACAACATATTACTGCGTTTCATGCGCAGTTCATCGTGGCGTAGTGAAAGTACGTGCACGAGGTGAACGAAAAAAACCTTTTAGAAGAAAACGATTTAGAAGCTAATCACTATAACAACTATTTCTCTTTTTGTTGAGAAGCCTTGTAAAAATGAATTACACGCTGAAGCACGGTTAAGTTTGCGAGAACTGCTAGAACAATTACACCCCAACTTAAAGCTTCTAGCCAAACAATGCTAAGAAAACTTGCAATTACAATTATGAGTATGCGTTCTGCACGTTCTGTGATGCCTACAGCTTCCATTTTGATCTCTTTTGCTTCTGCCTTCGCTCGAACGTAACTCACCAGCAATGAACCCGTTAGCGCAGCAAGCCCCCAAAAAGGATGACACAACCCACCAAGGATAATGCCACATAAAACAAAGGCGTCAGCATATCTGTCCAGCAGAGAATCCAGGAAACCACCAAAGATCGTGGTTTCTCCATAAATTCTTGCGAGTGCACCATCTAGCGCATCACAGAAGCCTGAAATCAGAAGAAAAGCAGGAGCCAGCACAGGAAGGATTTGATGGAACTGCCAGTTCCAATATGCAAGCGCTGAAGATATTGCGAAGAGCACTCCAACTGCGCTCACATGATTTGGGGTTAGACCTATACTGTGAGTAACTTTTGCTTCTGAGGCTATCCAGAACTGAAATCGTTGCTTGAGTTTTGTCAGCAATTCATTTCCTCACAATCATAAAGGTTTACGGTCGTAATATTTATTTAAAAGGCTCTAAGCAAGCGTAGACGCTTAGACGTTACGAATTGATGGAATCAGGCGCGCAAAAGGGGAGTTAAGCGCTGGCACCTTGATGTTAGTGGTGGCACATGCATGTATGCTACGTAAAAGAGGAAGAATTCTGATTAACACTGTTGAGAAGCTACTATGCTTACTAAGATCCGATTTGCGACATCCTTGGGACTACGTCGGGCATAGACAATTTTAGGAATCTTAAACTGCTTGTTAAGCGTTTTGTGTTTGTCGATTATCTTGTACCAGCTATCAGAAAGACACCTGTCAGTTGTAATGAAAAAGTCATGGTCTATAGAGGAAACGGCGATAACGGCGTCGCAGGCTATGTTTAACAAGGTTTTGATCTTCCCTTTGGCTCTCTCGCACTCCTCTATCACTTTTCGCAGCTCATCATAGATTTTTCCGATGTCTTCACTACCAAGCGCTCCATGACCCAATCTCGATACGCCCAACACAAATGCTTTGGTGGGCTCAATGTGAACCACTATTCCTTTGTTTTTGAGTGTTTTCAAAGCTTCATCAATCTTCTGTTGATAGCTTTGCACTTTTTTCTCATGTAGTCCTTTGACTGGTTCGTGGAATTTTATATGCTTGGTGATCTCATCAATTTGTATGTGTGTGGTACTCAATTCTGAATTGCCTGCTTCTATTCGATTTTTGAAAATCTGCAATTCTGAGTCTTTTAAACCCGCGAGGTAAACGAGGGCATTTGTATCTAGGAAGTAACTGTAAGCAAGCATATCTTTCACCGAGTTTAACTGATATATCACTTTTTCATTTTATCCTTGTGTCGTTTCGTGATAATTAACTTAATCCAATTCATTCCATGGCTTACTCAATTTACGAATTAGTCATCGTTTGTCGCCGTATCATCAATTGAAAACCTTAACCTTCCCTCGCACACAGGACAATGAAGAATAGCTGGCTGATTCGCTGGCGTGCAGAGTAGAAAATGAATTCAATCGAATCTTTTTTCAACGAAACGCAAATCAAAAGATTATTAATGCCCTAGCCGCTAAAGTAATGATATTCTCGGCAGTAAGGTCAAGCGTGGATAGCCACCGCACACGTATGCGCGCTACATACGCCCTGGCAGCATCGCGTGACCCTAACTTTTGCCGGCATCTAAACGTAGATGCGTAGGTTTATATATGCGTTTTGTGTGCATTTATTTGATAGAGTGTGGTATATGTGTCTTTCAAGACATTCTTAGGAGATGTAATCCCCAAGTATATAAGGTTAAGTAAAACCGAAGCCAAGATTCTCGACACCGTCATAACGGAAAAGAGCGGTAACGCCTACGTTTTGTGGAAAAGGTCGGGCTTAAAACATTATCCCACAGTATTGCGAACACTCAAAAAACTTGAAGGAAAACGTCTTGTCCAAGTATTGAGCGAAAGCGGAACACGCGGTGAGAGAATATACGCTCCGACGCTTGTAGGCACACTTGTCTCTTACGTATTTAACGGAGAAAAAAAGAAAATAGTGAAGATGGTGGAGAAGAATTCGAGTTTATTTCGGGAACTATACAAAGTGGACAAGGAAGATTATTGGGCATTTCGCGCCGTTGAAGACGTTATATTAGATGTTTATAGAAAGGAGAAGCCCCGAAGTTTTGATGAAGCTATTGTGGGTCGTGTACAAGGTTTAATAGTCGATATGATAGTTGAGGGTGTGCACAACAAAAATGAAAAGGCAACGGAGTGGATTATAAAATCCTCCAAAATCAAATGGATAAGCGAACTTACAATTAGAGAAATAGAAAGCGAGCGTATAAGACTGAGACAAGCAATGAACGGTTTGGACGAACTTGTAAGAAAGTTGGAGCAATTACATTCACGTGAACAATATCTTGGAGAAGAAAAGGTTTGAAACGTTCGTTATAGCCTTCGTAGTTTCTCCTTGAGTTTTCAAAACGCGACAAAGGCTCCGCAAACCTATTTTACTCTAGTGTTCGGCGATATAAACACTTATCTGCGCGCACCTCCTCGCATGTCGATGACCTTAGGTTTTCTGCGCGCTTGGTCTAGGGTAAACAACGCGCTTTCTCGATCTCCCGAACATACGCGCAAAAAAAAGAGGGTTTATTTGAGGATTTTTACGAGGATCGTGCGGGCTTCAGCGTCGATTTTCAGGCTGACAGGAATATCCGTTTTCTTCGGCAGGTTAAGCGTTTTGTAAACCTCGCACTCAAATGAATGAAGCCATAAGCGTTAATTTTGTCGCCGTTACGTTTCTGTTTGCCCTTTTCCTTTGGCTTCATTGGTTTCTCCGTTTTTTCGGGTTTAGTGGACTTCCGCTTTTTCCGCCGATTTCGCAGGTTTCTGCTTTGCCGGGTTATCGCCTTGCCAAGGATTCGCTCCGCCTTCCTCAGGTTTAATTTCCTTGCTCATGTTTGTTCAACGAAAGAAACTTTTATATAACTTCTCCACACCATCGTTGGATAAGTGATCATAATGGGTGACTATGTTCCACAACGTTGATTTCTCTAAC
>CAZKWF010000038.1:0-10110 GCA_964556565.1 uncultured Candidatus Bathyarchaeia archaeon
GTTGGATAAGTGATCATAATGGGTGACTATGTTCCACAACGTTGATTTCTCTAACACCCATTTTATATTGCTATTTGATTTTTCCAATAACATGTACTTGAGGAGATGTTAAGATGTCAGAGTCAGGAATTACCGTAAAAAAATCTGAACGATTTTCTGAGTGGTACACCCAAGCTGTCCTAAGGTCAGAATTGGCTGATTACGCTCCCATCAAGGGTTGCATCATCTTTAGAGAAGATTCATATGCCATATGGGAAAAAATCCAAGATTATTTCAACAAAAAAATAGGAGAAACAGGGCATAAAAACGTGTACTTTCCACTTTTTGTACCTGAAAGTCTGTTGAAAAAGGAAGCCGAACATTTTGAGGGATTTGTCCCAGAGTGCGCATGGGTCACAGTTGGCGGAGATACTGAATTAGAAGAAAGACTTGCCATAAGACCCACGTCGGAAACAATAATGTACATAATGTATAGGAAATGGATAAAAAGCTGGAGAGATCTCCCCCTCAAATTGAATCAATGGTGCAACATCGTAAGATGGGAAACCAAAGCGACCAAGCCATTCCTAAGAACAAGAGAGTTTCTTTGGCAAGAAGGGCACACGGCACATGCGACAAAAGAAGAAGCAGAGAAAGAAGTCATGGATATTCTAGAAATCTATAAGGACTTAGCAGAAAATCAGCTAGCCATTCCAACGCTGATTGGGAAAAAAACCGAGAGTGAAAAGTTCGCAGGGGCTCTTTATACAACCACCTTTGAGGCCATAATGCCAGATGGAAAAGCCCTCCAAATGGGAACATCGCACAATCTTGGACAAAACTTCTCTAAAGCATTCGGAATCAAATTCATTGGAGAGGATGAGAAAGATCACTACGTTTGGCAAACATCTTGGGGAATAGCTACACGTTTGATAGGCGCGCTGGTGATGGTTCATGGCGACGACAGAGGATTAGTGCTTCCTCCTGAAATAGCACCATGTCAAACTGTAATCATTCCGATATTTTATAAGGAAATTGAAAGAGATCTGATCTTAAACAAGGCTAAAGAAGTCTTCAAAAAGTTAAAGGAAAACGGAATATCAGCTATTCTTGATGATAGAGCAGAATACACGCCTGGATGGAAATTCAACCAATGGGAATTGAAAGGCGTGCCTATAAGAATCGAGATCGGCCCAAAAGATGTAGAGAAAAAACAAGTAGTCGCTGCCAGAAGAGACACTTTGGAAAGAATTGCTGTAAAAGAAGAAGAGTTAATTGACGATATCAATGGAATGCTAAAAGAAATTCAAGACAACCTTTTCAATCGAGCCAAGAAATTCCTTGACGAACGCATCACCTCAGTAAAGACTTACGATGAGTTCAAGAAAGTTCTAAGAAAGAAGGGTGGATTCATCAAAGCTTGCTGGTGCTCAAATCAAACGTGCGAAGAAAAGATAAAAGAAGAAACCGGCGCAACCATTAGATTGATTCCATTTGAAAAGGAAGAAGCATTTTCAACATGTATCTACTGTGGCGGTGAAACAAAAGAAGTGGTCTACTTCGCTAGAGCATACTAGCCACGTATGCATGCTTTTTTATTCTTTCACATAGAATCTCGAATGCCTTGAATGGATTAGAATAGCGTTGAAATCAACCAAACTGGTCAGTAAAACACTTGCAGGTTTCTTGAAATTCAGAGTGGGCAAGCCCCGCCCCTTATTTGCCACCTATGATGTAACTAGCCGATGTAATATGAGGTGCGCCTATTGTGACTGGTGGAAAACGAATACATCTGAACTGCCGACTAAAGAGGCCTTGTTTGTCATAGACAATGTTTGCCAATTAGGTGTTTCATTCTTCAACTTCTGTGGAGGGGAACCGATGATGCGCAAAGACTTGATAACCCTTGCTGAAAGAGCTTCGTCCTACGATTGCATAGTGAGTATGAATACTAACGGTACACTCCTGAAAGTTAACAGGGTTTCTGAGATTGCGGACACCTTTGATGTCGTTGTTGTATCACTTGATGGTCTCAAAGAGGTTCATGATAACGGTAGAGGAGTACAGGGAAGCTTCGAAGATGCTGTGGAGGGTATAAGATTGTTGAGGGCTGGTGGAGTGAGAGTTGGAGTGAGTATAGTCATGTCCCCTCGGAACGTCAAAACACTACCTGAGTTTGTTGAATGGCTTCGCAATCGGGTTTCCTTCGTTACAATTCAACCTATGCACCCCTATCCACCTCCTCCTCAAAACAGACCTTCTCCTAAGGAAGTCTCGAAAGCCATAGATTTTTTGTTAGGCCTCAAACGAGAAAACCCTAAGTTCTTATCGGTACCCACCGACTTCGTCAAAGGCTTCAAGCCTTTTTTCGATGGAAAGGCACCGAAGATATGCCACGCTGGAGAACTCTACATATCCGTCGACCCGATGGGTAGGCTCAAAGCTTGCGCAGCACGGGCTGATGTAGTGCTTGGTAGCATTCTCAAGCATTCAGCTAGTGAGATGTTAAGAAAAAGAGTGGAGAATCCAAATTGGTACAAAGTTTCTTCTTGTAAAGGATGCTGGCTCGGATGTACCGTGGGAGTCTCGATGTGGATGAGAAAGCCGCTCAAAGAGGGCATCCATTTGATTGGTCTTTAAGAACATTCCAGTTGATGCTGCAGTCACAGCGACACAAGTTATTTGAGTTAGAAAAGAGAGACAATGACAATACTTAAACCCGCAGACGACAAAATTCGAAAAAAGAGAGGGTTTGTTTGGTGCTTCTAGAGTGGATGGAGCAGTTTGTGATTCAATTTGGTTATTTGGGAGTTTTCTTTATAAGTTTCATTGGCTCGATGTCGATTATCGTTCCCATACCTTACACTCTAGTCATACTTTTATTAAGTATGAGAGGGGTCATGAATCCTCTTCTCCTTACGATTGCAGGAGGCATTGGTTCTGGTATCGGTGAATTTTCTGGGTATGCATTAGGATACTACGGACGAACTATGATAAGCAAAAAACGGCAAAGAAAAATGAATTATATGGTTAAGGCTCTTAACCGCTATGGGTCTATTGTGATTTTTCTCTTTGCTTTAACTCCTTTACCAGATGACCTACTCTTCGTTCCGCTAGGGATTTTGCGATACTCGTTTATTAAAGCGTTCATTCCTTGTTTTTTAGGAAAACTGTTAATGTGCGGTATTTTAGCTTTCGGTGGCCAGCTGTATTATGATGCCCTTCGCATTATTTTCGGTGAAACGGTATGGGAGATAGAGATTCTTACCTCTATAATCACCGCTGTAGCTTTGATGTTAACCCTCGTAGCAATGTTCAAGATTGATTGGGAGAAGCTTCTCAAGAAATATGTAGACGTAGAGGCGAAAAAAAGAGTTGCGAGTAATCGCTGATCTCCACATTCACAGCAAGTATAGCCGCGCCACGAGCAAGAGAATGAACATAGATGAGATTTCTCGTTTTGCCCGAATTAAAGGCTTGAATCTGGTGGGTACAGGAGACTTTACGCATCCAAAATGGTTCAAAGAACTAAGTGAAGAACTAACCGAAGTTTCGGAAACAAACCTTTACAGATCCACTAAAGCTCCAGACTCTACAGTGCATTTCATGACAACTGTTGAAGTGTCTACGATCTTCACATTCAAGAGTACGGTAAAAAAGGTTCACCACGTAGTCTTAACGCCCAGCTTGGAAACAGCAGTTCAAATTAGTGAACGGCTGGCGAAATATGGCGATCTCAGCATAGATGGCAGACCCACTTTGGACATGAGTGCACCACAACTTGTAGAGGAGGTGATGGAAGTTTCGGATAAGAACCTAGTGATACCTGCTCATGTTTGGACGCCTTGGTTCAGCCTCTTCGGCGCGTTCAGTGGATTCGATCGAATAGAGGACTGTTATCAAGACATGACGAAACACATCTCCGCTCTAGAAACGGGGCTTTCTTCAGATCCACCTATGAACTGGCGGTTGAGTGCGCTTGACAAATTTACTTTGGTTTCAAACAGCGATAGTCACAGCAGTTGGCCATGGAGAATTGGAAGAGAGGCCAACGTATTTGAACTTGAACGGTTGACATATGCCGAAGTCATTGACTCAATTCGCAAGAAGGATACAAAACGCTTTAAATTTACCATTGAAACCGACCCGGCGTATGGTAAATATCATTGGACGGGTCATCGAAACTGCAATGTTTCTCTTTCCCCTCAGGAGGCTGTAAAGTTTGGAAACCTTTGTCCAGTTTGTCGTAGAAAACTTACGAAAGGCGTGGAGCAACGCGTGGAGGAGTTGGCGGATCGACCTGCAGGCTTTGCATCTAAAGGAACCATAGGATATTTGCGTCTATTACCTCTCTCCGAAATTATTTCGACTGTCTTGGGAACCACTTACCCTGGAACCCAAAAGGTATGGAGCGTCTACAACATGCTTATCCCCAAGTTCGGCGATGAATATAGCGTGCTCATGGATGCACCTATGCAAGAAATGTCTAAAATCATTGATCCAAGGATTTCGGAAGCCATTGTTCGAGTTAGAGAAGGCAAGGTGAGGGTTATACCCGGCTATGATGGTGTGTACGGTCGGCTTAACTTATTTGAAGAAGAAAAGCCGCTGGAAAGGGTTGACCAGCGGAACATAACAGACTTCATGTAAACACAGCACACACTAATGTAAAAACTTAAGAACGATCTCCCAAACGAAATAACAGGCAAGTATCAAAGTAATCACGGCGTTTGAGAATACTACCATTTCCTCTTTTTTTCTAACATTTACTCCAGCAAATGCAATTAGAAAGACTCCTGCTGCCCAGATTAAGAGACCTACGTAAAACTGTGGTTGAGAAAGAATTAGCCCAGTTGATTCCTGTATCATTGCTGAACCATAAAAGAAGAACCCTAGTATTGCAGAGAACAAACCTGCACCTTCAAGCAATAGAAAAAGTCCAGCATTTAGTGAACTGAAATGCCCCGCAATTGCGGTGGAAAGTAGAACAACTCCTAATGCAGAGACCATCATTGCAACGACATTGATTTGAATAGTTTGCTGAATTACCGCTTTTTCTCCTGTTTCTGTTCCACTCATAAAGAACAAAGAAATCAAGACCACTACTGGACCAAGAAATAAAGCACCGTCAGTTACCTTCAATTGCATACTATTCAACCATGTGCGGCTCTATTTTGCTGTTGAGTAATTAAATTTATGAATTAAGAATACACACAGAAAATCGGATTTCATAAATGCACTCTTGAATCCAAGGCGCATACTTCTTAGGATGCCACAGCACATCTTGTCTCTTTCAGTAAGAGCTTGATGAAAACTTTTTATGGCACCTAGGCTCACGTTCTTAAAGTCGCATACAATAAAATACAAAATCAGAGGAGCAACAAAAAGCATTGACTGAAATAAAGGAGACAGAGTCTCACGTTAAGAAAACCATTTTCAGAATAGACACAGCGAGGAAAATCACACAATTTTGTTGTTTTCTACTGCTCAATGCAGTTGTTTTCAGCTTGGATCCCTGGCCGATACTCCTCCCAATAGTCCAAAGTCCAGGAGTCCCTCAAAAAACTATAAGCGACGCTTTTTCAGCTCTACAAGTAATGCTCTATCAGCGCATTTTTCCCTGGCTTCCCATAGCCTCGTTTCTTTTGACGGCGGTTATTTTGGGTAGAGCTCTCTGTGGTTGGGTCTGTCCTTTTGGGTTTATCCAAGACTTGTTGGGGTACATTAAGAAGAGGCATACACGAGTTTCCTTGAGAACCCATGGAGATCTGGTTAAAGTCAAATATGGGATTTTAGGGGCCATCTTGTTTATCAGCGGGACATTAGCTATATCTCTGGTTGCGGGAGTAGGCAAAAGTTATGAAAGTGCTATAGGTGTGTTCGCTCCGGCTCCGTTTAATGCTTTAAGTCCTGCTGACACGCTTTTTGCTATTCTGCCTCGAATGGTTTTAATGGTTGTTTACGTCCCTGAAGCGGTGGTTGCCGGAATTCTCTCTGACCCGCTTTTCTGGGTTCGGCTTACCATAATGATAGCCATAATAGTTTTGGCTGCCTATGTTCCGAGAAGCTGGTGTCGATACTTTTGTCCCATTGGCGCGTTATTGGCGGTGCTAAATAGATTCAGCTTTCTCGGCTTGAAGAGAGATCCGTTGAGGTGCACTAGGGTTGGTTGTCGCACGTGTGTGGATGCATGTCCGATGATGGTTCGTATCCTTGAATTGCCTTGGGAGAAATTCACTGATTCAGAATGTATATATTGCCTAGAATGCGTTGATGCATGTCCAACAAGAGCCATAAAGCCGAAATTCCCATAGAAACGTTAAAGATTACGTGAAGTGAAGGCTACTGCTTGCGCTTCCTTGGTGGTTGTCTGAAACATTGCGGTCATTAAGCCAGTGCTCCAGTAAGCAAGGTTGCATTGAACGGAAAGTGTGTGAATGTTGGGGAATTGTTAGGCGTTTCTCGGCGTCTATCAGATTACTAGATCATAATGGCCTTTCACTGGGAAGCTTTCATCTAGCAAGAACGAGGTAGTTATCGCCCGCTGACCCGGCGCCCCTCCTGAAAGGCTTTGCCTAACGCCCGTTCTTATTTTTAGAGAATTTCTAGCTGTTAAGGTGGTGCGGGCATGGCTTAGCCTGAATTAACGTTCTATTGAATCTCCTCTTACTCCTTTTTATTCAGACCCGGCACCAAGAAGCTGACTATACTACTCTGTTGCGGAAAGTTTCTAAAACGAGGTACCACACGTCAAAATCTTTCAGAAAGCGGGACCCCTTCTCGGTTAGTCTGTATCTAGCTGCTTCTTGACTTCTTAGGGGATCTGTAGCCTTCACGATATCGCAGAGTAACAAGTGGTTTAAATACTGGTTCGCTTGGCCAAAATTTAGATTTGCAGCTCGCATTATGCCTGTTTTTGTCTTCCCTTTCGGGTCACGGTAGATTGTATCCAAAATTTCTGCCACTATAGTCGCTCTGTCTCTGTATTTGAACTTGGATGGAAAGATTCTTCCAAACCCCATACTAAACAGGTTGAGATGCATTATCTTTCTCCTCCAATATAATATATGTGATTTTGGAAAATAAATCTTTTTTGGCGTAGTGATTGTTGTCATTGAGCAACTCAGGGTTTGGCTAAACATTTCTTTTTTTTGGCTTTTCGGTATAATTCGAAGTATGTTTTGAAGTTGCTGAGAGAGAACTAAGATAGATACTGCTAAGTTCTTATATGTGTGGTGCGGGGGGTGGGAGTCGAACCCACGGAGGCCTGCGCCAGAGGATGTCTCAGGAGCCCAGTTTTGTCCGCTTAAGTCCTCCCCCTTTTCCTAGGGGTGTCGACCCGCTATTTAGACCTGGCTCGGGTACCCCCGCGTCTTTGTATTCAATTCGTGCGTTTTAACTTAAATTTTGCTTGCTTTTATTCTAGTGAATTCCTAGGGTCTTTGTTTCAGAAAATGTGGTAGAGCTTGGCTAAGTCATTGTTTCTGATCACAACATGTGCCTAGTTTTTTGTGTAGAAACTGCCAGCTGCTATTCACCTTTATCAAGGTGCCGTCGACATCAAAACTAGTTTGAGAGTTCCCATTTTGTGGTAAACCTCGTTAGAGTTGAGTTGTGTTAGTTAGGGTTGATGTGTTGTCACGTTATCCGTGTTTGTCTCTCTCTTATAGACCCTCCCTATACGAGGGAAGGGGGCATAGGCTTAATCTTGAGAATTTATCTTGTTGGATGCAAGGTTCTATAGTATGAGCTTGGAGACCTTCCCTTACGAAATTCCTCTTTTTGTGCACGCGTATTAAGCAAAAGCATATGTTGCGTGAAGTGAAGTGATGATGTGTGAGGAAGTTGCCTCAAGCCTATATGTGTCGAGGGTGTGGAAGGAGATACTCCTATCAAGAGTATGAGCAAAGCCGGTTTTGCCGTAGTTGCGGAACGTACCTAATGTCTGAGAGGAAGTTTTCTAAGCTTCCCAAAGGTGTACGGAAGGCAGTGAAAAGAAGGGTGAGAGGCAAAATCTTGAAGGTGGACTGGCTTCCTGAAGGCTATGAAATGCGGAAAGGGCAGATGGAGTTTACTTCGTCAGCGTCCAAAGCCATTAAAGCCAATGATATCCTTCTCGTAAGTGCTCCCTGCGGCATAGGAAAGTCTCTGGCATCCCTGCTGGCTGTTTTGCCCCAGCTTGGGAAGAACAAACTATTGATCTGTTTCAGAACTAGAAGCCAATTACACATTTATCTTAAAGAGTTAAGGGCGCTAGGCGGCAATCTCTCAGCCGTATCTTTCTTCAGCAAACAGGACATGTGTCCGTTGCGTATAAAAGGTGACCTCGCTTATTTTGATTTTCTCGAGGAGTGCCGTAGGCTGAAGGCTAACTGCGAGGCCTCCATTAAGCCTTATTGCAAGTTTTATTGGAACATTAACAGAAGAAAGAAGGAAGCTGAAGAATTGGCCTTGGATTGCGCCCGAAAAATTCTTGCTCCGAGAGAAGCGGTTAGGCAAATGTCCCAGCGAGGATTCTGCGCTTATGAGGCGTTAAGACGGGTTCTTGACCGAGTAGACATCTTCCTTGGAACTTACCACTACACCTTCAATCCATCGGTTAGAGGGGCACTGCTGAAGAGTTTCGGAGTGAGCCTGTCTAACGTTTATCTTATTATGGACGAGGCGCACAACATCCCAGCGTTTTCCAGGGAGTTACTTTCTGACCGATTGACACAAAACACGTTGGAGGGGGCTCTCAGAGAAACCGAGGCGTTCGAACATGAAGTTGTGCCGTCAGTTCAAGAGTATCTGAGTGTATTGAATGATGGGGTTTTTCAACGCGCCCGAGAGGTCTTGATAGAAGAAAAGCTTAGGCAACTTAACCCCCAAGAAGTTAGCGACGTGTTTCTTGACCAAAGTGGGGCGTCTGGCTCCGAAGCCGCAGAAACACTTCATGAGTACGGAGATCATGTGAGAGAGACGCGACGAGAACTGGGCTACGAGAGAATTTTCAGCTATAACCACAGGGTGGGTGAGTTTATGAAGAACTTCTTCGAAAAAGTTGGACCGGAGTATACTCATTTGATTCAGAGGGACTGGAGGGATAGAATTGTTTTAGAGGTCAGGAGCTTCGATGGGAGAGAGATAACAGATCCTGTTCTGCAACAAGCACGGGGAAGCATCCTAATGAGCGGTTTTCTTTCTCCTCCAAAAGTCTATAGAGACTTAATGCTTCATAACCACGATGACGTCTATCTTAAAGAGTTTGATTCTCCATTTCCGCCTGAGAACAGGCTGATTCTGGCCGCGAAGGATGTGTCGTCAAGATTTGAAAAGAGGACTAGCAAAATGCTTGAGAAGTGGAAAGACTACGTTGAAGCCATATCCAAGGCGAATGAAGGCAACATGGCGGTCTTCTTCACCAGCTACCAACTGATGCACACCGTTTTGCCACTGATCAGAATTAACAGAAAAGAGATCGTGGAACAACGTAAGACTGGGAGAGGCGAGGTGATGGAGCAGTTAGCTAGGTCTGCGGACAACGTATTGTTTGGGGTTATGGGCGGAAAGTTCAGCGAGGGAATAGACTATCCAGGCAACCTCTTAACATGCATAGTAGCTGTGGGACTGCCTTATGCAACTTGGACTGTTTATCAAAAGGCTTTGATAGGCTACTTCAGTCGTCAGTTTCCAAGAGAAGGCAGAAACTACGCTTACCTAACCCCGGCAATACTTCGCCTGATCCAAACTTGTGGGCGAGTCCACCGATCATCTAGTGATAAAGGTTGTATAGTGATCTTAGATGAGCGCGTCACTCGCCCAAGCATCAAACAGCAACTCCCAAGCTACTTCCAGAAGGAGATGAAAAATGTGGGAAGCCCAATCGACTGCGCTGAACAAATAAGGAATTTCTGGGAAAAACACCATGGAAATGTGATGACGCCTTAAAAAGAGGATTTGCGGAAAACTCTTACGGAATTGTGCATGCAAACAGCATGGGCTTACTAGATCATGTGCATGTTTGACAGTGCTTCAATTAGTTCTAAGGTTTTTTTGTCAACACTTGTAGCTCTAGCTATGTCGGTTAAGGTAACTAGACCTGCTAATCGGTTTCCCTCTACTATGGGTAGTTTCTTCACTTTGTTCTCA
>CAZKWF010000039.1:0-6661 GCA_964556565.1 uncultured Candidatus Bathyarchaeia archaeon
GTCCTTGGCAGTCCTTCCATCTATCGTCTCCGAAAAACCAATTCTGTCTTTTCGTTAATGCTTTCCACCCGACAGACTTGTTCTTGACTTTTGTTGGGAGCCTGCTTGTGTTCTGTGTCTGGAAATTGAAAAGCACATCCCCCTTTTTAGCGAACAAGATTTGCATTGTCGCCCACGAGACATCCAATCCCTCACAGTCAACAAATGCTAAGTAATGGTCTCTTTCACCTATCTCTCCCATGATTTCTTCGATGCAATTGTTACAGTCACAGTTAAAAACCTTGAAGTTTGGTGTAACAGTTCCAATTCTCGCTTCAAGAGCCTCCGCATGTTTAAGGTCTTTCTCCACGAAAAAATACTTGTCAAAGGAATGATAACATTCTGTACAAGCGATTAACGCAGAGCCAGCAACAACATCTCCCTTTGAGCCGATTCTGCAAAGCCCATTTCCAGCTAAGAGATCAATGTAATACATATTACGAAAAATTCTAGCTTGCCGAGGTGCCTTGATGATTTTAGTGTAAATATTGACGAAACGAAGAAGTGCCAAAAGCTTTATGATGCTCCAAGCTCCAGTGTCATAGAATACATCTGAACAGATTGACTTGTGCGGTTTGGCTATTTCTACAAGTTTTTCGACTCTTGGTTTGAGCCATTCATATTTGCTGACCATTTGTACTTCATCTTCCTCAGATTTCACCAAACACAGTTACATCTACAATAATCCGTATTCAGCCCCAAGTCTTTCCACATTGATCTTGTTTCTTTACACATCGCAATCCTTGATTTGTCAAATCCAAGGCTGCCCAGCTTATCATAGAAGAAAGTGTAAATCTCTTTCCTTAACGAGGCGGGTGATTTTTTACCCCACCCAGTACGATCGGGTTTATCTGTGAAAGCTATTTTCTCCCAAGACTTGTCTTTCGCAAACATGAGAGTTTTCGCTAATCCTCTTGGTGTTCCCAAAGTGATTCTATCTGGATTTGAAGGTAATTCGGAGAGCATAGAATAGATAAGGTCTTCATAGTGGCTCTTCCAGTTTCTTATTGGAAAGATTGGGTCTATTCTAAGTCTTACCTCATACCCCGATTCAATGAGTTGCTTAGCAGCAACAATCCTCTGTTGTGGAGAAGAGGTTCTTTTCTCCCATCTCCTCCAAATCTCAGTTGCATTCAAACTAAAACTCGCTATGGTCTGCTTCCGAGGTTCATTAGCTAGCCACCCCACCCTATGCGATTTCGTAAGCAAAAGAAGCTTGTGCCTATCTTGTGTCTCAAACAAGTCTGCAATCTGCTTCATATTCGTAGGATTCATTAGAGAATCAGACAATTCTCCACTATTGAAGATAGAAGGATGATTCTGGAAGTATTCATGCTTGAAAAACTTGTCAATTGCCCGGATAACCTTGTTGATCGGTCGGTATCTTGGATTTTTGTTTCCTCTTCCGGTTCCTTGAAGATAACAATACGCGCAATCAAAGGGACATCCAAAAGCCCATCTCAACTCCCAAAAATGAGGACAGACTATGTCAAAGGGTGTCTTTTCAAAGTGAACTATGATACCATCAATATTAGGTATCGGTTCCTTGAAAAGTGTTATTCCACCCAATCCCTTTTCCCGTTGCATTTTATTAGATAATGTCTTTTGCAGTGTGGACATTCATATTCGCCTACGGTATAGAAGGTACCTTCTTTAACTCCCATCTCCTTGATCAGGGGTTTGACCGCTTTCTTTGCACGTTCAATCGTTTTCTCTGGAAGAGTTGGTAAAACTTCAGGGGCTTTCTCTATCGCCTCTCTTATGAATGCAACATCTCGGCTTAGTTCTTCTCTGACTTTCGGCTTTATCTCTTCCTCAATGATGTCCTCCCGAACTTCCCTTTCTATCCTAGGTCTTAGTTCTTGCTCAACTTCCTCACGATGCCTCTCAACAAGACGCTTGGCATACTCCTCGCCCTTCTTTGTCTTAAACTCTTTGAAAATCCGTTGTGAGGCAGGAACCCTCGGTTGAGGCTGCAACCATTCCTTTCGCTCTTGCTTAAATTCGTCAGATAGAAATCCATTTACGGTTGGGCCAGATAGCCCTGTCACTTCTACGATTCGTTGAAGTATCTCATTCCTTGAAGACCCCCCTCTAGCTTTCAGTCCTTGTTTTTTGTAGACTCTCGCCAAACCGTTAATCCATTCTTCTTTCTCTTCCCTCGAAACTTGTCGTCTATGCCAGTTAGCCACGCACCTAGCAACAAGCAGTTTCTCTTCTGTATCAATTTCTGGAAGTTTTTCCTTTCGCCAGTTCGGTTCTGCTTCTAACCTGTGAAACCCGTCAATCACATTTCCTTTTGAATCCACAAGGACAGGGTAAAGTTGTCCAATCTTTTCTGATTTCTTTAGGTCATACTCACTCATTTAACTCACGCTCTCTCCTTTCACAGTGATGTGAGCAGGAAAAGAGTACATCAAGTGTTCCCACGAATAGTTTCTCCGAAGACGATTTAAAGGTTTTATTCCCGAGCCTTCACAAATTCTTCAGCTGTAGCGCTCCATGCTTCATTCATGAAGCTTGTTAGGGCCCATTTTAAGCCTCGTTTCTCAGATGCTTTCTTACCTATCTTCCGTTCGAGTCTTCGGTTTATCCGTTTGATGCGGCGTGTGACATGCCAATATCTTAAGCCATAGTGTTCAACTTGAGGTAGAATGTCTTTAGGTAGAATGCCTGCAGAGCCTGCAGTACGGAGGACATCTAGGATTGATCGGTCTACCTCATCTTCACAGGCCATGCTTATGATGAAGTCTTTGTCGAAGATGAGAAAAGGATCTAAACCCTCGGAGAGACGCCTAAGTATGCGTTTTATCTCGTTTATGTCCCGTTCTATCGCCGAAATCTTCTCAAAAGCATACTTGATCCTCCCTTTCTTCTCTGCTTGAGAACGTTTTCTACGCTCTATTTTAACATGCTGAGATGCTGACTCCATTAAAAACATTCCACCTCTATGTTATCGGCAACATTCAAAACTGTACAATGTGAAGCTGTTAGAGTAGATGTTTTAACTGCGCATTTGACGGCGTTTGAAAGAAGCTTACGAAGAGTCTCTACTACAAAAAGAAGGCTGGAAAACAGTTCTTTTTTCAACATTCTAAAAGCCTGTAAACACCTTTTTGCCGCTAGACTAATCGTTTTCATGTGATATACCTCGCATCGTTCAACTGCGATGGAGAACAGTTCTTAGGCGTCAAAGCTTCTTTCAGAACACTAACAAGTTCATGTACTTCGCTGTTCAGCTTGTCGACTTTTTCGTCTAGGCCGCTAACGCGCTTGTCGAGGCGACGTACATTCAAAGGCATCAAGAGCCGAGCCTTCCCCAAGTCTCTTCCATGATACTCTTCGTGTGCAACCTTTTCAGGCGGACTCTCATCAATACTGCCCACATCTTTCACAATCGTAGTGCCCAACAGCTTAACAAGCTCCCTAGCTTCTTCACTGTAGAACCTGGTAACAGGCTGATGCAAAGGAACCCCAACATCGCTGAGGATCATGCCAAACCTGTTCTCTAGAACCATCCTGACACGTTCAACAATTCTGCCAGACAGCATCAGCAGCTCGTCAACATCAAAACCCCGCAAACGACCAGGATGAACAATAATACTCTTACTCGTCCTCACAACCCTGACACTACCAATCTTAACGCCTAGTTTCTCCCAGTTACGAGGCCTACCCAAACGCTTCCAATCCAAAGCCACCCGCTCCCACCCCAAAGCCCTAAACTTAACCGCATGATCCTCCAAAACACAAACCTCAGGAAAACAACCCTCACTTATAGTGAGAATCCTTGAACCGTAGCGGGTGAGACGGTAGATGTGCACGACGTCGCGAACCTGCAACCGTAAAGCACCAAGGGAGAGGAACTTGTCCTTCCAATAAGACACATTAGAACGACTGCAACCAACAGCCCTAGCCACTACACTGGCAGGATTACCGGCACCTAAAAGCTTCAGGATCTGCTGGCCCTTCTTAGTCAACGGAATAGCATCGGTAAGAGTTAAAAAATCACGTTTAACCCTTTGAACTCGTCGAACACGCCGACGTCTCTCGCTTGGAGGAGTCTCAGACAATAGAAGATTCCTCTAGAAAATTATTCTACTGCAGCCTCTTTCTCTGCACACAAAGGGCATTCAACGAGTTTAGCTACGATCTGATTGCCGACGCCTATGACAATCCATTTGCTGCCACAGCCCTCACACGTTATAATCTGCTTACTCAACGTTCTTCACCTGATTCAAAACCCAAAAAAAAGGGGAATGCGGGGGATATCACCCGTTCGCTCTGGTAGTAAACTTTGCTTTGTGAGAGTTAGTTTTGATGGTTTTGCGTGTGCGTGACTATTTCTGTAGACTTTCATGTTTACGTAAAAAGCTATTATTTAAGAGTCAAAACTCATAAACCAATAGAAGGACACATAATTCAAACATACAAACGGATGTGAATACAATTTCGTTGAAAATGAGGTTCCTAGGTGGTACAAGAGAAATTGGACGAGCAGCGATAGCTATTAAGACGAATAGAACTCAGTTGTTGCTGGATTATGGCATTATGATAAATCATGAACCAGGTTTTCCTATGCATGTTCCGCCTAAAGAGGTGGATGCAGTAGTCTTAACGCATTGTCACCTTGATCATTCGGGTGCAATTCCGATTTTTCACGTTAAAGAGCAAAAGCCTGTGTATGGAACGCCGTTATCTTTTGATTTGACTAACCTATTGATTTCTGATCTTATACATCTGACAGGTTACTACCTTCCTTTTGAATATATTGAGTTACGGTCTATGATGAGACACTGTGTTCATCTTGATTATCGAGAAGATCAAAGCTTGGGAGATGTCCACTTCCAACTTTTGGATGCAGGTCACATCCCTGGAAGCGCTCAAGTTTTGGTGGAAGCGAATGGGAAGAGGGTGCTCTGTACTGGTGATTTCAACACCTTGGATACGCGTCTTCTTAATGGCGCGGATAGAGAGTACGGTAAGCTTGATGCGTTGATCATTGAAAGCACTTATGCTGATGCGGCGCATTCTGATAGGGTAGCATTGGAAAAGGAGTTTGTGGCGCGAGTTACTGAAGTGGTGGAAGATGGGGGAACTGTTCTAGTTCCCGCGTTTAGTGTAGGGCGTTCACAAGAAGTTGCTTGTATGTTTGCGGCTTATCATTTTGAGCACTCTGTTGTGATGGATGGTATGGCCCGTAAGGTTAATCGAATAATGATGAATCATACAGCGTATCTGCGTGATCCTCAATTGTTTATGAATGCGATGCACGCTGTTACTTGGAGTAGGGGGTGGAAAGATCGGAGAGTAGCTGCTAAAAGGCCTGGTGCGATTATATCTCCTGCGGGTATGCTGAAGGGTGGACCGGCTGCTTTTTATATACAGAAAGTAGGGAAGAAACAACGTAATGCGGTTTTTCTTGTGAGTTATCAGATTCCTGGGACGCCTGGTCGTGAGTTGCTTGAAAAAGGAAGGTGTGTGATTGATGGGAAGATGCGTAAGGTGAAAGCAGGGGTTGAGCATTTTGATTTTTCTTCTCATTGTGGTGCTGGTGAACTTCAAGAGGTGGTGAGAGGGTTGGAGGGGAATCCGGTTGTGTATGTTATGCATGGGGCTGAGGGTAACTGTGAAAGGTTTGCGAGGTGGATAAAAGAGGAAACTGGGCTTGAGGCTGTTGCGCCGAAGGCTGGGGATTCTTGCGTCGTTTAAGGGAGAAAGATATGAGAATAGTGGTTTTGCGTGTTGGGCGTGTAGACGTAGGGGTTGTGAGGAGTGTTCAAGTTGGTTTGTGTGAGGTTTTTTCTGGAGCTGTTTGTGAAGTTTTTGAGCAGTTGATGGTGATCCCTCGAGATGCGTATAATGTGGCTAGATGTCAGTTTCTTTCTAGTGGTATTTTGTCGAGGATTTGGGAGTATGCTGGATCACCTGGGGTTGATAGAGTTTTGGGGGTAACTGATGTGGATCTTTATGTGCCTCGGTTGAATTTTGTTTTTGGAGAAGCGGAATGTCCTGGAAGAGTTGCTATAATATCATTGTGTAGACTTAGATCTGAGTTTTATGGAGATTCGTCGGATAGGGGACTTTTGATTGAGCGTTCTGTTAAGGAGGCTGTTCATGAGGTTGGGCATACGTTGGGATTAGTGCATTGTCAAGATCCTTTGTGTGTCATGTTTTTTTCTAATTCTATTGATGATACTGACTGTAAGAGATCTGTTTTTTGTGAAAAGTGTGACTGCTTGGTTGTAGAACGTTTGAAACGAGTATGAGCTTTATTATAGTTTTTGTGTGTGGTTTGTTGTGTTTTAGATGCGTTGGTTTGGATTGCGTTTTTCTTCACATTATTTGTGTCTCTCTCTCTTTAGACCCCCCCTATAATTTTTTTTAAAGGTTTCTCATTCTCTCTCTTTATAGACCCCCCTACCTAGGGGGGAGGGGTCATAGACTTGCCTCCCAGAATTCGTCCCAGGGATTTCCCTTTTTTAGTTTTCCATATATACTCTATCAAGGACTTAAAGTAACAATTAATGAAGGATTGCTTAATCTTAACCGTTTTTCCCTCGTTCTCTATTGACAAGCTTTATAAATAAGGCATGGGGTGCAACCAAAGGGGAAATAGAAGAGA
>CAZKWF010000040.1:0-899 GCA_964556565.1 uncultured Candidatus Bathyarchaeia archaeon
GGCGACGCCCTTTTCCTTGATCCAAGGGAGGTCTCCGCCAAAACTTAACACTTGAATTATACTGTACATAGAGACCCAAGCGGAAGTGCAGAAACCATCGGGCATTTCTAGATTCTCAACGATGAACTCTTGACCATCCTTAAACAGGCTACATGCATCACGCGTGTGCGACGTCACAGGGCTCTCTTCGAAAACTTCAGATGGATGGAAACGCTTCAAAACCGTTATCTTGACCTTATGCAGCTCTTCCATTTCAACCACCGCTGACCGATATGAAGGAACATTTGGACATACTATCTAAATTTTTCGCACGCGGATTTGAACCCAGCCCAAACGGAGATATCTCCCGATCTACTCCTCCCACAAAACTCCCTTTTTGTCAAACTACGATTTTTTTACCGCACACTATTACCCTTGAGACTATGTTCACTTCTGGAGTTTTCTTCATTTTTTCAGGATGCGTAATAAAGTCTTCCAAGTAGTCGGTATATCTTTGAAATGCGCTCGTGTGTGTGTTTCCTTATTTTAGGTAATTATCTCCGGTTCATAAAACTAAAAGGGTTTTCAACTCAACTACAGTTGTGCGCGCATTAACAAGTGGTGATTATGTCTTGACTGTGTCCACCCTTGCCAAAGAAGAAAAAATGAAGGAAAGAATAGAAGAGAGGAAGCTTATAGTACATAAAATCGCTTTCGATCTTGAAGCTGTAAAAAACATTGTTGAGAAAGATAAAACTAAGTTCTTTGCAAAACTGGGCTTCTTTAAGCCTAAGCATGAGGAGATCGAGTGTGAGTCAGTTCAGCTGTTCTACGAGCCTTTCATAGTGGCAAAGGCAAACTACCTTCTTGACTATTATAAGAAGAAGACTTATACCATCAAAATCGACGAAGATGTGAGC
>CAZKWF010000040.1:909-4207 GCA_964556565.1 uncultured Candidatus Bathyarchaeia archaeon
TGAGCGAAGTTATCGCGTTTGGACAGTCTTTTGAACCTGAGGCTGTGAAAGAAGGAATCCTAAAACGGCCTTACAAAGCAATCGCCTTCGACGCTCAAGAGCGAGTAATCCATAGAGCTATGTCACACATGGCTTTGAATAGAACAGGACGTGAAATCGATCCAACCAGATTGCCATCTGGTCCTACTGAGCCAGAACCCGGGAAAGCTCTGAAAAAAGATAGCGATAGAGTGAGAGACCTTGAGATTTCACCTGATATCATACTGGACAAGATTCGAAAAAGAACGACAAAGAGACCCCCAGACACTGGTAGGATTAAAGAAGAAGCATTTGAGGTAACAGAATATGCCCTAGTTTCTACACCGATATATGAAGCCCGCTGTCGGCGACTGAAAACAGGGGAAATAAAAATCCTACTGATAAGTGGCGTCACGGGCAAACCGCTCTCATTGTAAAGACTGTGAGATGAGGGATTCTCGTTGAGTGAATCAGAAGTTGAGGAAAAAAGGAAACCCGTTAAACTTGAGGATGTGGCTGAGGAAATAGGAGAGGTCATCGAGAAGGGTCTAAAGAAAGCCTGGAGTACCACAAAAAGCTTTGGAAAAGGATTTATTGATACACTTGAAAAAACAGAGGGACCGAAAGAGTCCAAGCCTCTCACATGTCCATATTGCTGTGCGTCATTACCACCACATTCCAATTTTTGTGCCAGTTGCGGAAAGAAGCTCTAGATTTTTAATAATTCTCCTGCGCGCGCGCATGTGTGGGATTAAAATCTAATCTTTTTCTCTCTCCGTGTCTCCCGCGCGCGCCCGTGTGTGTGTATTTCCCCCTGTCTGTCAGTCCGTGCGCGCACAAAAAAACTCGTAGACAAAGCTATATTGTCTTGAATATCAATCCTGTCTGCAGGACGTGCTAATGCTTCGGCAACTAAAACCCATGGGCACTTACTCCGAAAAACAAGCAAAAAAATACTTGAAGCGAGGACTGCTATTTCTAATTCCCTTCGCGTTTTTGTGGCTTACTTCCATCCGCTTTTTGCCTTTCTACATAGATGTGGGAATATTTGAAGTCAATCGGGGGTTTATAATGGGCATGTTCTCGGCTTTCGGCATTATTTACATATTGCTTCCGTATAGCACCTACAAGAGCGGACTTACAGGAGAAAGGAAGGTTGCCAAAAATATCTCAGATAAACTGAGTGACGATTACTCGATATTCAATGATGTGTTGCTTAAGGACGGAAAACGCAGTGGAAACGTTGACCATATAATAGTTGGACCTACAGGCATATTTGTCATGGAGACAAAAAACAACAAGGGGATTGTTACTTATGATGGTTACAGCTGGAAGGGCATAAGGGGAAACCCAAGCCAGCAAGCAGTATCAAACATGTTCAGAATCAAGGACATTTTAAAGAATTGCGAAGTGTTCAAGGAAAAAGCTCTTTACGTAAATGCAGTCGTTTTATTCACAAATAGCAGAATTAACCTCAAAATATCTAAGAATCCAGAATGGTGCAAAGTTTTTCAGATTAGAAAACTAACCGATTCGTGTCTCTCTGATTACATTGAGAATGAACCTATATATTTCTCTAACAAAGAGATAGCGTCAATTGAGCAAAGCCTCATAAGCAGAATTGGGAACTATGACGAATAATTTGAACCGTGCGCGCATTGTTGGTTGGTGGTAGTTGGCTGGGATTTGAACCCTAATCACAGTGGAGATCAACCCACGGATTGTTTTGATTCTATAGCGTTATTAACAGATATCTCTTAAGGAAGTCTTCAATCCCCTAAGATGACAATGACCTTTATGTAATGCCCGCGCGCATTATATGGAGTCCCAAAAGGCAACGAAGGGTTGAAGAAGAGCTAGACGTCGCCTGATCGTTGGGTTCAAGCGTGTTGTGTGGTACGTTTCATTCGATTCTAATCTTCTTTGAAGATTGCCATAGTCCATGTATGTTGCATAGTGCGAGAGCGAGAATCGCGCCTGGTTTGCTTGTCTTAAACCATGTTGTTATGGCATGGTGTGTGTAGACTGAGCTTGTGTTTGGTCCTTTCACCGAAGAGCCGTGAGCGTTGAATTCGTAGTGTCCAATGTGATATGGGAATTTCTCTCCCTCCGGATGGAAAAAGAGCGACACCCAGCGGATGTGATGTTCAGTAGTATTAGGGTGAGCAATCTCTTTGCCCAATCCAACCTTGACTTCGAACATCTGATCAGCCTTCACCACATCAGGACATTCAATAACGGGCACGTGTTTTTCTGTCTTCCAATCAGCCTCTTGAATTACTTCTCCAAACTTTTCCACAAATTTCATCTCCTTCCGAATTATCCTTCGCAATAATTGTACTCACAGTTTAAATATTTTGGCCAACAGCAGAGTTGAAGCCAGCACATGGCAGACCCTGATGGATTCTTGCCTTGACATTGAAGACCAGGCAGCATTTTGTGACCTGTGCTTCTAGGAATCGATTGTGATTTTTTCTGAGGCACTATTCAAGAATGTGCAAAACTTGTTGTTCCTGCTGTGCTACCGATTCAGAGTTGCCTCTTTTTTAGAGACGGGCAATATTCTTGACATGGTTTAGATTTTTCCTGGCAAAATTTCTGCCTTGTCTGTGGGTGTTCTGGTTGTTTTCAGACCTGTTTTACTTTACAAACTTGGCCGGCTGCCTTTTGAACCTCTTCTTGCAGGTCAAGCTGCAAAAATGATAGGTCTCTCCACCGTAGGTGATTTTGAACTTGGACGTCTTTTCGTCCAAAACCGTCCCGCAAACTGGATCTCTAGGCATTGTTTCAGTATCAGTCCATGGGAGAGTCTGCATTCTGCTTATTATGGTTACCGGTGAAGAAACAAGCAGGTTATGGCAACCAAATTGTTTTCGATAGGCAAACGAAAGGGTAATAGGGTCTGTTCACATTTTGTCCTTCATCGCCCAGTTGCTTACGCGCATAAGCTTATTAGGGTGTTCTGAGCTGAAGGGACGTGTGAGAAGCTGTTTTTTTGGAGCTTTTTCGCGATAAACAGTATAGGAGTTGAAATAGCGGATGTATGAGAAAGAGATGCATAAGGCAGTTTGCGCCGAGTGTGGAGAGGAATGTGAAGTTCCCTTCAAACCTGATGGTCGCAGACCGGTATACTGCCGAGAATGTTATTCTAAGAATAGACCTCAAAGAAGAAGATATTAAGTTGGCAAGCTCGCGGTCACACATTCTAGGTCCTTTTTTTCTTTTGTTCTATCCAAGCGAGCGTATTCTATCTGTAGCGGAACTTAGCTAAGACCTCCAA
>CAZKWF010000040.1:4217-4509 GCA_964556565.1 uncultured Candidatus Bathyarchaeia archaeon
CTTTGAGTATGCTACTGAACAGCTGGACTCGAGTTTTTTTCTGAAGAGAAAGTAGAGTTGTAGGTTTGTCTGTGGCGCCGCCGGTAGGACTCGAACCTACGACCAACTGGTTAACAGCCTCAGCCTCTGACAAACCTTCACTATCAGAGTCAGCCGCTCTACCGAACTGAGCTACGGCGGCAACACAACGCTCTAAACTGACAAAACACGGAATATTTAAATCTTCATACCCCGAAACACACACCCAGAACCGACATGCCCAAACCCACACAACTCATCGCCTACCTCAGCC